>QCHT01000001.1 GCA_003279445.1 Prochlorococcus sp. AG-402-G10
AAAGAAAGCACCTGCTAAAACATCAGCTAAACTTGCTTAAAGTCAGACCGTACTAGCGGCTAGAGAGGTGCAATTCCTCTCTCTGATTTTTGTGAAGTTGTACAAGAACTATCTGTTAACTACGTTTAGTGATATAGATAGACCTAACAAGGATCAATAGTTTTCGTATAATTTAGTATGGGATAGTAAATGAAGAAGAATAATTATTTTCAAAAGTGAGATAAGCACAAACAGATCAGTTCACCTAATATTCTTAGCTACTTCCTTCTTTCAAAAGAATTGAAAAATTCAAGTGAGCCTTATAAAGAAAAAATGTGTTAATTTTTCGTATAAAACTTTATGTATTTAAAAAGTCTTGATAACTGCTGTTTGAGAATCGGTTTATATCCACCCTTTGATTATGATGCAACAAGTGGTGGCGGACCGGCTTTTGTTTGCTTGCAAGAGCAAGCAAGACTTAAACACCTGAGATTTGACTCTAATACATTTTTAATACCTCCTCTTACTTGGAGGAATACAAGGTTCCTGTCCCTCCCAATCCCTCCTGGCCTGAAGATTGAGATGCTTATGGATAAACTTGAAGGAACCTTGGATGTAGCAACAGGTGAGCTGTCGCTTAATTTTGAGTCGAGGTTTGTTTTTTCTATTTTCTCAATCTTTAGTTTTCCTAATCTTCTTGTCAAGACGTCACTAGTTACTGGGAAAGTAACTAGTAAATACTTTGAGGAGGAAGGTATGGTTGTCAATGGAAACGGTAGGGTTAAGCTTGTAGGCATTACAGTTGTGCCAGCTACAGGTAGTCAATTGCTGGATATTTTTCTTGGCTTACCTAATGAAGCATTGGCAATCCTTAATTGTGAATGCATTTAGAATGAGGCTTTTGGTATTTGTTTTGTTGCAGCAGATCGTATGAATACTAACTCGGAAAATTATGTGACAGATCCACTTCCCTAAGCTTTTAAAGAAAATCCCTAGACAGGAATTTAAGACCTCCCTGTATATGATGGAACTGAGAGAGGGTATTGGTTAATTCTTCTAGCCTTTAGTTTGGTTGTTGGAACTTTTCTTGAGACAATGAACCTAAGCTTTGACTTGGTAAGACACATAGCCGAACGTATTCTGAATATGAAAAGGTATATTTGTTGGCTTTAAAAACATTCTGATTTAAATTATTGAATTTCTTTTAAGACTCGGATTGCTTCCTTGATATGAGCAGGACCATTGAGAAGGTCTTCAAAAATATGACAGATCTTTCCTTCTGCATTAATGATATAACTCACTCTGCCATCAATCATTCCTAGGAACTTTGGGACTCCAAATGCTTTTCTTAACGAATTCTTTTCATCACAAAGCAATGGGTATTGGAGCTTATGCTTGTTAGAAAAGAGTAGATGGCTTTCCTCTCCTCCATTACTTACACCGCATATTCTTGCACCTAGAATTTTAAAGAGATCATACTTATCCCGAAAGCCACAAACCTCTACTGTGCAGCCAGGGGTATCATCTTTTGGATAAAAGAAAAGGACAAGAGGCTTGCCTGCGAATTCTTTATTGCTTCTTAATTTTCCTGATTGATCCAATAAAGAGAATTCAGGTATTAAATCGCCTACTTTTAATGCCATGAAAAAGAATTAAGTCTGCTTTAGTAAAATAAATTGATTTAGCCCTTAGAGAATTTAGCAAAGGAACTATTCTCCCACAGCCATTGTCATCATCTAATAATCTTGAAATAACTCTACGGGAGCTAATACAGCGATTGGGTAAAAACAAACGATAGCGACAAAAGCAGGAAGATTTCCTAGTGTTGCCTAAAACACATTCATTAATTTTATATATCTAAAACTATCATAATAGCTCCTTGCACAAACTGCGATGGCTTTAATTTATCTTGGAATTATTCCGGGGCAGAGCCCTCTATCTATATTTAATTGAGAATCAATAGTTCAATTATAAAGCTGTGCAAAAGACCTTTACCTATGTTTCTTAGATTAGGAAGCCTTCATGTTGACCATACTTTTCCTCCTTTGACTCCTAATGCTTTTCCTAGTAAAGAATTCTAGTAACTTAATTCGTTGAATGAGGTTCTTTTCATTTGGTTTTTAATCCTCAGATTTTTTCTTAAATATAGGTTGCACTAATTAGATAGCCTAGTTTCTTTCGACTTGATAGTAAAAAGAAGGAGGTGGGCTTGTTTTTAGGTTCGATTGAATATTATGGAAAAATTGTTTGCAGGCATTTTAATTACCTTGCTTCTTTTAAAGCCAGAACTCTTGGCTATTTCATCTACTGCTTCGAGATTCCTAATTCCCCAGTGCTTATTGCGACTCTTTAACGATTTATCGAAGATGGCATTGCTTTCAGCTGTATGAATATTCCCCCTTTTGAATGGCCCGTAAAGGATTAATGGTGAACCACATTTTAAATACTTCCCTGACTCTTTAAATAAGAATCGCGTGCAATCCCAGTGCGCTATATGGATCATATTGATGCAGACAATGGAACTTAGATTGGATATAAATATGTTGGTTAAAGGCCATGGAGTTTTCTCAACACTTAAATCGATTGCTAAGGGCATTTTTTCAGTTAACCTCTCATGCCTGATCCATGAATTAATGCTTCTCCTGCAAGATTGATCTGAATCGCTAGTTTGCCAAATAATATTTGGGAATCTTTTCTGAAATGTTATTCCATGCTCTCCACTCCCACTTGCTATTTCAAGTGTAATTCCATGTTGTGGCAAGAATTCGTCAAGGACTTCACAAATAACTGCCCGATTTCGAAGTGTTGCAGGAAAGAATAGTCTCTCGTCCAATGAAGACTCAAAGGTTTTGTTTATTAACCTATTTTGTCTGATCCTGTTGTTTTGTGAAGACTCTTAGAATGACCATTTAATCTTGTGTCAGAGGATTTTGCTTTCTTAAGGCTTCATCCAATTGTTCAATATTTGGCAGCTGCCAGGTCCCAATAGCCTCACCAAGTAATTGATTTATTGCTTCGTCAGGGCAATCAGTTTCTTCTTGAAGAAAATGACAGGCGCTATCAATGATGTCAAAGAATTCTTCAATATAGGCTTTATGCTCATCTATGAATTCGAAATCGGTCACTAGCAGCAAAATCAGCTTGGTATAAATCTACCTACAAGATAATTAAAAAAGCTTAGAATGATTAAGAGTTTAGTTAATACTCGCATCGACAATAAAGCTTTTATTTTGGAGCTGTCATTATAAATAAAGCCTTATATTGCTTTTATGTGGGTAAGTATTGATCTGTCTCTTGTGCCTGTTGGAGCAGGTGTTTCCCTCTCTCCATATATAAGAGCTTGTAAGGAGATTATTGAAAAGAATGGGTTAGAACATGAATTGGGCCCAAATGGCACAGCAATTGAAGGGGACTGGGAAAGTGTATTTAAGTGCGTTAAAGAATGCCATCATGAAGTTCATCGATTGGGTGTAAGTCGTATTTATACAACTTTGAAAGTAAATAGCCGGACTGATCGTTTTCAATCTTTCAGAGAAAAAGTGCCTAGCGTTACTTCTAATGTCAAAAAATAAGGGCTCTTATTTGTTTGAGATTGATTCAGTTTCATATAGTTGATACTCAATAAGAAGTTGTTTGATTAAATCTATTGACACTTTTAATTAACCGTTTAGAAAGAATCTAAGAATTAGATTTTTTTCAATTGCCTACCCATGATGAAATTGAAGCTATTAAGGAACATCTTAAAGATGTAGACAATGCTCAAGAAGCAATTTTAGAAGCAATGTTTGATGATCTTAGGAGTAATTATGAAACAGATTTGTCTCAGAAGAAGTTAGATAGATAAAATCCCGAGTTTTATTGGTTATACTTTTTTTAAGTTGAAATTACTAAATTCACAGCGTTTTTCTTTATAAATTATCCTCTGAACTTCCTAATAGCATTTTTTGTTAGAACTCCTCAATCATTGTTTTTACCCTCCGGCTTTGTTTTTTCTCTCCATGCTTTCTCTTAGAATTAACTCTCTTCCTTTGTGAGGATTTCGTAGGCTTGGTAGTTTTTCTTGCTTTAGGAGGCGGCTCTAACGCTTTTTCTAGGAGTATCCCTAGTCTCATTAGGGCTAATTTTCGATTTTTATATTGAGTTCTGTTCTCTTGAGTGATAACTGTAATCGTGGTATTTACTATTTGGTTGCTAAGTTGTTTTGTTATTCGATGCTTTTGATATGAAGTTAAAGCCTTGGACTTTTCAATATTGAAAGAGAGATTTACTCTAGTATCTGTCTTGTTGATGTTTTGGCCACCCGATCCTGAAGAGCGTGAAAAACGCCAATGAAGTTCATTGGATGGAATTACTAAAGCAGGATTGACAATTAAATCCATTTTTCATGAGACATTTTTTAGATCTTTCGAATTGTGAACCAGTTAATGACTTGTGGGCAGAGTTTTCAGAAACTTTAGGACTAGAGAAAGCTAGTAAGGCCGTAAGACAAGCGATTGATTTACAAGCAATGAATGGTGAAGAAGGCACTTTGCCAATCTTATTTATAGAGACTTGTGGTGTAGGCTTGACTACCTTTAGTACTTTAAGAGAGCAGACAGGTATATCTCTTTTTGGTTCAAATAAAGTCCTAATTTTTAGTAAAAAGAAGAACTCTTTCCAAGTTCTTCATGAGGTTAAATGAACCTAAAAGGAAGGAAGTCAGAACAATTCTAATGATTTAACCTAGCCCCGTAAAGAGTTCTTTGTGAACGACAAGAGTTTCGTAAGGAGTAGTCCCTGCTTCAGGACTTAAAGGAATACCATCAATGTTTTGAGCAGTACTGCAAATGAGATCACCATCCCAATGCACATCATGCGCACTTATTGATTTGGACCATAGGCGGATTGCTGCGAAATGTTCAGGAACTTGAACCCCAATTTTTCTACATATCTCACAAAGAGTAGATAAAACAGGAGGCTTTGATTTGATCCTCAGATCTCTAATAATGCTTGGTTGTGAAAAAACACCTATATATCTTATGTATTCGATTAACTCTTGATCATCCGAAGATAATCTGGCACTTTCCATTGCTTTTTCAAAGTGTTCAACAGCGAGAATCGGTCTTAGTTGAATTTGCATTTGTTTAAACCCGAATAACTTTGGTGAAGTTGAATTTATTAGTAGGAAAGATGAGCTAATTCAATGCAATGTTGCAATCCCTTCTATTAAAGATGTATAGGATTTTGCAATGAATATGAAAAATCAAGTAGTGCTTGAGATCTTATTTATAGCAGGTTAGAATAGTTATGTTAAATCTCTAAGGCATCAAGTTTGCGGTCATGTTCGCGCTTACTCTATCTCAGATGGGATTAAGCCCTCTAGGCATATTATTACTTTTTATCATGGGGTTATTCTTTTTCATCTCTTTTTTTCTCATAAGTAAGAATATGGATGTTGAGGCTTGTTAAGAGTTCTCTATTCAAAGCCATTTAGGCGAAAAGATGGAACAGTTGAATATCGCAACGAAAATGGATGGAACTTAATTCGTTAACTGTTGGCAACCCCATATCACTTTTAATAGAAAGGCTAGTTTATTTAGCCATTGGCATTTTTTTTATTGTTGCTTTGTATACAGGTATTCAGAGAGGGAGAAAAGATTGAAGTAATTAAGATTTTGGAATCAAAAAGAATTATCCAAACGGGACTCTACCTGTAAGAGGACTTATAAAAAGATATTCCATAAAGATTCCAGTGATTGCAAGTGGTAGTACCCAAATAGTTATAAAACGAACACCAAAGAATCTCATTGAATTAGAACCATCAATTGCTTTTTTTGTTGAAGTGTAGATTGTCTCTGATTTTTTAATTGTGTAGTCCTGCTCTTGATAAGGTTTTACTGGGTTAGATGATCTTATTAAGTTACTAAATGACGTTATTAAAAGTATAGGTAAAGCCCAAACAGCCATGAACCTTGGACCAATCCAATACCTTGGATGTGGAAAGATGTATTGCTTATTTGTACTTTCCTTTGGGAACCCTTCCTCTATAGCTTTGAAGATTTCATCGACATTAGGTTCTTTTTTTAGATAAGTTTTTTGGGTATTCAGGCTTCTCTCGATGTTTGATGTTGCTTTGTCTGCAAGCTCAGGAACTTTCTTCTTTAATTCTTTTTCTTTTTTGACCATAGTTGATTCTGTATCAAAGGCCTTCTCTACTAGTAATGAATTTCCTTCTACCTTTAAATAATTTGTTGATTCAATGATTTTTTTACAATCAAGATTGTTATCTTCTTTTGATTCCATTTGATAAGTATTAATAAACAACTTTATAGCGATGGCTCTCTGTTCAGCTGCTTAATGATTCATTGGTGGGTATCAATATACCCATGATTGAGTAAATCTTTGACAATTACAATGTGTTATTTGTGCATATATTGAATAAGCCAATATCTCTTTTGACTGAAATGTTATTAAGTTTAGGTGCTCTTGCTTCTTCTGGGCTGCGAGTGAACAGCACTATTGTAAATATAATTCTTTCAATTGCAATTCCTTTAGTTATAGGACCCCTACTTTTCTTTGTTTTTCGTTCTCAAGGTGGTTCTTTGACTTCGAGAAAAGTTTCCCTCAGAGAAGTTTGAACATAAATCGTTTTCTCTTAAGTCAATACTCTAAGAAAATAACCTGCTCTTTTATAGGTTAATTTAGAAAAATGGATATTTTAAAATCCTGATATTTCTTAAGAGTTATAATAATCTGTATGATCAATAAGACTTTTTATAAGGAGTTGAGAAAAAACCGCAATTGATTAATGCGATAACTGCTAACTTTTAAAAAGATCAAAACTACATCGTCATGCTGGTTAACATTACGGACACCATCGTTGAAACAGCAATGGGAGAAAAGAAGAGTCTTGGTGAGTACACTGGGAAAGTTTTGCTGATTGTTAATGTGGCGAGCCGTTGTGGTAATACACCACAGTATTCAGGCTTGCAGAAACTCCAAGATAAATATAAGGCTCAGGGATTTGCTATTCTTGGATTCCCCTGCAATGATTTTGGAAAGCAAGAACCAGGATCTCTTGATGAAATTAAAGAGTTTTGCTCATTAAAATATGGAGCTAATTTTGAACTCTTCAATAAGGTGCATGCAAAAGGTTCAACTACTGAACCTTATACAACACTCAATAAGACTGAGCCTGTTGGAGATGTAAGCTGGAATTTTGAGAAGTTCTTAGTAGGTAAGGATGGGAACGTCATTGCACGTTTTCAACCAGGTGTTCAGCCCTCGGATGAGGAACTTGTCGCAGCAATTGAGGTCGCTTTGGCTTCATGAAAATGAAAATATGACTTTTAAAATTGAGGAACTTGATTGGCAATACCTTTTACCTAATCTTACGAAATTTTCATTTCATTTGGACTCAACTTTTTAGAACTTTAGATAGTATTGACTTGGCATATTTCAAGCCGCCTTTTATTAGAGTCATATCGAGGATTGACTTCTCATCTTCTTCATTTTGATCTAAGTCACCTATTGTCAAACGTTTTTGGAATAGTTATAGCTAGAAACTTATTGAAGGAATTAGAACTTACTAGCGCATATCTTTTTCTTGTTCTTGTCTAATTTCTAATCCCTTATATTTTTTCCTTCAATGGTTAGTAGACATATGTCTCTTAAAAAACTAGTGTCTCCTTTAATAGGGTTTAGTGGAATTCTTTACGGTATAGATTCTTTTATTTTGTTGAGTTCAATTTATTGGAAAAGAGAATTCTTAAATTTTCATCTTGGCTTAACTCGTAAGTCTAAAGTATCAAATGTAATGTTTGTTTTAACTGGTTTGGGTCTTTGTTTTTTCCTTTTTATAAAGATCAGTTTGTTGTCACACCTCACAGGCATAATTTCAGGATGCTTTCTTTTTCTTTTTTAAGCATAATAAAAAATTAGTTCTATTTTTAATACCACAAAAAAACTTTTAAATCTAAAAAGCGGGTTGAGAGATCTTTGATCTCCTAACCCGCTTTTAGAACTGACTATTTGAATTGTCTTACTTCGAAGCTTGAGCTGGTGGGGTTGTTGATTTAGGAGCACTCTTTGCACGCCTCGCACGTCTAGCCGGCCTGGCTGTAGTAGCTTTTTTATTAGACGATGGCTTTGCTGCAACACTTTTCTTTGAGCTTGCCTTCTTAACAGTAGAAGCCTTGGTCTTTGTGCTTTTTGCCTTTGGTTTTACCTTGGTTGCTTTCTTGTCTGATGCCGGCTTAGCAGCTTTTGTTCCCTTCCGAGTCCGATGGCTTAATATTAGTGCCCATTCATCGGCACTAATATTTGCTGGCTTGTTGCCATGAGCTTCAGAAACTTTGGCAGCCTTTTCGATATCTTTAATTAGATTGCTCCAAGAAGAAGCATATCGCTTGTCTGACTGTGACTTTGCGCCACTCTCAACTAAGGATTCTACTACTCCTGCAGCAGTGATTTTTTTACGTCGCCGGTTGAAGATTTCCTTTTGAAGTTGGGCAATTAAGGCATCTGCCTTTGCACTGAGCTTGATGGTTAATTGAGACATCGATAAAAATTACCTATATTAATATCTACCACAAAAAGGGGCATTACTCAACTAAAGCTCTATTTTTAGGAGACAATAGTGCTGCTAATGAAAACCTAATAAGAATCGATAGGTTTAATGTTCCACAGGAATTTCAATGTAGACATACATTTTGGCCTTGCTAGTAATGATAATTACCAGACTTACTTAGGCGGCTCTTTTCTGCGACTGTTGGAGGAGTTTCCTTGCCCTTTTACGTTTAACACTCTTGTTCATTTCCTCCGTTAACTTGATATATCTGTGCATAGCATCCCTGTTGGCAAAACCTTTTTCTGCTTTTCTTTTTTCTTCCTGCTTGACTTGTAGCAGGAGCTCTGTCATTGATCTTAGTATGGGGAAAACCATTAGCTCTTTTTTGAAATCTGTCTATTTTGAGATTTTAGAAGCAATTCTTCATTCTTGACTCTATTTTGAACTGAAGTTATGTACGTCAGGTCATAAGTAGACAAGCCTTGGATATTAGGATCGAAAAGGTTGCTTGAATTTTTCCTATGCCTAGGTTGTTGATACATCAAATTCATTTTTTTTTAATTCTAATGCTTATTCTTTGTTCTTCAAGCCATTCTTCTGATATCACTGACTGTTGTTCTCTCTTCCTGATCCTTCCTCCTTTGTCCATCGGATTTTGAGCAGTTAGTGGGCCCATCCCTATGCATCGAAAAATGTAACGGTTTCTTTCCCTGATAGGAAGTTCAGAAACTCAGATATATCCGTTTATGACTTTTGAAAACTTCTTCGAATTAATATTTGAGCAAATCATTGAAACTTGTAAACAACATTCTTTAATAATTAGAATCAAGCCTATTGCTCTCTTGTTACAGCATTACTTTTTTATAGAATGAGACTATTTAGCAACTAGTTCATACTGATTCTATATGACATACCGATCATCAGAAAGACTATTCAGGGAAAACTTCCTTATACAATGAAAAAGCCCCGGCAACAGATATGACAGCCCCAAGTGAATAAGTTATGAATTTACCTTTCTCGCCTGCTTCGTAGACGTTCGTTACTACTAGCCCATAATCAATAATTGAGCTGAGTACAAACCACGCTATTGCCCATCCGCAAGCATATAGAAGAAGACTAAGGGAGTGGTTCATCGTGACAACATATTTGTTTTGGTTATAAATAGTTCATGTTTTAAGTAAAAGTTCTATTACGTTTAGAGTTCTTTATGAGACTTAATTAAAAGTCATAAAAATACCTATAATCTCTAGTTAGAGCCTCATTTTAGTTATTAATACCCACAGATCATTAACTCCATTGATGAGGAACCCTTCTTGCTAGATTTAAGTGTAAATACTCTCTTTTTGCACAGTTTTCTGAGCCTTGAGCTATAGGTTTGCCTGCTTTCACATCTAGGTTCTGAGAAAAATACCTTAAGTTAACCATTCCTGGTTCTAAATTAGAAAAAACTTTCCTCCTCTAGCCCAACAGTTTGAAAAACGTTCTTCTCTCTGGCCTTAATGGTCAGGCTTTGGCAGTGAAGATGACTGACATACCAAGCATGTCAGCTATTACCAGTGTCGTTCCAACTCGATGCTTTACACGTCAAACACTTACCTCTCTGGCGTATCTGTGCCAGTCAATTTTCATACAGGCAATTGTAGTTGTAATTGGTTTTTCTATACCTCTCAAATTATCAATGGTTTTGGTATGGATTGTATATGCAATGATTTCAGGAACTACTGCTATGGGTTTTTGGGTTATTGCACATGAGTGTGGTCATGGTGCTTTCTCAAATAATCGAAGGTTAGAGACAGTCATTGGATACCTTTTGCACACGATTCTTTTAGTGCCTTACTTCTCCTGGCAAAGGTCCCATTCAATCCATCATAGATTTACTAATCACATAACAGATGGTGAAACACATGTTCCTTTAGTGATTGGAGCTAATGGCATTAGTGAACAGGCTGGAGGTGATGAAGAAATAGCCTATTCTCAATCTATTGGGAAGACAACTTTTGGTATTTTGCAGCTTATTCTTCACTTATTGCTTGGGTGGCCTGCCTATTTAATTGCGGGTAAAACTGGTGGACCTAAGTATGGACTCTCGAATCACTTTTGGCCAAGGGCACCTTTTTCTAAGACAATGTGGCCTGGAAACTGGCCTAAGAAAGTTTGGATGTCAGATTTTGGGATAGGAATTTTTTTATGTATATTATTTTATTGGGGATGGAATTTTGGCATCATGTCAGTTATGACTATTTACTTTGCACCTCTGCTAGTAGTTAATTGCTGGTTGGTTGTCTACACATGGTTGCATCACACTGATACTGATGTCCCACATTTATCTGGCTCAGACTTTTCTTTTATGAGGGGAGCCTTTCTTTCAATTGACCGACCTTATGGGAAAATTTTGAATTTTCTTCATCATCATATCGGCTCCACTCATGTGATTCATCATATAGCACCTTCAGTCCCTCATTATCATGCAAAGGAGGCAACTCGAGCGATTAAGGAGGCTTTCCCAAAGATTTATCTTTTCAACCCCACTCCTATACATAGAGCTCTGTGGATGATCGCAAGTAATTGTGTTGCTGTTAAAGCTGAGAAAGGAAGCTTTAGATATCTTTGGCAAAAGCCTTAGATAGCTTCTCCTTGAGTCATCGCTTCTTTATAGATTCTAAGGAAGTAAAAAATCTGTTCATTTTTAATTGAACTAATTTTTTGGACAAGATTGTTTTATAACGAAAGGAAGGAATATTTGACTATAAGGATTGAAATCAGTTCTCTAGCTGTTAGAAAAAGCTTAGTAATTTTGAACATGAATGACTGTTAGCACTTATCTCAAGGATCAAAAAAGAGATGTTAGCTCTAAATTTCATATAGTTAGAGATCAATTAGAATTAACTTATGAGTTAATTCAAGAACAAGTTTTTTCAAAATTTCATAGCACTGAGAAGAGTCCTACAGCTATGAAACTCAATGCTGGTAAAACTCCTTCTAAGTCTTCAGATGAATCTTTCCTTATAGCGTTGAGGGGAACCATTGCAACTTTTTTAAGCTCTTCAGATTTAGCAGGAGTTTTAGAGAGGAATTGGAAGACCATGATTGAAAGACGGATTGACTGGACTCGTGGAAGATTTACTGGAACAGTCGAGAAAATAATTTTAACGAGTGGTGTTATTCGTGAAAAGACATTTCTAACAGCGAAGGGCAACAAGATTATTATTAAGCGCTCAGAGCTAGGGATGTTTATTAGATTATTTGAAGCTTGATTTTAGAAAATTCATTAATATGATTTTATTTTGAGGCGGATAACTTGGTTGCTAAAACGTTAATGTCGGCCTTTAAATTTTCAAAGCCTAAAATTCTAATAGCTTTTAGATTCAATGAGAAAACTTAGTTGGGATGATTTTGACTCTTCTTTAAATCAGATTACTTATGATTGTAGGTATAAGAAGTTCTCAGGGGTATATGGTTTTCCTAGGGGAGGACTTTGCCTGTCAGTTGCCATAAGCCATTTATTGACTATTCCATTTCTCAGAGAGCCTATACCTAACTCATTAGTAGTAGATGATGTTTATGAGACAGGGTTGACTTTAAATAAAATCAAAAGGCTTTCTGGGGTTACAGCATTTGTTTGGTTTAGCAAAGTTGAACCAATCTGGTGGAATGCTGTAGAAGTATGTGATGCTTCAGAGTGGCTTGTTTTCCCCTGGGAGAACCCTGTGCTAGCAGAGCAAGATAGAGAGTCTTTTCAACTTAGGCGAGGTAAATTGTAATAGTAAAATTAATCAAAGAAGCTAATGTTCTAGCTTCGCTATGTGAACTCTCTCAGAAATGGTAGTAACACGAGATATAGAATAGATACGACCAAGTTTGATTGAATGTAGATTCTTTCTTGTTAATCGATTAAATTATAGGAAAACTTCTTCACATGATTCTTTTAAAGATAACCAATGCTTCTGAAGTAGTAAAAGCTAAGGCAGGCAAGCTGTTCGAGAAAATGACACCTGATAGGATTGATCAGAAGTTAGTGGAAGACCAAGTCATCCAGTCAATGATTGAACAACTTACATTAGAAGGTCTTAAAGGGGAAATTTCTAGTGTGAAAGGGTTAGAACTTCAGGGGACTTCACTTTTGACCAAGAGTAGTTTCGTTATTAAAGAGACTAAAACATTTTAGATGTTGATTCAACGTTAGCTTTTTTGATGGCCAGAAAACATTGATTTTTAATATCTTTATTGAGTTTTTTCATCTTTAAAGAGGTGTTGATGAGAGATTGATAACTTTGGATCTTCCCTGTTGGCCGGGAAAAATAAAATGTAGGAAAGAATTGACCTTTAGACTTTTTTAAGGCAATTGAATGCGATACTTATTAGGCAGCTGGAAGAACTTGGTAGAACTTACAAAGAATCAAGCAATTAAAAGGTCTGATTTTGTTATTGCTCCATATTTGCATAGGAGTAATGCTAAGGCATCCTGGCAAGTTTTAATAACAATTCTACCAATTGCAGGACTTTGGATTTTAATAGAATCTATATCTAAATCAGGGTTATCCGATGCTCTAAAGATCATGCAAATTGCACCTTCTCTGGTGCTTTTGACTTTATTTTCATCACGAACATTCTCTTTAATGCACGATTGTGGACATGGATCCCTTTTTCGAACCCGTTGGCTTAACAGATTAGTTGGTTTTTTCCTTGGAGTAATAAATGCAATTCCGCAACACCCTTGGTCAAGGGATCATGCCTTTCACCATAGACATAATGGTGATTGGGAGATATACCGTGGCCCGGTTGATGTACTTACTCTCGAGGATTACCAAGAATTGTCGAGAGTAAATAAGTTTTGGTATTCAGTTAGTCGTCATTGGTTGATGTTATTTCCTGGAGGCTTTTTTTACCTTGTTATTAAGCCTCGGGTTGCTCTTTTAATGGCAATAACACATTTCTTCTTGTCACTATTAACTGAATTTGTACATAGCTGCATTAAAAGAGACTTTATGAATCTATTTAGATTTAAAACTAGATTCAAGGCCTATCACACGGGTTACGGCGATACACTCCCTGAGAATATGGATTTATTTTTTAACAATTTACTTGTTATAACCTCTTGGGTCTTGATGAGTCGATGGCTTGGATTTGCCTTATTCCTAACTTGCTATTCTATAGTTATGACTGCCTCAGCAGCAATATTCATTTGTATCTTTTTTGTTCAGCACAACTTTAAAGGTTCATATGCAAATGCAACTGCTCAATGGAGTTCTCTGCGTGGTGCAATTGATGGTAGTAGTAATTTGAATTTACCTGGGATCTTAAACTGGTTTTTGGCAGACATCTCCTATCACAGTATTCATCACTTATGTGATCGCATCCCTAACTATAATTTGCGTGATTGTCATAATCGCAATAAGCACTTACTTTTAAATGCAAGATATCTAAGAATTAGAGATATTCCAGGGTGTTTCAAGTATATTCTTTGGGACAGGAAAGCTCAGAAGCTTTCAACTACATAATCTTCTTTTCTAACAGTTTTTTCTTGCCTTGCTTTATAGAGATAGAAAAACATACATGCTCAATGAGTCAACTCAAAAATGTCTAAAATTTAGAATCTCCTTATTGCTTATTTGTAAGGGGATTGTTTTATCCATTTAGTTCTTGTGAAGAAACTTTTATTTAATCTTTCTATAGCTTTTGCGACATTTCTCATAGTTGTTTTTTCTCTTGCTATAAGGGTAGATGCCTATTCTCAGGATCAATATCAGGAATGTGTTCTTGCAGTTAAAGCTAATCCTGTAGTTGTTGGTATTCCCGAGGTGGCCCTTGAATCTTTCTGTGATTGTGCTCTAAGCGCAATTATAGATGAAGGTAATAATGATGAAAACTCTGCTAAGCAATGTGCCAAAGAGACCTTAAATAATTAGCTAATGGCAGCGTTTACTCATGAATTTTGAAATTTGTACTGTAATTGCTAATTCTATTAAAAGAACACAGTTCATTTCTATGTCGAAAACTTCTAAGAAAAGTGCAGGCTTATTGAAAAGAATGGCGAAGATTTCCCGTTAAATTGCAAATATCTTGCTCTAGTCTGTTAGATCTTTGTTTAGAGTTCTTTCCTGAGTCCTTTTAAAATGGGTTTTCCACACTGTTCTTTATGTATTTCTTTAGCAGGACTCTCAATTTCTTTGGCTGTATCAAGAGTTACAATGATCTACAAACTCAAAAGTCTTACCACTTCAGTTTTGTAAATATCAAGAAAACTTCTTACTTTAGATTAACCAAAAAATAACTTATGAGAAGCATTCCATTTTTCTTAAGTTAGAAGCAACTGAGAAATAAAACTAAATTTTGTTGATATTTCTAATTTTAGGAATACTCATGTAGTCGTAGGAAATGATGAAAGCAAGTTTAGTTTTGATTTAACGGTCTTTTTTTAGATTAATTGCTAGACAATATGACATACACTAATTTTTCTGCTTAGGAAGTTATGCCTTTTATTAATGTTCGAACTTCTATTTCTAGTATCGAAAACCCAGAACTGCTCCTTCAAGAACTCTCTAGGGAATTGGCTGTCATGACTGGTAAACCAGAAAAATATGTTATGGCCTTATTAGAAACAGATGTCCCAATGCTATTTTCTGGTTCCAAAGACCCTTCTTGTTATATAGAAATTAAATCGATAGGTGCAATTAAGCCTTCTGATATGTCAGAAGTTTTTTGCAAGATGGTTTCTAGTAAGACGGGCATTCCCAGTAGTCGTATTTATATTAGATTTGAAGATATACCAGCAAAAGATTGGGGGTGGGACGGAAGGACTTTTGGGTGAAAAAACCTAAAAATAGTTTAGATTATTTTTGGTTTGAAATTAATTTTTTTTTACTTAGAGGATAAGGCGTAGTTCTTTTTCTGAATTTTAACTTTGTGATTTCTTCATTCAAGGCAGAAATCTAATGAGCATATTTTAGTAAGTTCATAATGGGACACAAAAGGTAACGTTTATATTAAATGAGATGCTTCAGCTCTCAATAAAGGTCTGAAAAAGGCTTTCTTTAAAGATTCAGATATTCATAAGCTATGAGGTGATTATCAAATTTATTCTTACCGATTGTTATCTTGTAACTCCTAACCCAAAAAATGTGTGTGCAATGAAAAGGATACTAAACCCACCAAGGAAAAATAATCCCAACCAACATAAGGATTTCATCAATGGACCGAAATGATACTGGCGCCCAACTAGTGGACTATTAAGTGTATCCATTGCCATCCATGCAAAGATTGGTGCGCTTAAGAAGCTGCCCGTCATAGCTCCAAACACAAAATCTTTTACAGTAACCCCACCAGACCTTGCAATTAGAAGGCCTGCTATAGAAGCACATATATGCAAAACAATCCATAGTCTTAAACGTCTACTTTCTGAAGTAGAAGAATTTATTCCTCTGTCTTTTTGTTGGAGGAGCCCTTGAATAGCAGAAATGCTCCTTGGATAAGCATCTAGACATGTCAGTGTTGTACTAAACATTGCTGCAATTGATGCCGGGATGATGATCCATCTAGCCCAGTCTCCTATTGATTCTGTATAAAGATGAATAAGGTTTTGAGCAAAAGATACGCCACTTCCTGACATCATTGCTTCACCACTTCCATACATTGTGAATGCACCTAGAGATACAAACAGCAAGGCAGTAATGACAGTAATTGAATAGCCAAGATTAAAATCAAACTCTGCTTCTTCTTGTTTTGCGACGTACTTAGTCTCCTGTGACTTGGAAAACATCCAGAGAGAAGGCCATACACATAACTCAACAGGGCCTGGCATCCAACCCATTAAGGGTATTAAAAAAGCTAAATTATCAAGCTTCCAAGGACTTGGAGTGCTATTTATAAGGTTGATGTCAATGTTTCCAATAGCCCCACGATGTATGAGTGAGAGAAATGCAAAACTAGTTAAAACTGAAAGTATGAAGACAAGTACCTTTGAAATTTTGTCAAGAGCTTGATATTGACCTAACAATAAAATTATGCCACTTACAACCAAAACCCCAATTGCAAGATCCATTGGTGGGAAGGCGGAGAAAATAGGGATATTTGTTAAGAGAAGAGCTGAGACAAAACTAACCGCAGCAATAGTTAATGTTCCTGTTAGCAATCCGACGATTAGATATAAAGGTAGATATATAGGGTTGCGAGCTTTGAAACCCTCTAACAGTGAGAGACCTGTAACTGCTGTGAAACGAGTGCCAACTAAGAGAAAAGGATATTTAAATAAATTGGTTAGCAAAATCAGACCTACTAGTGCAAAACCAAACCTTGCACCGGCTGTCGTAGATGACATTAAATGTGAACCACCAATACAAGCTGCGGCTAAAAGAATTCCAGGACCTAAAGATTTTCCAATACCTTTTTTTGATAGTGTCATTATTGAATAACTACTTTCACCATGCTGATGAAAGTAGCTAGAACTTTCAACTCATATGACAAATAAAAACCTGTGATTACTTATTAAAATAGAAATAGGATATAGAGAAATCTTAAGGTCTTTATAAAAACAGACTAATGAATCTCTATAAAAGTCTGTATGGTTTAACTTAGAAGTATTTCAAGTTGAATTGCTAAGAGTAAAAGAGAATTACCAAGCCTTTTTTTGAATAATGTGATTCCCTTTCTTCTCTACTGAGATCAAGACCTACTTCTAAGCCCTCTTTTAGAGCATCCTCATAGAAGGCTTTAGAAGAGCAAGTAAGATCTTGTGTGCATAGGGCTGCTATCCCTATGGGTGTAGCATGCCATTGGAATTTAGATGTTTGCCCTATTGCAGGTTCCTTAAGTGAATCCTCTAATAATTCTTGAGTAGACATGTTTTAATTGAACTAAAAGGGATTTATTAGTCACACGATGACAAGAATTAAAGCAAAATGCGATAAATTCTTTCTTTTCAGAACTTAATTTCTTTTGAAATCTTGATATAGGAAATAATTGCCCTTATCACAGGATGCTTTTCGCGACCTTCTTTTTTGCTTTAAACAGAAACATATTCCCTCTTTTATTGAGTTCGACATTCTTCTGTGAGGAAAAGTACTTTCTTTATAGGGGGTCACTGATTTGCGAGGCGGGTAATATATGATTCTTTGCTCCCAGCATTAATCCATCCAGTAGCAATTGTTTTTGTTGAAGTATTGCTTACACGACCTTTATGAATATGAGATAAACCAGCAGGAAATATCAAGAGTTTTCCTCGAGTTGCTTCTTCATGATGTTGTTGCCAATAGAACTCTGTTCCGGCTGAATCAATATCATTGCAATAAAGAATCCATGCTAATACTCTATGCATGGGCTCGGTCGCTTCATTGCTAATTGTCCAATCACAATGCCATTGTTTGAATCCTTCATTGGGAGCATATCTTTGCAAGTTAAATATTGGATTGATAAACAATGATTTTTCTGGACAGCAATCTTTTAAAAGAGGCCGCTCTGCAAGATATTTCTCGAGGCCAGCATTCACCCCTCGAACTATAACTTGAGAGAGAGCAAATGCTTCTGCATCTGAAGTGTCAATAGATACAAGACTTATATCAGTAGAGATCTTGCCTTGACTGCTTGATGAAGGTGTTGCAGTGTTGAAAGATATTCCCTTCTGTTGTAGGTCAGTGCGTTTATCAAAGAATGCCATAACTCCATCAGCAACTGCTTCAAAGCCTGAATTATGATAACTTCCAATTAATTTCATAACGCTTGAGACTCCTCCTCTTTTTGATATAAGCCGGGCAGAAATTGTTGATAATTGGTGTATTGACTACTAAGAGATAGGTCCCTCGTAATCCTTGCTTGTCATATCTGGGAATGCAATCACATCCTCGTAGCTCGGCAAATCAACAATCCACTCAGCAAACTCATTGATAAGTGCGTATTGATCTTTCCCTGTTAGATGTTTTGATCTATCCAAAACATGAATAACAGCAAGAGAAAGTGATTCAAGTGCTGAGTTAACTTCGTGCATAAATTTTTTAACTCAATTCAAGCTACCTAACACTTGTATTAAAAGCTACTCCTCTGTAGACGAAGAAAAAATGAAAGCAGTCTTTGTCTTGATAGCCTCATAGGAAGACTGCCTCTTAGGCATCACGTTGTCTATGCATAAGTTTATGAGTTGCAAACATTAATCCTCATAGGGCTTTATGGAGCTTGCATTGCTTCTTGAAACTGTTAAATATCAAATAAAATGGATTTAAGAATCAGTTGCTTTCCAATCTAAGTCAATAATGGAAAATACCTCTGAACTGAAAAAATCTGTGAATGATCTCGAGTAAGTTTACTTTGACACCCATCATTGGGGCCTTGGAAAATCAGCTTCCTCAACCAACCCCTTTTTGAGATTCTTTGAGTAATAGTAGCCAAAGTACCGAAGTACAAAGAATTGGCACCTTTCTGTCAAATTGCTCTAGGACTACTCAATTTAACTAGATTCCTCTTAGTAGACCTACTAATTTAACCTTCCTAAGCAATAGATGCTTTGGCATTCGATTAAGAAGTTTTAATTAGAAACCTTCTATTCAGTCCATAATTAACTAGTATCTGGATTTCTATTATTGTTTGCAGGGATTAGCTTCTAGATCATTTTAAATAATCAATTCGACAATTCCTTCTGCTACGTATTTAGCTAAACCCTCTAAATTACTTTCTATTTCATCAGTTGCTAAGCTCCATTTGTCGGACATTTTGCTAGCTAATTTGTGTTCTTTTGCATGATTTAGCATAGATCTAACCATATATTCAGATAAACTAATCTTCATTCTTATTTTTAGATAATCCCAAACGGATTCATTTAGGCTATGAATATATTTAATATCGTCTGTACCAGTATAATCATATAACTCCATAACTCCGTGATGACAAAATATCTGTCCTAACTCGTCATATGGATTCTTTGCATCCTTCGCATGTTCATACTCAGCTAACATCCATTCCAATTCTTTGTTTTTTTCTTTATTTCCATCTCTTGCTGCTTGGAGAAGTTTATAAAACGATCCGAATTCAATTGCGTTCGCCATTTTATGGTTTTAGTTGAATTAACGATACTGATCTTGTATGCGTTAGTAAATGTTTTGGAGAAATATTTTGATTAAATTCTTTATTAAGTCTCTTGATTGAAGGCAGTATTGTAATAAACTATTTTTGACTGCTCCAAATGGCTCTCTAGATTGGATTAAGCCCAAGAGGCTTTAGCAATTAATGAACTTCCTTGAGGACCATTCTTTTTCTAACTTAATTAGGTCCTTATTTTTATGACAATTTTCATTGGGAATCTTTCTTTTGATGCTGAGCAGGAGGATATCATTGGCGTTTTCAGCAGTTATGGAGAAGTCAAAGATTGCAAAATACCACTAGATCGTGAGACTGGCAGGAAGCGTGGTTTTGCATTCGTAGATATGGCAAATCAGGAAGATGAGCAGAAAGCAATTGATGATTTACAAGATGTTGAATGGATGGGCCGAAATATTCGTGTTAATAAAGCTGAACCTCGTAGAGACTCTAGAGGCGGCGGCGGTCAAGGCGGCGGTGGCTACGGAGGAGGTAGAAATCGCAGGTGATTTTCTCATAAAAAGTTTTTATGTGAAAATGTATGTATTGAGGAATATCTTGTTTTTATTAAAAAACTAAATTTCCAATTCGCTAAGAAATAGCCATCTTTCTTCTTTTTTTTGAATCTTTTCAGAGACGTCTGCTAGGTCTTGACTTAAAGAAGATATATTTGCTTCAAAACTAGCCTCAGAAATACTCTTCTCAAGAATTAATTTCTTTTCCTCTAATTGATGCAGGGTTTTTTCTATTTCTTTAATTTCTTCTTTCTCCTTGAAGAGAAGTCCTTTGCGCTTCTTCTCATAACCTAAATGAGTACCAATTTTTTTGGTCTCATTCTTCTTTACTTGAAGACTTCCTTTTCCCTCTTTGTTATTAGCTTGTAACTGCTTGTAATCTATAAATGAAGTGTAATTACCTTCATGTCTTATTAGTTGTTGATTCTCAAAGTTGAAAATTCTATCTACTGTTCTATCAAGGAAGTATCGATCATGTGAAACAATAACAACACATCCCCTAAAATCCTCAATAAAATCTTCTAATACACTAAGAGTCTTTATATCTAAATCATTAGTTGGCTCATCTAAAAGTAATACATTTGGTTCTTGAATAAGGATTCTGCACAAGCTTAGTCTTCGTTTTTCCCCTCCTGAAAGTTTACCTAATGGACTATGTTGCTCAGATGGAGAGAATAGGAATCTTTCAAGTAATTTTGATGCATTAAGTTGTTTGTTCCCTATTTCAATTTTCGCAGCAGCTTCTTCTACAAAATCTATTACCTTTCTTTGCAACCCCTTCCCTTTTGTTAATTCATTAGTGTGTTGATCTAAATAACCAATATGTATAGTCTCTCCAATTTCAATAGATCCCTGAGTAGGCTTTCTTCTGCCGGCTATAAGGTCTAATAGAGTTGATTTGCCAGTTCCATTTGGCCCAATAATTCCTACACGATCTTCTGGCGTAAAGCCATAATTGAAATTTTTTAATAGATAAGAAGTGTTTTGTTTCCCATCAACAGTTACATATAAATTACTTGCTTCTATTACTTTCTTCCCAATTCTTCTTGATGAAAAATTCATTTCAATATTATTTTTGAGCTCATATGGGGATTTTGCTTGCATTTCAGCAATCCTTTGAAGTCGTGCTTTCTGCTTAGTACTTCTTGCCTTAGGCCCTTGCTTTAACCAGTTTAATTCTTTTCTTAATATACCTTGAAATTTTTTTTCTGAGATAGCAGACAATTCTTCATTCTCTACCTTTTTGCGAAGATACTCACTGTAGTTACCATAATAGTTTGATACTTTACCGCGATCAACCTCAATCATTTTTGTTGTTATTTGGTCAAGAAAGTATCTGTCATGAGTCACAAGGATTAGCGCACCTTTATATTTTGACAACCATGATTGAAGCCATTCAACCGCAGAAGCATCTAGATGGTTTGTTGGCTCGTCAAGAAGTAGAACATCAGGGTTTGATACTAATGCTGAGGCTAAACCAATTCTTTTCATATATCCACCAGAAAGTTCTTTAATAGCTTTGTGCACGTCGAATATTCCAAGCCTCATTAGAATTTCTTTGCATTCTTGTTCAATATTCCAAGCATTAGCGTCATCCATTAGCTCACTCAATTGTCCTAATTGCTTTATAAGACTGCTTTGTTGGGGACTTATTTCAAGTTCCTTCGAAAGTTGATTGAATCTAAGCAATAACTCTCTTTTCTTTCCACAGCCTTTAAGGACTTCTTCAAGCACTGTCCTTTCCTTATCTAAATGATCTTCTTGATTAACTAATGATATATGTATTGAAGAGGAACATTGTCTATCACCTGTCAATAGAGTTTCTTCCCCAGCAATTATCTTCAATAGTGTTGATTTACCTGATCCATTAGGTCCAATTAACCCAAGACGTTCATTTTTACTTATAAATAAGTCAAGATCTTTAAAAAGATTTCTTACTCCAAAATCCTTTGAAGCTTTTCTAAGACTAATTAATGCCATCTTATATATTGTGATTAGATTTTCTTAGTAAGAAAAATCTGAAATTTTTAATTAGCTAATATTAATCCTATGGTATCATCAAAAATTTTAAATAGACCTAATACTAAACTAATAATAGATATATGTTTTAGCTTATAATTAATTAGATTTACAGTTACTCTGCTGATTCAAATGAACGTAGTAATTTAAAGCCTTTACGTATAACTAATATTATTCCATATGTCCCAAAGCCAAGTGGAAATATCGACAGAGGATTGAATTTCATATCTGAGTAATTCTTCACTCCATCTGCATAGTCAACACCATGGCATGGTGAGAGATAAAGAAGTGTCGCAAAAATAAGACCCCATCCAGCTATAGCAAGTAGTCCATCTTTTGTACGCCCTTCGTAAAAGCGGTCAAGTCCTAAGCCCCAGCCAATTGAAAGGACTGCTAGGCGTGTAAGGGCCTTCTTTTCATCTTTCTTAAGCAATGATTTGCTCCAATCTTTAAATATTCAACAATAACTATAAAGGTCAAAATTGAAATATGTGGATTTTTTCACAATAAATTTGTGTTTCATAGTTATGTTTTTCTCCCTCCTTATCTCATCCGAGTTGAAAATAATAAGCTATTTATTTCATTGATTTTATGGATTAAGGCTTATAACTAATAACTTGATTGCTATATGTAAGCAAGAATACTGTGGTTGCTTAAGAAGAGGTTTGATAAATTAAATATACTCAATTTATATGAATTTTTCTTCCGCTTGGCTAAATATGTAAATAAATTGTTAAAATTGTTTTCCAAGAAAGTTAGAATAAAGGCATTTTTTAATTAGTTTATATTATAATAGTTTACAATTGAAAAAAATAAATGAGGTTCAGGATTAAACGTCATGATGGTATTGAAGATGAAGTGACTGTTAGAGAATTTGAGACATATGAACAAGCTTATGATCTTTTAGAAAGTATTTATGCTGATATATGTTGTAGCGATTCTGATTACGACGATCGCCCATACTATGACATTGTCGACTCTAATGAAACTGATTCATTAGAGTCGACATCTTAATACAAGCTTTCTTAAAAGCTCTTAATGCTAATTTCACTTATTATTTCTAATAATACTTATCTCTAAAATCATCTTTTCTTTTCTAAAAGTTCTAGTTTTAATTATGGAGAATAGCTCTTGATACTTTTTCTGGGAGGTCTTATCTCTTTTTTGATGTTATAATCATATATCTGTAACATATATGAAAATGATTCATTCAATTCTATAAGTAGATTAATGTCCCATTGCTAGACTAAAATTAAGCATAAGATCATTTATTAATATATATTGATACTTTGATAATTATCCTTATGGGGACCCTGAAAATCTAACCTATAGTATGATTTAAGCAAATAGAGCAACACTTTTCTATTCATGGGAAACAATAGTTACACAGAGGACGAGCTCAATCAAGTTTGTGAAGATGCTTTTGTAAATATCAAAGAAGCATGCATGCGTCTTCAAGAAAAGACAAAATGCTCAAATAAGGTTGTTATAGAAATGCTTAATAATGTTATAGGATTCTATGATTCACGGGTCTCTAATCGCTAAAATCAGTTATAATTAAGTTTTTTAAATAAGACTTCTTTATTAATATTAAAATGCCCTCACTTTTCATTGTTGCTTTGAATTTAACTAAACTTGAGGTTGTTGTTTCTTTAATAGCTGGATTTGGTTTTATTGTTCTTTTTGTGATCAGTTCTGCTCAAGGGGGCTATAAGGACCTTGTTGATACCACATTGAAGAATGATCAAACACGTCGCCTGGGGGTGAAAAATAAGCATTAGGATTTTCTTGAAGCATTACTCTTCGTTTTCAAGCACCCTTCTTTTTTCATGCATTTCTTCTATATCTTTATAAATCTCTTTCAATTTATCTTTTAAATGGTCCACATCCTTTAAGCAGTCTAATGCTTGCATTATTTGAATCAAATTTTCTTTTGTTTCTACAAGCCTTCTGCACTCAAGGCTACCAGATTCATAAGACATAGTAAAAATACTAGGTGAAACAATAAAGGTAATTGGCTAAGGTCTCTTGTCTTTTCCAATTAAGGACTAATTAAGAGAGTGAAGCTTATTCAACCTGTATTTTTTTATATTAATATTTTTAGGCTTTAAGTGTGTTTTTGTGAAGCCATGAGTTTGTCCCCATTCATCTCCCCCTAAATCTGAAAGTCAATTTTAAGCTATTCCCTACGTTGCCTTCTATTTAGTAGATGCCCTTCCTAGTATTTTTTTGAGTTTGATTCCACTAGATATAGAAATGAAATTTTCAGTTACCTATTATGGCTCGAGCGGTTGGTATATTAATTTCGATGGCCTTAATATACTCATTGATCCCTGGCTGACAGGGGACCTTGTCTTTTCTCCAGGCCCTTGGCTAATAAAAGGAGAACTAACCAAAGACATTCCTGTCCCGGATAGAATTGATCTATTACTTCTTACTCAAGGTTTACCCGATCATGCCCATCCCCCTTCTTTAGAACTTCTTAACAGATCAGTCTCTGTTATTTGCTCTCCAAGTGCTTTTAAAGTTGTTGACCGATTAGGTTTTTGGAGGAAACAACAACTTGTCCCTGGTGAAGTAACTAATTTTGCCTCAATATATGTTGAGGCAACGGAAGGAGCAAGAGTGCCAACAATAGAGAATGGATATATTGTTTCCAATGAAAACTGTTCATTTTATATTGAACCTCATGGCTACCTAGATAAAGATATTAAGTCACGCCAAGTAGATACTGTTATAACTCCAGTTGTAAATCTAAGCCTACCTTTGGCCGGTTCCTTTATTAAAGGTAAATCTGTACTACCTGACCTTATTCAAGAACTAAATCCAAAGACTGTAATTTCAAGCACTACAGGTGGGGATGCAATCTTTAGTGGACTTCTCAATAATTTCATTTCTGTTCAAGGTTCAATAGAAGAGGCTAATTTGAAACTTATGAATAGAGTTAGATTTATTGACCCAGAGGTTGGGAAATCTTATTCTATAAATTAAAATGGTGTTGTTGGTAAAAAATGTAGAACAATAAACCCTATGCCTGCAGCAAATACAACTGAAACTGCAATCGCTGCAAGACCAGGTACCATTCCACCACCTTCTTCATCAGTTGCCATGCTTGATAATTCCTTGGATATAAATAAAAAAATATAACAGGTTATACCGATAACTGTGGCTTTTATGGAAGTTCTGGGAAATGATTTTAATTTAATTCTGCAATTATAACTTTAAAAGGATTTAATCTTTCAGATAGTTAATCTTGTATTATGTTTCTCTAAGTTTAGTTTTACTCTTCTAAATTATCTATATAAATATCACTAATTTTAATGAAATCAATATTATTAATTAAATTAAAAACATTAACAAAGACTCTTTAGACTTTCACGCAGCGACTAGCCCTGATTGAAGAAGCACCTCAAGTACCCTAGCGTTTCTGCTTTTAGTTGCTTCTAGTGGCCTTATCTTGTCAAGCAAGGCTGCATTACAAGTTATCCAATAACTTCCTCTTGGCACACCCGCTTCATCACAAACAATTGCCGGAGCAATCCCTGGATACCTGTTGTAATGCATGCTATTTAATGAATCAAACCAATTTCTCTCTAAGAAATCAATCTCATTGTCTGTTATTTTTTTTGAATAGCAATATTTTTCTAATATTGAACAGAGGTTTAGGCTTGTTAGCATGATATGTGTGTCAAATCACATAAAAACTACCATCAACTCACAGCCTAGGTTGATTTCTATTTCTTTAGTGATCATTAAGAGATCTTCTCGACCTATTTTTTGAGCCTCCTAATACGATGAAAGCCTAAGAGAATTGGCAAAATTCACTCTGGTTGCTTCTCTATAACTTCTATAGCCTTTGAGGCTTCTTCGGCTTTTCTAATTGCCTCTTTTAAATCTCTTCCTTTTGATAGAGCAACTCCCATTCTCCTACCTTTCTTTGCATTGGGTTTACCGAAAAGAAGTATCTTTGTATTTTCAATTTCCAAGGCTTTTTCTAATCCTGTATAAGCAACCTTATTAATTTGGCCTGTTGAGAGAATTACTTTGCTAGCAGAAGGAGACTCACAAGTGATTTGAGGAATTGGTAGTTCTAAGATTGCTCTTAGATGTAATTCGAATTCATTAATATTTTGACTGATAAGTGTCACAAGGCCCGTATCATGAGGCCTAGGAGACAATTCTGAGAATATAATTTCCTCATTTCTAATAAAGAACTCAACCCCAAATAGCCCTTTACCGCCTAACTCTTGCGTAACCTTTCTTGCTATTGATTTCATTTCTTCAAGTTGTTTAACCTTAATTTCTTGTGGTTGCCAACTGCATTGATAATCTCCATCTTCTTGCACATGACCAATTGGAGGACAGAAGATTGTCTCTCCATTCGCTTGCTTGATAGTTAAGAGTGTAATCTCTAAGTCAAAGTCTAGAAATTCTTCTACAATTACTTGGCTTGAAGACCCTCTGGCTTGTTGAATTGCTAAATCCCATGCTTGAGAGAGACTTTCCTTGGTTTCGACTAAACTTTGTCCTTTCCCTGAAGAACTCATTACCGGCTTTATTAAAAAAGGATATTTAATAATTTCAGAAACCTCTGCTAATTCCTCTTTGCTGTTGGCAAATGCGTAGCGGGCTGTTTTGATGCCTAGTTTTTGAGAGGCTAGGTTTCTTATCTGATCTCTATTCATTGTGATGGCAGTGGCTCTTGCTGTTGGGATTACATTGAAGCCTTCTTTCTCTATTTCCTTTAAAGCTTCTACAGCAAGTGCTTCTATTTCTGGTATAACAAAATCTGGTTTATAAGTTCTAATTACATTTTGAAGCTCTTTTTCATTTCTCATGTCTAAAACAATTCCAACATCAGCAACTTGCATGGCTGGTGCACCTTGATACTTGTCACATGCGATAACCTTGCAACCAATACTTTGGGCTGCTATAGATAGTTCCTTCCCTAGTTCACCACTCCCTAGGATCATCAATGTTTTTGGGAAGATCACCATGAGAAAAAATATTTTCTTAATTATGCTCCCATGAGTTAAGAGTGATTAAAAGGACTTTATGGACTATTTTTATTAATGTGAATTATTTTGATAGGAGTCAACTTTTAAATTCTAGATATAAATAAAATCTAGATCTATAAATACTTTCTTAAATCTATCCTGGAAATATTACCTGTTTTGCTCTAAATTGTAATTGTTTGGTTTTTAACAATATATAAATCATTTTAAATATTAAAATATATGTGTTTCATTAATACATAATCTTTGATTAATATTCCGAAGTTTTTTATGGAGAGCTACCCATTAAGAGATAAAATAAATATATGACATTAGAACAACTAAAGGCTTTCCTTCATAGAATGCAGGAAGAACCATCTTTAAAAAGCAATGTCCTTTCCTGCTCTACAGCTGATGATGTAGCCCAAATAGCTTTAAAGCTAGGATATGAATTCTCTGGTGATGAGCTGCTTAGATTTTCGGGTAAAAAGGTTGGTAAGGTTACAGTAAAGAAAAATGATGTACCTGGAGAATACAATTAAAATTATTTTCCTCTATTAAGTCTCATCTTCAGCAATTAACTTAGAAGCCTGGCGCCAAATATATATCAGCCCAACAGCCATAAGTAGAACTGTAAATATAGCTTTAAGTGAAAAAACTAATATTGTGAATAGGGTTACAAGAAGAGAGATTTGAATCCATTTTGGGTAAAGAACTTTAGCTGTTTCTCCCTCTTTGCTGCTATTCGGAATAATCTCAGGTTCGATTGCCAAAGAATAAATTCCCAAGTAAAATTTATTTTAACTCAATTTTATCAATTCCGTTAAAGCAAGTTTTGATTTAAAAAAAATACTCATTTAATTTACGCGAAATTTAGATCCACAGCCTATTAATTGAAAAAAACCATCAAAATGCCTAGTATTAGCTAAACCCTTTTATCATGATACTGTATCTTACTGTCAATGCCTGAATCTGATCTTACAACTGGTACTGACTGCAAAAACCTATTTAGAAGGGCTTATGAGAACCGTTATGCCTGGGATAAAGATTTTAAAGGGTATTCTGGTTCTTGTATCTACCAAAAAGGTTCTACAACAGAGAAAGGACAATTCGTTATTACTAGTGACTTCAAACCTAAAGTGAAGGATATTAAAGATGATAAAATTACTAAATTAATATCATCTCAGCTTTGGGAAGTTGCTATACATAGAGTTAAAAGAAGTTTTGAAGATGTTCATGGTGGCAATACATTTACCAGCGGAGATGTTAATAATATCGGGTTGGAGGTATTGGTAGGAGGTCAGAGTAAAGGAGATAGTTATAGAATTAAAGATGATATTGTAACTATGGTAAATAGACATATCCATGGTTCTTTGATTAATATACTCACTAAGGAAATCAAAGATACTGGTCAGGGATACTTAAGTATCTCTTATAAAAGCCAATATTTTGATCCTTTATCCAAGCAAGCTAAAAGTGGCAAATGTTTGTACGAGGATAAGTTTATTCCCTTAGGTATACAAGAACAATGGGTCCTTGAAAGCAGGTCCATTCAAAAGTTTGATCTAGAAGGAATAGATTCAGAAAATGAAAAGTTCTTTTTTAGAGAATTAAGTTTAATTGATTAACTAACTAATCAGATTTTTGTCATGACTAAAGAACCTATCACTAAAGCAGAAAGCAATAGGATCTGTGACCATATGAATCGAGACCATAATGATTCGATTTTTAAATATGTAATTCATTATTCTGAAATTAATGAACCTAATGTTGTCAGAATGTTGGGAATTAATTCAAGTTATATGACGATAGAAGTAGATGGAGATGAAATTGACATTCCCTTTGATCATACTCTTTTAGATAGCAAGGATGCACACAGAACTTTAGTTAAAATGTTAAAGGATATCACAAATTAATTATTTTCCAGGAAGAAGTAATTCTCTTGTGATTATTCTACATTTTTCTATGTAGAGTCATCCAAATATTTTTAGGGATAATTTTAATGATAGGAAAAGACTTAGTTCCATACTCATATAATTAATAGAATTGAATCATCACATATTATTTATGGTTGCTATTTTTCTTCCAATTTAGCCTCAATGGTCTATTGCTTCTATTAACTTTAATAGAAAAGCTTTGAGCTAATACCACTGAAACTTTTTGTTTTTGCCAAGTCTAAAATAAGCTTTTCCTTAAAAAATATTACTTTAATGAAGCTATCATGAATAATTTTGCCATTTTAAATAAAGAATTCCTTAATTAATGACAAAAAAAATAGAAAAATTAAGAGGGAAAGAACTAACTTCTTATATAGAGAAACATAAGCAAGAATTCGACGGGAATGGAGATAGGCTTTGCGTCGCAGCTGGTTATGGAATACGAGCTGATGATGGCAAGGAAAAATGCGATTTCAGCGATTTTGTTAAGGCCTTGTCAATTGAAGAGATTGAAAATGCTCAGAGTGCTTCAGAACCGAGGATAGATTAGTAACTTTTTAGTTGTTTTCTGATTGAATTTTTAACCCAAAACTATTTCTAGAAGTATTATTTCCTTGAAATAGCTCTCATGAAGAAGTCCAGTAATCCTTCGTCAGTTAAATCTGGTATTGTCCAAATCTCGTCTCCATTTGAATTCTCTTCTAGTATCCATTCCTTAAACTCCAGAACTATTGCATCGCGATCTTTTCCCTTAAGCACTTGGATTCGCTTTGAAAGGTAATCATCAATTATCTCCATGCCTTTGTTAGGAGGACATGAAAGGAACTGCATGAGTCTTTAGATTCTCTTTATATTCTAACTCTTTGCTGGTATGGCCTTAATGCTTTTCAAGATTTGATTGGTATATTTCTATAGGATTGCTTGTTCTAGGAAGTCCCTTCAATGATTTCTGTAGCCTTGGTAAACAGGTTGCATTAATCCACCACCCTGATCATCGTCGTCACCACTGTCTTGAAGGACTATAAAAGCAATAAAAATAACTGCTAGTGAAAAAGCTATAGATAATTCTTGGTATTCGATAAGACCATCCTTTAAAAATTCAACAGATATTAGACGATAACAGGCAATAATTTTCAAAAGAGTTCTCAATAATTACAAAATCTGTCCTCGCCGATTTTTTTTAGAATGCATTTAATTCTTGTTGTTGTCTTTTTAAGGTTGAAATGCATTGCAATTAAAGGCCTTTAGCCTAGAGAGAGTGTTATGGGGAAAAATGTCTTTGGGTTGGTGCGATTTTTTTTTTTTTTCTAAGTTGGCTTTAATTCTGGAAAAGGAATCAGGTTTTTGTTCGTAATAATTAGGAGTATTGCCTCTCAAAACTCTTTATTTCAATCCTCGTTTTGATTTATAAGTGCCAGCTCTCGTTCTTTTTTTACTTTTATAGCGGCCTCGTAAGCAGATACCGATGAGATCACGAGGATACCTATTAAGCCTGTGTTATCTGTTTGCAAGGATGCAGGATCTGATGTGTCAATTGAATACTGCCTACTTAAATCTAGGTAAACCCATGCAGCAGAGGTTATGGTCGTAATCCAATAGGGTTTCCATCTCCTTTGATAGAGATAACCTGTCCCTAAACCTGGAAGAAAGTTTAGTAATGCTGCTACCCATCCAGAGGATGAGGCGATGATCTGATTCTTTGTCTGTAATTGCAAATTAATTGTCCCTAAAAGTAATTTATTTAAAATAATGCAGGCAATAGATTTAATCACCAAAGCTAATAAAACTATGTATTTAGCGTTAGGAAACCCTTGATAAGGTTATGTCGCTTTTTAGAAATATGGTTAAGTGATGAGAATTCCTATTGTTACTTAAATATTCTTATAGGGAACTTGTTTACAAAGCCTTCTCTTATCTAAATTTTCCTAGTTATATATTCCATTGATGTTTTTTCAATAATTTCTATATCTAAAAGATTCCAGGGATGATTTGGCCTGTAATTAAATAAGCACCTAATAAAGCAATGAATCCAATCATTGCCCATCGGCCATTGGTTATTTCAGCGTCTTCAACATTTCCAGAATAGTTTTCTATAAGACGAGGTTGAGCTTCTATTGGAAAAATGTTTTGTCGATTACCTGACTCAGTAGTGACTTGAGCCTCAGTTGTAGAAGTCATGTTTTAATTGCTAGAAGATTCCAGGGATGATTTGTCCTGTGGTGGCGTATGCGCCAAAAGCAGCAATAAATCCAATCATTGCTGCCCAGCCATTAAATTTCTCAGCTTCAGGGGTCACGATAATCCAAAGTTTTTTGTAAAGCAATATTACACGAAGTGTAAAGCTATGTAAAGGGGGGCGGGGACTTTTATGGGCAGGATTTCCATTTTGTTTATTTTGCCTTTTTTATTTTTGTAGAGACTTTTCGTATTGCTTTCTAGAGATTTCGTATTTCTTTATTCTAATGGAATAGTTATGTAAGATTAATTCGAGCTCTTGATTTTATTAGGTATGTCATTTAAGCCAAATGATTCTCAGGCTATTGAAGAGTTCTGTCAGGCGATTATTAAAATAACAAATTGCAGCAGGCTTGATGTATACAAATTTCTTCAAGAGTTAAATGATATGCAGCCAATTATTCCTAAAAACGACCCATAATTCAAACTGGTTTGAAATGAAGCAATCTTTTATTTAAATAAAGACCTTTAACTATTCCGTAGATATTAAGGTGAGGCTTGTATCCTTGTATCAGGTTTTTAGTCCTCATTTTTTAAAATTATGCAGACCTACGGAAACCCAGATGTCACCTATGGGTGGTGGGTTGGTAATTCTGTAGTGACCAACAGAGCAGGCCGCTTTATCGGTTCTCATGTTGGGCATACAGGAATTATTTGCTTCGCAACTGGCGCAAGTTGTCTATGGGAACTTTCTCGTTTTGATTCTTCAGTCCCAATGGGGCATCAAAGCTCTATTTACCTTTCTCATTTAGCCTCTCTCGGCATAGGTTTTGATGAGGCTGGTATTTGGACTGGAGCAGGAGTTGCAACAATTGCAATTTTTCACTTGATCTTCTCCATGGTTTATGGAGGAGCAGGCCTTGCTCACTCTTTGTTTTTTGATCCAGATCTTCAGGGTGGACCAATTGGCAGAGTAGATAAGTTCAAGTTGGAATGGGACAACCCAGACAACATGACCTTTATCCTTGGTCATCATTTAATCTTCTTGGGAGTAGCTAATATCTGGTTCGTTGAGTGGGCCAGAGTACATGGCATTTACGATCCTGCTTTAGGGGCTGTAAGAACTGTATTTCCTGGATATGGTGATTTTGGAATGGTTTGGGGTCATCAATTTGATTTCATATCCATTGATAGTCTTGAAGATGTTATGAGTGGCCATGCCTTCTTAGCTTTCTTACAGATAACTGGTGGTGCGTTCCACATTGCAACAAGACAAGTTGGTGAATACACCAAATTTAAAGGGGATGGACTTCTTTCAGCAGAAGCGATTCTTTCTTGGTCCTTAGCAGGTCTATTCCTAATGGGAGTAGTTGCAGCCTTCTGGGCAGCAAATAACACTACTGTTTACCCTACAGAGTGGTATGGGGAGCCATTGCAATTTAAGTTTGGCATTTCGCCTTATTGGGCAGATACAGCTGATACCTCGGATTGTCAGTATTTCTTAGGTCATACAACTCGTGCTGCCTTAGTAAATGTTCAGTATTATTTTGCATTCTTCTGTCTTCAAGGTCATTTATGGCATGCATTGCGTGCAATGGGCTTTGACTTTAGACGTATAGCAAAAGCCATTGGTGGTTTGACTGAGTCAACAGCTTCCTAATTTTAAGGAAATTTGCAATAAAAAAAGCCTCGCAAGTAAGCGAGGCTTTTTTTATTGCAAATTCAAGAATTTTTTTTCTTTTAATTTAAAAGAAAAATTTGTAAGCTCTAGTCTTTTAAGTTGGCATAGTAAAAGAATTGAGATGCACCAAAGAATGCACCCAGGCCTGCTAGGGCTGCTCCTAAGTTAAGACCACCAGATGGTTTGATTAGGCCAATATCAGATGGGTGTGGAAGCTGTGTAGCAAAATCAATTAAATGAGTTAGATCAGGCATTGTTTTTCGGGTGTAGTTTTTGTCTATATATAATGACAAGTTTCCTTAAACCTTTCATCAAAGTCTAAAAAATTAAGGTAATAGATCTTGGAGGAAGGATGTGGAAAGAAAAAATGTGAGTTTTGAGATTAGTTAAAGTAACTATCCTTTAATCTCTTTTGGCCCAAGGGTCAATCCTTCTTGAGTCATCTGAGTAGTAAAAGAATTGAGAAGCGCCAAAAAATGCACCTAAACCGCATAAAGCTGCCGTGAAATTGAAACCACCTGAAGGCTTTATTATTCCAATGTCAGTTGGGTGTGGTAGTTGAGTGGCGAAGTCAAGTAAATGAGTTGGATCAATCATTGAATTGGAGGGATTTGAAGTTTTGTTTATAGATAACCCAGGTGGCCACTGAGCCAAGCCCGCGTATGCAGACTTTACATCAGCTTTCAAACCTCGAGTAAAAGTCTACTTACATTGACAAACAAAATTAAGACCTTTAACTATTCCGACCAAATTAATTGACCTCCATGTAGTGTTCATGGGGAATAGCGCCTTTTCGCTCAAAAAGAAATTATGCAGACCTACGGAAACCCAGATGTCACCTACGGGTGGTGGGCTGGTAATTCTGGAGTCACCAACCGCTCAGGTAAATTCATTGCAGCTCATGCTGCTCATACAGGACTAATTGCCTTTGGGTGTGGTGCGGCCACTCTTGTAGAACTAGCAGGCTTTGACCCTTCCTTACCAATGGGTCATCAAAGTTCTCTTTTTCTTGCACATTTAGCATCTGTCGGTATTGGCTTTGATGCATCTGGAGTTTGGACTGGTGTTGGTGTTGCCAATATCGCGATACTTCACTTAATTCTCTCAATGGTTTATGGCGCGGGAGGGCTTATGCATTCCGTGTTATTTGCAGGAGATATGCAAGATTCTGAAGTTCTTCAGGCTCAAAAGTTCAAACTTGAATGGGACAACCCAGATAACCAAACATTTATCTTGGGACACCATTTAATCTTTTTTGGTGTTGCCAATATTTGGTTCGTTGAATGGGCCAGAGTTCACGGTATCTATGACCCGGCTATAGAGGCTATACGTCAGGTTAATTACAACCTTGACCTTACTCAGATTTGGAATCATCAATTTGACTTCTTAGCTATCGACAGCCTTGAGGATGTCATGGGTGGTCATGCTTTCTTAGCTTTCTTCCAAATTGGAGGTGGTGCATTCCATATTGCAACTAAGCAAATTGGAACTTATACCAAGTTTAAGGGTGCTGAATTGCTTTCAGCTGAGGCAATTCTTTCTTGGTCATTAGCTGGAATTGGCTGGATGGCATGTGTTGCTGCTTTCTGGGCTTCAACAAATACAACTGTTTATCCAGAGGCTTGGTATGGAGAAGTTCTTCAAATTAAGTTTGGTATTTCTCCTTACTGGATAGATACTGTGCCTGGTGGGACTGCTTTCTTAGGACATACAACCAGAGCTGCTTTGGTAAATGTTCATTACTATCTTGGATTCTTCTTTATCCAAGGTCATCTATGGCATGCATTGCGCGCTATGGGATTTGACTTTAAGAGATTGCTTAATAAGAGTGGTCCATTTGGAGCGCCTAGGACTCTTTAAATCACTATTCTTCTTTCCTCTTAAGGTTTGAGTGATACTTTTTATTTGTAGAAAAAGGCCTCTATTTTTTAGAGGTCTTTTTTTATATAAGTAATGCTGACTAACAAAAAAGGCAGAGCTTTTAGCTCTGCCTTTTTTGTTAGAAAGATCTAAATATTCAAGCTAGGGTTGAAATTTATTTCAGGATCTACCTGATAATTTTTGTCTTTCCGTTCCTTCAAACTTTTCTGGATCGTTACAGTCTCTTGCATACCAATGGAATTGAGAGACTTGGATTATTGCAATAAATCCAAAGATTGTTGGTAGTAGTTGAAAGCCACCTGAGGGCTTTACTAAACCTAAATCTGAGGGGTGTGGTAGTTGCGTTGCGAAATCCAGCAAATGCGAGAAATCAATCATCAAGTCAAAGAAAGGATTATTGAGTATATAGCTTAGATCTAAGGAATTTTATCAATCATAGGATTTTTTGACATGACTGTTAATTTACAAAATCAAGGGAAAAATACTGTTCGCTTCCTTAATGCGTGATCCCTTTGGAATTGATCAATTAGTTTGAAGTGGAATATCACCTTAACTATCAAAATCTTTAATAGGTTCAGTTGCCGTCAATAGATTTGATTTGAATTTTATTTTCTAAGGCTTATGTCAGCTCCATTTGACTTCTTAATGTTTTTTTTTTAATCCAGTATTATTTAGTCCTTATTTCCCTTAATTCCAGAAAAATTTCTCTTTTTAGCTAATTAAAGCCTTGCACTGCAGTTGTTTTCGTTGTTTTGTTTAATTCTGCTGTCGGTGAGTTCTCTGGTGAAATAGCCCTTTGCACTAGTTTTTTTGTGCAGATTATGAAAAATTTCTTACTAAGTAAATAAAGACCTTTAACTATTCTGCACATATCTATAGAGCACAGTGTAATCTGCATTGATATTTGCCTGTATTGCTTAAAAAATTATGCAGACCTATGGAAATCCAGACGTTACCTATGGATGGTGGGCGGCTAATTCTGTGGTTACCAACCGTTCTGGCCGATTTATTGCCTCTCATATAGGCCATACAGGCCTAATATGTTTCGCGGCTGGTGGTAGCACTCTTTGGGAATTAGCTCGCTATAACCCAGAGATACCTATGGGCCATCAGAGCTCTTTGTTCTTAGCTCATCTTGCTTCTATTGGAATTGGCTTTGATGAAGCTGGAGTATGGACAGGTGCTGGTGTAGCAACTATTGCAATTTTCCACCTTATCTTCTCTATGGTTTATGGAGGAGGAGGTCTTCTACATGGAGTTCTCTTCGACGAGAAGGTAGAAGATAGTGAGGTTTTGCAAGCTCAGAAATTCAAGCTTGAGTGGAATAACCCAGATAACCAAACTTTTATCCTTGGTCATCATTTGATCTTTATGGGGGTTGCATGTGCCTGGTTCGTTGAATGGGCCAGGATTCATGGGATTTATGATCCAGCTTTAGGTGCAGTTCGTCAGGTCAACTACAATCTTGACCTTTCTATGATCTGGCAAAGGCAATTTGATTTCATCACTATTGACAGCCTTGAGGATGTTATGGGTGGTCACGCTTTCTTAGCTTTTGCAGAAATTACTGGTGGAGCATTTCACATTATTGCAGGATCTACTCCTTGGGAAGATAAGAGACTTGGAGAATGGAGCAAATTCAAAGGTGCTGAGTTGCTTTCAGCTGAAGCAGTTCTTTCTTGGTCATTAGCTGGTATCGGTTGGATGGCAATAGTTGCAGCATTCTGGTGTGCATCAAATACAACTGTTTATCCTGAAGCTTGGTATGGCGAACCCTTGCAATTGAAGTTTGTTGTTTCTCCATTTTGGGTTGATACTGGAGATCTTTCAGATGCAACCGCTTTCTGGGGTCATTCAACTAGAGCTGCTTTAACAAATGTCCACTACTATCTTGGATTTTTCTTCTTACAAGGTCACTTCTGGCATGCTTTAAGAGCCCTAGGATTTAATTTCAAGAGTATAACTGAATCAATTGGTAATGAGCGGCAGTCTACTTTTAGAATAGATGCTTAATTGATCTTTTTGATTAGATCAAAAATCTGTAAGAATCAACAAAAAAGTCTCGTCTTCGACGAGGCTTTTTTGTTAGAAATCATTAAAACCTTAAAAATAATCATTAGTTGTAGGGATATTCCTAATAAAAAAAATGATATTCATATAAGTAAAATAATATGCCTTGGTTGATAGTCTTTATTACATTTAATTTGAGGTTGCAGAATTAGTCTATTTGTTATTACTGGCATAAGTTCTTATGACTTCAGAAGAGATCTTGACCGTTAGCAACTTGATTTCAGCTCATCCACCAGTAATAATAGGAACGCTTTGCGTTTTTATGTATATAAGAGGAAGATTTTTAGTGGCTCAGAAGCATTCTGCTGAAAGATCATCTTTATAGAAATAACTAACTTATTTTTTCTTTTATATTTTTAAATGGAATTGTTCAAGTATTTCCTCTTCGGCATTGCTGGTTTAAGCGTGATTTTCTGGATATCGGTTATTGCCTTATGGCATACCTACATGTTCCCTAGGTTTTTCAAGGAAGATTCTTCTCCTAAAATAGTTTCATATAAAAATGAATTCAAGCTAAAGGCTTCAGGTTTGTTTGATAGGGGTAAGTATTCAAATAAGTCATTTGTAATTGCTGACTTTACTCCTGTAGAGGCTGATTATAGTATCAATAGGCTATATACCTCTATGATTTTAAGCCTCGGGGTAATGTCTTTCATTATGGTCACTTACGGCTTGCATAGTGCCTTAGGACAATTCGTTTCTCCAGCATGATGGTTAGTAACACTAGAAAGTATAAGATTGAACTTCAGAAGGTGATTTAATTACTTCTTTTCTTCACGGAATGACCTAGGACATTAATGATTTACTAACTAAAATGACAGTAGGGATTTATTTCGCAACGACTACAGGAAAAACTGAAGACATTGCCGAAAGGATTCATGGATTACTTGAAAGTGCTGAAGATCCAAAAGACATTTCTGATGTTGATGATTTAGCTGAATTCTCTACCCATGATGGAATTATTTGTGGTATTCCAACCTGGAACACAGGCGCTGATTCAGAGAGATCCGGAACAGCATGGGACACTATTCTTGAAGAGATAGGAGAACTTAGTTTGTCTGGAAAGAAAGTTGCTATCTTTGGCTTAGGTGATTCTTCTACTTACACAGAGAATTACTGTGACGCAATGGAAGAACTGCACAGATACTTTCAACAGGCTGGTGCTACTATGGTTGGCTATGTATCTACATCTAACTATACCTTCGATGAATCCAAGAGCGTAGTAGGCTCCTCTTTTTGTGGACTTCCTTTAGATGAAGATAGTGAGTCTGATATGACTGATTCACGTATTTCTCAATGGGCTAACCAACTGAAGAGTGAAATGGGTTGTTAAATATTAATTTTACGTTGGGCTAGATATAATAACTTTTTATAATCCAAGCCCAATTAATCATCAAATTCAGGCTTTGGTTTTTTCTTGATTTTCCCTGTTAGTAGTTGATGAAGAGCATCTAAGGAGTTGTAAACCTCTTTTAGCTCGGTTTTTTCAGGAAGTAATCCATCTTCTGTAAGCATTTGATCCAAGTCTCTTAGCTCTTGGCGGATATAACGGAGGTGAGAGCTGATCTCTTCTCTTTTACTTGTTGACATTACTTGTTAGCATTAGTTTTTACTCATGTAAAAATATTAGTCCTATCTTACTAGCTTGCAATATAAGAATTTTATGAGTATGAAAATGCTGATGCTTCAACAAGATCTTAAATGGATCCCGCTTGAAGAAAATATTCACTAATCAGAACTAAATACTACTAAAATAAATATCGTTAATGAAGATTTCTCTTCTTTTAGATACTAAAAAGTTTCCATATAACCAGACTTTACTTATTAGATAATCAACAAGTAAATGGTCTAGACTCGAACAATGACCTAATCTCTATAAAGACTTTAAGCTAGTTTCCCTTTTCTATAATTTTATACTAAGTTTAACTTGAGGTAAAAAATTAAAAATAAAAGCACCCAATTTATTCTGAGAATAAGGATTTAGATAATTAAGGAAACCTTTAAATTCAATTCTCCGCAGGAGCCGCTTGGCTGATTTTTCGCGACAAATAAAAAATCTGGTTATATTCGTGGAAATAATTTGTATTAGATGATTAAGCAGATTGAATCTTCATTAGAACCTGAGTCTTTTAGCTCAACGCCTAGATCTAATCAGCAGTCTGTTTTTATAAGTAGTGCATTTGTCTTTCTTAACTTATTTATCATGTCATGCGTTGGAGTCTATTGGACAAACACAGCTGTCCATCAATATCTTTCTGGTAGACCTTTATGATATCTTTCTTAAACCTCTTAATAAAGTTTTTGCATAAATGGTAACTGGATATATCTTTTTTGCGTTTACTTTTTCCATTAAGCGGGATAATTAGAAAACATGCCAGTCGTGACTTAAACCTATGTCACCATATTTACTCCTTAGAAGACTTTTAGGATTTTCTTTAGTCTTACTTCTTACAATTCTCCCTTGTAAGGTTGCTAATGCCGTATTAAATGTTGGAGACGAAGTCCCGAACTATGTACGTTCACAAATAACAGGTATTGACCTACATGGACAAGATTTATCTAAGTCTTCAATTGCAGGCGCTACAGCAAGAGACTCTAATTTAAGCGACGTTGACTTGCATGGAACGGTTGTAACCCTAGCTGATTTGAAAGGGTCGAATCTTAATGGGATTGATTTGACAGATACACTTTCCGATAGGGTGAATTTTCAGAAAACTGATTTAAGGAACGCTGTCTTAGTAAATATGATCGCTTCAGGGAGTAGTTTTGCAGGTGCTCAGATAGAAGGAGCAGATTTTAGTTATGCAGTCTTAGATAGTGATGACCAGAAAAATCTTTGTGAAATAGCTGGTGGAGTTAACCCTGTTACAGGAATTGAGACGAGAGTGAGTCTTGAATGTTCTGATAGGGGCGTAGGTTACAAGCCTGCAATGCCTGGAGATTAAGCTTAGCTTTTATTTTATTGAGATTGACTTCTCCTTTTAATATATTCATTGGAAGACATTACTGGTAATTATACTTCTCGAAGAGTGATAGTTAAATTGACCTCCTAATTTTAAGGAGTCAATGAATAATTTGAAACCTTATACAGTCCGCTATCGATCATTCGATAATGGCAGACTTGAAAATTGCTTTTATGCAAGTGATTCCTTTGAAGCAAGAATGCTTGCTATGGAATTTAACAAATATATCCATGACCATCCAAACTGCATTGATTTAATTCGTTGTGAAGCAAAGCTTCTTGTCTCATCAAGAGTTTAAAGTTTACAAGTTATTCGATTTTTTTAATCACCTATGATGTGTAGTATTTTATACACATTATAGGTGATACTATAGATCATGCTTCTTCATATTATCGATCTAATTGATTCTCAATAGAATTGCTTAGGAATCATCTATTGTTATAAAATAGAATAAAAAAATTGCCTAATTTAAATTTTGTGCTTTGCTAGATATATTGTTAAACGTTCTATATGTCTAATTTTTGGCCAAAACGATCAAATCTCGAGAGTTTTTCAATAGAAAAGTTGGCTAAAAGTTATCGGGCTAAATTAAGAGTGGCCGAATATGATAGCAAAGAATCATTTATAAAAGAAAAGCTTTTAAAACAAATAGAAGTCTCGAAAATTGATCACCTGAAAGACGTTCTGCCTCTTCAAGACAATATAATTAATTCCAATACTAATCATTGGGCTAACAGGGATTTTAATGAATACGACAATGAATCATAGATTTATTAATTTTTTTAATTACACCATTGTAAAACACAAAATAGTATAATTTAGATTGATATTTAATCTGCAACTTGTAGCTCTTGCCCAATGTTAGATAAAATTTTGATTGCCTTCTTCTGTAATGGTATAAATACTTCCTTTTTTATCTAAGTAAAACAACTGCCCATTCAATCTAGATTTCCCAAATTTATTTAACCTTGCTTTATGAATATTTGCCTTTTCTAAAATGTCTCCTTCTTTTTCCCACTCTTTTAGACTTATATTTTGATATGGGTTGCTGGTTAGATATTCAGCATAGCGCTCAAATATTCTTTGATTAGTATGAGCACGACTTGTTAGTTTTTGTCGGAATCTAGCCATTGAATATGATGAAGTATTCTTTTTAAAAGCTTTATATATTAAATAGATAAATAGAATTGAAATTGCGATGGTTAAAATTAACATCAACATGAATAAGAATAAAACTATATTATGAATTATGATTTCATTATTATATCTATGTCAAAACCCAATTTACTTTGTGTAGACAAAACCTCTTTCTTCAAGAGGCCCTTTCTAAGACCATTTATTAGGATAATTATCGATTCAATAAATATAATGACTACGGCTATAGTTGTGAATATTGAAATAGAAGTAAAATCTTTATTTTCCTTTTGAGTTTCTAATTTCAAAGAGTGCATGTGTTTAATGTCTTTTTAATAGGGGAATGAAGCTTCGAGAAAAATTATATTTTTTTCTTATTATAAGGTCCAAATCGTGTGGCGCACTCAGCCCCACAGTTTGCCCCTAAATTAATAGCTTTTGTAATATCCCAATTCGCCGCTAGACCTGTAGTTACACCTGCTGCAAAACTATCTCCGCAACCATAGCTATCAATCTCTTTTTTAGTTAAAACAATTGCCTTGTACCTTCCACCTGGTTCTATGATCCCTCCTCTTGACCCTTCTGTCATTATCGTAAACCTTGGCTTTGCAGTAAGGGCTTTTAGATTGTTTTTTTCATCAGGATCTAAATTACTTCCGATCAGAGCATCCAGTCGAATATTAGCCTGATTTAAGGAAATTATTTTTACTCTAGGCGTAGCGCATACAATCTTTGCTTTTCTGCAATATTGAATTGTTTTTGCATCTCCTGCTGTAATAAAGACCCCATCCATATTTTTGAGTAGATCCCACTTTAAAGAATCTTTTATACAGGGCTCAAGTCTTTCACCTATTACTGTTATTGCTCTGTCTCCATTCTTACCTACAAAGCTAATGCCTCTTCTGGTTGGTGTGTCTCTCCATGCAATATGCATTTCAATACCGAAAGATCTGAGCTCTTGTGCACATTTTTCCCCTATTTCGTCCTTGCCTAGCGAAGTAAAGAAGTGGACTTTGTGCTTTGATAGCTTTGACATTTGGACAGCTGCAACTGCTCCACCACCAGCAGCATGCTCTTTAATTCTCTGTCCGTGACTAATAACACCTTGCATAGGCATCTTGTCAACCAAAACAAAAGTAACCCATTCAATGTGGCCAACTACAGCAAGTGCTAATTCACCTGTTGACATCATTTATTTTTTAATAGAGTTTAGAACTATACTAAATATATTACTTAAGTTTATAGCTTTTAGCTAAGTTTAGAATATAAAGAGATCAATTAATCATTATATTTAGGCTAAAATAAATTAGGGAATTTTTATTGATTTTAATCCCTAAATTCTTTATCTTAACTAGTGAATGAACTTAAAGAAATTCTTTCTTTCATATTTGTATTTAATGATTGGTATAGCAGGAGCAGCTTTTACTACTGTTTCCAACATTGAATTTGTAAAAGACTATGGGCCAGGATTTGATGTTATTAAGTTTTCTAAGCTTGCAACTATCAATCCTGCTTCACAGTCGCTTTCTTTTGACTTGCTTTTTGTTGCAAGTGCCATATTTATTTGGATGTTTATTGAATCAAGACGCTTGAGTATGAGACATTTTTGGATAATTATTTTAGCAACCTTTTCTATAGCTATTGCTTTCTCTGCCCCATTATTTTTGTTTCTTAGAGAACGTAGGCTTCTTGAAATAAATGAAATAAAATACAACGTCAAAAATTAATATAAGCACTCTAATTTCGTTAGATTTTAAAAAATATCAACTAATTGGCCTAATTTGTTTTATTAGAGGATTTACTAACAAGCAGCAAAATGCCATAATTAACCATAACATCATTGCATTACCCTGATTGTCTATTATAGTCCCTGCTATTAAAGGAAATACTAAAAAACTTATCCCAAAACATTGGGAGTAGATAGCCATGGCTAACCCCCTTTGTTCCTTTGGTGCTACTCTGACTATAGCCTCTGTAGCTGTAGGTAAAAACATTGCAACGCCTATAGATATTGGTATTAAACCTAATAAAATTAAAAATATCCCTGAAGAATAAAAACTAGATATAGATAGAATTAAGCATCCAAGTAGGAAATTAATATTGCTAAGAGTAAGACCTACTATCACATTTTTATGTGAGAGCCATTTTCCTATAGGCCACTGTATAAATAATAATAATATAAGTTTATAAGCAACTATTAAACCAACAAAGCTACTACTTACTTCTGGCCTTACGATTCCTCCTTTAACTAGGTCAAGCTGTATCCCTATTTGCATTAAAGATAATATACCTGTACCTAATAGACTTATTATAAGAATGGGTAAAAGTAGCTTAAGTAAGTTTATTATCTCGCTGACCCTATAGCTTAAGCCTCCCTTTTGTGCCTGCCCAGAAAGTTCTAATCTTTGAAGTGATTTCCCAGGCAAATCTGTTTTATTTAACAAGCTTATTAGAGCACACATGCACAGAACTTCAATTATGTAAATTGATCGAATATTTCCCAAGCTTGCTGATATTGATCCAATAATAACCCCTATTGTTACGCCAAGAGCATCAGCAGTACGAGCAAGAGCAAAGCCTTTGCTTGAGTTGGAATGACCCTCTTCACAAGAATTTGGTATGGCAATTTCTACTGAAGGCCAGTAAATTCCTGCAGCTGCTCCGAGGAATAATTCACCAACAAGATAGCTGATGTTTGTATATGCAGTTAGGAGCAATAAATCAGCAATTATTGCAAAAATTGCACCAATCTTTAAAGCGACTTCAAAACCTAGGCCTCTGTCGATCCAGATACCTGTAGCGAGCCTTGTAATTGTTCCAGCTATAGCTGCTATGCAAAAACCCAAGCCTATTTCCGTTGCGCTGAATGAAAGATTATTGAATACAAGTGGAGTTAGGTAAAGGACCCCACCAGCACCTATTGATGCGAAAACTCTACAAATTGTAATTCTGCGCAATTTTGAGGGAAACTGGTTCCACCACTGATTCAGATTTTTCGTTGTCTTCAAGACGCTCAATACAAAGAATAATTGCTTGTTACTTTCTAGCCACTTTTGGAGCAAGCACTTTAGTGTTGCCTCAACTTCATGGTGCAGAAAGGGTTGAGTTTCATTTTGAGGATATGGTTATCCCTATACCTATAGATGAATTGAACATTTGGAATAGAGATTTAAACGCAGAAAATAATGATGAGGAATTAAAAACTAGTTCGGAATTGGGATATTGGCTAAATCTGTTGGGCTTTAACAGTAGAGGAGCATTGTCCAATTTTCTTGAAGCCCCTTTTATAAAAGATGAGAGTATGACACGGCAGCTTTTAAGAAGCTGGGCTGGCAGAAAATTATTAGATGAAATAAGTGATCTTATTGTAATTGATGATGATAAGACAGGAGTAAAGCTTTTTAATACTTTAGAAAGCCTTCTTGAGGACCAGGAGCAAGTATCTTTATTAGATCTTTTACAATCTTTGCCTGCTGAGGTAATACATTTTGACCTAGATGGATGGTTAAAAGTTATTTCTAGTTGGAAAAATGAGTTAAGCCTTCAGCAAAAGTTCTTGAAAGATTTAAATGCTTTTTCATCAAATAATAGCCTTTTAGAATCTAAAGAATCTGTTCAAAATGAATTAAAAGAATCACTAAATGAAATTGTTAGGGTGCCAGTTGGGCATCGCTCTAAAGAATTGGAAGTTGAGATATGGCGACCATTAGCAAGATCTTCTTCTAGGGAAAATTGGATTGTTTTCATGCCTGGTTTAGGCGGAGATCAAAGCCATTTCCGATGGCTTGCAAGAAGTCTTAGTCATCAAGGATGGGAAGTAGTTGTGATAGATCACCCAGGTAGTAATTCTGAGGCAATGTCTTCCTTTATGGAAGGTCGAAATCCAGTCCCAGGTGGTGCAGAAGTTTTTCCTTATAGGTTGGCAGACTTAAGTGCTGTTTTGGATTTAAAGGAAAAAGAGCTTCTGGACGTTAAAGGTGAGAAAGTTGTTTTGATGGGGCATTCATTGGGCTCACTTATTTCATTTTTAGCTTCTGGCGCAACACCCCAGAATCGATTACTTGATAGATGTAATAAGGCGTTGGATGACCTTTCTATTACTAATCTCTCTAGACTTCTTCAATGTCAGATTGTTGACCTTTCTTTAGAGGAACAGAAGGAGATCTCTTCTTTAGCAGCAATAGTAGGAATAAATAGTTTTGGCAAATTATTATGGCCTGATTCTTTAAGTGCGGAAATTAATGTGCCAATTCTCCTTACTGGAGGGACTTTTGATTTAATTACTCCGGCCATTTCTGAACAATTAGGCCTGCTGCTTTCGACAAAGTCAAATAAATTCAGTAGGGCTTTGATTATTGAAGGGGCAAGTCATTTTTCCCCTATAAGAATTGCTGATCAAAAAGTTGATGTTAGGCAAAATGATTTGTATCAAATTAGTGATGCCTTGGTTGGATTTCACCCCCTTTCTGTCCAAAGTCTTCTGGCTAGAGAAATAGCAAGATTTTTAGATAACCTTGAGAGAGGTGAATCACTCCCCGTAAGCACAAATGTTACAAGGAATGGATTGAAGTTTCATTTATTAGATCGTAATTCTATTATTAAAATTTTAGATTAATTAAAACTAATCCTTGGATCTATAAATGCTATTGCTATGTCCACTAACAAACTTATTGTTACGACAAGGCTTGAAATAATAACAACAATACCTTGGACTACTGGATAGTCTCTTTGACTAATGGCGTCTTGTAGGCCTAATGCTATCCCTGGCCATGAGAAAGTTATTTCTATTAGTAGTGCTCCACCTATTAGTGAAGCAATAGTTAAACCTGCTATTGTTAGGACTGGCAGTAATGCATTCGGGAAAGCATGTTTTAAGATAACTTGACGATCCTTTATTCCTCTACTTTTTGCAGCTTGTATATAGTTTGTAGTAAGTATCTTGTCTAGATTTAATCTTAATGATCTACTGAAAATGCCACTTAAAAGTATTCCTAAAGTACTTGCAGGTAAGATAATGTGCCTAATAGAACCTAATAAAGCTTGTAGATTGCCAGTTTTTATACTATCGAATATCAGAAAACCACTCCCTTCGGGTTCAATTAAATTGGGTGGAAATCTTCCTCCTACTGGAAGCCATCCAAGTATTACTGCAAAGAAAATTTGAATAAGCATTGCAGCCCAAAATGGCGGTAATGCATAGGTGCCAATCCCAAATAGTCGCCCAATAAGATCTGTTTTCCCTTCTGGCCTAGCAATACCTGTAAAGCCAACTGCTAGACCTATTGTTATAGCAATAATAATTGCTATAACACCTAGCTCAATACTGGCTGGTAATGTGTTTGAAATTAATTGTCGAACGGGCTCTTGATTATTTAGTGATTCTCCTAAGTCTCCATGAATTAGGCAATTTAGGTATTTAAAATATTGAGTAAGGAGTGATGCATCTAAGCCTAATTTTACTCTTAAGGCTTCTCTTGCTGCATAATCAGCACGTATTCCAAGAATTGCGTCAACAGGGTCTCCTGGTGCAACTCTTAACAATAAGAACACTAGGGTTGATATTAGCCATAACATTACTGGAGCTAAAAGAAGCCTGGATATGGAATATTTTAGAAGAGACCTTGATCTATTCATTGTCTTTAATCATTTCTTTCAGAAGAAGTCTTCCACTTCCATCAAATTTTGGTTTGCTTAAGTTATTGCGAGTCCAGACCCTTGGCTTTAAATGCCAAATGGGTAGAAGCGCAGCACCCTCTACTGCAAGCCTCTCAACTTTACGTAATTCCTCAAGTCTTTCCTCTTCACGTAACAATTCACTTTTCATGAGTGATTTTTGAAGTGTATTGTTTGCCCAAAAAGTTCCTCCAGTTACGGCTTCGCCATCTTCACAGACTTCATCGTTTATTTTGATGCAGTCTAGAAGTGGAGCTAGGTATGCATAAGGGTCTGGGTAGTCTCCTGTCCAATCAAGTATTACAGCCTCAAAAGCCCCTTCGGAAAGTTGTTTGTATATAGTTGTTGATTCAACGCCATTTAATGAAATCTCTAGACATTCTGATAAGTCTTGTTTTATCTGTTGTTGCCATTTAAGTGCTAATAGTTTGTCAGACGGTACATTTGATCTAAAAGTCAAAGGTAGCGTTAACTTTTTGTTATTGCAAAAACCAGCTTCTTTGAAAAATCTTGATGCAGTCTCGACGTTGTATTTAGGCCATGGAGAGTTTTTTCTGATGGCTAAAAATGGTGGAATTAATGATCTTAAGGGTACTCTTAGTCCAAAACTTACTTGATTTGAAATCAGATCCCTGTCTAAAGAAAATAATAGAGCCTTCCTGATTTTTTTATTTTTAAGAAGATCTGAATTGGTTCGAAAAGCAATATACCCAATTTCCATAGGTGGTCCTTCTCCTTCAATAAGAGTATTTTTCTTTGATAAGTTCTTAAGGGCAAAACTATGAACATCTTCAATTGCGTTTGATAAAAGTACATCTACTTGTCCAGTCTTAATTGCACTAAAAAGTGAAGTTGAATTTGTAAAACTAACAAATGTTATTCCTGAGTTTTTAACTTTCTCACCCCAGTAATTCTCAAATGGCTCAATACTTTGCCTTTCTGCTGAATAGTTGATTAATTTGTATGGACCAGTTCCGATAAAATTGTTAATTAGGAATTTGTCTTTATAGAGAGAATACGAAGTAGGAGATATTGGGGTAAGGTTAATTGATGTAAGTAATCCTTTTATTGAAGTTGATGGCTTTGAAAGATTAATTCGTATTAAAAATTCTTCTGGTGTCTCGATTGATTTTATACTTTTAGTTATATAAGTAAGAGTTCCTATTTGTATGAAACGGTTGATGCTAAAGGCCATTGCTTCAGCATCAAATTTAGTTCCATCATGGAAGAGAATATTCTCCTTAAGTGGAATAGAAATAGATAAACCATCTTTGCTAATTATTGGTCTATCCTTTGCAAGCATAGGTACAAGTGAACCTTGCAAGTTGATCCTGTAAAGAGTATCCCCTAAGCTACTTATTAATTGAAGAGCAAGTAATTTATTAGCCTGGGCTGGGTCAAGAGATTCTATCTTACCTTTGCTTGCTAGGATAATCCCTTTGAAATCAGATTTAACCATGCACGAAACTTGTGCAAAAAGTAATAGAAATGATGATAATTTAATTGCTAATTTAAATGGAAACCCATTTAATTTCATTTTTAACTTTGATATTGAGTCCTTATGGATAGTCAATTTCTTCAATGGGCTTAAACAATAGATATTTGTTTAAGTGATATTTCAAAGACTGGAGAACCTGAGGGTAATATTGGCCATTGTCTAACCCAGCATTTCTGATGCTTGTTGTCTATTCCAATTACTTGAAATTGGGATTCTTCATTTAAAAGCTTTATGCAGTCACCTTGACGAAGACTTTCAAATGAAATTTCTCCAGCATTGCCAATGCTGGACCTTGGCTGATCAGTAACTGTTTTAGCCAATAGTAAATCGAAAACAATAGAACTGATGTTGAGCAAACTCAACTAAGTATATAATTACCAGCCTTTCGGAATATTTGCCATGTTTAAGTTAATTTAAAGACAGCTATAATGAGCAGCAATTTTTATAACCTCTTTTAGTTCCTCTATTTTAGCTAGCGAATCAGAAATTTTCCCTTTACTGACTTTGTGAGTAATCACAATTATTTCTGCTTCTGAATTAGTTGAATCAAATTGAACAATTGATTGGATAGATACTTGACTTTCTCCAAAAATGCTTCCAATGCTACCTATTACTCCTGGAGAGTCTCTTGTAATTAATCGGATATAACTTTTCTGAGGCATGTCTCTTGGATTCGCTAAATAGCAATTCCTCCAACTGCAAGCTGAGAGAAGAGGGTCGAGCGACTTCTCAGTTTCATTAGTTAGGCTTATTCCTGCAATATTTAAAATGTCTGCGACTACAGCCGAGGCCGTTGGCCCTGCTCCAGCTCCAGGGCCATAAAACATTACCTCTCCAATTGGTTCACCTTCAATAAGAATGGCATTGTTTACTCCGTTGACGACGGACAATGGATGCTCATTTGGTACGAGAGTAGGCTCTACTCTTAAAGCTAAAGGAATTGATCCATTTACTGTTGAGTTCTCATAGAGATGTTGAGCTATTGCAAGTAGCTTTATTTCATATCCAAGTTGATGGGCGTAATTTATATCGATACTTTGAAGATTACTAATTCCTTTTGTTGGGATGCTTTCACGATTAATTGCTCCTCCAAAAGCTAATCCACTTAGGATGGCTATTTTATCTGCTGCATCATGGCCGTCAACATCAGCACTTGGGTTTGCTTCAGCGTATCCAAGTGATTGAGCTTCTTTTAATACATCATTGTAATTAGCACCCTCTTTTGTCATCTGACTAAGGATGTAATTAGTTGTGCCATTGATTATCCCAGTTACTTTATTAATTCGGTTACCACCTAGGGATTGCTTGAGGGGCTCAATAATTGGAATCCCTCCTCCTACAGCCGCTTCAATTAGTACATAAACTCCTGCAGCATTTGCTGCATCAGAAATCTCTTTTCCATATCTAGCAATTACTGCTTTATTAGCTGTGACAACTGATTTCCCAGATTTAATTGCACTTAAAATTAAGCTCCTTGCAGGTTCAATGCCACCTATTGCCTCAACTATCAGCTTGATTTTGGGATCATTTACTATTTCAAAAGGATCTTCAGTGAGAATTGATGAATCTACTTTTATTGACCGAGGACGATTTAAATCCTTGACAGCTATGCGAGCAATATTAATGCTTGAAACTAATGGATGACGGCCCTTAGGTGAATTAATAATATTGACTACACCAGTACCAACAGTTCCTAGACCAAGTAGACCAATGTCTATTATTTGATTCATAACTTTAATTTTTAGATTGAAGAATTTTAGAAGAAAAGCTTAGCTATAAGAATTTCGAAGCTTGTGATTTCATCTTAGTGAAAATGTTCATAAATCCATTTACGCGTGAAGCAGTAAGGCTGCTATTCAAACCTGTTGCGGTTATAAAAGTTGGGTCTATTTTTAATATTTCTTCAGGTGATAAATTACTTAGACCCTTTACTAAAAGCGATAACATACCTTTTGTTATAAGGGCATCAGAGTATCCGTCCCAAAATATTTTCCCTTCTTTTAGATTGCCTTTTACATATACCTGAGAGATGCAACCTTTGACCTTCATTGAGGGATTGAAAGTGTCTAATGGAATGTTGGGAAGTTTCTTCGCCAAAAAAAGCAAGTACTCATAACGCTTCCTAGGTTCTGAACATGAGCTTAGTTTTGAAACTATCTTGTCGAGCTCTAGACTTCCGAAATTAGTTGTGAAATGTTCAACTGGCGACTCAGCCATAAAAGAAAATCTTGGCTCTGAATATTTGTTAAGCATAATATCCAACCTATCTATTTATCTAATCTGTGGATTTCTTTTTCATTAATCCATCCATCAAAAGGTATGTCCCATTTATCTTTTGGAAGCAATGAAGTAGAGATGCAAGCACTGGGAACTATTGCTAATGCTTCTATCTCTTTCCACATGCCTTTTGAGCGTAGACGGTCAAAACAACCCCCACCGTATCCAAGGCGAATCCCATTGCGATCAATAGCTAATGCAGGTACAATTAATAAATTTATTTGATTTGGCTCAAGAGCTGGTTCTTCTAATGGGGCAAGTATTCCATAAACATCTTTCTTTAAAGGGGTGTTAGTCCACCTGTGGTAAGTAATTTCTCCTTTTTTTTTGCTTGCTGGTAGTGCTAAAGATAACCCTGAAATCTCTTTCAAACTTCTTAAATCAACTTCATCTTTTAGTGGCCAATAGATGCCAACAAGATTCTCTGATTCGCTCTCATTTGATAAGGCAGTTATTAATTTCTTAACTTGTATAAGAATAGAGCTCTCTACTAATAAAATATTTTCTGTCCTTTTTTGCCTGAATAGTATTCTTGCTTCTCTTTTTTTAGTGCATAAATTCATAGAAGGTTAAATTAGTATTATCTAGTATAAATGATAATTTTACTGTTGAAATAATCCTGTTAAAGCTATAGCAAGTGCATCTGCAGCATCATCTGGTCTTGGTGGAGTCGTTAAATTTAACTCTCTCATAACTGCTTCTAATACCTCGTCTTTCTTGGCATGCCCTGAACCTGCTACAGCAAGTTTTATTTGCATAGGAGGAAACTCGACAGTTGGAATTTTAAAACGGGCAAGTGTCATTATTAGAACGCCTCTTGCCTGTACAACACTAATAGTTGTACTTGACTTATAGAAGAAAAACTTTTCAACAGCTGCAAGATTAGGCTTCCACTTCTCAATAAGTACAGAAAGATCTTTGGAAATTTCAACCATTCTTTCTCCTTCGCTTTCTGATTTGTTTGTTTTAATTATTCCGCAATCAAGCATTTTTATTTGTTCAGAACTTGTCTCTATTAGGCCAAAACCAACTCTGGCTAAACCAGGATCAATGCCAAGAATGATCACAAGAGGATTAATCTACAGCTGCTAATTCAAAGTCAGATAGATTACTCTGATCATTTCTTTCAAAAATCTTACAAAATGCCTTGATTACCCTATCACCAGAATCAATCTGCTCTAAGGGATCTTTGCGAAGTCTATGTCTTAGAGAACAAGAAATGACCCTCGCAATGTCTTCTTCTGTTACCTCTGACCGAGCTTCAAATGCTGCTAATGCTTTTGCTGATCTATTTGTCACAATATCGCCTCTTAAACCATCTACATCAAGTTCACCACATACTGCTGATATTTTCAGGCGCAAGTCTTCATCAATTTCTACTTTACTTAGGATTTCTTGTGCAGCGATAACTTTTTCTTGAAGAACTTCCTGTGATTTCTGAATTGATGCGGTAAAAGCTTCAGGATCATTGTCAAATGAAGTCCTTTGATCTACGACTTGAACTCTTAGCTCTGGTTCTCTCACAGTGCGAACTTCAACACTCATTCCAAATCGGTCAAGAAGTTGAGGACGTAACTCTCCTTCTTCTGGGTTACCTGAGCCAATTAAGACGAATCTTGCAGGATGCCTTATTGAAACCCCTTCTCTTTCAACAGTATTCCAGCCAGATGCTGCTGAATCCAGAAGTACATCAACAAGGTGATCATCAAGTAGGTTTACTTCATCAACGTATAAAAGTCCTCTATTGGCCTTTGCTAAAAGACCTGGCTCAAACGCTCTAACGCCTTCGCTTAAAGCTTTCTCAATATCAATTGTTCCACATAAACGATCTTCTGTTGCCCCTAAGGGGAGGTCAACCATTGGTACTTGAGCTTTTTCAGTAGGGGGATTTTCACCCTGATCTATTTTTTGCCTTATCTCTGTGCTTTGTAAGTCTGGATCACTTGGCGAACTGTTATATGGGTCACCTTGGACAACCGTTATTGCTGGAAGAAGATCTGCTAGAGCACGAATAGTTGTTGATTTCCCAGTGCCTCTGTCTCCCATAATCATTACTCCCCCAATGCGAGGGTCAATTACATTGAGAAGAAGAGCCAGCTTCATTTCTGCTTGGCCGATTACTGCTGCAAAGGGGAAGACCCTGCGCTTTCTAGAAGAACTCACTTGTTAATTGCCTGTCTTGATGTGGATTGTTTCATAAGTGGGATCACTTGAACTTGTTTTTTTAGTAAAAAGCTTTATATAGCAATCTTTGATGAATTGCTTTGATGCTATCTAATCTATTGTTCAAGTAACCATACTTGCAAGAAATAATTATCCATTCCTACTTTATCAGCACTTGTGATGAGCGTGCTCATATTTAAAACCTCTTGACCACGTTAGGATATGATGTTTGTCTTGTACTCAAACAAAAATATTTTTGAAGTTTTTTATATTTCCATTCTTCCTTAGATAAAGTAATGATTAATTAATTCATTTTAACGATATTATTATGTCCTTCTAGAAAAAATAATATAATCTATGACACATGCCCCTAAATATAACGACTTAATTAAAACATTAATCTATCATAAAGAAATCTATTAGCATCCAATTATTGTCCATTCTTCCGAGAATATAATTAATCTTTAGTGTTGAAGGAGCAGTCTTTTCTATTATTTCTCCTGAGAGTTTTAGCCTTTTGTCTTCATAAGAAATCTTAGTAGAAACCTCAATCCTCTTGCTCGTCTTTTCTTTTATAATTAAAGATTCTACCTTTGCTTTGATTAATTGAAACTCCTTTGATTTTTTGTCTGCTATTCGTTGTGAATTGACAATATCGACTAGGTTTTTTCTAGCAACTTTTGACAATACTTTACTTTTTCCTCCAGCAAGTATACCTGCTTTGCCATCTAACCAAGCCTCTATTAAACCCTTTAGTTGTAGTTTTGTTGGATTAGCTGCCTTTAGGGGATATAAGATGACTAAGTTGTCTTGATTTGCACTGAATTTATTTTTTGGAATAACTTCAATATTTAAATTCTGGTTAGTTGATTGTGGCCCTAGTTCAATTGAGGACTTAGTTGAACTTTTCCCTCTACTAAATTCAGGAATCGAATCTCTAATTATAGATTCTTTCCGAATTAAGGATGAATCATTGTTAATAAAAGATTCCGTACTTTCGAAGCTTTTGATTAGTGATCCTGCTAAAATTCCAATCCCTATTCCGCAAAATGAAAGTTTAATTAGACTTATTAATAATTTATTTGACTTGTATTTACTACTAGAAAATTTTTTTGACGCCACTTGATTTTCTCCTTTTATACCATTATTAATTATAAGTTTTTATTCTTAGAAAACCATCTTATTTGCCTTAAAATACCTCTGGTTATGTATATATCTTCTTTTCTAGCTTCTGCTCTGTTAAGAAAACTTTTTATTTTTGCCATTCTTGCTTTTGCTGTATGCTCCTGAAGAAAGCCTATCTCTAGCAAAAGCTCTTTAGTATCTTCAATGCAATCGTTAAGTTCTTTTGGAGAGGCAAGTTCATATGTCTTATTTTTTTTATCTCTATAAGATGATTTTACGGAGAAAGAATTTAATTCATGCAGAATAACTGCTACAGCATGTGAGAGATTTAATGAAGGATATGTAGGAGATGCATTAAGGCTGATTACCTTTTGAGCCATCTGTAACTCTGAATTAGTAAGGCCTCTATCTTCTCTTCCAAAAACTAAGGCAATAGGTTTTGAAGATTTCTCTGATATTAGCCATTGTAATGCGCTATTTGAGGTCTGAAGGGGAATCTCACCATGGTCTGTTCTACCACATGTTGCTACTACTCGAACACAATCTTTTATTGCGTCAAGTAGGCTTGAGTAAATAGATGCATCCTCTAGAAACTTTCTTCCATGGACTGCCATTCTTATTGCATCTGGATGTTTTGGATCACAGCGTGGAGAAACTATCCTTAATTCGTCAACTTCAAAATTCCTGCAGAGTCTTGCAACACTCCCAATATTAATTTCCCCTAATGGTTCTACAATTACAACCTTTAATTTTTTTGTAAATATAGACACGATCACTTAATCGTTTAAAGAATGCAGATACGCAAGAAGATCAGCCATTGATTGCTCATCCATTTCAAAACTAGGCATGGGGGGAGTTAGACCTTTAACAACTTGATTAATTATTTTTTTGTCATTAAGCTCTTCTGTGACGTTGTTAAGCTCTGGGCCTACGAGTCCCTGAGCCGAAATACCATGACAACCAACACAATTCATTCGAAATAGGTGACTTCCATTGTCTATAGACCCATGAAGATTGAGACTTTTGTTTATGTATGGATCCTCTTCTTCCTGGAGGAACAGCAAAAGGAGGATTGAAAAACATGCAAAAACACTTATCACTAAAAGCGTGAGTAAGTTTCCTTGACTAAGGGCTTTCCCCTTTAGTGCACCAAATGATGAAGTGCTTTTCACGAAAAGATCGTTAACATGAAACAATTGTGATTAATACTCTCACTTTTTGCTAGCAAATGATTGAACCACTCCTCTGTGGAATTGTCTTAGGCTTAGTACCTATTACCATCCTAGGATTATTTGTGAGTGCCTGGAATCAATATCGTCGTGGTAGTGCTATGCCTGACTGGGAGTAAGGAAAATCAAGCCAGTATCACCATACTTCTTTTGATCTTTAACTTGCCACCTATCTGGCAAGTTAATCCCATTAGATATTGAAAATTCACATATAGCCATGCAATTGTTGGAAACCCAGTCTCCATCAATGAGGTTATTTAGAGATTGAAAGTAATTGCCATGATTATATGGAGGATCTATATATACAAAGTCAAAGCGTTTTGTTTCCTTTCCTAGTTTTTGATATGTTTTTGTTGAATATTTTTTGTAGCCTGATTTCAATAATTTAATTGCTTCTGCATTTATTGTATTAACAAATATTTGAGTGTCTATTTGTTGATTAATCGATTCAATGTTCAGGCGACATGTTTCATATACTTTTCTATTAAATTCTACTGATAAAAGCTGTCTTGCGCCTCTTTCCATTACTTCACAAGAAATGATCCCACTACCACTATATAAATCTAGCCAGTTAGAATTTTTAATTCTTTCTCTCAATATATTCATTAATGCTTCCCTGACTCGCCAAGTAGTTGGTCGGACTAACTGACCATGAGGACTTCTAAGCCTTCTTCCATTTGTTAAACGTAATTGCCCTGTCAATATAAAATTTGAGTTTCTTTCTTTAACCAATCCAGCCAATTGGCTAGTAATTTTGCACCAGATTCTCCAGATTTTTCTGGATGAAATTGGCAAGCAGATAATCTTTTACTCCAAATAACAGCTGTGATTTTCTCATCTCCAAAGTCAACTGATGAAGCAACTTCTTGAGGATTGCTAGGAACGGCAGCATATGAATGAACAAAATACATCCATTGTTTATCTGGATTTTTTTTGAAAAGCGGACAATCTTTGTGTTGATTTAGTAATGCCCACCCGATATGAGGTATTAACTCTTTTTCATTTCTTGGCAAATGCTTTATTTCCCCTTTTAAGAAACCTAAGCCATCTCTATGTCCTTCATCACTTGACTCGAAGAGCAATTGAAGACCCAAACAAATACCTAAAAGAGGTCGATCATCATTTACCCAATTTTTTAGTTCAGGAATAAGGTTGGTTTTGGCTAGATTTTCCATAGCAGGATCAAAAGCTCCTACACCTGGAAGTATTAGAGCTTTACAATCCTTTAGATCTTCTGGTCTTTTTACTAACTTTAGAGGTTGATTTAGTCTTGAAAAGGATTGATCTACAGAATGTAGATTCCCCATACCATAATCTATAAGGCCAATATTCAAAGTCACTTATATATTAAGTAATATCAGTTGTTCGTTTTTTAAAGATGTTTAGAAATTGTACTTGATAGGGTCGCTTTAGGTACTGCCCCAACTACTGTATCTACTTTTTGACCACCTTTAAAAATCATTAATGTAGGGATACTGCGAATCCCATACTGACTAGCAACATTCGGGTTCTCGTCTGTATTTAATTTGCATACTTTTATTTTTCCTTCAAAATCCTTAGAAATTTCATCGACAATTGGTGAGACCATTCTGCATGGGCCACACCAAGGAGCCCAGAAATCAACAAGGACGGGTATACCACTCTGGAGCACTTCCTGCTCGAAAGAAGAATCAGTAACAGCAGTAGCGCTAGACATACAACTTAAATGAAAATGAAAGAAGACTTTTTACTATATTATTTTGCCGAGAAAAATGATTCTTGCCATTAGTTGTATTTGTTTGAATTCCAATTGAAAAAAATCTTTGGGAATCCTTTTAGGGAAGAATAAATTTGGTTAGATGGCTCCTATTTAGGGTGGGAGCAAAAAATAATGGAATTATTTCCCCATTCCAAGTTGTTGGGCTTTTTGATATACCTTTCCCTCTGAAAGAAGAGAGGGCGCTATTACTACCTCAACTTCTTGCATCTCTTTGATGGTTTGTGCGCCAAGAGTACCCATTGATGTTTTTAATGCTCCTAGCAAGTTATGAGTTCCATCATCAAGGGTTGCAGGGCCACGAAGTATCCTTTCAATGCTTCCAGTTGAACCAACCTTAATTCTTGTGCCTCTAGGAAGAATAGGACTTGGAGTAGCCATACCCCAGTGGAAACCGTTTCCAGGAGCTTCATTAGCTCTAGCAATAGGAGAACCGATCATGACTCCATCTGCTCCACAAGCTATGCATTTACATATATCCCCCCCAGTAATTATGCCTCCATCTGCAATTATAGGTATGTACCTACCTGCTTCCTTTTGAAAGGTATCTCTTGCAGCGGAACAATCTGAAACTGCTGTCGCTTGAGGCACACCAACACCTAGAACACCTCTAGAGGTACAGGCAGCTCCTGGACCAATTCCAACTAGTACTCCTGATACTCCAGCTCTCATAAGTTTTAAGGCAACATCGTAAGTTACGCAGTTGCCAGCTATTACTGGTATCCCAAGGTTTTGGCAAAGCTTCTCAATGTCTAAGTTTTTTTGGTTTTCCCTTCCAATATGTTCTGTAGAGACCACCGTTGCTTGAAGGAAAAACAGATCAGCACCTGATTGTGTAATTGCTTCCTGGAAATTAAGAGCTGCTATAGGAGTCCCACTCACAGCAGCTATGCCACCTTGGGATTTAATATCATGAATTCTTTGCTTAATTAAATCTTCTTGTATCGGTTGACTGTAAATTTCTTGCATTAACGGCACAAAGTCTTCTTTACCTACAGATGAGATTCGGTTAAGTACACTTTCAGGATTTTTATATCTAGTTTGAACACCTTCAATATTTAAAACTCCTAGTGAGCCAAGCTTTGAAAGAGCCACAGCCATTTTGACATCTACAACTCCATCCATTGCGCTAGCAATTATTGGAATTTCAAGTTTCTGATTTCCTATAACCAGTGTTGTGTCAGTGTTTTCAGGGTCTACTGTTTTCCCTCCAGGTACAAGAGCTATTTCGTCTATGCCATATGCACGACGAACATGTTTTGAGTGGCCGATTTGGATATTCACATTTAGTTCAAATAGGTGTTTAAAAACTAACAAGGGCAAAGCTCTTAGCTTTGAAAATGTTGGTGGTTGAAGATTAGTTGATTATCTAAGGACATTATCTGCATAGTGTTCCCTAGTGAATGAAAAGTTTCTTAATCAGCATCTTTTTTAATAGCAAGAAGTACCAGATCGCTCACAAATGCTTAAAGATAAGCCTTGCATAGTTTTTTTTATTTAAATAAATAGAGTTCTCAGTATCAGAATAAAAAAAAGATTTTTGGCAAAAAATTTTCTTTCTTGTTGATGAAACAGGTGCATAATTCCAACAAGGTCATATTTAAGATTAGATTAAAGAGTTTCCTAGAGATTTTATTTTCCAGATTCTGATAGTCTCAGTTTCAGAGCTTAAAGTAAAAAATGTTGCCATTTGATAAGAAGATTGCCTTGCTATTTAGAATAGTTCATTTATATAAAATATATACTCAACAGCAAGTAAAATTTGTGATGCCTTATGATTGATACACTTCTTGGTTAATTTATTATAAAATTATTGCTTAATAGTATTTACTCTAGGAGTATCGGAAAAATATTTTTATGCTAAAGTACTTTACTTTGTATAATCTCTTACAGGCTATTTATCATTCTAACTATTACTTTAAAGCGTAAAAGAATGATTGTTTTTCTATTTGATTTATAATTTAAGTAAAATTAAAGTAAGGATTCAATGAGGTTTTGATTTGTAATGGTTTTAGCCCTATGACGATAGGTGATGTGATGAGATCAAATCATGCAAATAAATTTAGTATTTGATACGAACAATTGAGCTTATTTCAAGATAAAATAGAATTATTTAATAAGAGTATTTTGTATGGCTGATCCAACGGAACCCAATGGAGGTGTTCCAAGCGAGTTTGAAGACAGGATCATCCAGACAGACCTTCGCAACGAGATGTCGCGTTCCTATTTGGAATATGCGATGAGTGTAATTGTAGGAAGGGCTTTGCCTGATGCAAGAGATGGTTTGAAGCCTGTTCATCGACGAATACTTTATGCAATGTATGAATTGGGTTTGACCAGTGAAAGGCCTTATCGAAAATGTGCTCGTGTTGTAGGTGAAGTTCTTGGTAAATATCATCCACATGGAGATACGGCTGTTTATGACGCACTTGTTCGGATGGCCCAAGATTTTTCTATGCAAATGCCTTTGGTAGATGGCCATGGCAATTTCGGTTCCGTTGATAATGACCCTCCTGCTGCAATGAGATATACAGAATCTCGATTAAGAGCATTGACTCAAGACAGTTTGTTAGAAGATATTGAATCTGAAACAGTAGATTTTATAGATAATTTTGATGGCTCTCAGCAAGAGCCGACAGTTCTACCAGCGAGGATTCCACAACTTCTGCTAAATGGTTCTTCTGGAATAGCAGTTGGTATGGCTACAAATATACCCCCTCATAATCTTGGAGAATTAATAGATGGATTGATGGAATTAATAGCCAACCCAGATTTAACTGATAAAGAGCTTATGAGAATTATTCCTGGGCCTGACTTCCCAACAGGTGGTCAAATATTAGGAAGAAGTGGAATTAGAGAAACTTATTTATCAGGAAGAGGTTCTGTAACTATGAGAGGTGTTGCAGAAATAGAAACTCTTGAAATTGCTGGAAGACCAGATAAAGATGCAATTGTAATAACTCAGCTTCCTTATCAGACAAATAAAGCTGCATTAATAGAACGGATTGCCTATATGGTGAATGACAAGAAACTTGAGGGTATTTCTGATATCAGAGATGAAAGTGACCGTGATGGAATGAGGATAGTTGTTGAGTTAAGGAGAGACTCTTATCCTCAGGTTGTGTTAAATAATCTTTTCAAATTAACTCCACTCCAGTCTAATTTTAGTGCGAATATGCTTGCTTTAGTTGATGGTGAGCCTATAACACTTTCTTTATTGAAGATGTTAAGAGTTTTTCTTGACTTCAGAGTAGAAACAATTCAGAAAAGAACTACTTACTTACTTAGGAAGGCAGAAGAGAGAAATCATATTCTTCTAGGACTCTTATTAGCATTGGATCAATTAGATGCAATAATCTCTTTAATTAGGTCTGCTTCTGATGCATCAATGGCAAGAAAACAACTGCAAGAAATTCATGGGCTAACAGAGCTACAATCAGATGCTATATTACAGATGCAATTAAGAAGATTAACTGCTTTAGAATCCGATAAGATACGACTTGAACATGAGGATTTGCTATCCAAAATAACAGACTTTAAAGATATTTTATCTAATAAGATTAGGGTCTTCGAGATCATAAAAGTTGAGTTAACAGTTATAAAAGATAAATTCCGTCAGGATAGAAGGACTGAAATATTGGATTTGGGAAGTGGCCTTGAAGATATAGATTTAATTGCAAATGAGCGATCAGTTGTACTTCTTACAGAGACAGGTTATTTAAAAAGAATGCCTGTTAGTGAATTCGAGTCTACGAGTCGGGGAACAAGAGGAAAATCTGGGACTAGAAGTCATGGTGAAGAAGAGGTTAAACTATTTATTAGCTGTAATGACCATGACAACCTTCTTCTATTTAGTGCACGAGGAGTTGTTTATACGTTGCCGGCTTATCGTGTCCCTCAATGTAGTAGAGCTGCTAAAGGAACGCCAGTTGTTCAACTTTTACCAATTCCTCGCGAAGAAGCTATTACATCATTGATCTCTGTGACTTCTTTTGATGATGACAATCATTTGCTGATGCTAACTACAGGAGGTTTTATTAAGAGAACCCCTGTTTCAGCATTTAGTAAGATAAGGGCGAATGGCTTGATTTCTATAAATCTTGAGGAAGGAGACTCTTTGCGGTGGGTAAGATTAGCGGCTTCGGGAGATAGTGTCTTAATTGGTTCTAAAACTGGAATGACTATTCACTTTCGTTTAGATGAAAGTGAATTAAGGCCATTGGGTAGGACAGCAAGAGGTGTTAGATCAATGAATTTACGTGAGGGTGATGCTTTGGTTAGCATGGATGTTTTGCCCAAGGATCTTGCTGATTGCATAGCGAGCACTAATGAAGATGAAGCGATTGATTCAACTACTGAATATGATGGCCCATGGATTTTAGTTGCTTCAGCTAATGGCCTTGGTAAGCGTGTCCCAGTAACGCAATTTAGATTGCAAAAAAGAGCTGGAATGGGTTTAAGAGCAATTAAGTTTAGAAGCTCAACTGATGAGTTAGTGGGGCTGAAAGTTTTAGATAAAGGAGAAGAACTATTATTGGTTAGTGAAAAAGGTGTGATTGTTCGAACAAGCGCTGACCTTATCTCTCAACAGTCTAGAGCTGCTACTGGTGTTAGATTGCAGCGCCTAGATTCAGGTGATCATTTGGCGGAAGTTGTCTTGGTTCCACCCCAACAAGATCAACAGGAATCAAGTGAAGATTCTTCAAAATCTAATAATGATGTTGAAGTAGACAATTTATCTAAAGATTGAAATTGGAAAATTCTTCAGATGTATTAGTTATGGGAGCAGGACCTGCTGCCCTTTGTATTGCTTCTGAGTTGATTCAGCAAGGTCTAGAAGTAAGTGCATTAGCCTCTCATTCACCAAAGGAACCTTGGCCCAATACTTATGGTATTTGGGCCGAAGAACTTGAATCTCTTGGTATGGCTTCTTTGTTAGGTCATCGTTGGACAAATACTGTTAGTTATTTTGGACATGGAAAGGATGAAGAAGGAGCTATTGCGACTTCCCATGATTTTGACTATGGTCTTTTTGATCAAGCTGCTTTTCAGAAGGCACTATTAGATAGATGTGAAAACCTAGATTGGGCAATAGAAACAGCGGAAAATATAGAATTTGTAGATAAAATTACAGAGGTTTTATGCACTTCTGGCAATAAATATCGAGCGCGAATAGTTATTGATGCTAGTGGCCATAGGAGTCCTTTTATAAAAAGGCCAAATCATGGCAAGGTTGCTCAGCAAGCAGCATATGGCGTTGTCGGTCGGTTCAGTGCCCCACCAGTTAATAGTGATCAATTTGTTCTTATGGATTTTAGACCTAATCATTTAACTGAACAAGAATTAAAAGAACCGCCTTCCTTTCTTTATGCTATGGACTTTGGTCAGGATTTATTTTTTGTTGAGGAGACTTCACTTGCCTGCTATCCGCCTGTCTCATGGGATACATTGAAAAATCGTTTAATGGCTAGGCTTTCTAGCCGTGGAATAGCAATAAAAGAAGTCTCTCATGAAGAGTATTGTTTATTCCCAATGAATTTACCTTTGCCTTATCGAAATCAACCCTTACTTGCTTTTGGAGGTTCAGCAAGCATGGTGCATCCAGCTTCTGGTTATATGGTCGGAGCTCTTTTGAGACGTGCACCTGAACTTGCAAAGAAATTGTCAGAATGTATGTCTGTAGAACCAGCATTGGATTCCGAAAAGTTGGCGAAGAAAGGTTGGAATGTTTTGTGGACTACTGAACTTGTTCAAAGACATCGTTTGTATCAATTTGGTCTAAAACGCTTAATGAGCTTTGATGAAGCTCTCTTGAGAAGTTTCTTCGCGACATTTTTTAGACTTCCTAAAGATGATTGGTCTAGATTCTTGGCGAACACCCTTCCAATTCATAAGTTGATTTTTGTGATGTTAAGGCTGTTTACTATTTCACCTTTAAAAGTAAAGTTAGGGATGATTGGAATTGTTATTATTTAATTCTTAGATCGTTTTGGTCTTTCTTCCAATCATTAGCATGTATCAGAGGGAAAATACAATCTTCTTTTTCAAGCTCTATTAATTTTGATTGAGGTAATTCTTGTTCATTATCTAATGAATTGATCAAAAGCCAGAATCTTTTTAAATGTCTATGTATTCTTTCCTTAGCAAGTTCTGTTGTTGTTCCGGCCTTTAGAATAAAACTCCAATCTGAAGATTGTGATAGAAGTAATTCTCTGCCAGCTTGTTGAAGAACTCTTAACTCTAATTCATTTTTAACGCCATTTTTGCATCTTTCAACCATTGACTTTCCTGCATTACTCCATTCTGGGATAAGCCAGGAATTACTCTCGTTAAGCCAGTATTTGTGGAAGCCCCCTTGCCCCCAGCTAGATGGACATGGTTCACACAATTGTATTCTAGAGCTTTCTTTTAATACATCATTTAATTTGGTGAATTCAATATTCTGTTCTCCAGATTGCTTAAAAAGCTCGGATAAAAATCTAGGTCCCTCAAACCACCAGTGGCCAAAAAGTTCTGCATCAAATGGTGCAACTAACAGAGGTTCCTGATTAATAGCTTTATAAAGATTATTAAATTGACGTTTTCTTCCTAACAAGTATTCCTTGGCATGCTCTTTCACTTGTATTGCTGCTTTTTCAGCTTGGTAAAAACCTTTATCTTTAAGAGGGATGTTTTGACCTGTAACTTTGTTAAGTTTTAAACCTAATGGTCTAGGCTCTTCAATCCCTATTCTTCTTAAAGCTTCTACTGGAAGATCCCAGCCGAGATCACGATGGAATTCTCTATATTTTGAATCTCCTGGGTAGCCCTGCTTTGAAGACCATACAGGCAGAGTTGAATCACTATCCCTCCCAAAAAAAGCAACTCCATTTTTGGTGCAAATTGGAGCATATATACCGTATTTAGGCCTAGGTTTAGAGTGAAGGACCCCATGCCCATCAAGTATGGAATAGCGAAGACCATTGGCTACCATTAGTTTGTCTAAACCTTCGAAGTATGCACACTCAGGCAGCCAAATTCCTTGAGGATTAACTCCAAAAAAACGTATATGTTCTTTAACTGCAGTGGATAGTTGAGCAAAAACACATTCAGTGTTTTCTCTTAATAGAGGGAGATATCCATGAGTTGCAGCGCATGTAAGAATATCAATAACATCAGCCTCCATTAAATTTGAGAATCTCTTAATTAGATTGCCTTCACATGCGTACCAATCAGATAGCTGAATGTTTATATTGTCTGACAAGTAATTGGCAGAATCTAATTGATCCTTGTTAACTTCTTTTAGGATATTTAACCTTGTTTTTAACCATTCAGGGAATCTATTTTTTAGGTCTTGATCATTAAGAAGAGAAAGCAGTGTTGGCGAAAGAGAAATAGTTAGCTTTGGGTTTTGATTATTTGCGCTAGAAGAATCTTCAAGGACCCTAAGGAGAGGTAGATAACATTCCATAAGAGCCTGGAAAAACCAGTCTTCTTCTAAAGAGCCAGGCTTGTTTGACCTCACGTATGGGAGGTGAGCATGGAGTACTATTGCCAGTTTGCCTTTTCTCAAGTTCTAAAAATAGGTTTGTTGAATTTAGGATCTTATAGAAATCTAGTTAGAATAAAAACATTATTGAATTAAAAAGGAAATTTCAATGGCCAAGGATCCAGGCCGAGTTCTTATATTTGATACAACACTAAGGGATGGTGAGCAATCTCCAGGAGCGAGCTTAAACTTGGAAGAGAAATTGGCTATTGCTCAGCAGCTTGCAAGATTGGGGGTGGACATCATTGAGGCTGGATTTCCTTTTGCAAGTCAAGGGGACTTTAAAGCTGTTCAGAAAATTGCTGAGCAAGTAGGCGGAGTAGATGGACCTATAATTTGTGGTCTTGCTAGAGCATCATCGGCGGATATTAAAGCTTGTGCCGAGGCGATTTCGCCAGCACCTTGTAAACGTATTCATACTTTTATTGCTACAAGTGATATTCATTTAGAACACAAGCTTAGAAAGACACGAGGAGATGTTCTCAAGATTGTTCCAGAAATGGTTCATTATGCAAAATCCCTCTGCGATGATGTTGAGTTTTCTTGTGAAGATGCTGCAAGAAGTGAACCTGAGTTTTTGTATCAAGTAATAGAAAGTGCAATTAAAGCAGGAGCTGGAACTATAAATATTCCTGATACTGTTGGCTATACAACTCCAGCTGAATTTGGAGAGTTGATTCTTTGCATTAATAAGAATGTTCCTAATATTGATGAAGCAATTTTGTCAGTTCATGGTCATAACGATCTAGGACTTGCTGTAGCAAATTTTCTCGAAGCAGTAAAAAATGGTGCGAGACAACTTGAATGCACTATCAATGGTATTGGAGAAAGAGCCGGAAATGCTGCTTTAGAGGAGTTGGTAATGGCACTTCATGTAAGGAGAAGATATTTCAACCCTTACTTTGGTAAGAAATCAGAGAGCCCTACTCCTTTGACTGCTATACGAACAGAAGAAATCACGAAGACATCAAGGTTAGTCTCCAATCTTACTGGCATGATTGTTCAGCCTAATAAGGCAATTGTCGGAGCTAATGCTTTTGCTCATGAGTCTGGAATTCATCAAGATGGAGTCTTAAAAAATCGCTTGACTTACGAAATTGTAGATGCAAAAACTGTTGGACTTAGTGACAACAGAATATCTCTTGGGAAATTGAGTGGAAGGAGTGCTGTTCGAGCAAGGCTTGAGGATCTTGGTTATGACCTTACGAGAGAAGACCTAAACGATGCTTTCGCAAGATTTAAGGATTTAGCTGATCGTAAAAGAGAAATTACCGATAGAGATCTTGAAGCAATAGTTAGTGAACAGGCGATGCAACCAGACTCGCGCTTTCAGCTTCATTTAGTACAGGTTAGTTGTGGAACTGCATTAAAACCAACTGCCACAGTAACTATTGCTGATCAGGACGGATGTGAGAAGACAGCTGTTGCTTTAGGCACTGGACCAGTAGATGCGGTTTGCAAGGCTTTAAGAGATTTAACTTGTGAGCCTAATGATTTAATTGAATTCTCAGTTAAATCGGTAACAGAAGGAATCGATGCTCTTGGAGAAGTTACAATTCGGCTTAGACGTGATGCGAAGATTTTTTCAGGACACTCAGCCGATACTGATGTTGTTGTAGCTGCTGCTCAGGCTTACATAAATGCCCTTAACCGACTTGTTTCGTCTGTGAAGAACTCTTCTATTCATCCACAACATGATGTTGTAGAGGCAAATCTTTAAAATTATTTGATCTCGAATTAGGTAATTCTTGTCTAGGCACTTAATCCCTATAGGGTTATAGTTCTTTTTGGTGTTAGTTCCTTAGGAGGTCATATTGACAATAAAAGCTAGTGTTTATAGGTTGGTTGGCCATGATGGATTGCCCCATCCAGTGCTAGATACACCTTATGATTCAATGGACGCTGCCGTTAAAGCAGCAAACAGTTGGTCTGCTAATAAAAACAACCTTGGTCATTTGCTAAGTGATACTTCTCTAGGTATTGAAGTGTTGACTTCTAATGGTTCTTGGAGAACGGTTCAGTATTCATAATCAAGCCTTTAAATTAAATTTTTATGATTTATAAGAACATCTATAATTAAAACCACTAATAGGAATCGGAACATTTTCTTATTTAACTTCCTAAATTGCTCTTAGCTTAAAGCTTTTGAATCTTAAATTTGTTTATTTGCTTTGTAGTTTTTACGATAGTTTCAATCACTTATTCTAATATGATCAAAGTAGCTTTTTTAGTTATTTTTAGTTGATATTACCTGCAATTTTTATGAGTACAGGTTTTCGTGGCTATTGGTCACTTTCATGGCTAGGCCTTCTCTCAAATGTAATAGCACTGCCATCGATTGCTTATGTTTTAAGCTCAGAAGCCTCATTGCAAATAGCTAATTTAAGTCTTGCCATTAGCCTTGCTTGGCCTTCAGCAATTGTTGGGATAGTTGCTTCTGCTGGACTCTTAGCAGAAAGAAGATGGGGGATAATAATGTCTATAGTCTCAACATCAATGGTTATTGCTGCTGCTTTACCATATGGAATTATTCGTTTGCTATTAGAGGACGATCTTTTTGGCCTAAGTGGAATTTGCTTAATAATTGCGATTCTTAATTTACTTGGTTTAATTTATTGGGTGCTGCCAGTACATAGAAGAAATATAAGGCTTTAATTACTATTTATAAATAAGTATTTTTAGACTTCTATAGTTGAATAATACTTAGGCAGGAAAAAAAGATTTTTTTTGGAACACAGGATATTTTATTCTTCTGTGTCGCATCCTTTTCCACACAGAAATAAAAGCATTAATTATTAGCTCTATTTCTGCTCTTGATAGACAGCTATCAAGAAGTTGGCCATCTAACTGACGAGACTCAACGATTCGTCTGATTGTTAAATTAGCCTTGACCTCATCTGTTGATAAATCCAATGACCTAAGTGATGCCTCACATCCATCTGCAAGCATTAAAATAGCTGTTTCTTTTGATTGTGGAATTGGTCCTTTATAGCGGAAAGAATTTTCAGGAACATTAGGATTTTTCTCCCTAGCCTTATGAAGAAAAAATCCCATTTTTAATGTTCCTTGATGCTCAGGTATGAAATCGGCTATTGGGGTTGGCAAACGATGTCTTTTCGCAAGCTTTAAGCCTTCGTCAACGTGAGCTTGTAAAATTTTTGCGCTTGAGAAGGGATTATTAAGTTCATCATGAGGATTAATTCCATTTTCTTGATTCTCTATGAACCACTCTGGAGCATGAAGCTTTCCAATATCATGATAAAGCCCTCCTGTCCTGATAAGATCTACATCTGCCCCAATACTTCTAGCACCTTCCTCAGCTAGGCTACATATCATTAGAGTGTGCTCAAAAGTACCTGGTGCTTCTCTTGATAATCTTCTAAGTAAGGGTCTTTCTTGGTCTGCAAGTTCTAGAAGGCGAGCTCTAGTTAATAAACCAAAGGTATTTTCAAGAATAGGTAAAATTAAAATAGTAATCATTAACATTGCTCCTAGTACTAAGGCCTCTGTTATCAATATTTCTGAATTTGGTGCCAGTCTCCCCCAAGCACTGTTAGAAGGAGTTAACTCTGTTTCTAATAAAACCCATTCGAGTAAAAGAGCACTAAATGGCAGCAAAACTGCTATCTGAAGCAACTGAGCTCTATTCCTCATTCGACCGCCTTGAAATGCAACGATAGAAGCTGTAATAGCAGCAATTATTAATCTTCCTTCTCCAATTCCACTTACAGATACTGGCCACAATAAACTTCCAACTGACATCCATGCTAATGCTGATAATGTACCAATTCCCTGTGAAAGCAACAGTGTTGGCGGAACAAGTATTTGCAAAGGACTAATTGCTGCTCCAAACCAACTTTTAGCACTTTGTGCAAAAAGTAGTAAAACAAGGGCTAACAATGCATGTCTAGATTTAAGTGAAGGCTTCTCTCTCCTCATTATTAATATTAAGATTGAGCAACTAACTATTGCTTCACCAAAGCTAAAGAACCACTCCATTGGCTTTGGACTTCTACTTATAAGTCCAAAGTAATCAAGAACGTCATATCTTTTTTGTGTAATAGGCTCACCCTTCTGAATTATTAAGTCTCCTTCTTTTACATCTATATTTGGTATTCCTTGCTTGGTGATTAATTCTTCAAGTAATTGTTGGCTCCGACCAGGATCATGGCGGAGGTTGCTTTTTCCGTAAAAAGTATTTGCAATTAACTTACTTCCTATAGTTATAGCAGGATTTTCTGTCTCAGATCTTGATAAATGAAGAGAGGCAGATTCTCTAAGTTGATCATTAGCTAATGTTTTTATAATACCTTGACTAAGCATTCTTTCAGCCAAAGAAATAATTTCTTTGTTCCATAGATTTCTTTTTTCTTTTGATTGAATTGTTATCCAATTTCTTTCTTGAATGGATAAATTTATAGGTCCTATGCGATCGGAGTCATTGCTTTCAGCTACTAGTTCTAACTCTTGAAGCTGTTCTATTAACTCCTGCTTTAGTTTTAGTGATTGATGCTGATCAATTATTTGTACTGAGGTTCGAGGTATGAGATCAGATCTTTTTTGTTGAAGTGCGGCACTGTCAATTACTTGAGCATCTTTGGGCGCTATAGCATCAAATGTGGATAAATCCCCTGGCTTTAAGTCAGGAACAGCTAATAGTTTGTAACTAGATATAATTGCTATCAAGAGACAGATAATCAATAGAGTCGTCTTGTTAGCAATTGACCAAGGCATTAGAGCCCTTGCTGGTGACTGGCTTATTAACCAGTTTCTCCAAATGCTTTTTAAACTGGGAATTTTTGGCACAGGATATTATTAGCCCTTTATAAAGTTAGCGATCTATTGGCAGCATGCTGCATTCAAATTAATTTGTTCTTATGGAAATCATTTTAGATGGTAAAAAACTTGCAGCAGAGTTGGAAATAAGGCTCAAGCAAGATATTGATCATCTCTCTATTATTGCTGGCAGAAGACCTGGGCTTGCAGTTATTCGAGTTGGTGAAGACCCAGCTAGTGGTGTTTATGTTTCCAATAAAGAGAAGGCCTGTAAGCGAGTCGGAATAGATAGCTCTATCTTCCATCTAAAAGAGGACTCTTCTTTTGACGATATTCTTGGAACTGTTGCTTCTTTGAATAATGATTTAAACGTAGATGGCATTTTGTTGCAGTTGCCTTTGCCAAATGGCTTTGACGAAACAAGACTTTTGAAAGCAATTGACCCTGAAAAGGATGTTGATGGCCTTCATACTATTAATTTAGGAAGGTTAATAAAAGGTGAAGCGGGGCCCCGCTCTTGTACGCCTGCAGGAATCATGGCGTTGCTTCGTTACAACAATATTGATTTAGAAGGTAAAAGGGTTGTAGTAATTGGTCGAAGCATACTTGTTGGGAAGCCTATGGCTTTAATGCTTCAAGCTGCTAATGCAACTGTAACTGTTGCTCATTCAAAGACGCTTAATCTTGCCGAGTTAACCAATCAAGCTGATTTGTTAGTAGTAGCTGCAGGGAAACCTAATCTGATTGGTTGTGAACATGTAAGTCCAGGTTGCATTGTTGTTGATGTTGGTATTCACAGAATTCAAACATCAACAAATCTAATAGAATCAAAATTCAAACTTTGTGGTGATGTAAGGGCTAAAGAAGTAGCTTCTAAGGTTAGGGCGATGACTCCTGTCCCAGGGGGCGTTGGCCCTATGACAGTGGCGATGTTGCTTGTTAATACTGTAAACAGATGGCAATTCCATTGCGGTTTGTCTTCTACTGTTAGTGATTTGCTCCCATAAAGCATTAATCCTGAGAGAATCGAACTAATTATTATTTATTCTTTGCGGAAGCAGTCATGTCTTCTTTTGACTTCACCGCTTATCTAGCTAAAGCTAGAAATAGTGTAGAGGCTGCTTTAGATGCTGCATTGGGGCCTGAAAGACCCAATCAGCTTCGTGAGGCAATGCGTTATTCCCTTCTTGCTGGTGGTAAGAGACTCCGTCCAATTCTATGTTTATCGGCATGCGAGATGACAGGAGAAAACCCTGAAAGGGCTATGCCCACAGCAGTAGCAATAGAGATGATCCATACAATGTCATTAATTCATGATGACTTGCCAGCTATGGATAATGATGATTTGAGAAGGGGTAGACCAACAAATCACAAGGTTTTTGGTGATGCTATCGCCATACTTGCAGGTGATGCACTTTTGACAAGGGCATTCGAAATGGTTTCTTTAAGAAGTCCTAATATTCCTGTTGAGAGATTGTTGAAAGTAATTGCAGAACTTTCATTAGTCGCAGGAGCGCCAGGCTTAGTCGGAGGTCAGGTTGAAGATTTAGAATGTGAAGGAAAGGATGTTGATCTAGATACTCTTGAATTTATTCATGTGCATAAGACAGGAGCTCTACTTAAGGCTTCTGTAGTTTGTGGCGCATTAATTGGTGGAGCAGAAGAAAAATTAATAGAATCACTAAGAACTTATGCTAATAGCATAGGATTGGCATTCCAAATAATTGATGACATCCTAGATGTAACTTCAAGTAGTGAGGTCTTAGGGAAAACAGCAGGTAAGGATTTAATAGCTGACAAAACTACTTACCCAAAACTGCTTGGCCTAGATGAATCTCGAAATAAAGCGAAAGATCTTATAGGGAGGGCTAAAGATGCAATTCAACCTTGGAATGAAAAAGCTGCTCCTCTTTTAGCCTTAGCTGATTATATTATTAATAGAGATAGATGAATTATCTTTCAGATTTGCTTTCAACATCATCTTTCAAAGAATTACTTGACAACTCAGTTCTTGCATGGGGATTGTTGGCTTGTGGCTTGGCACAGTTCTCGAAACTATTTGTTGAATTAATATTTTTTCAGCGATGGAAGCCCTCTGTTCTTCTTGAAACTGGTGGGATGCCTTCGAGCCATTCTGCGCTCGTTACTGGGACTGCTTCAGGAGTTGGCTTAGAGCTTGGTTTTGACCATCCCGCTTTTGCTATTGCCTCTGCCTTGGCTTTTATTGTTATGTATGACGCTAGTGGAGTAAGAAGATCTGCAGGAATGATCGCATCTCGTGTTAATGAACTTCCCGCTGAAAACTGGCCATCTTTTCCTGATTCCCCTTTGAAGGAATCACTTGGACATTCTCGAATAGAGGTTTTGATTGGGAGTTTGATTGGGCCAGCAGTGGCTTTGCCTGGAATTGCTTTAATTGGCTCTCCTCTTCATGTTCTTAATGACTTTGGATTGATTTTAGGGTGAAGAAGAAATATGTTTTAAGCTCTGATCAAAAAAAAGCGCTTGAGAAATTTGTTAGCTGGTTAGATAAGAAGGAAACTAGAGAACCCTTCCTGTTAAGTGGCTTTGCAGGAAGTGGAAAGACATATTTATCAACAAAGCTTTTAAAGATTGTTGAAGATAAGGAAATTTGTTGGACCGTTGCGGCTCCTACGCATAAGGCCGTAGGAGTTTTACGTAAAGCCATTGCTAATGAAGGGCTTAGAGCAACTTGGTATCCATCAACTATTCATAGACTCCTAAGACTAAGGCTAAAAAGAAAAGGCGATTTGGAAATTTGTGAGAAAACTCGTCAAACAGATAAATCTTTAGATCAGCTTGGATTAGTTCTTATCGATGAAGCTTCCATGATTGATAGCAGTTTGCTAGAGATTGTTATCAGTTGTGCACATGAATACAAAACTCGTTTGGTTTTTGTTGGAGATCCTGCTCAGCTGCCTCCAGTTGGCGAAGATAGCAGTGCAGTATTTTTAATGAAACGAGTAGAGAAATCCTGTCTTAGTGAGGTGATTAGGCATCGAGGTCCTGTGCTTCAGTTAGCTAGTCTGATTAGAAAAGAAACTTTTCCATGTACTCAACCTCCATGTTTCCCAATTATTAGTTCGGAACAAGGCTTGATATGTTCCTTGGACCAGCAAAGTTGGATTGATAAAGCACAAGTTGCTTTGCGAAATGCTGCTGAAATGAATAATCCAGATGCTGCAAGGATTCTTTGCTATACAAATAGATTTGTAGAGCGATTAGTTCCTCATGCAAGGAGAGCGGTTCATGGTGAAATGGCCGACCAAATGTCTGTATTGCCAGGGGAAGTTTTGATTAGTCGAAGAGCTGTTATGACACCTGCTTCTATTGAAGGTGATGAAGCTGAGGAAGAACCTGGTATCCTGTTTGGTTCTAATACTGAATTTGTTGTAGAAGACGTAAGTACAGAGATTTACAATTGCTCTGATTTTGATTTACCAGATCAAAGTATTTCTAATATTCCTGAAATTAAAACATTAATAGCAAAGGTTGTTGTTGGTAATTCAAGTTACACAATAAGACTTATGCCAGAAGTGGGTTCGGAATCCCGAGCTTTATTGGAACAATTAATGCACAACCTTTCGAATAAGGCAAAAACTTTGTCTAAGAAAGAAGCTCGAAATCTTTGGAAATCATTTTTTTTTATTAGAGATTCATTTGCTTCTTTAGGTCCAGCATCTGTTTTAACTGTTCACCGAAGTCAAGGAAGTACTTTTAAAGAGGTTTTTATTGCTTCTGATATCTTTTATGCTAGAGATCTATCTTTAAGAAGACAACTAGCTTATGTTGCGATATCAAGAGCAAGTGAAGAAGTATGGTTGGCAGGGTCTAATTCAGCTAATTCTTTAACTAATCATTGGAGTGAAAATATTAGCCTTAACTTTGTTTATTAATTAACAATTGAATCAATTTTTTTTAGGAAATTATAAATGACAATAGGGGAACTTGGCCAATGAAGGTGAATCCAACTTGCATGTAGTAAATTGTTACCAAAACCTTCTTTTGAATTAGTTAGTCCCCAGCCTTTCATTTCCCAAAGATATTTAAATTGTGTTGTATGATTGATTATTTTGTTGCTATTTTCATTTCGATATAAATCCAATTTCCATCGATGAAACTCATGTCCCATTAATACTTGCCCTTTGTTTAATAAAAGTCCATTAGTTAAAGCCTTAATTTCTCTATAGCCAACAGATAGAGTTCCTTCCTTTGAATTAAAAGGTAGTAGGTTGGCCATTAGATGTTTATTGCCATTTTTATCATATAAATTATTTCCTAGTATTAACATCCCTCCACATTCTGCATATATAGGAAGCTTGCCAAAAGATTCTCTTATTGAATTAAGACTATTTTGGCAATGGCTTATTTCTTCAGCAAACTCTTCGGGGAAGCCCCCTGGAATTATTAGGCCTTTTGCACCGTTAGGGATTTTTTGATCCTTAAGTATAGACCAATCAGCCAAATGAATTCCAAGCCCCTCAAGATATTCATTAGTCTCTGAGTATCTAAAATGGAAAGCTTTATCTTTAGCGATTGCAATTTTAGTACCTTCTTTTAGCTTTACTTTATCGATTTGATTAAATATAAGTTTTTCAGGAGCCTCTGATCTCTTGGGTGCCTTAAGTAATGATATAAAAGAATCCATATCTAGGTATTTGTCTGCAATCTTTGCCCACTGACTTCTTAAATTACTAAGGCCTTCTATCTGGTTGGCTGGAAGAAGTCCAAGGTTTTTACTTGGAATGGAAAGACATTCTTCTTTAGGAAGACATCCCAGTACTTTGACGTTGATGTTCTTAAGTGCCTCAGTTAGCAATTCTTTGTGCCGCTGACTGTTTACCTTGTTTAAAACAACCCCAGAAAGAATTATTTCATTGTCGAAATCTCTGAAACCTTTTATCAATGCTGCTATAGAACCAGCTTGGCTATTGGCATTTACGACGAGCACAATCTGAAGATCTAGGAGCTTAGCTAACTCTGCTGTACTTCCTTTTGTTGAGGAGCCTATTCCGTCATACAAGCCCATTACTCCCTCTACTAATGCAAAATCTGCAGAGCATCCATAACTATTAAAACTATTAAATACCCAATCTTTTCCAGTTAGGATTGGATCCAAATTTCTACATGGTCTATTAGAAACTGCACTTAAAAGCTGGGGATCAAGGTAATCAGGACCAGCCTTGAATGTCTGAATGTTTTTCTCATTCCGCCGTACCCAAGATGTCAGCAGAAGACTTATAAGAGTTTTGCCATTGTTACTTGCAGGTGCTGCAATTACAAATGCCATAATGGCTAATTTAGATTTCTAAGGAATTATTTTTTTGATTCAATTAGATTAAGCAATTTTCTTGCAATTGGAGTGGCATTGCTAAGTAAGGGACTAGTTGAGCCTCTACTACTTTCAAGCAACAATGCTACGTCTCTTTCTACTGGGCTGTTTTGTAAAGGAACAACTTCTTCAAGTAATTCCATGCTTGCGACACCCCCTGCTTCAAGACGCATGCATTCGCCTGATTCTGATGCAAGTATTACGCATAAACCAGCTTTCTCGTTTGTTGTTGATTGGCAGATCAAACGTAAGCCAATTATTTGTCCAGGATTAATGCCTGGATTTCCTAGAGGTAAAGGCATTAAACGAAAATTCACCATTAAGTCATCTGGACGCTTGAATCTAGTTCTATAACTTTGGCCTTCTTTCTCGATTTCTAAGGTTGATTCCCATCCAAGCTTATCTGCTATCCATGAAGCCAAAAGTAGACCTTGGACAAGATGATCCCCTTGAATATCAATATCTAAATTAACGATATTTGATAGTGAATCTCTGCGGTTAGGAGGATCGAAAACCATAGCTAAGGTCTCTCTCCAGGTTCTTAGCCTTAGCCAATTGAGATCATTAACTGCTTGACCGCTTTTAATTCTTTCTTGGAGGACATTTAAACAGTGAGATGGTTCCCCTAGAGCACTATCAAGAATGATTCTTCTTGCTGGTAAGGCAAGTTGGCTTAGAATGTCTGGATCTTCGTCCAAGCTGCCATTCCACCAAAGCCATGATGGAAGATCTTCTGGTATTAGTTCCTCAACAATGCAAAGACCTTCTTTAAGAGAATTCGTATCGCCTTTAAGGACTATTACATCTCCACAGGCGGAATTGCCACCACCTTCTTCTGGTAAAGGGCAATAAGCTGCAACGAGAGTTTCCAAATCATGACCTTGCTCTAAATTTGGAGCAAGTGTTATAAGTCTTCTTGGCTGTAATTGGCTTATTGCAGAATCAATATGCTGACCCCTTAGATCCTCATGTTGTTTTGAAATGTTAGTTGTTTTAAAGGAGTTGAAAACTTCTTTAGCTAGTGGAGGAGTTGAATGTGGGAGATCTTTTTCTAAAACAATTTTTCTTGCTTCATCAATTAGATCACTGCGTTGAACTCCAATAACAGGACCATTGATTCTGCCAGTGCTAACTAATTTTTGTTCCATCCAAGCTGGGTGCCAAACCAGCAAGCAAAATGTATTGGCCCCTTTGTTATCAGATTGATCTTGAGACCATAGTTTTTGGAGGTATCCTGGAATTTCTTGAGGAGGTATTTGGAGAGGAGTCTGAAGAGTTAATTGTGGTGACATTTGTCTTCTTGGGAATTAAAAGCTTTTTAATGATCAGAAATTATGGTCTTCGCCAAAGCAAATGATCTTTAGCTAGTAATTCATCAGATTGTGTTGGCCCCCAAGTGCGAGATTCATAAGGATAAGTTGGTAGTTGCCATGGACTATCTTCAATCATTTCTAATAAAGGAGTATATAAACGCCATGCTGCTTCCACCTCATCACTTCTAGTGAAAAGCGTTGGATCTCCCAACATTGCATCAGCCAATAATCTTACATATCCTTCATCAGAAGGTTCTCCAAAAGATTCGTCATAGGAGAATTCCATTTCTACAGGTCTGCTTCTCATCCCAGATCCGGGTGATTTGACTTCAAATTTAAATTCAGCTCCTTCATTAGGTTGGATCCTTAGTATCAATTGATTTGATGTTGGGGTGCCACCTGCGGCATCAAAAAGGTGTACTGGAGCCTCTCTAAAAGTAAGAGCAACTTCACTAGTTCTCTTGGCTAATCTTTTTCCTGTTCGGATATAAAATGGCACGCCTTGCCATCTCCAATTATTAATAAAAATTTTCATAGCGACATAAGTCTCAGTCGTGCTATTTGGATCAACCCCAACTTCATCTCTATAGCCAAGCAATGGGTTTGATTTAGAGCCCCCTTTTGAGTATTGACCTCTTACACAACATTTCCATGGCTCTAATTCATTCGCTAAATGAGCAGCTTGTAGAACCTTTGCTTTTTCATTTCTTATAGCTTCAGGATCAAAGTGCCCAGGTGGTTCCATTGCTGTAATTGCAAGCATTTGTGTTAAATGGTTTTGAACCATATCTCTTAATGCCCCAGAACTTTCGTAATACCCTGCCCGATCTTCTACTCCAACTGTTTCAGAAGAGGTTATTTGAATATTTGAAATATAATTCCTATTCCAAATTGGTTCGAAAATTGTATTAGCAAACCTTAGAACTAATATGTTCTGGACAGTTTCTTTGCCAAGGTAGTGATCAATACGAAACACCTGACTTTCAAGAGCACAATTTTGCACAATGCTATTTAGACTTTGTGCACTTCTATAGTCTCGACCAAAAGGCTTTTCTATAACTACTCTGCTTCTTTTGGGATCTTTTAAAAGTCCAGCATCAGCTAAAGATTTGCATCCACTGGCATAGAATTTAGGGGCTACAGACAAATAGAATGTTCTATTCGCATGAGTGGCTTTTATCTTATCAATTTCTTCTAATCTACTTCTTAGTTTTATAACGTCTTCAGGGTGTTCAAGATTAACTGGCTCATAAAAAAGACGATTAGAAAACTCTTTCCAATCTTTAGGACTTTGTCGGATTTCTATTGCAAGAGATTTAGACATTTTATTTCTAAATTCTTCATCAGACCAAGGGCGCCTTGCGCAACCCAGTAAGGCGAACTCACTGGGAAGTCTTCTTTGCTTGAAAAGCTCAAAGAGAGCAGGCACAAGTTTTCTATGTGTTAAGTCTCCACTTGCCCCGAAAATCACTAAACATTGAGGGGAAACAACTCTTTCTTGCCTAAGACCAATTCTTAAGGGATTAGTTGCCTGTATCATCTTTAGATTCAATCATTTGATTGGAAATATCACTAATAATTAAATTCAAATTGCTCAGTGAGATATGGCTATGATTTGTGCTCAGATCACCAAATTTAGATTTATTTCTGAAATAGAAAAAACTCTTTATCTTCCAAAATAAAATTGAAAGATAAAGAGTGATTACTCAATTGATAGTGAAATTTAAATTAGTAAGTCTCAACATGCCATCTGCCAGCTTTCTTAAGCTGAGGTCTTAATTCAGACCAGACTATACCTTTCGATGCTGCCGCAGAAGACATTGCTTCGTCTATTCCAGGTTCCATTCCTTTTAGGCCACAAAGATATATATGAGTCTTGGGGTTTTCAATTAAGGTGAAAATTTCATCAGCATATTCGAGAACTCTGTCCTGAATATACATTCTGCCACCTTTTGTATTTTGTTGTTCTCGACTTATCGCTTTTGTATATCTAAGATTTTCTGGGAATTGAGACTTGTAATGTTCAAAATCTGCGTCATACAAAAGATTGGCAGTTTTTGGTGCTCCCATGAATAACCATGCTTTTCCCTTAAAGTTCCAATTGTTCTTTTCTCTTTCTTTGGGCTCAAACATTTTACGAAGGTAGGCTCTCATTGGAGCTATACCAGTACCTGTTGCAAGCATTATGACGTTTGCATCCTCATCATCTGGAAGGAGCATTTCCTTGCCTACTGGTCCCGTTATTTTGACTTTATCTCCAGGTTTTACATCGCATAAAAATGTTGAGCAGACCCCATCAATGGTCTCTCCATCTTTCTCATATTGTAGTTGGCGAACACATAGAGATACTGTGTTCTCATTAAAGTCATCTCCATATTTTGTGCTTGCAATTGAATAGAGACGAATTTTGTGAGGCTTGCCTTTTGCATCTTGGCCTGCAGGAATTATTCCAATGCTTTGGCCTTCTACATACCTTAGTTGTGGATCCCCAGATGATAGATCGAAGGTTATGTGATGAACTCGTCCTATTGCTCCATCTTTTAGGAGACTATAGTTTTCAGTAACAGTTCCTTCAAAAGGAGCTTTAGGCTTATAAGTGTTGACAGGCACATTGGGGTGTGCAGGCTTCTTAACCACTTTTGGCGGAGGAGAAGGCTGCTCAGGGGGCTGAGGGGATTCTTTAACTGCCAAGCCTGCTTTACCAGGTCCCTTAGTAATAGTTAGGTGGAATTTTTTAAAAAAACCAACTAATCCAATCAAGATTGGAATATGAACAAGGCCACCGGCCAGGACTGTTGCTTCCGAATAAGCCATTAAAAATTCAAAACCGCTAGAAGAATACCAATAACTGGACTTTATTCGGAGAAATATACCTTTTCAAAGTTCACGTTTTGAGATTGGCACAAGTCTGAACATTAGATCAAAGCGCACAATTTGAAATTATTTTGTGTAATGTTCATGGATCTCTGAAGTCTTAACTAAAGTAAAATTGATTTCCAAGCAAATTAATGCCATCTCTTCTTTTGATAACTCAGCGATTAGCGAGGTTAAGTCCACAAGCAGGAAGGATTTTAAAAACGTTACTAACAGGACCATTGAACAGACAATGGAAGTTCTTCCAGCTGGCACAAGGAGACTGGCTGCTCAGTTGACAACTGTTTTAGATTTTGATTCTCTATGGAAAATTCTGACTAATTACAATAAGCTAAGCGAATTTATACCAAACCTTTTCTCAAGTGAGGTCATTTCTAGAACTGAAAATGAAGTACGTATAAAGCAAGTTGGATCTCAAGAATTTCTAGGATTAAATTTTTCTGCAGAAGTTTTGATTAACCTCATAGAGGATAAACCAAATGGGATTTTAACTTTTACTTTAATTAAAGGAGATTTCCGAAGATTTGAGGGCTCTTGGCGAATTTCTCATTCTCCAGTTGAGAATCGCAGATCTCTTACCTATGAGTTAATTGTTCAGGGTTGCTTTGGTATGCCTGTGTCTCTTATCGAAAAACACCTGAGAAAAAATTTGAAAACAAACCTATTAGCAGTCGAAAAGGCTGCTTTTGAATTGAATTGAATTGAATTGCAAGACAAGAATCTTGTTTAATAGCCCCAAGGGGATTCGAACCCCTGTCGCCTCCGTGAAAGGGAGGTGTCCTAGGCCTCTAGACGATGGGGCCACCGCGTGATCATACACAAATGTGACAAGAGCCACATTTGAAAACTAGGGTCAACCCTAGCCCTGCGTCAAGGGTTGCGAAGACTTGTTTTGGTTATCCCAAACTGGAACTGTGAAATAAAAACATGATCCTTTGCCTGGGTCTGAGACTACCCATATCTTCCCTCCGTGAACTTCTACTATTCTCCTACATACTGATAATCCAATACCAAAACCCGATGCTTGGCTGGAAGTCTGAGGTAAACGAACACGGTCGAGGAAAATCCGTTGTTGTTCATCATTAGGGATTCCTGGTCCTTTGTCACAAATACTTACTTGTACCCATTGATTAGTTCTATGCAGTATCCCTATCTCAACTGTGTCTCCTGACTTAGAAAACTTGAGAGCATTTTCTATTAAGTTTAGTAATACTTGCCTCATTCTTCTCTGATCAGCAAAAACCTTCGGAAGGTCTGTTGGTATATCTGTGTTTATTCCAATTCCTCGACTTAACCAATATTTCTCAAGTTCTAATATTACTTCAGCTGCAACGTGCGCTAAATTTGTTTTTTGAGGATTGCATAAAGCTTCCCATCTTGTTGTTCCAACTTCTAAAAGATCATTAGAAAGAGATTCAATTTCGTTTAACCGCCTTTTAATAACTTCTTGCAATCTACTTATATCAATTTGACCAAGTGATTGACTTTGCACTGCTAATTTAGCCGCAGAAAGTGGTGTCCTCAATTCGTGAGCCACCATTCTCAATAGTCTTTCCTGTGATTCAATTTGATCTGCCAAGGTTTCATTCTCTTGCCTTAAGACAAGATTTTCATCTTCTAGAAGTAATTCTTTTCTTGTTCGAATGGTTTCAACATCACTGTGTCTAACATTTATACCTAAGCCACTGATTAGCACTTCTTCTTTCTCCCATCTTGGCAGCCAGTTCTGAATTTGCTCAAAGATACTTGTACCAGCAAAAATTTGTTTCGGCTTAGGATCAATTTTTATTAGGGCTGGTATAGCAACTAGTTTATGAAGTTCTAGTAGCTCAGGTTGTTCTTTAGGATCTGAGAATTGAAGGCTTACATCAAAACCACAATCTTCAGATTCTAAGAATCTAATGAGAGACCTTAAATCACCACGAGACAAATGATTTCTATTTGCTACTAGAAGAAGGTTTAGCTTTGTTTGCTCATTAGCTGTCTTCTTTTTCACAGCTTTGAACTACTTATTGAATCTTACATATATTTTAAGGGACTATGAGTAAAATTAGAGCGAATCTATTAATTAAATAAATACTCTTTTATGAAATCTGTCACTATTTCTTATGTTCTTTAACAAACTGCCAGAATTAGTAAGCGATTCTAGCGAGGTTTCCCTAAGAAATTAAGCATCTGTATTTATATGATTTGGGTGAATGGTTCATTAGAAATATTGGATTTTGGTCTTAAGATAGGCTATAGCTGTTGTACCAAGAAGAATTTTTTAATCCCAAGATGGTTGATTTTTGTAGAAGTATTGGCCACTTAAAATTAAAAGTGATCTGAGGCGCCTTATTGCTTGCTCTTGTTAGAAAATAATTTTATTTTCTATAATAGCCTTCTTTTTCAATTTGAGGAGGTATTGAAGAATCTTTACTGGGAGATTATGGGAAAGAAATAGTAGTTATTAAAATTGATATTTCTGAGTTTCAAATAGAAGACAGTTTGTATCGTATCTATATAGATTTTTTATAAACGTAGCTGCAGGATTCTTCAAGCATTCTCATTTACTTGACCAAACCCTTATTGCTCTAGCTATATATAAAGCTGGAGGAATCACAAAATGAGAAAATAGTTAAGACTTCCTTGAGATGAGGTTCCCAGCTTAGTTCTAAAACCTGTTTTAGAAGACAAGTTATAATTACTAATAAATTAAGTAAAATAAGCACATTTGGCTCGGACTCCATAAAGTATGATTTAAATAACTTCCTTCTAAACATTGAATAAATATCTGCATCCTTTCTCTGGAGTTTCTCTTAGCATCCTTTTCTTTCCTTTAATAGCATTTGCTTCTTTATCAGACTCTGCAATTGCGGATGAGAAAGTCATTACAAAGAAAGCAGCAACTAATGAAGAAGTTTTTACTTATAAAGTAATCGGTGGGCTAACTATTTGCAATGCTTTAGATCTTGGAGTTGATTTTAAGAAGGCTCAGGAAATTGCAGTAAGGACATATATCAATGTATTAGTAGCAAAGCATGATAAGAAAATCACGAATCCACAATTTGAAGAGGAGACTTTGTCAGAAAATAATTTGATATATGGCAGTCAGTTTATGTTGATATCGGATGCTACTAATCGCTGCCCTAAAGATATACCATCCGAAGTTAAGAAAGCTGTTGAGGTCCAGTACAAGAAACTTGACAAGGAAATTAAAAAGAACAACAAAAATAATAAGAAGAAAAACAGAAATAAAAGATAGTTGATTTGGTTAACTTATCTAAACATAGAACTTATTGAACTTTCTTCGTGAATTCTCCAAATTGCTTCACCTAACATATTTGCAACTGAAAGAACCTTTAATTGTTTGAAACAGTGATTTCTTGGTATAGGAATACTGTTGGTAACTACAACTTCTTCAAAAAGCCCTTCAGCGGATAATCTTGTGATTGCTGGAGGAGAGAACACTGCATGAGAGGCGCAAGCTATAACACCTTTTGCTCCTTCTTTCCTTAAAAGCTCAGCGCCAGCGCATATTGTGCCTCCAGTATCAATCATGTCGTCAATTAAAATGGCTGTTTTATTTGATACATCTCCAATTACAGTAAGACTTTGAGCGATATTGTGGGCAGCACGGCGTTTATCAATAATTGCTAAAGGTGCATCATTCATTTGCTTAGCAAATGCTCTAGCACGAGCAACACCCCCAACATCAGGAGATACCACTACAATTTCCTCTAATTCCTTTGTCGATAAATAATCAATTAATACTGGAGAACCATAAATGTGGTCACATGGTATATCGAAATAACCTTGAATCTGTGCTGAATGAAGATCCATTGCTAAAACTCTGTCAACTCCTGATGCAACCAAGAGATTGGCAGAGAGTTTTGCGGTTATAGATTCTCTCCCAGCGGTTTTTCTATCGGCTCTTGCATAACCGTAATAAGGTATAACAGCTGTTACTTGCCTGGCTGAGGCTCGTTTACATGCGTCAACCATTATCATTAGCTCCATAAGACTGTCATTAACAGGAGCACATGTAGGTTGAATTAGGAATACATCACAACCCCTTATAGATTGCTGAATTTGTACGTAAAGTTCTCCATCAGCAAACCGTTTCGAGACAAGTGGAACATCTTCAATTCCTATGTAAGAGGCAATCTCTTTGGCTAGAATTGGATTAGATGTACCACTTATTAGCTTGAGCCTTTGAGTGTTCTGATTTGTCTTTAAATTTTGAGCAGTAGATGCGGTGATAAAACTAGTCACGGTCTCCGCATTCAATAACCATTATTTTTAATGGTAAAGCTCATAGCTCATCTTTCCAAATTTTATTTTGTTCTTGTAGTCGTTCGATGATTTGTCATATGCCATTTATTCTTGCAATTGGAGATATTCCTAAGCCGTTTGAGGATACGGGATCACTTGCTATATCAAGGTTCTTTAATTCTAAATTGCTTAGGATTTCTTGCGAGGAACATCCCAATAATTTCTTAAGTGAATTTGAGAATCGAAAGGAAATTGTTCAGCTTATTGGTGATGCAGCTATTAGCAATTCATTAGGAGGGAGTTGGTTGGAATCCTTAGGAGATTGGCAAAAGCCTGTTATCTTGCTGGCCTCACCAGCATCTTCTGGTAACATCCCTGGGACAGTATCGGCTCATGTCAGTTTATGTAAAAGGTACTCTGTTCCTTTAGTTGGCATTATTCAACTAGGCGGGGAATGGGATTCCAGAAAAAGATCTGTAGATTGCCTACCATGGTGTGGGTTTATCCCTAGTGAACTTTTAAAAAAGGATTTCAACTGGGAAAGTGCGAGTTTAGATGAAGTCTTGTTGCTTGAAGATATTTACATGAACTTGAAAAAAACTATTTCTTTTTTAATTTGTAATTAGATATCTATAGACAATTTATTCATTTATATTTTATCTTTTTAGCTTAGATTATCTCTAATATTAATCCCTTATTATTTCAATATCTCTTTTGAAGTTTGAAAGATTAGACTTTATATTTTCTGGCCATAACGAATTTATAATTGTGCTAAAAAACCATATCCCAGCAATTAAAATGCCAACCATATGTATCATTCTGCCAGGGTATTTAATTTTCATCTAGGTACCTTATCTAATAGCTTGATTGGATTTGTCGTGGTTTTCTGATTCTATTGAAAGCTTAGTGCTTTTTTTAGTATTTTTGTATAAATGGTACATTCTAATCTCTCTAAGCCTAGATTCAGCGGAATTTTGCTGCATCTTTCTTCATTGCCTTTTGGAGGTACTTGTGGGACTTTTGGAGAACCTTCCAGGAAATGGATTAGATTATTATCGCAGAATGAAATAAGTGTTTGGCAATTTTTACCTTTAACTCCAACAGATGATACTGGCTCTCCATATAGCTCACCTTCTAGTTTTGCTTTCAATCCGTGGTTTCTAGACGCTAATGATTTAGCAGAGGAAGGCTTTATTTCCAAGCAGACTGTTAAAGAATTGCCTGACACTTTTTGTTCTAGTAACACGTTAAAATTAGATTTCTCTTTAGCAAATCTTCGTAGTAGAAAACTTTCTAGAGCCTTGAGAAATCATTGGGATCAGCAGAGTCTGGAAAAACATTTGGAGTTTGATGAATGGAGATTGAGTCAATTTTGGCTTGATGATTATGTATGTTTTATGGAACTTAGTCGTCAAAACAATGGTTTGCCTTGGTGGGAATGGCCTGAAGAATTTTCATTACATGACCTTGATCAATTAGAGGAGTGGAAGAGTAGATATAAAGATTATCTTCTTGAGCAGAAATTGCTCCAGTGGCATTTAAATAGACAATGGAAAGCTTTAAGAAAAATTGCCCAGGTTAACGGAGTTCTTCTTTTTGGTGATTTACCTTTTTATGTTTCTAGAAATAGTGCGGATGTTTGGTCGAATCGATCATTGTTTTCTGTTTTGCCTGGAGGTAATCTTTTAAATCAGAGTGGCGTGCCCCCAGATTATTTCTCAGAAACAGGTCAACTTTGGGGCACACCTGTTTATAATTGGCAAGTACATAAAAACACTAATTATAAGTGGTGGAGAAGTAGATTAAAACATCAGTGGTTGCAGGTTGACTTATTGCGTTTAGATCATTTCAGGGCAATGGATTCATATTGGTCAGTCCCTGGTTCTCACTTAACTGCAGAAAATGGTTGTTGGCTTCCATCGCCAGGGTTAGAACTTCTTACAATATTGAAGAATGATTTTGGACCATCTCTTCCTTTAGTAGCAGAGGATTTGGGTGTTATTACAGAAGAGGTTGAATGTTTAAGAGATTATTTTGGTTTTCCGGGTATGAAAATCTTACAATTTGGATTTGATGGTAATTTAAGTAATCCGTATCTACCTGAAAACATTAAAGGTTATAAATGGATTGTTTATACAGGTACTCATGATAATGCAACTACTAATGGATGGTGGCGTGAACAAGGTGATGAAATAAAAGAAAGGTTTTCTCAGAGAGATAAAGGTAACTTCGAGTCTCCGTCATGGAAGTTAATTGAAATGGGAATGTATACAGATTCAATCTTATTTATTTCCCCTCTTCAGGACATTCTATCGTTAGGTAATGAAGCTAGGCTAAATACGCCTGGTACAACCGAAGATAATTGGAATTGGAATCTATCTGACTTTGATAATGTTGTATACTTAGCTTTAAAGGAATATAGTACTTTGTCTAAAACAAGCGGCAGGTCTTTTAAAGAAGTTCATAATATATTTAAGGATTTTTTATAATTTAAGAATACTCAGACTGATAACATATTTGAATATCTAAGCTTCAGTCCAATTCTTTAGAATCTATAGATTGATTAATTTCTCCATTTTGCTCAGTTGGATTGTATAGAATAGGTGAAATTGTTTGAAGGTTATTTTTTGACAGAATTAACTGATATTTATTTAACAGAAATATGCTCAAGAGGATAAATATAATGTAAATTGTAATTCCTTGGGACTTAGAAAATAGTTTTGATGAATTAGATTCATGATTACTTAGATGGACGTCTTCTTTGGGTTCTTTAGTTTTAATTAGTTTCTTAAGGCTATGGTTTTCTAATTTTAATTCTTTTTCAAGTATTTCTAGCATAGGAGAAAGGTACGTTATCTCAGGGAGATTATGCGTCCATCCATTTTCAATGGCTTCTATTACTGCAACTGAGATTCTTGTTTTTCTTGAAAGATCAGACTTTGTTATGCCAATGCTTATTCTCTGGTTCTTTATTTTTTGAGCTAACTCTAAACATAAACTATCATTAGTTAATATAATTTTTTCACTAGGACCTATTTCTCTATTGTTTAGGAAACCTTTTAGTTTATTAAGCATAAATATATAGTTATTTGACTTTTATTTTAACAGATTTTCCCATTCAGAAATATCTAACTCTCTCCATGAACCCTCTTTAAGGCCACCTAGTTTTATAGTAGCTATGGCTACTCTATTTAGATCGATTACTTTGTGACCCAACTCGGCGGCAACCCTTCTTATTTGCCTGTTTCGACCTTCTGAAAGAACTATTTTCAAGAGAGTCTTGCCTTCTTCTCTTTTCAAAATATCAACAATAGCTGGTTTTGTTAATACCTCATTCACATATAAACCATTCCTCCATCTGCTTATTGATTTATTGCTTGGTGAACCAGAGATCCAAACCTCATATGATTTTTTATGTTTATACTTCGGATGGCTTAGCTTTAGACATAGTAGACCATTATTTGAAACTAATAATGCTCCTCTGCTGTCCTTATCAAGCCTACCAATAGGGTACAAACCCTTTCTAAATTCATTAGGAAGTAGATCTAATACAGTTTTTCTGCCATGAGTATCTTTACAACTACAAATTATTCCTAATGGCTTATTAATTAGTATAACTTTATATGAAATACCCTTTGAAATAACTTGATTGTCTACTTTTATTGTGTCATTTTCCAGATCGGCTTTTTCTCCGATAAATGCGATATTCCCATTTACATGTATTCGTTTTTCTCTTAAAAGTGTCTCCGCTTTTCTTCTAGAGCAAACTCCTTTTTTACTAAGAATTTTTTGTATTCTTTCTTTCATTTTTTTAGTAAATACTTAATTACTTTCTCGTCAAGTGAATAATCTTTATTTATGATCATACTAATATTAGTTATGGTTTAATGATTATAATATTAATTTTTCAAACATTTCCATTGTTGTTTTGGCTTAGGTTAAGAGGAGAGAACTTCCTTGATATTAATTGAAGAAGTCCTTGCATATCTCCAAGATTAAGCTCATCATTCTTTATTAGAGATAAAAGCAATTTCTTCCTAATTTTAGAACCTTTATTACTTAATAATAACTTTAGACCATTTGTTGCTACTGGAAGTAATTCTCTGCCAGGATTATTTGATGTCTCTGAAATCACTTCAAGAAGGCCTTCAAGCCTCTCAACTCGAATAGAGTTCATTTCGTCGAAGATGATATCCATAAGTATTTCAATAAGCTCCTCATTCTCTTCTGTTAATAATCTTTTCGCTACATAGGGATATGCAAATCTAAGTATTTTAAACTGAGGGTCTAGCCTAAGCGCTAGGCCCTCTTGGCTTACAACTGCTCTTATTATTAAAGCAAAACGTGCTGGTACTCTGAATGGATATTCAAACATTAAGTTTGAAAACTTGTCGGTGACTGTTTTGAAATTTAGGGAATTTACATCCTTATCAATCACTCCACTTAGGACTTCTTCTAGCACAGGTGAAATATCATTTAAATTCTGCTTATTTGATAAGAACCCTAGTCTCTGAAAATCCTCAGCAAGCAATTTAAAGTCTTTGTTAATTATGTGAACAATTGCTCCTGTAAGTGTTGTCCTATCTTTGTCACTAATTGAATCCATCATGCCAAAGTCAACATAACCAATCTTACCTAGACTTCCTGTTTTACCATTTAGTGCAAAGAGATTGCCTGGATGAGGGTCAGCATGAAAATAGCCGAACTCAAGTAGTTGTTGAAGCCCGCTAATTACAGCAGTTCTTATTATTGAAGTTGGGTCAATTTTTTGCTCTATAAGTGTTTGTCTATCTTTTAATTTTGTACCCTCAACCCAACTTGTAGTAATTACTTTTCTAGATGAAATTAGCCTTTCAACTCTAGGAACTTCAATAGCTTTATTTTCTTTAAACAATTGACCGAACCTTTCTGCATTATCAGCCTCTTTTTCATAGTCGATCTCATTAAATAAGCTTGTCCCAAACTCATCTATAATTTCATCTAAACCAAACCCTAAATTTAAAGGTAAGAATGGTCCGATAAACCAACATATTATTCTTATTATGACAAGATCTCTACGAATTATATAATTTAAACTTGGTCTTTGTATCTTTACTGCTACCCAGCATTGAGAATTAATTCTAGCTTTATAAACTTGGCCGAGGCTTGCTGAAGCAATGGGTTTATTTGGAAAATACTCAAACATATTTTCTACTGAATCACCTATTTCTTCTTTGAAAATATTCAAAGCTACCTTATGATTAAAAGGAGGTAAATTATCTTGTAACTTTGTTAGCTCTTCTAACCATTCTTGTTTTACTAAGTCTGGTCTTGTGGAAAGTGCTTGTCCAAGCTTAATAAAACATGGACCTAATTTTGCTATAGTATTTAGTAAATAAACTCCTAATTGTTTTTGAATCTTTTTATCCTTACTGCTACCTTGGAGTAGGAATCTAATTATTAGGATTAAAGTGCTAGTTAATATATAAATTAATCTTGGAATCAATATCCATGGTCTTAAAATTAGCCATATGAAGTCCCGCCTAGCTTTAAAAGGCATAGTTTCAACATCTTTATTAATTTTATGAGAGGTTTTCAATTGTTTAAGGCAAAGAAGAATGAGAATCCTTTTGTAAAATCATTCTTGATTTCATGAGGCTTCCTCAGCTGTTAGCCACCAGAAGAGGCAAGAATTTATTTTTGCCTGCACATGGTAGAGGAAATGGTTTGTCGATGGGAATTAGAAGATTGTTGAGAAATAAACCTGGTGTATGGGATTTACCAGAATTGCCAGAGATTGGGAGCCCTACTTGCAGTATTGGTGCAGTAAGCAAGAGCCAATGTGAGGCTGCTGAGGCTTTTGGTGCAAGGAAATGTTGGTATGGAGTTAATGGTGCTACAGGGCTTTTGCAGTCTGCTGTGTTAGCTATTGCCAAGCCTCAACAGGCCATCTTAATGCCTAGAAATGTGCATCGAAGTATTATCCAGGCTTGCATATTGGGAGATATATCACCAATATTGTTTGACTTGCCTTTCTTGGAGGATCGAGGACACTTCTTTCCACCATCTTTAGCTTGGTTTAAAAAGGTTCTTAAGAAGCTTAAAGAAGAGAAAATTGTTATAGCAGCTGTTGTTCTAACTAACCCTACTTACCAAGGTTACTCAGAAGAAATAGAACCTTTAATTAAAGCAATTCATAAACTTAGAGTGCCAGTTTTAGTTGACGAGGCGCATGGAACATATTTTGCATCTTCTTTAGGTGATATTGATTTGCCTAAGTCGGCCTTAAATGCTGGAGCAGATTTAGTTGTTCATTCCTTGCATAAATCAGCTCCAGGCCTTGTTCAATCAGCCTCATTATGGTTAAAAGGTGATCTTATAGACCCTGATGTTATAGATAGATCAATTAGTTTATTGCAAACAACTAGCCCTAGTGCTTTGTTGATGGCTTCTTGTGAATCTGCATTGCATGATTTATGTAGTAGAGAGGGGAGGAGGGATCTAAAAAATAAGATTGACAGTGCTAAGGATATTTCATTTCAACTTCGCCAAAAAGGACTTCCTTTACTAGAAAATCAAGATCCTTTGAAGTTTATCCTGCATACATCTTCTGTTGGCATTAGTGGTATAGCCGCTGATCATTGGTTAATGAATAGGGGCATAATTGCTGAACTACCAGAGCCTGGTACATTAACTTTCTGCTTAGGGTTTGCAAAGCATAAAGGTTTGGTTAATTTTTTAAAACTAACTTGGGATAATATTCTTTCTTCTAACCTCGACAGGAACTGTCTCCCCCCATTTACGCGTCCCCCTTCTGCCTTGATTAAAACTTTAAATACTTCATTGCTTTTAGCATTTAAAGCAGATTCGGAAATTATTCCTTTAAGTTCCGCAGTTGGAAGGATATCTTCTGAGTTAATTTCCCCATATCCTCCTGGTATAGCAATCCTCCTTCCAGGTGAAAAATTAAATTGTGATTTAGTTAGTTGGATGATTGGCCAAAGAAACTATTGGCCAGAACAAATTCCATCGAAAATAAAAGTGGTACTTTGAATGAGTTCTAGTATTTTCAGCAAGAGAATAGTTAGTGGCCTTTTCGCTGGCATGTTTGGCCTAGTAGTTGTAGGAGTTGGTGGTGTTTGGTTTACTTTTGCTCTTGGGTTAATAGTTCATTTGGCTCTTCTTGAATACTTTAGAATGACAGAATTTGCAGGTATTAGACCAGCCACTAAAACTACACTTCTGGCTTGTCAAATTCTTCTTATAACAACTTACTTTGATACTCAAGGCCTTTTCCCAAAGGAACTTGCAAATGCAGTTGTTCCCCTTTCTGGAGCTGCTATTTGTGGTTGGTTACTCTTACAACCTCTTACAGGATCTATTTCAGATATTGCTACCTCAATATTTGGATTGTTTTATTTAGGATATTTACCAAGCTATTGGATTAGATTAAGAAACCTTTCTCAGATCGATTTATTTTCATCATTCCATTTAATTAGTCATTTACCCACAATATTTACAGTAGGCTTTTTTATTACGCTTGTTTCTTGCTTAATGATAGTCGCTTCAGATATTGGCTCTTATTATTTTGGAAGGATCTTTGGGAAACATCCTCTTACACCTGTATCTCCATCAAAAACAGTTGAAGGTGCTGTATTTGGAATAGTTTCTTCTGTTGCAATTGGTTTGTTGACGGGATTATTTCTCAAACTAGGACCTATAGGAATTTTATTTGTTGCAATGCTTGGAGCTCTTGTAGGCTTTTTTTCTATAGTTGGAGATCTAATTGAGTCAATGATGAAAAGAGATGTAGGGCTGAAGGATTCTGGTAATGCCTTGCCTGGACATGGTGGAGTTTTGGACCGTATCGACAGTTATATTTTTACTCCAGCAATTGTTTATTTCCTTATAAAATTGATAATGCCATTGTTACCTGGTTAGGCTTTTACCGTTGATTCGATTAGAAAATTCACCGTATCACCAGAAAAATAAGTATCCTTTATAAATATTGAATCTTCGATTGGGAAGTCTTTTTCATAGCAGGAATTAATATCCCTAAATAATAAGTTCCCGCTTTTAGATTGAAGTGAAAAGACTTTTTCCTCTAAATTCTTTTTATTATTATTAGAATCGAAAGCTTTTAATATTAGTAAATTATTCTTTATTTGGCTATTTACATTTGTTTGCTGAGAAAAAAAACTTGATATGATCCATTCTTTTAACGAAAGCCATGTTAAAGATGAAAGTAATAGATTAATATCTTTTGAACTCATTGATAATCTACCCTCTATTTTGAAATCATCTTTTATTGATAAAACTCCATCACTCATATTCATTAGATTTAGTTTAAATTTGATTAATTCAGCATTTATATTAAGTTGTTCAAAATGGATATCTTTAAAATTAACTTCTTTTGCGATCAGATTTATGTCTGACACCTGATTGTTAGGGAAGCCTAATGATAGACCTTTAATGATTATTTTTAAGCTGCCAATTGACTTGCATCTACTTCTTACCCAATACGTAAGCCCAGTTTCCAAAAGACGTTCAAAGGGAGTCTTTTGCTTTTTATCAACACCCATTAATAAGAATTTGATTCCCAGGTACTAGCAACAACATCAGGTCTGTCTAAGTGAGGAAGATGTCCACAGTTTTGAATTTCTTGGTTTGGACAGCTTAGAAGATCCATGCAACTTTTTCTAAGGTTGTTATTTAAAATTCTATCGTTGGCTCCCCACAAAATGCTTATAGGTTGAACTGGCAGGGGAAGTCCACAATTTGCTACCCCTCCACTTCTTGCAAATGCTGCCAGTGAAGGCCTCCAACCTGGAACATTCAAGTGAATAGAAGCAATTTGTTTCTCTGCTATTCCTGCGTCCTTAGGATTCGAAAAGGCTTTTTTACATAGATCTTCTCGTACGAAGCGTTGTTTTAAGAAGCAAACACCTAAGGCATCTAATGGAGAGGGAATTGGAGTTGACTTACCTGTTAAACCAGCTGGAGATAATAGTAAAAGTCTATTTATTTTAGCTTGTTGGGACCTTGCTAATTTCATCGCGATGCCACCTCCCATTGATGCGCCCATAAGCCCTATCCCTGAAGATAAGTCTAATGTTTTTAAAACTTGCTCTAAATGCTGAACTATTGAGTTTGTACCATAGCTTCCATTTTGAGGCCTTGGACAAAAGCCAAAACCAAAAAGATCAGGAATAATTAGTTTGAATTTTTTTTCTAGGTAAGGAACTAGTCTCCGATACTCCATAAAACAACTATCAAAACCATGTAGAAGTAATATTGGCTTCCCTTCTCCAATAATTGCAACCGGATAAAGATCATTGGCATTACAAGAGATTCCTTTTAAATATATCCAATTGATTGATTCTGTGATCTGAATGGCTAATGGATCTATCAAGGTCGCTTTAACTTTATTTAATTCTTCTATAGGGTTAGTAGAAATTTTCTTCATTAAGATGTTATTATTTTTTACCGATTAGATTTTTTTTATCACTTGATATTAAATCCAACTTATTAGCATCAAGTAAAGCTTCCATTAGAGTATTTTCATTAACCTTAAAAGGCAGATTATGTATTTCTGAATTTCTGTGGCATGCAAATATACATGCTTTTTCTAATTCTTTTTTTTCATATGATTTTAGCCCTAAAGATTGAATATCTATGGGAAGATCTAAATCTATAAGTAACTCTATTAGTTGTTTCTTAGTTTGAAGTGCTAATTGACTTTTACTTAAAAGCTCCTCAATACGTAGTTGAACAAGTATTCCATATCCAACAAGTTCACCATGGAGTGATTTCTTTATGAAATCCAATTGTGTCAATCCATTGTGAACAGCATGTGCTGCAGCTGTTCTACATTTTGCTCCTCCAATTCCTCCAATAAGCCCTGCAGTTAAGGCGCAACCTTCAGCTACTTTTATCCAGGCATCACTATTTGGATCTTGCAATGCTGTTTTGCTATCAATTAAAAGTTGATCCCTTAACACTCTTGCCATTTGAACGGCTTGTTGTACAAGGCTATCATTTGAATTAGCACTACTAATTGAAGCTTCATACCATTTTGCTAGAGCATCTGCAATGCCGCTGGCTAGTGTTCTTTTGGGCGCTTTCCTGACTAGGCTATAGTCAAAAATTAATAATTTAGGACATTTCTCTAGGATTTCATCTTTTATAAATGAACCTTTTGGGGAATATATGTTTGCAAGTGCTGTCCAGCCAGCACAGGTTGATGCACTTAGAGGAACTGTTATGCAAGGTATGTTTAGTCTATTAGCAATTAGTTTTCCAGCATCTAGAACTTTTCCTCCACCGGATGCAACAATAGCATCACAAAATGAATACTTTGCTATAGAAGATATACGCTGTAAATCGATTTCACAGCAATCATAATTTAGTTCTTCATGTACAACATTGAGCCCCATTGAACTTAACTCAATAGAAAGAGATTTTCGTATCTCATATGTACAATTGCTTCTACCAATTAAAAGTGGCTTATTACATAAAGAGGGGATTAACTCTTTTGCCTCTTCCCAGGCTTGTTCTCCTCTAACAACCTTTTCAGGAGATATTTTATGCAAATGGTTATTAGCTTGCATATGTAGTTGTGTGATAGTTAGTTTATTCTTTATTGCAGATTTTATATACCAGCTGTTGCAAGCTCAGGTTTGTTTGTATTTCTATCTATATGTTTGACAATTACATTTTTACTTTCATCTATGTCGACTTCTGCTTTGTCTCCATCTTTTATTTTCCCGGACAAGAGTTCTTCAGCTAGGCTGTCTTCTAATAGTCTCATGACAGCCCTACGAAGTGGCCTTGCTCCATAAGAAGGATTGTATCCTTCTTCAACTAATCTTTCTTTAAAGGCATCAGATACAGATAAAGTTATTCCTTTGTCCTTTATTCTTATAAATACTTCTCTTAACATTATTTCTGCAATATCTTTTACTTCTTCGCGGGTTAATTGTCTGAATACAATAATTTCATCTAATCTATTCAAAAATTCTGGCCTAAAGTATTGTTTTAGTTCTTCATTAACAAGAGATTTAATCCTGTTATATTGACTATCCTCTTGACTCTCACCTGTAAGTTCAAAACCTAAGCCTCCTCCTCCTTTTTCTATAACTTTTGAGCCAATATTAGAAGTCATGATAATAAGAGTATTCTTAAAATCAACAGTCCTACCTTTTGAATCAGTTAAACGGCCTTCTTCTAGAAGTTGAAGTAGTAGATTAAATACATCAGGATGTGCCTTTTCAATTTCATCAAATAGTACGACTGTATAAGGGCGTCTTCTAACAGCTTCTGTAAGCTGACCACCTTCATTGAAGCCTACGTATCCAGGAGGGGAGCCGATTAATTTGCTAACAGTATGTCTCTCCATAAACTCTGACATGTCAAGGCGAATCATTGCTTCTTCACTTCCAAAGAAATATGCTGCTAGTGCTTTTGTTAGCTCTGTCTTTCCAACTCCAGTTGGTCCTGAGAAAATAAAGCTAGCGATTGGTCTATTCGGATTTTTTAGTCCAACTCTTGCTCTTCTTATTGCCTTAGATACTGCTTTGACAGCTTCATCCTGTCCAATAAGACGCTGATGTAGGGTTTCTTCCATATTTAGTAGCTTGACTGATTCACTTTCTGTGAGCTTTTGTACTGGAACTCCTGTCCAAGAGGCAACTATATGTGCAATATCTTCTTCATTAACTAATGGCAAGTTTTGAGGGCTTTTTTCAGGAGAAGGATTATCGTTTTCATTTGTTTTTACTTTTGAAGACTGACTTATTTCTTCTTCTTCTTTGACAGTAGAATTTGGAATAGATTGTTTTGCATTATCTAAAATAGTTCTAATTTGATTTCTTAAATCAACCTCTTTTTCTCTAAGTTCACCAGCTTGAGTGAAATTTTGTTCTCTAACTGCTTCTTCTTTTTCTTTTTGTATTTTTCTTAATTCTTTGTCAACTTCCTTTGCTTCTGGGGGAAGTTTAGAATTTAGAAGTCTTACTCTACTTCCAGCCTCATCTATTAAATCTATTGCTTTATCTGGTAAGAATCTATCGGAAATATATCTGTCTCCAAGGTTTGCTGCAGCATTTAGTGCCTCATCTGTAATTTTTAATCTGTGATGTTGCTCATATCTCTCTCTCAAGCCTTTGAGTATTTCAATTGTGTCTTCTATAGAAGGTTCTCCAATCATAACCGGTTGGAAGCGCCTTTCTAGGGCTGCATCTCGCTCTATATGCTTGCGATATTCGTCAAGTGTAGTCGCTCCAATACATTGAAGTTCTCCTCTGGCCAACGCCGGCTTGAGAATATTGGCAGCATCAATTGCACCTTCAGCAGCTCCTGCACCAATAAGCGTATGTACTTCATCTATTACTAAAATGACGTTGCCTGCTGATTTGATTTCCTCCATTATTTTCTTTAGTCGTTCTTCAAATTCTCCTCGATATTTTGTACCCGCTACAAGTAGTCCTATGTCAAGAGTTAGAACCCTTTTCTCTTCAAGAATGTCAGGAATGTCCCCTTGTTGAATGCGTTGTGCTAAGCCTTCAGCTATAGCAGTTTTGCCTACTCCAGGTTCTCCTATAAGAACAGGATTATTTTTTGTTCTTCTACCCAGAATTTGTATGACTCTATCGATTTCGTCATGACGGCCAACAACTGGATCTAGTTTTGATTCACTGGCTAATTTCGTAAGATTTGTTCCAAATTCATCAAGTGTGGTTGTTTTGGCTGAGCTCTTCCCAGGTCCGCCTGATCCACCTCCTGCTGCAACTTCTGCGGTCTCTCCAAGCATTCTTATAACTTGTGTCCTTACTTTTGTAAGATCAACACCAAGGTTTTCCATGACCCTTGCAGCTACTCCTTCTCCTTCTCTGATTAGTCCTAGTAATAAATGTTCGGTGCCTATGTAATTGTGACCGAGTTGCCTTGCTTCCTCAAGAGAAAGTTCTAAAACTCTTTTTGCCCTGGGGGTAAAAGGGATCTCTACTGCAACAAAACCAGAGCCGCGGCCAATTATTTTTTCAACTTCTACTCTCGAATCTTTTAGATTTACACCCATAGATTTCAGGACTTTTGCTGCAACACCAGTCCCTTCTCCAATTAGGCCTAGAAGAATTTGCTCAGTGCCAACAAAATTATGACCAAGGCGTCTCGCCTCCTCTTGGGCCAGCATGATCACCTTGATGGCCTTTTCAGTAAACCTTTCGAACATTTGGGCTAGGCCAGATGCATTTACATATAATTTATCAGGATTGAGATAGGAATGTGTTAGTAGTTAGCTTTCGTATAAACCGTAATTCCCTTTGAAACGCTAGAGGCCTTTTGAAAATTGAGATTCCAAGCTCAGAAAAAGGAATTAATTTAGGATTATCTTATAAATACTTTTTTCATTAATTATAAATATACTGATATATAACTGCATTGCTACCATCTTTGTAGAGCTTATTTCGGAATCCAATCTGGTGAAAGTTAAGATTTTCGTAGAGTGACTTTGCGGCTAAGTTATTCTCTTTTACTTCCAGTGTTGCTATAGAAATTCCAATTTCCTTAGAACGACTTAATAATGATAAAACCATAAGGGAAGCTATGCCTTGATTTTGAAATAAAGGATGAACACCTACAAAGGTAATATTTATTTCATCTTTTGCTAGCCATCCACTGGTAAGGCCTATTAGTTTTGTTTGATGGAGTGCACCAAGACAAATTCTTTTTGCATTGGTCAATTCATCCTGCCACTGTCTTTTAGTCCAAATCCCATTTAAAGTTTTCTTATCTAATTTTATGCAGTGATCTAAGTATTTGATTCCTAGTTTTTTGATCTTTATCTCTGGATATAAATTTTTTCCTTTCATGAAATAAGCTTCACATGATTAAATCTATAAGTAAAGGAGAAAAGCCTTAAAATCCCTCTGTTCCAAAAAATTATGGATATTTCTACCCCTTTTGAGGAAAATCAAGACCAGCTTAGTCCTAACAGGAATATTGCCCCACTCACTGCTGCATTGGACAAAGAGAAAAGGCTAGTTGTTGGTGGATGTAGGCTTAGCAAGCTTGCTGAGGATTATGGTACACCTCTTTATGTAATAGATGAACTTACAGTTAGAGCCTCATGTAGGGAATATAGAGACTCACTAATTAAATATTATCCTGGTGATTCACTCCCTTTGTATGCCTCTAAGGCAAATAGTTCTTTACTTCTAAGTAGCTTAGTTGCTTCAGAAGGTATGGGAATAGATGTTGTCTCTGAAGGTGAATTAATTACAGCGTTAAAAGGAGGAATCCCAAATCATAAAATAGTTTTTCATGGTAATAATAAATCAAAAGATGAGTTGTTACTTGCATATAAAAATGATGTTAAAATAGTTTTAGATAATCAATTTGATATTGACCAGTTAAAAGAAATAGTTGAACCAGATGTGAAGAAAGCAAGGCTAATATTAAGATTCACACCTGGTATAGAATGTCATACACATGAATATATTAAGACAGGTCATATTGATAGTAAATTTGGTTTCGATCCTGATGCATTAAACGATATTTTTATACAGTTGAAGGATATTGAATGGGGAGAGCTTGTTGGACTACATGCTCATATTGGCTCTCAAATTTTTGAGGTAGAGCCTCATAGAGATCTCGCTGAAGTTATGGTGAAGGCTCTTCAGAAAGGAAGGGAGCTTGGCCACTCCTTAGAAATTCTTAATGTAGGTGGAGGCTTGGGCATTAGATATACATCTTCAGATGATCCGCCTTCAATTGCTCATTGGGTAGAGGTTATTTCGAATGCTGTTGTAGAAGCATGTAACAAAAGATCATTGAAATTACCCTTCTTAATGTGTGAGCCTGGCAGGTCCATTGTTGGGACTTCTGGTCTAACGCTTTATAGGATTGGCTCTAGGAAGGAAATCCCTGGACTGAAAACATATGTAGCCATAGATGGAGGAATGAGTGACAACCCTCGACCTATTACATATCAGTCTTCATATACAGCTGTTCTTGTTGATAAACCATTGGCCAAAACTAATGAGATTGTGACTATTGCTGGTAAACATTGTGAATCAGGGGATGTTTTGCTAAATGATTTCCCTCTTCCAATTTGCTCTAGCGGAGATGTGTTAGCTGTATTCTCGACAGGCGCATATAATTCTTCAATGAGTTCGAACTACAATCGAATCCCTAAGCCAGCTGCAGTTATTGTTTTAGAAAAGACTTCTGAGGTGATCCAGCGTAGAGAATTACCTGAAGATCTATTGCGAAATGACATTCTTCCGGATCGCTTTATGGAAAACGTTCGTTAGATTTAAGAAGAAGATTGGGCCTAAGGATTGAACTTTTGGTGGATAATAAATTTGCCTTTTCTGCTGGATGCATTATTTGCTTCAGCTCTTGGGGTTTTGCTTTTTTCAAGAGTTAAAGAACCTAGAACTCTTTGGCTACTTCGTGGGTATTTATTTCTTGTATCTCTTGCATGGTTCGTTCAGAGATTCGCAACTCTTCCTGTTACTTCAAAATTAATAGATGCCTTGGTGTTGGCATGTTCACTTTCATTGGCAATTTTATGGCAAGGGGAATTAAGACGGTTAATGGAATTACTTGGAACTGGAAGGCTGGCTGTTCTTTTAGGTAATACTCAAAAGGAATTCCAGGCTAATGCAAGCACAGTAACTCAATTATCAGAAGCTGCAGGAATACTTTCTCAAAAAAGAAGAGGGGCTCTCATTGTTCTTGACATGGGTAGTGATTTAAGACCTGAAGACTTTCTTTACTCAGGTGTGCCTATTGACGCCAAATTTTCTTCAGAATTATTGCTTAATTTATTTGCTTCTGATACTCCTTTACATGATGGTGCAGTTGTAATTAAAGGAAATAGGATCATTTCTGCAGGTGTAATCCTGCCTCTTTCAAGGCAGAGTATTAGTCGTTATGGGACAAGGCATCTAGCAGCTCTTGGTATTACAGAGAGATTTGACAGATGTATTTGTGTAGTGGTTTCCGAAGAGACTGGTACATTGTCTTTGGCTAATCTTGGTCGTCTTGAAAGGCCAATTACTAGCAGTAGATTATTGGAGCTGCTTAAGGAGTTTATGAGTTCATCTCCAAGTGCAGGGATTGGAAAAACATCCCAAAGTCTCAACAGTTTATCTCTTTCATCCAATAAATCATCGAATCATGATCCTAACGAAAAAAGAGCCAATCTTAAAACGGATATATTTCCAGATCAAAAGTAAGTATATTTTTTAAATGAAAAGTTTTTCTTCTGCAGAAATGGAAGCTCAGTCTTTGGTTGTTCCTTTGCCAAGACCAATTGATCCAGAAAAGATGCCTCAACATATAGCCATAATTATGGATGGTAATGGTAGATGGGCGAATGCACAGCAGTTACCTAGAGCTATGGGACATAGAGCAGGTGTAGATGCACTTAAGAGAACTTTACGTTTATGTAGTGATTGGAATATAAAGGTTTTGACTGTTTATGCTTTTTCTACCGAGAATTGGACTAGGCCAAAAGAAGAAGTTAGTTTCTTAATGACCCTATTTGAACGTGTGCTTAAAAATGAAATTGAAGCTTTAAATTTGAAAAAAGTTCGCATTAATTTTCTAGGTGATTTAGATCCACTTCCTTCTCGATTAAGAGATTTGATTAATGAGTCAATAGAACTTACCGCTTCAAATACTGGAATACAATTTAATGTCTGTACTAACTATGGAGGTAGGCATGAGCTAGTTTTGGCAGCTCAGAGGCTTGCCAAGCTTGCAGTAGACGGAAAACTTGATCCTACATTGATTGATGAAAAGATATTTGCTGGCGAATTATTTACCTCAAGTTATGTTGATCCTGATTTACTTATTCGAACAAGTGGAGAAAGGAGAATCAGCAATTTCTTGCTTTGGCAATTGGCATATGCTGAGATTCATGTCACAGATACATTATGGCCAGATTTTGATTCAATCTCATTAACAAAAGCACTTATTGATTATCAATCAAGAAGGAGACGTTTTGGTGGTGTAGATTCGCACTTTGACCAGCAATTCAAGGCTTGACTCTTATTATTTCTTTATGACATTACTTGACTCAGGAATTCAAAAATCTCAGGATGTCTCAATACGTTTTGACTGGTCCTTGGATGAGATTCAAGATCTGCTCAAAAAGCCTTTAATGGACCTTGTTTGGGAGGCACAGATTGTGCATCGGTCCGTTAATCCAGAATATAAAGTTCAATTAGCTTCGCTGTTAAGTGTTAAGACAGGGGGTTGTGAAGAAGATTGTTCTTATTGCTCTCAGTCAATGCATAATTCGAGTGACGTTGCAGGACAATCGGATTTTGATGTCAAAGGTGTTCTGGAACAAGCTAAAGCAGCTAAAGATGCGGGAGCTGATCGATTCTGCATGGGATGGGCTTGGCGTGAGATTCGTGATGGCAAGCCTTTTGAGTCAATGTTAGAAATGGTTAGAGGTGTTAAGAGCTTAGGGTTAGAGGCATGTGTAACTGGAGGGATGCTTAGCGATCAACAAGCTGCTCGCTTGGCGGATGCTGGCTTAACTGCTTATAACCACAATCTTGATACTAGTCCTGAATTTTATGCTCAGATTATATCTACTCGTACATTTCAGGAACGCTTAGAGACATTAGATAGAGTTCGCAATGCTGGTATTACTATTTGCTGTGGAGGCATCATAGGTATGGGTGAGTCGTTAAAAGATAGAGCATCTTTATTGAGGGTCCTTGCGACTATGAACCCTCATCCAGAGAGTGTCCCTATTAATGCATTAGTCCCCGTTGAGGGAACACCTTTGGAGGACCTTAATATGGTTGATTCATTAGAGATGGTAAGAATGGTTGCAACTGCAAGAATCCTTATGCCACAAAGTCGTGTTCGCCTTAGTGCAGGTCGAGAGCAATTAAATAAGGAATCTCAGATCCTCTGCTTATTAGCTGGAGCAGACTCTATATTTTATGGAGAATCTTTATTGACTACAAGTAACCCTTCTGTTCAATCAGACAAGGATATGTTGGCGTCTGCAGGCGTTTCAGTGAATTGGGATCTTTATGAATAAGTCTGTAGAACAAAAAAGTGTCAGCCAGATATTCAAGGTTGCGGCGTTTTATACTTTCTCTCCTATAAAAGCTGAGCTGATACCTTCTTTGATAAGCGAATTGACAACACTTGCGGAAGAAAGAGAAGTCCGAGGAATGATTCTTTTGGCTTTAGAGGGAATTAATGGCACTGTTTGCGGTCCCATTGAAGGTGTTAATGCGATCTTTTTAAAATTGGAATCTTTGGAGCTTGATAATCCTTTTGAGGTTAAATTTAGCTTTACCTCTAAGCATGCATTTAGACGTTTTAAAGCTCGCAGAAAGAAGGAGATTGTTACGATGGGAGTTCCTGACGTTAAGCCTAATGAAATTGTAGGCAATTACGTAGAAGCTAAAGATTGGAATACTTATGTTGATGACCCCTCGACATTAGTTGTCGATACTCGCAATGAATATGAAGTTTCTGTAGGTAGCTTTGAAGGCGCTATAAATCCTCACACAAAAACTTTTCGTGAATTTCCTGACTGGGTTCAGAATAAATTAATTCCTCTTATGAAAGGAGGCAAATACAAGAGAATTGCTATGTTCTGCACAGGGGGTATACGATGTGAAAAATCCACTTCTTTTTTAAAGAGAGAGGGTTTTAACGAGGTCTATCATCTACATGGTGGCATTCTTCAGTACCTTGCTGAAGTGCCTAAGAATGAAAGTCGTTGGGAAGGGGAGTGTTTTGTTTTTGATCATAGAGTTTCTGTTGACCATAATCTTTTGCCAGGTGTCCATCGACTTTGCTTTGCGTGTGGCATGCCTCTTTCACCAGAAGATATAAGAAATCAAAGTTATATTTCTGGTATTCAGTGTCACCACTGTATAGATGTATTCAGCGATGATGATAGAGATCGTTTTATGGAAAGACAGAAACATATCAGGGAGCTAGAAGAACGTCTTCCTGGAAATACACTTTGGCCTAGTGCATGAATAAGGACCTCTTAGCAACCTTAGAAAGGGAGGCTGCTACTGCAGGTCTCATGTTAAGGGTTCTGGTAAGACGCCCCTTGAACTTATGGACATTGAGATTAGTAGTAGCTAAGTATGTGGGTCCTGAAAAGGTCCAACTCTTAGGTGAGATGAAGGGATGGGCTTATAACGCACCTTGTGGTTTACAGCTTGACACTATGCAGGTTTGCAGCAATGCTCCTGTAGGGGTTGGACCTTTGATTTGGGCATCAACAATGGCTTGGGCTATTGAGTCAACTCCTTGCAGGAGAGCAAGATTATTAGCGATTAATGATGATGAGAGTCAACATGAAATATTGATCAGATACTTCCAACAGAAAGGGTTTAAAATAGTAAGAGAAGTCGGCAGTTCTCCCTTGGACTTACCATTTAGAATGGTATGGGGTGGTGCTGGGAGCCTAATGGTTTCTAATTGTTTAGATGTATACAATTCTAGTTGTCATCTCTGGGAGAAATCACAAAGAAATTAGACAATTATCATTGATCAGCATGATAACTACTTCTTACTAGTGGACCACTATTTACTTTGCTAAAACCTAACTTTAGGCATAGTTTTTTTAAATCATCAAACTCATCTGGATGCCAATATTTCATTACGGGTAAATGTGATAGTGATGGCCGTAAATATTGCCCAATTGTTATTTGCTGACAGTTTACTGATCGAAGATCCATTAGAGCTTGAATTACCTCTTCACGTTCCTCTCCAAGACCTAACATAAGGCCTGATTTAGTAGGAATACTTTTATCAATTTCTTGAGCAGCACGAAGCAGGTCAAGTGATCTTTTATAAGTAGCACCCCTGCGGACCTCTTTTTGTAGACGTTTAACGGTTTCAATATTGTGATTAAAACAAACTGGCCTGGCTTTAAGTACTGTTGTTAGTCTTTCTCTTTGCTTTTCAGTTGCTTTAGTTTTATCAATGATGCCACCCCAGAAATCAGGAGTGAGTACTTCAATTGATATAGATGGAGAAAGCTTTCTTATTGCATTAATGGTTTTTGTAAAAAGACTAGCACCATGGTCTGAGAGGTCGTCTCTAGCGACCGATGTTAGAACTACATATTGGAGATTCAAATAGGAGACTGCTCTGGCTACTCGTTCAGGTTCCAGTGGATCGATATTTGTTGGCGCGATTCCCTTTTCTACTTGGCAAAACGCACAACTTCTTGTACAGATTGAGCCTCCTAATAGGAAGGTCGCTGTTCCTGATGCATAGCATTCCCCTCGGTTGGGACAACGACCTTCTTCGCATATTGTATGTAACCTATATTCTTTAACAAGATTTTGAACACGTTCTAATTGAGATGCTTTGCCTATAGAAGGCTTTATCCATTCTGGCAGCCTTTCCTTCGGCTTGAGTGCGCTGTATTTAGTTTGGTTTGTGATTTTCTTTGCCATCCTTTCTTGAAATGCTATTCAACCTCACGGCGACCTTCTATGGCTCTGCTTAGGGTTACTTCATCAGCATATTCAAGCTCGCTGCCAACAGGTAAACCATATGCAATTCTTGTTACTTTCACAAAAACCTTGAGAAGCCTAGAAAGATAAAGACTAGTAGTGTCACCTTCAACACTTGGAGTTAAAGCGAGTATCACTTCTTTTGTATTTTCCCTGTCAACTCTGTTTACTAGATGGGATATGTTGAGTAAATCTGGTCCAATTCCATCCATCGGAGAAATTAGACCGCCAAGTATATGGTATAGCCCTTTGTATTCACGGGTTCTTTCCAATGCTATTAAATCTCTAGAGTCTGCAACAACACAAATGACAGATGGGTCCCTTTGTTGATTTAGGCATATTTCACACTCTTCTCCAGCTGTGAGATGGAAGCATCTTTTACATTGCCCGACTTTGCTTTTAGCATTCAAAAGAGCATTTGAGAAAACTTGGATTTTTTCCTTAGGTTGCCGAAGTAAATGCAAAGCAAGTCTTTGTGCTGTTCTAGGACCAATCCCAGGGAGTTGTTCGAATTGGTCTATTAGATGAGCAAGTGGCCGAGTAAAGCTGCTCAGAGTTTTGTAGGCAGATATATAGGAATTTAAACACTCTTACGTCTTAAAAGGGAATTTACTAATTCTTATGTAAGTAAGTACATTAGAAGAAGAGATAGTTTTTCTACAGAAAGCCATGAGAGCTTTTTTAAGATCGTGGACCAAGTTCATTGCATTACTAATACTTGTTTGCACTCTTGGCTCATGCAGCCCTGCGGGAACCGCTGGACTCGAACCGTTTCAAAGTAATAATGGGCGTTATGGTTTCTTTTATCCAACAGGGTGGACACGAATATCAGTTCAAGGAGGACCTGAGGTCGTTTTTCATGACTTGATTAATAGTGATGAGACATTGAGTCTTGTTGTTTCAGATGTTGGAGAGGATGTTGCTTTGGAAAATATGGGTACAGCATTAGAGGTTGGAGAACGGCTAATGAATGAATTGCTGGCACCTAATGGTGGGGAAAGACAGGCGGAACTTCTTGAAGCCAATTCAAGGGATATTGATGGACATTCGTTTTATGACATTGAGTATTTAATTCACCTTCCTGACAAAGATCGCCATGAGATTGCAACTGTTGTTCTTGATCACGGGTCTTTATTTACATTTGCAGCTGGAACAAATGAAGTTAGGTGGAATAAAGTGGAAGATTTATTTAGGCGGGTAATAAGCTCATTTAGTTTTTTCGTATAAGAATCAATCTTATATAAATGATTTTTCGTTATCTTAATTAACTCGTAGGATAAATGTTTCTTTCTCCAGCTTGAACATTCCAAAGGTCTGAATATATACCCTTGTTTTTTAATAATGATAAATGAGTCCCAGATTCAACTATTGAACCCTTACTTATAACAATAATTCTATCTGCATTTTTTATAGTGCTTAATCTATGTGCAATGACAATGGTGGTTCTGTTTGAGGTTATTTTTGATAAAGATCTCTGAATAGCTGCTTCTGTCTCATTATCTACAGAAGCAGTTGCTTCATCCAAAATCAGTATCGGTGCATCTTTAAGAATTGCTCTTGCTAGTGCAATTCGTTGGCATTGGCCCCCAGATAACTTTTGCCCTCGCTCTCCCACAAGGGTGTCATACCCATATGGGAGTCTTTCGATAAACTCAGAAGCTTCAGCGAGCTTGGCAGCCCACTTGATTTGAGCAGGTGTGGCCTGATTATTACCATATGAAATATTTTCTTTTATTGTGCCATGAAAAAGATAAAACTCTTGATTAACAAGTGCTATTGCTCTACGAAGATCAACTAGCTCAAACTCTCTTATTGGGACTCCGTCAAGTTCAATTTCTCCTGAATCTAAAGCATATAGTCTTAGGAGTAACTTAACTAAGCTGCTTTTTCCAGAGCCTGTTGAGCCGACTATGCCTATTGTGCTCCCTGCCGATATCTCTAAATTAAAATTTTTCAGCAAATCATTTCTTTCATTATATTTGAAGCAAACACTCCTGAAGTTTATAGCTCCTTTTACTTTTTTGGGATCAAGCCTTAGAGAACCTCCTGAGATTTTTATTTGTGTATCAATTAAATCTAAGACTCTATTTGCAGATGCCATTGACCTTTGATAATCGTCAAGGATATGTCCAAGTGTTGTTAGGGGCCATAGTAGCCTTTGAGTGATAAAAACAAGGAAACTATAGATACCAATTTCCAAGTTACCTTGCCATGCTTGAAGTCCTCCTATAAGAAGTATTGCAAGGAATGCAAATAAAATAGCAAAACGGATTAATGGAATAAATGCTGCTGAAAGCCTAATAGCTTCTCGATTGCTCAACTGATAGGAACGACTGTCTTGCTTGAGACGTTCAAGTTCCCATGATTCAGTCGCGAAACTTTTAATTGTAAATATTCCACCTAGATTATTACTTAAACGAGCAGCCATATCTCCTGCCTTCTCCCTTACATTTCTATATTTAGGGGCTAACCTCTTTTGAAAAATTATTGAGCCTAGTAGAATTATAGGAATAGGTATGAAAGCAAATATGGCAACACCTGGAGCCAACCAAGCCATGGCACCGCCAACAATGACTACAGTGACAAATAGTTGGATTAATTGATTGGCACCATGATCTAAAAACCTTTCTAATTGATTGATGTCGTCATTTAGTATTGCTAAAAGGCGACCTGAACTGTCATTTTCGAAGAAAGACATTTCAAGTTTCTGCATATGATCATAAGCTTGAATTCTTAAATTGTGTTGGGTCCTTTGTGCTAGGTCTCTCCATAGAAATGCGTAAAGATATTCAAAAAATGATTCTGCACTCCATATAAGGAAAGAAGCTAAAGCAAGTACTGAAAGTTGAGTTGGAACAGAAGCAAATCCATAGCTACTAAGCCATGAGGCTTTTTCCCTTATGACGACATCTATAGATACTCCAATTAGAACAGGAGGCGCAAGGTCAAACAGCTTGTTTAGTATTGAGCAAAACGTTGCTAATAGAATTAATTTTTTTTGCTTGGACTGACTACGAGCAAGTCTTATTATTGGGACACTTTCTAGTTGTATTAAGGAGTTTAATTTCATATTTCTGAAGGATTTAATCAAAGGCTGAATTCTATGGAGGTTTCTTTTTTGCAAATCTCTCTGGTTGTGCTTATCTCCTCACGATTGTTCATTCTCTGGATAAAGCAATTGCATGTGTGCTCGGCGACTTCATTGGGGATGGGATCAGTAAGAGAAACCATTTCGTTCTTCACACTTTCTAAGCAAAACCTTTTTATAATTTCGTTTATTTCATCAGCATAAGATTGATAATGAAAAGTAGATAAATTAACCCCTATAGTAAAAACTACCATCTTTAGAAATATTGATTTAGAGTAACTCTTCATTTGGCGTAATTTACTTTATTTACGAGTAATGATTAATGTTTAGCTCTTTGTTCATAACTTTAACTCTTTTTAGATTTTTAAAAATGTTTGGTGGCATTCCCTTTGGTAAATCAATAAGGCTATAGTTATCAAAAATCTGAATTCTACCAATCATTCTGCCATTCAATCCTGACTCATTTGCAATTGCACCTACTATGTTGCCAGGCTTGACTCTGTCGCGATGGCCTACTTCAACTCTAAAGCGTTCTTTGTCTTTATCAGTTATTCCATGCTCTCGACGATTTCTACCTCTTGAGTCACGTCGATCATTTCCTTTCCTAAATCTTTCAGCTTGATTTATCCAGCCTTCGTCATTATCTATTAGTAAGGAGTTTTCTCCTATTGAGAGGTTGATTGCAGCCAGTGCTATTTCTTGTGGTGTCAGTTCCAACTCATCTTCAACTTGCTTGATGACTTCTTGAAGCATCGTACTCTCAGTAGTATTTTTTGTCTCACTAGAGGCAGTCGCCAATAGATCTTTCTTGATTTTCTCTATTCGATGCTTGTTAATAATTTCATTAGTAGGTATCTCCATTTTCTCAATAGCTTGCCCTACTGCTCTTTCTAAGTTACTGAGATAAGATCTTTCTCTTGGACTGATAAATAGAATGGCCTCACCATTTCTCCCAGCTCTTCCAGTTCGTCCGATTCTGTGAATATATGCTTCTGAATCAAAAGGCATGTCATAGTTGATGACAAGACCTATACGTTCTACATCTAACCCTCTTGCTGCAACATCAGTAGCGACTAAAACATCTATTCCACCTTGACGAAGCCTCTCAACCGTTCTTTCTCTTAGATTCTGGGGAACATCGCCGTTAAGAACAGCTACATTATGCTTAGCCGCTTCAAGGCTTTCAGCTAGCTTTATTGTAATTGCTTTTGTCCGAGCAAAAATTATGACACCTTCGCCAAAGGAAAGCTCTAGTACGCGTTTAAGAACTTCAAGCTTATAGCTATTTTGGATAGTTATATACCTCTGCTTTATTAATTGAGCTTCTTTCTTCTTAGATTTTATAGTGATTTCCGCAGGATCCTTCAGGAATCTTTTTGACAATCGTCTAATTTCATTAGGCATTGTTGCAGAAAAGAATACCATCTGACGCTCATCAGGTAACTGTTCTAGAATCCATTCAATATCATCAATAAAACCCATCCGAAGCATTTCATCTGCTTCGTCAAGAACCAAGCACTGCAGAGCTTCTTGGACTAATGTACCTTGACGTATGTGATCCATTACTCGGCCAGGTGTACCAACTATAATTTCGACTCCTTTTTTAAGAGAATAAAGTTGTGATCGAAAATCTGATCCACCGTAAACTGCTAAAATATTGATGTTTGGATGCCCTTCTGAATAAGCCTTGAATGATTCTGCAACTTGCATTGCAAGTTCACGAGTAGGCGTAAGAACTAGAACTTGTGGATGACGTTCTTTAGCATCTATTCTTTCTAATAGGGGCAAGGCAAACGCAGCTGTTTTACCTGTACCAGTTTGAGCTTGACCAAGTAAATCTCGTCCAAGCATTAATTCAGGTATTGCTGCTTTTTGTATTGGTGTAGGTTCTTTATAACCTTTTTTGGAAAGAGTATTTATCAAGCCTTCACTAAAGCCAAATCCAGCAAAACCATCAAGTTCTTTGTCTTCATCATTAGTTTGATTTAATAAAGAAGATTTATCGAGCTGGTTTGATTGATCAACTTTTATATTTTTTCCCTTATCTTGAACCTCCATTAATTCATCATTAACGGCGGACATGGGGGACTCATCGGTTGATTTGGCTTTAGTCATTTAGAAATTGAACACCTGATAATACCCCTTGAAAATCAGGCAGACAACCTCCAATCGGCAATTGCCGTGCTTTGTTGACTCGCCTTTTTTAAAGGATCTTTTTAATCTATCATTTAGTTAGTCCAATTAGATACTTAATTGGCATTTCAGTTCTTTATTTGTCCAAGGTTATTGCCAGGTCAAGCTTTGATTTAGCTCTTGTGATAGCTGTATAAATCAACTTTCTTTCATATTCTTTGTTATACAAAGGGTTGTTATTTGAAGAATGTATTTGGTTAATTGGCTCTGGCCAAAGGAAAATAACATGTTCAGCCTCACTCCCTTGAGCCTTGTGTACAGTTGTGGCAAAAGCAGGACTTAGACTTCTCACTCTGATTGGGTGGATTAAAGTAAAATCACAGCTATTTGTTGTTGATTGTAGGCGAAATAAAAGATAGTTGCTTACTTCTCCTCCAATGACTATTCCTATATCGCCATTGGCTAGGTTTAGTTCAGGCTGATTCTCACCGCATATAACAGGAGTGCCTGGTGGCCAATTCATTACACCTTTATCTAAAGTCTTCTCTAGGATAGTTCTATGAATATGCTCTACGCTCCAAGGCCCATATCGCCTAGGAGAAAGAACCATTAGCTCCTCAAGGCAATTTAGTAAATCGGTTGCCAACATATGATTAAGTGCTTGAGAAGTAATTTCTTCAGCTGAGTTAGTAAGTGAAGTTGCTTTGTTTATTAAATTAACTTGATGCTGTGTCAATTTTTTGATGATCTCTACTGGTATTTCTTCTTTGCTTGAAATTATTACTTGTAAGCTCGATGACTTCTTTAGATTCTGGACATCTTCGAAAAAATCTCCTAGTTGCTTTGTTCTAAGTTTATTCGATAAATCAACTAAATCACCTCTATTACGATAGACTTTATTTAATCGAAATGCACAATTACTAAAGTTTCTTAAAGTAGTCTCTTCATGTAATTTATGCCATACAGCACCATTCCCAACTGGTGGTAATTGATCTGGATCACCCACTAAGATCAATTGACTTTCTTTTGGTAATGCTTTTAGAAGCCCTTTCATTAGTGATATGTCTACCATTGACATTTCATCTACTACAAGAATGTCTAGTTGTATCGGGCTTGCTTCATTCTTCCTAAATTCAATTTCATTTGCTTTTAGCCATTGATGAAGAGTAGTGCATGGAATATCTAATAATCTATTTTTGGAATGCTCATCTAGATTAATAATTGATTTCTGTATAGTTTCTTCTAACCGCCTAGATGCCTTACCTGTAGGTGCCCCAAGGCCAATCCTTAAGTCTTGCTTGATTGAGAGAGCTTTAAGCAGCATCTCAACAATTGTGCTTGTTTTACCAGTCCCAGGACCACCACTAAGCAGAATCACATTATGGTTAAGGACTGCTTCAACTGCATTAATTTGATTTTTATTAAGTGTTGATTGCTTACGACTACTAACTTCCTTCTTTAGTCTTTGGCTATGGTTTGGTTCATAAGATAACCTGTCTTTTAAATTGATTATTATGTTTTCCATTTCTTCATGCCAGCGCCTCCAACTCAGTAGATTTCCTTCTAAAATTATTGGTGAGTCTTTCCCCTCAAGCCATCCACTAGATTTTAAAGCTTTTATATGATCTAATGGCCACCCTTGTGCCTTAAGTCCTATGTAAGGGGTGATATTGTTCATCTCAATATATATTTCCCCTTTACTTAGTGATTCCATTAGGACATTTATAAGATCCTCAAGGTGTTCTGAATATGTACTTGGGGGAATTCTTTTTTTCAGTGTCTTATGTATGAGATTTCTAAAATTTGAATCTAGTGTTGTCAGATCATTATCTATCATTAGATACTCCTGTTAATTAATTTATCTAACTCCAATATTCTTTCTACCGGTGCTTCTTCTATTAGCAGACCAGGTATGTTTTTGTTTGATCTACTAACTTCTAATTCTTGCTTGGATGGTATGCCTCTAAGAAATAAATAAATGTAACCCCCAAGATGTTTAGAAGGATCATAATTTTTTAGCCTCCAATTAAGATATCTGTGTAACGCTACTAAGTATAAATGTGCTTGAAGTGGATAGTGATGAGTAATCATTTGATTTTCCATTGATTTATCTGAATAATAAATAGGACCACACTCCGATGGCTCTTCATTTTTTAAAGACTTGCCAATCCAATTACTTTTCCAATCAGCTACCCACCATCGACCATCTGAAGGATTTTCTTTATCTGTGAAAACAAGATCTATAGAACCACTAAGAATTCCTTTGCTTGAGATATCAAGCTCCTTGAGTAATTCCGGATAGTTTCTTCCGAAACGATTATCTGGATTATGTAGGAAGACTTTATATAAATCTATTGATTTAATAGGATCACCCTTCCTAGCTAATGACAAATCAAACTGGAGCTCATTTATCCTTTGTTTTCTAGATAGTTGATTTAATCTCATATTGCCTAGTACTCCTCCTAATGGAATACTTAGTACCCTGTCCAGTCCTTCTTGGACCTTGTTGACAAATTTTAAGTCTATGCCAAATCGCGATAACTCATTTTTAATTATGCTCTCAGAACTTAATTCAGTTAAGGAAGTTTCGAAATTTACCTTCTCAAGTATTCTGTGAAGGCAATCTCCTGCAATAGGACCCCGTGGGAAACTTGCTAATGGACTGTTGGAGTATTGATCAAGTAAAGGCACTATTTCATTGAGTCTTTCGGGAACTATCTCTTGAGTCAGATTAAGTTGTTCAGTATCTTTGCCTTCTTCTAGAAGCTTTGGATTCCAGTGTGATTCATTCTGATGCCTTATTGTAGAGATCCAGTTTGAATAGCTATATCTTCCCCAACTTTTATCTAGTAGTCGTTTTGGAATAGGACCAAGTTTAAGAGGAAGTTTTATTTTTGGAGGAGCCCATGAAACCTTGTTAGTAACGGGTGCTTCAATTTCATAAATTTTAAAATTATTTTGTTGATTATTTAACCAAGCTGCAATTTTTTCGTTAGTAAAATCATCTTGAATCTCTCCTCTTACTGTATTGCCGAATAATAGATGCTTTAACGGATTGTTGTGTTGCTTATCGGCAAGGCTCCAAATGACTATTAACTTCTGTTGTGCACGTGTTAATGCGACATAGGCAAGCCTTTCGGACTCCTCTATGGATTCCGTGACGGAACTCTTAATGAATTGTCTCGTAATTCCCCAACCTGTAGATAGTGAAATATACCACTTGTTAGATTCTTTGAATTTCCATAAGGGTCCTTTAGGTGCAGGAGGAGATTGCCAGAGATATGGACAGATAACAATTTTATATTGAAGTCCTTTGCTACTGTGAATTGTTATTATATTTATGGCATCTTCAGTTATGTCACTATTTGGGCGTCTAATTTCTGGGGTTGGGTCTATTATAAGTTGACGTTGTTGCCGTAACCATTTAGCGGCTCCTTTTGTACTTAGACCATGCATATGAATTGCCTCCTGAACTATTTCTGTACATTGTTGAATATCTCCAAGTAGCTGACCTTGTCTAGAAAGATTTGCAAGGTTTTTACTTTCTAAAAGCTCTGATAAACAAGACGCTATACCTCTATTTTGTAGCTTTTCAGATAGATCAAAACATTTTAAGACAAGTAGATCTAACTCACCGTTTTGACTGCAACCCTTAATCTTGCCAATATTCCATTGAAGTAAAGGTGAACATGCTAAGAGTTTGATCTTTGAGGAGTCTGTAGGCTTTGCTAAGCAATCTAAAAAGATTTGTAGAACATAAGCAGCTTGACTTTGTAGTACATCGCCTTGATTAACGAGCCGGCTTGGAATATTAGCTTTTATAAGATTCCGTCTAACTTTTTCTGCTTGATCGTGACGATTAACTAGGACACATATGTCATCAGGTTTAACGTTCGTATCACTATCCTGAATGAGTTGGATAATTGAATTGGTTACAAGAGAAGGAATAGATTCTTCCACCTGTGTCATAGTGGGCAATTGTCGCTTGGAAGTCTTGTTAGGGGTAGATTGAACTTTGAAATTAATAATTTCAATTGGTGCATCTTTATTGGGTGCTAAATATGTTTCTTTTTTCATGAAAGAGGCTAATTGAGGTACTCCTAGCCCAGAATGTTTTAGTCCTGGCTTCATTAAAATATTTAGGGAATTCATTAAGTTAGGAGTTGATCTATAATTTGTTCTTAAGGAGTCGATTCTAGTTACTTGATTCTTGGCTGTTAAGTATGTTTGAAGGTCTCCTCCACGAAATCTATAAATTGATTGCTTGGGATCCCCTATCATTAAAACAAAATGTCTTGAACTTCTGCTAAAAGTTTCATTTAGAATTCTCCATTGCACGGGATCTGTATCTTGAAACTCATCAACCATTACGACTTTGTACCGTTCTCGCAATCTCTTAATTACTGTTTTAGATGCCTCTTTAGATAATTCGGTATTCTCTGGATCTAAAGCTTTAATTTGATCGCTATAACTAACTAAACCAATCTTAGCTTTTCTTTGTTTTAGTATTGAGAGAGAAGAGCTTATGGCATGTTGCCAAGCTAGTTCTGCGGGGGAATCATAAACTTCTGCTATTGATTTTTGTAGTTTTGGTTGAACGAGTGAAGTTATTTCTAAGTCATTAGCATCTTCTATATGTGATATACCTCTGGGATGAAAATAGTTCTTTAGTAAGTCATTTTTACGTATGAGATAATAACTAGGAATAGTTGCTATTGATCTATCACTATTCAATTTACTTTCCAAGCCTTGAATCCATTCATTTAATTCGTTAACCCTATCTCTTTTGGGTTTTGTGGAAAATGGCTTTATTTTGCTTATACCCATTGCCTTCCAAGAGATTGCTTTTTGTATAAGGGCCTCTTCTAATTCTAGGCATTCATTTTCCCAATTCAAAATGAATGACTCCCAGAACTCGTTAACCCAGTTGTCAAATTGTTCTGACAGTGATTGTGAATTATTTATTTTATCTTGATCAACATTGAATTTTAAGCAGGGGTTATTGTCTATTTTTAAAACTGTATTAACAAGACTTTCAAATGATAAACCAGCAGCTTGAAGACCTTTTAACTGCAACTCTGGTAGCTCCAGCATTTGCTCCTTCCAGTATTTATGTACAATCTCTTTTATAAGTTGCTTGTTATCCGCTTCTGTTATTAAATCTGGATTCATATGACTACCCAGCTCTATTGCTTCCCGACGGATAGTCTTGCTACAAAAACCATGAATTGTAGTTATGTCTGCATGGTCAATCTCCTCTAGAGCTTTTAACAGAAGAGTCGTCCAACGAATTCTAATAGAATCACTTTTAATGTTTAACTTCATCCATTCTTGCAAAACCTGATCAACTAATTCTTTTGATTGGTCGTGTGTTTCCTGTTCAAGCTCTTTAAGTGCTAAGACAATGCGCTCTGATATTTTTGATTGAATTTCAGAGGAAGTTGCTTTAGTAAAACTGATAATGAGCATCTCACTGATTGAGATCTCTCTCTCTGTAATTAATCTAAGAACTAAATGAGCTAAGGAGAAAGTCTTTCCAGTCCCAGCACTTGCTTCTATCAATCTAGTTCCAGGGTCTAGCGGATATTGGTTAGGCTCAAAGATAAATTCTGTGTTCTTTATTTCCATTTAAATTATATATCTAATTACGCCAGTCGAAGAATTTTATGCCTTTAAATATTGCAGGAGTATTAGACATATAAGCTTTGTAGTTATAATGTTTACTTTTTAACTTTAATTCCTCTAGCCTTGCTTTTTTAATTAAAATAATACTAAGCAATATTAGTAAGGTTAGGTGAATAAGGCTTCCACGAAGACAAGTAAAAGCAAAAGAAAGGTATAAGAGACTTTGATAAAGGGGGTGCCTGCATGATTTATAAACTCCTCTCGTTATTAATACTGCTGATTCTTTAGGCTCTGGAAGGGGAGATAGGTTATCCCCTAGAGTAATTAAGGATAAATATGATCGATAGAATCCATAGTAAAATATTATTATTGATATTCCCTTAACGATTAAAGGCCAAGTTGATAATATCGGTGATGACGGGAGAAAATGAGCTGATAAGATTATCAGCTGTGCAAATAACCACCATTCTCCTCTTCTGTTGTCTTTTAATCCTTCAGTGGTAAATCCCCACTCTATAAATATATTTGAGATTAATTTATTCAATGGTTTATTGGAATGGTTTTTCATTTGCTAATCATTATTTTATAAGGTTTGTAAGTAATGGTTCATAGAGATCCTTTAAGCATTTTCTAAAAACTTCGCTTTCAAGGAAAATGTTCGTTTCAGCATTATTTCCAAAAGAAATAGCCATTTCAGGTTTACTTCTTTCTCCTTCTTTTCTATAAGATCCTACCCATGTTCTTTTAAATTCTTCATGCCCTAAGTTCTTCTTAGAAAAAATTGCTTTAGCTATTTCCCATCCACTTTCAGGTGGAATGGGCCAGCACTGAACTCGTCCTTGATCAACTAGTGAATAAATTGTATCTAGGATTGACAGTGAATTTTCTTTCGGGAGCGATTTAAATTCAATTGATAGCTCATATTGGTCTTGCTTTGTATAGGAACTGCTTCTTGATAGGAGAATTGTGTTTCTTGGGTGATTTCCATATGCACAAGATTGAAGATGCTGTAACCAAGTGTTCATAATAGATTTTCTTTTTAATTTCCCTAGTTCGACTACAACTACCTTCTTCTTACTCATTAGTATATCGATTGTTTCGCCTTTAATTGTTAATTTCTTTACTTCTAATTTTCCTATACATCTCAATTGTGAGCTCAAGCTTTTCCATCTAGCATCTAAAATGCCACACTCTATATCTCCTGCGGCTTTCAATGGAAGCATACCTTGCCCTTTGAGTTGTTGGTGCCAATCTCTCTTCTCTGGTAGCTCATCAGGGTTTAATAGCAATTTCTTATTGTCTAAAAACTGTAGGCTTAATAAACTAAATCTTTGTAGTTCATCTAACTGTAGTGACTCTATATCTTCAAGATGATTGCTACTCTCCTTTATTCTGACCTGCATTTGTTCAAGCCAAAAAATTTGTGGTTCCTTAAGCCATGATTGGACCATTTCATTTTTAATCTTGTGCTCACTTCTTACAAAACTTCCATTCCACTCTAGTGGAATGGCTAGAGCTAATGATCTTGATGTTGATTGTGAATTTGATAGCAACCATTTTTTTGCACTAAGGTACCTTCTATCACAACTAATTGGATGAAGCTTTTCATGACTTAAAAAATTCTTGTTGCTTAAGGGGTTTGCTGGAGCATTTTTGACTAAGCCTACTAATTCTTCTTCGACTAATTTAGATTTAAGATATTTGATCCATTGATGAATGATCCCTGGTGATTCAAGTGCTTCACCTGTTTTTTCATTCCTACAATTCCAAGCTATTAACAATTTCTGTCTACAAGACATTAGGGCTTCCAGTAGGACATACCTGTCTCTATCTGAGCTCTTGGGATCACCTAATAAGCGTTCCTTGTTTATTAAGTTAAAACTAATCCTTTCTTCGTTCCGAGGAAAAATTGAATGATCTAATCCCATTAGGATAATTACCCTATAAGGGATTGCTCTCATCGGCTCTAATGCACTGATTGTAATTTTGCCGCTTCTGTGACCAAACCTCCCACTCTCAAATGCTAGGGAACCTTTTATTATTTCACTTACGATCGAAATCTCCATTTCTAAATTACAATTGCCTGCAATCTGTTCCCACTCATCAAGATACTGATTAAGTAATTCAATTTCCCAGGTCCATGATCCTTCGTTAGGGAACAACGTATTGATATTTTTTTTAAGTATATGAATCCAATCTTTACAAGTTCTTTTTGACCTAAGTTCTTGTAGGAAACAAGATAGTCTTGAAAGTATTTTAGTCCAGTTGTTAATTTCTTGAATAGAGAATGTCTCTGAGAAAGGAGAGATTCCTTTGGGAGCTATACCCGGCCTACTAGGGAGAATTATGCCTAGAGCCCATCGTTCGAGACACCAAGAAAGACTATGGGTTTCATCACCATCCCTTTCTTTAGCATCTAGCCCCCATCTAAACCCTGTGCGTTGTAGACAGAGTATCATTGTATCGATACCATCTTGGTTAATATCAAATTGCTCTTGAATTAGCAAGCTTGAGAGAAGACTCTCAAGCTTGCTTGCTGTGAATCTACTAGAAGCTATATCAATTATCTCTAGTATAAATTGAATGACCCCTGGTTTTTGATGTTGACTACGGTCAGTTATTTCCCAAGGTAAGCTGACGCTTGTTGCTGTGATGTCATTAAATATTGATGTGATTAATGGTGCATATGTCTCAATCTGAGGAGTCATTATTAAGATATCCTTAGGTTCTAGACTATCGTCCTCTGCTAGCCACTGAATGATCTGATCTCGGATAATCTGAACTTGTCTTTTTTTTCCAGGAGCAGAAAGGAACGTTATAGATGTGTCATCAACTGCTCTTCTTAATTTTTTCTCTGGAGCATTTGTTAAGAGACTTTCTTGTAATTGCTCCAATAAGTTTGGTGATCTCTCACAATTCTCAGCAATTTTTGCCGGCATAGCAAATAAATCTTTCTCATGCCATTCACCCAGTTGATATTCACCACTACCCTCAAGTAGTTGTTGGAACTCTGCTCCCATCCTACCAAGGTTTGCTTCAAGTCGAGGTGCATTTTGGAGCCAATAATCATCAAGATTTTTGATCCATTGATCACCAAGTTCTTCTCTTCTATTTTTGCAACGTTTCCAAAGCTCCTGACATGGAGTTAGTAGGTAAATCTTTATATCTACAATCGATGATAAAGCTTGTAAAAGTTCTATTTGAATAGCGGGAAGACTACTTATCCCAAACATGCAAAGTTCCTTTGGGAGAGCCTTTTCGGGGACTATACCCCTTTTAAGCCTATTCTTTATTTTTTTTATTTGTAGAGGTAATGGTTCCTGTTTTATTTTACTTTTTAAAAGATTTAGTAAAATTGGTTGCCAACGTATTTGAGGTGGAAGCTCCTTGGTTGACTCGGGAGTCTTATCATTCGACTCCCACCAGCCACAGATTAATTCAGGTCTATATAACATGTACTCATAAAATACAGCAGCTATGCTGTTTGCTAGCTCCCATTTTCTTTTTGTAAGTTCTTTTGGAGTTGATATCTCTTTATTTATCCAATTTAGAAGATAAATTGATTCTCCTTTTTCAAGTAATTGAGGCAATAGGTCGATAATGCTCCATCTTAATCTATTTGTTTGCCATGGATCAGCTAACGTGGGTTCTTCCTCTAGATACAACTGTATAAACTTTCTTAGATGCGTCGTGGGGAAAGGAAACTCAACCTGTGCACATATTCCATTTACAGCAGCAATTTGTTCTGCAAGCCATCGACATGTTGGCCATGTGTTTACCATGACCTCGACTGTTTCGAATGGGGCTGGTGGGTTTAGGCGAAGCTGTTCTGAAAGTAGTTCAGCTAACCATTCGGCTCTGTTGCTTCTGTAGACAATTAACAAGACTTTTAGCTTTTAAAGAATGATATTGCTATTAACCAAAGAATGGTTCTTGCCGCGGGTTTCTTATTATCTCCTTCATTTCTTTAACTGCTTCTTGGAGTCCTATTGCTAAGGCTCTCGATATGATTGTATGGCCAATGTTGAGTTCTTCGATTCCTTGTATTGAAGCAATCGGTTCTACATTTTGATAAGTAAGCCCATGACCAGCATTGACACGTAGGCCAAGATTCCTTGCTTTAATTACACCTTCTTTGATTTTTGAAAATTCAAGGGCTTGATTTTTCCATGAAGACAAAGCATATGTTCCGGTGTGTAGTTCTACCCAACGAACTGAAATATCAGATGAAGCTTCCAATTGTGAAAATATTGGATCTACAAAAAGGCTTATTGGAATTCCCGCAGATTGGATTTTATCAACAAAGATTTTCAATTTTTCTTTATTTGCGACTATGTCTAATCCACCTTCTGTTGTTATTTCTTCCCTTTTCTCTGGCACAAGTGTAATCATGTCAGGCTTTGTTTTAAGGGCAAGGTCAAGCATTTCTTGGGTTGCTGCCATCTCTAAGTTTAGACGTGTTTTAATGGTCTCCCTTAGAATTACCAGGTCTCGCTCTTGTATGTGCCTTCTATCTTCTCGGAGATGAATAGTGATGCCATCTGCTCCTCCTAGTTCGGCCAGGGAGGCCATTTGTACTGGATCTGGCTCATTAGTCATACGAGCTTGACGCACACCTGCGACATGGTCGATATTTACTCCAAGGCTTGTCATTCTTAAGTTCTTATTTCTACTAATCTTATTCTTATAGATCATTTTTTGTATTCAAATGGTATTGGCCGCTGTCTTAACTGCCCAATACATTCTGATAAAAGATTCTTTTCACCGTTAAGTTATTAATAAAGTTTCTGAATTTTTGATTCCCCTTTGTGCTAATCGAACGAGAAAAAAATTTTTGTAAGGGAATTAATCCCTTGTGGGGCAAACTTTCAATGATTGCTACACAGGATATTGCTTTGAAAACTTATTTTAGGAATAGGATTGTACTAGGACAAGAAAACCTTCCTTATAAAGGAGCTGTTGTTCTTGCCCCAACTCATAGGTCTCGTTGGGATGCTCTCATGTTGACTATGGCAGCAGGGAGAAGAATAACAAAAAGGGACTGTCGGTTTATGGTTACGGTATCTGAAATGCAGGGTTTACAGGGCTGGTTCCTGACTCGATTAGGTTGTTATCCAATAGATAAAAAGAAACCTTCTCTAATATCATTGAGGTATTCGATTGACTTATTGATTTCAGGACAGCAATTGGTTCTTTTCCCTGAAGGTAGAATTAATAGAAGAAGTAAACCAATAAATCTTGAGAAAGGGCTGATTAGACTTTCTCAGTTGGCGTATAGGAATGGTGTTGATGTTCATGTTGTTCCTGTAGGAATTGCATATAGTGAAATTCGCCCAAAGCTTTTTGGTTCAGCTTCTATATGTTTTGAGAAACCAATTGAAATCTCTAAAACTGGACGTAAAGCAGCGGAACAATTTGATTTAGAACTAATAAATAAAATGCGCTCAGCAGAAGAAGCCGCACAAAAAGCTATTGGACGAATTTCCTAATCCATATAAAGTCTATGTAAATAACTTTTGATCGATGAGCTGGCGCATTCCTTTTACAGTTTTAGCTCTTAGCACTGGGCTAGCTCTGTCCTCTTTCCCAGTAGTTGCTCAACCTTCTTCTTCCGAGGAGTACAGAGTCTTAGCGAAGTCGGATATTGGCCTAAGTCTTGATACCGTAGAGAAATTTTTAAAAGATGGAGATGAGCTTTTTTTGAAAGGAAACTATTCTCAGGCTCGAAAGAAATATGACAAAGCAAGGGATATGTCAAAACTTCTATTGGGATTCTATGGGGATTTAAGTAATTCTTTTAAAGGCGTTGATGCTCTAATTCCGCGTGAGATGGATTCAAATAGCAGAAAAGTTATTGCTTTAATCTCAAAGTCAAATCTTAAGCTTGCTACCCTGTTTAGGAAGAATAATCAATCAGCATTAGCTGTTCCTTTGCTTGTTGAGGTTGTTAGGATATCTGGCCCTGCTAACAAAGAAGGTAATCAAGCGTATATGGAACTCGTTGAATTAGGTTTTGTTAACACCCCTTTTCGTGGCGGTAGGTAAAGACTTTAAATTAAAAATGAACTAGATAAATTGATTTCTTAATTTCAATTAAATAGTTGATGTTAAATTCCCTCCCTATGGTTGATTTTGAAGTATTAATCTTATCTATAAAGAAAGTCCTCCCAGATGCTCAGGTTAAAGTTGAGGATTTGAATGGAGGAGGTGATCATTTGCATGTTGATGTTGTTTCATCAGCATTCGCCGGACTCTCTAGAGTTCAACAACATCAAATGATTTATAAAGCTCTTCATCAAGAGCTTGCCAGTGAAGCTATTCACGCATTGGCCTTGAAAACTTCCACCCCTTAATATTCTTTAAATATGGATTCTGAAACACGATCAAGAATTGATGAATTAATCAACTCTCATTCAATAATGGTCTTTATGAAAGGCACTAAACTGATGCCCCAATGCGGCTTCTCAAATAATGTTGTTCAGATATTGAATGCTCTTGGTATGAATTTTGACACCTTTGATGTCTTGTCCGATATGGAAGTCAGGCAGGCAATCAAAGAGTATTCAAATTGGCCTACTATCCCTCAGGTTTATTTAAAGGGTGAGTTCTTAGGAGGATCCGACATATTAGTTGAAATGTACAATTCTGGTGAATTGCGTGAAAAGCTTGAAATTGCCTTGGCTTCCTAGGACTATTCCCTCTGCTTTTGGAAATACAGATTATTGATATCCCCATCAGGACCAATGAAACTGGAGGGATCAAGAATCCATCGCTCTACCAGTTTTTCAAGTGTATCTAGGTCTTTTGGAGGAAGAGTTCTGCCCTTTCTTAGAGCATGCAAGTATCCATCAGCATAAATCTTTAATTCTGTTGGTGTATGAAAACTGTTAATAAGTTCCTGACATGCATCGCAAATTGACTGAAAATGTCTTATAGATGTTGGGTCCTGAAATGATTGTGATGTCATTTTGCGATAATCCTTAGGTATTTCTAACAGTTGGACACTTGATTAGTTATCTTAAAACAACTTGATTTTGCCTGTGACATTAACTCCAGATCTACTTTCTGAAGAACAAAGTTCGCAGCCTTCCCTAGCTGGTGGATCTCTGCACCCGACTGCTCAGAGTCCTTCAAGAATACTTGTTGTTGAACCTCATCCAACGTTGAGAACTGTTCTTGTTCAAAGGTTAAGGCAAGATGGTCACCTCGCTGCTGCTGTTGGATCTGTAATAGAAGCTATTGATCTGTGTCGCGACCAATCACCAGATCTCTTGGTAAGTGCTGAGCTGCTAGAGCAAAGCTCTGCTTTGAATTTGGGCCAGCAACTTGGATGTCCTGTTATGGTTCTTACTGCTAGAGCTGGAGTTGAAACTATAGTTGGTTTACTTGATGATGGAGCAGATGATGTTTTGCGCAAACCTTTTGGGTTGGAAGAATTAGCTGCGCGTTGTCGGACTCTTCTTAAAAGAGGTCGAATAGGACTTCAAGAGCGAGTCACTGTTGGTCCGTTAGAGGTCCATCTGCTTCTTCGGCAGGTTACTTTGAGAGAGAAACCAGTCGAACTAAGTCCAAGGGAATTTGCTTTGTTATGTGCCTTGCTTATGCCTCCTGGGATGGTAAGAAGTAGGCACGAACTTCTAAGAATGGCCTGGCCCCCTTTTAGTGGTGGACCAAGATCAGTTGACACCCAAGTCTTAACCCTTAGAAGGAAGCTTGAACAAGCTGGCTTAGGTGATGGAGGTGGAATTACAACTGTTAGACAGCAGGGATATAGATTTAGCCTTGATAGTCTTCCCTCCTAGAGTCTGAAAGTTACAACAATTCAATGATCTTCTAAATAAATTTAACTATTAATTCTTCGTTGCATATCTCTATCTTTATTCTGTTCTTTTCCTGGAACTCATTCTTTAATATCAATTTGGCTAAGGGAGTTTCAATTTCTTGTTGAATAATACGTTTGATTGGCCTTGCTCCATAAGCAGGGTCGTAACCTTTTTTACTTATCCATGCATTAACTTTATCTCCTATCTCAAGAGAAAACTTATTTTTTTCAAGTCTATTAGAAATCCTTTGCATTTGGATTCCTGCAATTTTAGTCATTTCTTTTTCTCCTAGGCTTTTGAAAATTATTTTACCGTCCAATCTATTAAGAAATTCAGGCTTAAAAAATCTGCCTAATTCTTTAATTAGTATCCTTTCAATGTTGTCTAAATCCTTATAACTTTTATCTGAATTATACATTTCTAGTATTGATTCGCTGCCAACATTACTAGTAAGAATGATTATTGCATTTTTGAAATTAATAGTTTTCCCCTGCCCATCAGTAACTCTTCCTTCATCTAGTATTTGTAGCATTATATTTAATACATCAGAATGAGCCTTCTCGACTTCATCAAAAAGGATTACTGAATAAGGTTGTTTCCTAACAGCTTCTGATAATTGCCCACCACTCTCATAACCAACATATCCTGGAGGTGCCCCTATTAGCCTACTAACAGAATGTTTTTCCATATATTCAGACATATCTATTCTTATAATTGCTTTATTACTATCAAATAGCTCACTTGCTAATGATTTGCATAATTCTGTCTTTCCTACTCCTGTAGGTCCAAGAAACAAAAAGCTTGCAATTGGTTTATCAGGGTCTCCCATATCAGTCCTTGAACGTTGGATCGCGTCAGATACTGCTTTAACCGCATTTTCTTGGCCAATTACTTTTAGATTCAAATTTTTTTCAAGTTCTAAAAGTTTTTCTATTTCTGACTTGGCAAGTCTCGCTGTTGGTATAGAGGTCCATTTAGCAATTACTTCAGCAATATCATTCTCGGTAACTTCTTCTCTAAGTAATGATTTTTGATGGTTACTTTTCTTCTTTCCGTGGATTATTTCTTCTTTTTCTGAAAGTCTACTTTGCAGTAATGATAGAGTTCCATATTCTAATTCTGCTGCTGTGTTTAGATCGTAATTTCTTTTAGCTTGTTCTATTTGTATCTGAACCCTTTCTATATCTTCTTTTATTTCAGAGAGCATATTTATAGATTGTTGCTCACCCTTCCATTGATTTGTGAGAACCTCTTGCTTTTTATCAAGTTGCTCTAATTCCTGTGTTATCTTATTAATTTTTTCTTTGCTAGAAATATCATCTTCTCTTTTGAGAGAAAGCTGTTCCATTTGCAATTTAATGATTTTCCTATCTATCTCATCAAGTTCTTGCGGTTTCGATGTGATTTCCATTTTTAATTTGGAAGCTGATTCATCTATTAGATCAATTGCTTTGTCAGGAAGAAATCGTTCTGCTATATATCGGTGACTAAGAATAGCTGCAGAAATTAAAGCACTGTCAGATATTCTCACCCCGTGATGAACTTCATATCTTTCCTTAAGACCTCTAAGAATTGAGATGGTATCTTCCACTGAAGGCTCGTTTATGAGAACTTGCTGAAACCTTCTTTCTAGAGCTGGGTCTTTTTCTATATGTTGTCGATGTTCAGAAATTGTTGTTGCCCCAATGCATCTTAGTTCTCCTCTAGCAAGCATAGGTTTTAATAGATTACTTGCATCCATAGCTCCTCCAGTTGCACCTGCTCCGACCACTGTATGGATTTCATCGATAAATAGAACAATTTGCCCTTGAGACGATGTCACTTCTTTTAAGACTGCCTTTAGCCGTTCTTCAAATTCACCACGATACTTAGCGCCGGCTATTAGGGCCCCCATATCAAGGGAGATAAGTTGTCGATTTTGAAGGGCAGATGGAACATCGTTATTTATTATTCTTTGAGCAAGGGCTTCTACTATTGCTGTTTTGCCTACTCCAGGCTCCCCAATTAGAACAGGGTTGTTTTTGGTTCTCCTGCTAAGTATTTGTATAGTTCTTCGAATTTCATCATCTCTTCCTATTACTGGGTCAAGTTTTCCTTCTTTGGCTTCATTGGTTAAATCTCTTCCATACCTTTCAAGAGATTCATATTGCCCTTCAGGATTTTGATCTGTCACCTTTTGTCCTCCTCTAATTTTATTGATAATTTGAGATAGAAGTTCATTATCAATTTTTTCATGCAAAAGAATTCTTTTGATGGCCCCACCTTCTTCCGATAAGGTAAGAAGTAAGTGTTCCACTGAAATGAAATTGTCTTTAAGAGACTTTTTTATTTGATCTGATCTGTTTATTGTAGCTTCTACTTCTCTGCTAATAAATAGTTCAGTTGGCTTTTCTTTCAATCTAGGTTTTGATTTTAATAACTCCTCAATTACATCTCTTATTTTTTTGATTGACCCATTACTCTTTATTATGATTTTTTCTACTAGCTCACTCTTGTAAAGTAAAGAACTAAAGATATGCTCATTGTCTATATATTGATGGCAATATTTCTTAGCAGTTTCTTGTGCGTAGATGATTGACGACCATGCTTCTTCTGTAAAGTTTTCTTGTTTGAGTTGCATAATAATATTCTTTTCTTATTTATTAGATTATGTAGGATTACTTTAGTTCTGATTAGTGGGGTTACCGCCTTACTTTTTTCGGTAAGCCCTATTTTGTTCGGTTATTTCTATAAACTGAACTATAATGAAGCCAAATTAAATTAACTGCAGATAATTGAAGCAGATTCAAAGTCTAATTATTAGTGGCCTTACTAATATTATTAAACAGAATCATGGCTATTAAATCGATTTAACATTTTTGATTGAGATATCTTTTATAACCTCAAATAGATAAAATAATCTCCCATGTTAGAAGCCCTAACATGGGAGATATAATCTGAATGGTAATTAAACAATCAGATTTTTATAATTCAAGATAATTAAGTTCTAATTAACAACAACCTTTCCTACCATGCCAGCGCCTCTATGGGGTTCACAGTAGTAATCATAGGTGCCTGCTGCAGAGAAGGTCTCTTCCCATGACTCGCCAGGTGCAAAAGCAAGATCGGGATGACTTAATTCATCATGTCCTTCAAAGACTGCATTGTGAGGTGCCAATTTGTTATTAACAAACTTGACTGTGTCTCCTGTGGAAATGCTGACTGAGCTGGGCTCAAAAGCAAGCATTCCAGCATCTGTGCCGAGTTTTACCTCAACTGTTTTAGCTTGTACTGTGCTTACTCCAAAGACAAGGACTAGAAGCAGGGCAAAGCTTGCTGTAACTACTGATCGAAGCATTGAAGCCATTTGTTTCTTTATTTCTTTAATTATATTACCTTCTAAGTCAACTTTTTAACTTTTGGTAGCCCCGATCGATTAAGAATTTCATTTAATGACTTCGCATAACTATTTCCACCAAAGTCTTCAGGGCTTGTGGCTGGTTCATGTGTGAAATGACGTTGCTTAATACTGAGCCTGTCCCAACTGCTAATTTTGATTGGGAGAATTTTCACTAGAGCATCTATTAGCCAGCCCCATAAAGGTATTTGAGGAACCTTTCTCATTCCATTCCATTGCAGTAATGCGTTAATTACTTGGTCTATCGATATATAAGCTTGGCCGAGTACTAACTTCAGAATTTTCCCATCACTTGGTTTTTGGGAAACTGGATATTGATTTGATATCAGTTTCCCACATATGAATGCAATGTCTTGAGCATGAATGAAATGAAATCTCGAATAACCTTTAAAAAATCTGGCAAGCCAAAGCCATTTGGAGGCTTCTTGAAGACCTTGAGTTAAATAACTAGCTGGGAATAGTCCAGATTGGTTGTATCTCCCCCCAAATACTAATGTTGGGAAAACAGCTACTATCTTTGGAGCTAAAAAATGTTTTTCAAGTTCTTGAAGACATTTAGCCTTAGTTTGAATATATTCAGTTCCTAAATACTCTGCTTGGGGTAATTTATTCAGCTTTTTATCTAAAATACTTGCAGTTGAAAAGTAAATGAATTTTTCCAGATAATCAGGATTTAAATAGGAAAGTAGTTTTTTTACTGCAATTATATTCACTTGTTTTGTCCTTTCTATATCTCCCCAAGCAGTTGCTGTATGAATTACATGAGTCACTTGGGCCAAGTCTTCCGAAAAGATTTCTGGTTCTCTTAGGTCACCAATTAATAACTTGATTCTTGGATTATTTGGATTTATAGCAGTTAACTTTTTAGGCTCTCTTATCCATAGAAGCAAATTAGCGTCAGTGTTTTTTAATAACCAGTCACTGGTGTATTGACCAACACAGCCACTTGCTCCTGTAACGAGTATTCGAGCTTTTCTCAAAGGTTTGATATTAATTCATTTACGTTTTTGCCAGCCTCAAAGAAAACCCTTGCATTTTCTTCTGGAGTTCCTGGAAGAATTCCATGACCAAGATTTAAGATGTGTTTTCTACCTTTTGCTTTAATCACAGTGTCAACAATTCTATTTTGAATCATTTCGGGGGTTCCAAAAAGTAGACCTGGATCGACATTGCCTTGAATGCCAATTCCTTCAGGGAGGCGAGAACAACCTTCGGCCATGTCTACTGTCCAATCTAATGAAACTATATCTACACCAGTCGAAGCCATTCTTTCTAAAACTCCTGCGCTACCAGAAATGTATAGGATCATTGGAGTGTCAGGATGTGTTTGCTTTACTAACTGAACAACTTTTCTTTGATATGGGGCTGCAAAATTGTCATAATCAATAGGGCTTAATTGGCCAGCCCAGGAGTCGAACATCTGAACAACCTGAGCTCCTGAGTCAATTTGATATCTTAAATATTTTGCAATTGATTCAGCAAAATGATCAAGTAATTTATGTAATAAATCAGGCTGCTGGAAAGCCATTGCTTTTATAACGGCATAATTTTTACTGCTTTTCCCTTCAACTACATATGCCGCAAGAGTCCAAGGGGCGCCAACAAAACCTAATACTGCAGCTTCGTTTCTCACACTTTCTCGAAGTCTTCCTAGGACTTCACCAACGAAAGGAAGACTTTTTTGAGGTTCGAGATTTATTAAATTCTTAATTTGTTCTTTGGTACGAATTGGTTCGTTTATGAGCGGGCCTTTGCTTTCGACAATGTCGAAGTCAATTCCCATCCCAGGTAGTGGAGTCAAGATATCAGAAAAAAGAATTACTCCGTCAGGTTTAAATTCTCTAAATGGCTGCATTGATATTTCATATGAAAGATCAGGGTTCTCTGACCTCTCTCGAAAGCTTGGATGATTATCTCTTAGATCCCTATATACCTTCATATACCTTCCGGCTTGTCTCATCATCCAAACAGGAGGCCTGCTTACTGATTCACCACGAGCAGCACGGAGTAATAATGGAATAGTTTCAGTCATTTTCTATCGGGTTAAGTCAAAAATTTACTGGAGAGGGAACTCTAAATGATCAAGAAAGCTCTTTAGAAAGGATTTTCTTTACACCTTTTTGGACTTTCCTTTGAATTTGAAATCTAAGACATTTGTATTTAGATTCTTTTAGAGCCTTCATTTTTTTTGTGTTTTAAGACAATGACGCTTAATGGTGGTAATGAAAGCTCAAGAGCATTTTCGTACCCATGAATTTCCCATTTATCAGAAATTTTGCCACCTAGGTTTCCTACGTTAGATCCACCATATTTATCAGAATCAGTATTAAATATCTCTTTGTAAAATCCTTCCACGGGAACGCCAACTCTGTAATTTGAATGAACTTCTGGTGTGAAGTTTGCTACAACAATTAGCCATTGGCCTGTTTGACTTTCTCTTCTCATAAAACTAATAACAGAATTTGAATTATCTTTGCAATCTATCCACTGAAATCCATATTCGTTAAAATCATCTCTCCATAATGCTGGTTGGGATTTATAAAGTGAATTAAGATCGTCAATTAGTCTGTTAATCCCTTTGTGAGGCTCATGTTCTAAAAGTTCCCACTGAAGATCATCCCATACATTCCATTCTTGTCTTTGTCCAAACTCCATGCCCATAAATATTGTTTTTTTACCTGGATGTGTCCACATATAAGCAAGCAAAGCCCTGGTATTTGCATATTTTTTCCAATCATCTCCTGGCATCTTATGCAAAAGATGACTCTTGCCATGAACAACTTCGTCATGGCTCAAAGAGAGCATGAAATTCTCAGTGTAGTTATAACAAATTGAAAAGGTAACATTATTCTGGTGGAACTGTCTAAACCAAGGATCTATTTCAAAATAATCAAGCATATCGTGCATCCAACCCATGTTCCATTTTAGGTTGAACCCAAGTCCGCCTGCATCTGTTGGTTTAGTCACCCCATTCCAGGTTGTTGATTCTTCTGCAATAGATAGAGCTCCTGGAAAATGTTGAAATAGAACATGATTGGCTTGTTGAAGGAAATTAACTGCTTCATAATTTTCATTGCCTCCATCTTTGTTAGGAATCCACTCCCCCTCTGGTCTCAAATAGTCTCTGTAAAGCATAGAAGCAACTGCGTCTACTCTTATCCCATCTAAATGGAACTGCTCGAACCAATAAACAAGATTAGCTACAAGAAAATTCCTCACTTCATTGCGACTGTAATTGAAGATTAATGTGCCCCATTCTTTGTGTTCACCTATTCGGGGATCTGAATGCTCATAAAGATGAGAACCATCAAAGAAAGCTAAGCCATGCTCATCTTTAGGAAAATGTCCTGGGACCCAATCAAGAATTACCCCTATTCCTTCCTCATGACACCTGTCAATGAAAGCTCGAAATTCATCTGGGTTGCCATATCTACTCGTTGGTGCGTACCAGCCTGTAACTTGATATCCCCATGAACCATCAAATGGATGCTCTGAGATTGGCATCAATTCTATATGCGTAAAACCTCTGGCTTTTACATAAGGTATTAGCTTTTCAGTTAATTCAGGGTATGTAAGCAATCTTGTCTCTGGCTTAAGGTCTGCAGCTGGAACAGGTTCCCTTTTGTGACCATCTTTTTCTATAAAAGGATCGTTTGTAGAAGCATGCATCCAGCTTCCTAGGTGCATTTCATATACAGATATTGGTTTGTTTAATTGATCTGTTTTATCTCTTCTAGTCATCCATTCTGCGTCTTTCCAGTTGTATTGATCAAGAGCATTAATTATCGAACTTTGTGCAGGTCTTATTTCATGTTGGAAGCCATAGGGGTCTGCCTTTTGGTAACAGTGTCCCTCCTGAGAACGGACTTCATATTTATACAGGTCACCCTTTTTAAGTTCAGGTATAAATAGTTCCCAAATTCCCCCAAGTCTTTTTTGCATGGGATGGTATCTCCCATCCCATGCATTCATTTCTCCAATGACGGAAACACTAAGTGCGTGAGGTGCCCAGAGGCAAAACATTACACCGTCAATTCCTTCTATAGTTGTTAGATGAGCTCCCATCCTTCGCCAAATATGGTGATGGTTACCCTCAGCAAATAGGTGTCTATCAATTTCCCCCATCCATTCATGTCTAAATGCCCATGGATCAAATTGAGTATGATTAATGCCTCCTCTTAAAACGTTTACTTGGTAGTTGCTGCCTGGGTTCTCATCTAGAAGTGTTTCGAAGATCCAAGGGTGGATTTGATTCGTTAATGATATTTGTTGTTCATTTAATAGCAAAGTAACTTGATCTGCTTCTGGCATCCAAACCCTTACTGCCCATTTATCTTCAAATGGTTGTGGGCCAAGAAATCCTAGGGGATTATCATTTCGACAATCTGAAAGTCTCTTCCCTTCATCTGCCATCCAGTCCATAACAATACTGGTTGACATAACTAAATAGCAGATAGAAAGTCGAGCTTATCTGATTGAAGGTAGTCTTGGGAATCTATCTTTGAAAAAGTGGACTGATTCTTAAATTCGAGTTGATAAGGTCAAGTGAAATAGTTGTTATTAAGGAATAAGGACTTGGAGCGGCACAGGGCTTGTCAGTTCTACCTGGGTTTATTGCTATCGCTGGCCAGGATGAACCAGAAATAGAAATTCGTAATTTTGACCCCTTGGGGAAGAGTGCAAGGAATGGTTGGAGTTTTATGACTCTTTCTTGGATGATTTTACAACTTTTGCCTCTTAATCTAGTCACTCCTGTTGAAAGTTGATTGACTTCTGAATGGTTTAAATAAAGGATTGATAAGGCAATAAATAGGTCAAAACCTTCTGTATCGGAACTTGCTCTAACATTTAGGACAGGTGTGCCTTCTATAAGGTTATCTAGTTCAAATTGATCACTGGTAAATGTTGCTACATCGCCTCTTTGATCGAGTTCAGTTCTAAGTGCTTTTCCTGGAGAATCACTTAAATGTCCACCAATTGATGGTATGGGTCTCCAAGGGTCATGAACTATATTTAAAAAACCTTTGCCGTCTGGGAAGTTCACAAGCTTTCCATCTTTAGAGCTTGCGCAAGCTAATCCAGAACTTGTAAGAGACCAGGAAGTAAAATGGCTTTGATTTCTTATGTCTTCTCTAGATTCCCATTTTTCACTTGTTATATTCCATAGCTTTTTGTAAGGCATATGTTTATTTAAATTATCTCCTTTTAAGTATCTGTTGAAGAAATCTAGTTGAATTTTGTTTGTCTCGTCCCACCATTGAAGATGCGATGCTGGACCAATGCAAAGATATGGCTGCCCTCCCTTTTTTATTGACTTTTGATAAATGTCTATTATCCCTCTTAAATGAGGATCCCACCAACCTCCAATTAATAGCATAGGTTGCTTTATCCAACTGTCTAATGGTGTATGTACCTCCCATTCTGAAGACAATCTCTCAGAAGCTGTAAGCCATTTGCTTGCTAATCCACATGGGTCATATTTCTTTAGAATTTGAGGGCCGTCTCTTAGGTACTTCCCATTTTCAAGACTTTCCCTAACTTCATACCACCCTTTCCAATCCTTTGATCTGCGAAGCTTCTGCGCTGCCAATTGTAGTCCCCATGAGAGGCCAATTTGCCACCAGAAAGCTTCTCCTTCGCAGCTCCAATGAATGTCTTCATGCAGTCCAGTCATGGCTGGTGCGAGACATTCTGGCGGAGGACTACCTTGTTCACCTAATAGTTGGGTAAGACCTTGATATGAGAATCCATAGGTACCTAGTAGGCCATTGCATTCAGGCAAAGATCTTACCCACGCGTGTGTTTGTGTTGTATCAGACGCCTCTTGTTGAAACCCCATGAACTCTCCTTGCGAGTCTCCTTGGCCCCGAACGTCCTGGACTATTACAAGATAACCATTGCTTGCCCACCATGATGGATGTGCGTATGTCACTGTTGAGGCAATTTGTCTTCCATATGGTTGTCTCATTAGTAGGGCTGGCCACGGACCTCTGCCTTCTGGTTTCCATAGTCTGGATTTAAGCTTTATCCCATCACTAAGTGTTAATGTTCTTTCAAAGTAGTCCACTGATTTTTATAGCTCCTTTTTTATTTTATTTGTGGACAATACATTGCAATTACATAGATACTAAGAATCTCAGCGTTGAGTGGAGTTAAATTCTTATTTCGACTAATTTCTTCGATTACTTCTTCCGAGCTTGTTTTTACTCCCTGAGCATTATAGGCTTCGAATTTCTTGCATAAAGCTTTTGCTTCTTCTGGATTGGCTTTTACATTTTCTAATAGTTTAGATTGTCCATATACCGCTGTAGCAGATGTGATTGAAGAGATTACAATTAATGCTGTTAAAAGCCTCATCTTAGACTAGGTTATTTTTCTCTGATTGAATTTCAGATTAACTCATTTAGTCAAGTATTACTTAAGCTTTTTCCTTGGCCTTATTGATCCATTGAATTATCTTCTTAAAACTTGTCTTTGGTGTTTCGGAAGTTCCAAGGATTATTTCTAATCGAGTTACCTTGGTATGTATCGCTTCAGGATAAGAATTTGCTAATGCTTTAACTGATGGGATGCCAGAGTGCATTAGTAGGGCTGCTTCATCTTGTTGAAGATCTAAATCACAAATAAAAGTGGCGATGCATCTAAGGCATCGAAAATTTCTAATGCTTCCACAGCCTTTCCCTACAAGTTCAAATACATCTCTATCTGTAAGAACCTTGATTTGATTCCAGGTATTAATTCCTTTTTTCCTGAGGAGAGTCTCTTCCTTTTTAAAAGATGCCGTGAGCTTATTGAACTCTTTGATATTGTCCACAATTTAGTTAAGTGATTTTTAGAAGTTCAGATAATTCTGGCGAGTCTTCATTTGTCTCATTAGGAAAGATCTCTGGACTTTGGTCTGTTAGTTCCTGTGAACTGACGACATCTTCTTTTTCATTTGCCGCATTAGTGGTCTCTATTTTATTGACTCTGTTTATTTCAGAGAGCTTTTCTTTTGGCTGAATGGTTGTTGTATTTGTCAAAGAATCTCTAATTGCTTCGCCAAGAATTATTGGCGTGCTTATCCCGGGACTGCGATCCTGTATTTTTCGAATACGTACAGTGATTTCTGCTCCATTACGCCCGCCTCCTTTTAAGTTCTCTGATAACTGCTGAAGTGATGGTTCAATCGCTTCTGATGGAAAATCTTCGTTCACCTGAGCTACTACAAGGTTCCCACCATTGTCAAATACGACAGGTGTGTACATTGCACCTTCAAACGTTCTGGGGGGTGTGTAACTTTCATTGAAAGCCCAACAACTGCCAGAAAGTAACAATGTGAATATAGCTGTTCCTACTAATCTAAATTTGACTCCCCAATTAAATAAAAAGGCAACTATAGTCATAAATCCGAGGCCTAGTCCTGACCAGGCTAGCCAAATGGTTGCCTCTTGTAAGAGCTGAGAAATTGACATTTACTGGTTAAGACTTCATTCACTCCTTATAGTTCGTCTGCTCCCTAAAAGACACAAAGATCTATAGGAGTGAAATTTAATCCAAGAAAAATTAAAAGATTGGGTCTCATAGGAGCCCTGACATTTCTTGGTGGATATGGCATTTATGTTGCCACTGATAGGTACGTTTCTCAATTCATTGAAAATTCAAGACCTCAACTTCAAGATCAACTATCAAAGCAATTAGGTCATCCGCTTGTCATTGGGCCTTATAAAGGCCTTAGGGCCTGGGGCCTATCACTTGGTCCTTCTAAGATCCTAAAAGGTTATGAGGATCCTTCAACTGTTTCAGTCTCTAGTTTAAAAGTTCAATTCGCACCAATTGCTAGTTTCTTAAATTGGAGACCAGTTCTGATTTTCAGTCCAAAGCAAGCAAGACTTCATTTAGAGCCTAATGTTAACGGTCAATATTGGGTTCTTGGAACAGGGGAAAATAGCGGTTCTAATAATCTTGACCTGAGGATTAGATTGGATAATTCTTCGGAGGTTTTTCTTGACTCTTCTAAAGAAGCAATAAGGACCAAGGCAAATGCTTCTTTTGTTGTTCCTCAAAAAAGAATTAGAGGAGCAATATCATTTGTTTTTCCTGATAATGGATCTTTGCATTTCGAAGGTAATGGTTACTGGGATCGTTTGAGCTTCCTTGGTAAGATAAGATTCTCAGACTTTAACCTTGATAACCTTCAATCATCAACTTTTAGTAGATATAATTATGTTGCTGATGGTCGTGTTAATGCAAAAATTCAACTTGGAGTTCAGAAATCAAGATTTATTTGTAAAGGACGACTAAATTTAGACAATTTTTACTTAAGTTCTCAAGATTCATCTAAGTCAACACTTCTTTCAAAAACGACAGCTATAAATTGTAGAAACAGGTCACTTGAGATCCTGCCTACTCAGTTCAAATATGGGCTGTGGAATGTAGACTTAAATGGTAAAATGCCTATTAGGAGTAGGTCTTTCTCCAAGCTAAATTTGCTTGCATCGGTTTGGCTAGATAATAATAGTGATTCAGCACTGAATATTGATACGTCTTTACCTCTCCTATTTGAAGAGCAAGGTTTATCTTTCGGAGACTTGCTTGCTGAACTTAGTTTGAATGATTTTCCTTTGTCTTCTATAGAGCCGATCATTGGTACAGCTATGTCGGGCACTATTAATGCAGCAGGTTCGCTTAAGGGATCATTCCCTTCATTGACTACTAATATTTCTGTGGAATTAAACAACCCACAGATAGCTGGCTTGGTTAGGTTGCAGGAAAAATGGACTGGGAATTTCAATGGATTTCCTGATGGAGGTGGTGAATTAACTATGTCTTCTGATGTTGGAGCAGTACCTGGAAAACTTAAAGCTAGCCTCAGTAAGAATTGGTCTTTAAATCGACTACTTATAAACAGACTCGGAGGAAGTGTTGCTGTTGAGCAAGTTGATAGTGGGTACTCCTGGAAGGCAAATGATTTTCGGTTAGATCGTATAGAGGTTGCTTTACCTCCTAAACGGAGCTTCGAGCGTGTCTTTGGAAAGTTAATCGGTCAAGGAACACTTTTGACTGACCCTTTCCTAGTTGAAGGTCAAATCTCTTATCGATTCCCAAGAATTTTCGGTGTTAATTTAAGAGAAGCTAAATTAAATGGTGCTTATTCCAAGAATAACTATTCATTGACTGGGGTTATAACCCCACCCGACAAGGGCAAAATATTAGTTACGGCAGAAGGTGTCGTTGGAGGCCCTATAAAAGCTAATGCTCTTGCTAAAGGTATTAGCCCTAGTTGGTTGGCTGACAGTAGTTTGAAAATATCTGAATTTAATGTGGCGCCTAAAGTTGCTATTGGTACAGCCAGGACACTTGAGGGACTCTCACTTATCTCTTTAAAAGACTCACTAGATAACCAATTGGGGAATTGGGATCTTTCTCGTGTATTTGTAGAAACTTACAAAAGGCAAAATACTACTAGGAAGATTATTAACCCAACTGAACTAGCAGGATCACTTGATGCAGAAGCTGACTTTGAAGGTTCTAATGTATCGGATCTAAAGGTTGAGGTTAAGGCCTCAGGCAGAATATGGATTAAGGGAGATGACATTGATGCTATTGAAATAAAACCTTTCTCAGCTTCATTTAGGTCTTTCTCATTTAAGGAGAGTGGAGAGTTCTCTGTCTTAAACCTCCCAATCTCTGTGTTGTCGCTATTTTTCTCATCCCCTCCTTCTATTACAGGAATGTTTGGAGTGACTGGAAAATATAATTACAAGAAGAAATTACCGGGATTAAGTGCTGAACTTGTTCTAAGCGATGCGAGACTTGCCGAGAAAGAGATTTTATTAAGAAGAGGAAAAATATTTATATCTAGATCATTACTTGAACTAGATATTTCTCTAAAAGAAGCCACTGCTAAGGAGACTATTGATATTTATGGACAACTACCTTTGACTTTGGGGACACCAATGGATATTAAAGTAGAGAGTCATGGCGATGGGCTTTCTTTCTTAGATGGTCTTGCTGATGATTTAATTACTTGGAAATCTGGAGACTCGGATCTTAGATTATTTATAAGAGGTAATTTAAACAAACCCATAGCGAATGGCTACCTGGTAGTCAGTAAAGGTACCTTTCTTTTTAAAGAGAAGTTGGTTGAGAATTTTGAGAGCAAAATAGTTTTTGATTTTGACCGACTTTTTGTTGAACAACTCACAGCGAATGTTGGAGAGAATGGAATTGTTAATTCTTATGGGGGACTCCCTTTATTTGCCAGTGATTCAATTGAAGATGAGTCTCTTAATATCAATTTACAAAGGATATTTTTCAAGCAGAGAGCCTCCACTTTTAAAGTTACTTCCGATCTTGAAGTGAAAGGAGCCGTAGTTAAACCCTTGATTGGTGGAGTTATGAGAATTGAGGAAGGAGTAATCTCAACAAAACGCTCGGGCTCTTCTGAAAAAAAATCAGATCAGAATGACAGCTCCTTGTCTAAAATTAATCTAGATTCATCAGAGGTTTTTCCTGAACAAGCTTGGGATTATAAAGACCCGCTAATCCTTTTCATTAAGGATAAGAAATCCCCAGCAAGTAAAATACTTGAAACAGGATTACCCAAAGGTCTTTCTTTTATAACGTTTGATGCTTTTAAACTTAACTTAGGAGAAAATCTCAAACTATCCTCACCACCAATTGCAAACTTTGTAGTTAACGGCAGCCTGATGCTTAATGGACCCTTAAGTGATGATCTTGAGCTAACAGGTGTCCTTCGTCTCGAAAAAGGAAGGGTTAATCTCTTTACAACAACTTTTGATCTTGACAAGAGCCAACCAAATATCGCCTTGTTTGCTCCTTCAATGGGCTTGATCCCTTATTTAGACGTAGCTCTAATTACTCGTGTCCCAGATGTCATACAGGATCCTAGCCTGTTGTCAGAATCTAATGATTTTGTCTTGAATAGTTCTGGGGTCGCCGGTATTGGAGGCTCTAGGTTCGTAAAAGTTAAGCTTACAGCTTCTGGACCAGCAGACAGAGTATCGGAGAATTTTCAGTTACGTAGCACACCTCCTTTGCCTAGTAGTCAGCTTTTAGATTTAATTGGTGGGAACTCATTATCTATGATTATGAGTGGTAGTGAGAAACAAGTTCTAGTGGATATGTTAAATAGATCCTTTCTTTCCCCTGTTTTAGGTGACTTGACTTCTGGTTTTAATGACAAGATTCAGGTTTCCTTATATCCAGCTTTTGTTTCAGCTAATTATTCTTCTAATGAAGAAAGTGATGGTAGTGATCAGGATCAGTCGGACAGTTCAGAAGTTGATTCAACTAATTTATATTCAAAGCAAGCTTGGGTTGCAGAACTAGGTCTTGATTTATCAGAAAAAATAAATTTGTCAGTTCAAGCAACTCCAAATCGCAAGGACATTCCACCTCAGGGTATCGTCACATATCAACTTAATTCTAATATAGGAATCTTAGGCGCATTAGATAAGGAATTTAATTGGCAGGGTGAATTACAGCTGTTTATTAGGTATTAAAATTGATTGAACATTTATTATTCTCCGTTGAAAATAGCAAGTGTTTTTATTGCTATAGCGGATCTGTTGAATACTCGTTAATAACACTTTTTCTATGAATCAGTTTTTTGATTTGCATAGTTTTTATAGTTTGAATACTAATTTTGAGGCAGGATAGAGTTTAGATTGATTGACAAATGAAAAAAAGCACTTCAGTTCCATACCCCTCTGATGACTTGTTATTGAGTTCTTCTAGAGTTCGTGAAGCTTCTGTGTCGTTAGGACAATGCTCAAATGAGCAACGACAGAAGGCATTAACTGCTATGGCTGATGCCTTAACTTCACATGCAAAAAGCATCATAGAAGCAAATCTAGAGGATCTTGCTAGATCTGAATTAGCCGGTCTTAACAAGTCATTGTTAGCAAGATTAAAACTTGATGATGAGAAGTTGACCCTTGCTATCGAGGGAGTTAGGCAGGTGGCTGCATTGCCTGATCCCATTGGTTTACGTCAATTACATCGTGAATTGGCTGACAACCTTTATTTGCAACGAATTACAGTTCCATTGGGTGTTCTTGGGGTGATCTTTGAATCAAGACCAGATGCAGTAATTCAGATAGCATCACTCGCTATCCGCTCTGGTAATGGAGCCATCCTAAAAGGTGGCAGTGAAGCTAAACTTACTAATGAGGCAATTGTTGTAGCTCTAAAAGAAGGATTAAGTACAACAGATGTAAAACCAGAATCGATATCATTGTTGACTACTCGGGAAGAAAGCTTGAGTCTGCTCCGATTAGATGGAATTGTAGATCTTATTATTCCTCGAGGGAGTAATGAGCTCGTTAGATATATCAAGGACAATACAAGAATACCAGTCCTAGGTCATGCTGATGGTATTTGTCATCTTTACATAGATTCTGAGGTCGACTTGTTACAAGCATTAGCTATTTCTATAGATTCAAAATGCCAGTATCCAGCTGCATGCAATTCAGTTGAGACATTGCTTTTGCATAAAGATATAGCTGCTTCCTTTCTTAAAATTGCTATACCAGCCTATCGGAAATTAAATGTTGTTCTTTTGGGAGATGATCTATCGCGATCTTATGGAATTTCTAGTAAGGCAGAAGAAGAAGATTGGTCTACAGAATATCTTGACTTGAAACTTTCAGTGAAAGTTGTCTCTAATCTCGATGAAGCTTTAGCCCATATACGTAGGTATGGATCTAGGCATACTGATGCTATTGCCTCAAAGAATAAGCAGACGGCTCAGAAGTTTCTTCGGTCAGTAGACAGTTCAGGTGTTTATCACAACTGTTCGACGAGGTTTGCAGATGGATTTCGTTATGGGTTTGGAGCAGAGGTTGGTATTAGCACCCAGACCTTGCCTCCAAGAGGTCCTGTTGGTCTTGATGGGTTAGTGACCTATCGATATTATTTAGAAGGTGATGGACATCTTGCAGCTGATTTTGCTTCTGGGTTAACTGCTTTTTCTCATAAAGACATTTTAAAGTGACAAAGAAAGATAAGCTTAGCTCTATTCATATTGAGAGCCTTAACCTCTGGTCACATGTAGGGGTATTGGATCATGAACGTTTGTTAGGACAATCTTTCCTTTTAGATTTCACTATTTGGATTGATCTAGAAAGCGCTGCATTGAATGATGACCTCTCGAAAACGGCTGACTATAGCCTTGCTATTAAAAGCATTCAACAATTATCATTGGAAATTAACTGCTTGACAATTGAACATTTCAGTGAGCGTATTCTGGAAAAGATTGAAGCCTTATATGGTGATGTCCCTATTCAAATTACATTACAAAAATCTAGCCCACCGATAGATGGCTTTAATGGCAGTGTCTCGATAACAAGAAGTAGGAATTTACATTTACTATAACTTCTTTGGGTATGCTAACTAGACCATTAATTTTAGTACATGGATTATGGAATACTCCGAATGTTTTTAGGCGTCTCGAATCATGCTTAGAACAACCCCCTTCAATGGTGTTTGCACCTTTCTTACCTCATGGTTGTGGCAGAAAAGACATAAGATCATTAGCTAAGAACTTAGGTAAATATATTGATGCGCGTTTTGGATCTACCGGTTCCATAGATTTGCTAGGGTTTTCTATGGGTGGGTTGATTTCAAGAGTTTGGTTGCAGGAGATGATGGGTTATGAAAGAACCATTCGTTTTTTTAGTATTGGTACTCCTCATCAAGGAACATATACGGCACAGCTAGTTCCAGATCATTTATTTGCTGGCATAGCAGAGATGAAGCATGGTAGTGATTTCCTAAAGTCTTTAAATGTTTCTTCAAATTACCTACAAGGGATTGAATGTAGAAGTTATTTTACTCATTGGGATTTGATGGCCTTCCCTGGTTATCGTTCAGTTTTGCCTTTTGGCTCTATCATCCCAATACCAGTTCTTACTCATAAGGGCCTGATTAAGAATTTGAATGCTATCAATTTGATTGCAAGTGACATCTTAGGAAGATCGATGGTTTAATCCAGAGTGTCGTATTAATGCTTCTGTTGTTGCCTGCCTGCCCCTAAATAATTCAAATATTTCGGCTGGGTGTTTACTCCCACCTAGACTAAGGATTGTTTCCCTGAAATGATTCCCTATTTCCTTAACTTTTTCTTCATTCTCTAATCCAGCTTCCTCAAATAAAGAAAAGGCATCTGCACTTAAAACTTCTGCCCACTTATATGAGTAGTAACCGGCAGAATACCCTCCAGCAAAAATATGGCTAAAACTACAGAGAAATTTATCTTCTGGAATAGGAGTCATTACACACGTATATTTGGCTATCTCTCTTCGTAATTCATCAGGGCTTACCCCTATCTCCTTATCCCAGATGCTATGAAGTTTTAGATCAGTTAACGCAAAATGAATTTGTCTAAGTGTGCTAAGACCTGAATTAAATTTTTGATTCTGAAGTAATTTTAAAAAATCATCATCTGGCAATGATTCATTTGTTATCCAGTGGTTAGCAATATCTTTCATGGTTTGTTTGTCTAAGCACCAATTCTCCATAAATTGACTTGGTAACTCAACGGCGTCCCATTCAATATTGTTTATACCAGCAGCTTGAGGATACTCAACAGTAGTAAGCATATGTTGTAGACCATGACCAAATTCGTGGAAGAGTGTTTTGACTTCTTCAAAGCTCATTAGGCTAGGTGTATCAGCAGTTGGTGGTGTCTGATTGCAAATCAAATATGCTACGGGTAAGACAATCTCACCATTACTTTTGGTGGTTTTTGTTAAGCATTCGTCCATCCATGCCCCACTTTTCTTGGAAGAAGGTCTTGAATATGGGTCTAGATAGAATGATGCTATGTGAGAACCGTCAGTATCATGAACATCGAATAGTTGAACATCTTCATGCCAGACAGGATATTTTTTTTTGCTTGGATTTATAGTTATATCAAACAACCTTTCGCATACTTTAAATAGGCCTGCTAACACTTGTGGAAGAGGAAACCATTCCCTAAGGGCTTCTTGGTTAAGATCAAATAGACTTTCTCTGAATTTCTCTTCCCAGTAGCTTATATCCCATTGAGCTAGTTTAAGGTTATTGTTTCCAGTGGTTTTTTTAGCGAAATCTTGTAGTCTCTCTAACTCCTTAGTGGCTGCAATGATTGCTGCTTCTCTAATTTCTTCAAGTAGTTTTTCAACCTGCTGAACATCTTTCGCCATTTTATTAGCAAGACTTACCTGTGCCCAGTTATCAAAGCCAAGTAACTTCGATTGTTCTTTTTTAAGTATAAGTATTTCATTGATCACTTTTTCATTGCTTAGATTGCCGCTACTCGCTCGACTTATAAATGCTTTATATAGAGTCTCACGTAAAGAGCGATTCTTAGCATATGTCATAAAGGGTATATATGTTGGTATGTCTAATCCAAGTAGCCATGGACCATCTTCGTGAGCCCTTTCACTCTCATCTCTTAAGGGTGAGGAACTAGATTCTTTGGCGGCTTGAGACATAGCTATGAGATTACGTTTTGGGAGCCCCTCAACTTCTTCTACATCAGTAAGAAGAAGTTTCCATTGATTTGTGGCATCCAATAGGTTATTGCTAAATAAAGTAGATAATTCAGCTAAACGCTCGCTATTCTTATTAAAGTCTTTTTGTTCTTTCCCTTCTAATCCAACTCCTCTCGTTTTCATTGAGAGCAACTGTGACTGAAGTATTCTCATTTGTGTTTTATCCAAGGTGTCGTTACTTTTCTCTGCAATGGTTGATAAGGATTTAAAGAGTATGTTGCTTTGACCTAGTCGATTCGAGAAACGAATTATTTGCGACTGTTGAGAAGCATATGCTTTTCGTAATTCAGATGAGTTTGACACCCCATTTAAATGAGAGACTGTCCCCCAACTCCAACGAAGCCGCTCTTCGATTTTATTTAAAGGCTTCAAAACTTCATCCCATTTTAGAATCTGCTTGGCTCTTAATTTGTTCTCTAGGTCAGCCTCTAATTGAGAAAATTCGTTATTTAGTTGATTTAACAAAACCGGAATCGAACTTTCTATTTCCTGGAATGTAATGTTCTTGAAGTCAGGTAGCCCTTCTCCTGCTAATAAAGGTGATATGCTTGATTGATTTTTCATTTAATTCAAAGGGATTATATGTACAAATGCCATAATTTTATGAACAGCTAAATTGTTAGCTATTGCATTGCTAGAACTTTCAAATATATCAGTTGCAATTCTAGGCCAAAAGCCTATTAATAAAGTTGGCGTCAAAAGACTTAGTGCTATTAAAAGCTCCCTTGAATTCATTTCGTCTACCATTGCCAGTGCTGGTATCCTTGGGCCGAAGAATACTCTTCGACACATGGAAAGTAGGTATATTGGTGTTAGTACTAGGCCAATTGCAGCGATTAAGATTGAGATAGATCTAAATGACGATGAGAACATGTCTTGACTTGTTATTCCAAGAAAGATTGTTATTTCGCTAACAAAACCACTCATACCTGGAAGGGCTAGAGATGCGAGTGAACTTGTTAGGAACAGTGCAAAAGTTATAGGAAGAGCTTTTGCAAGTCCACCCATGTTGGGAATTGATAGCGTGTTCGTTCTTTCATAAAAAGAGCCAGTTACAAAGAACATGGCAGCAGCAATTAACCCATGACTGATCATTTGAAGCATCGCCCCATTTAACCCAAGTGTATTTATTGCACCTATCCCAACTAAAACAAATCCCATATGACTTACAGAACTACAGGCAATTCTGCGCTTAACATTATCTTGTGCAAAGGCATTTAGTGCTCCATAAATGATATTTACAATTCCTATTATTATTAAGGCTGGTGCTAATTGCAGATGAATTTCAGGGAACATTTGGACATTAAATCTTATTAGAGCATATCCACCCATTTTTAATAGTATTCCAGCTAGAAGCATTGATACAGGAGCATTAGCCTCTCCATGGGCATCAGGAAGCCAAGTATGAAGTGGAAAAATAGGTAACTTTACTCCAAAGCCAATTAAGAATCCTAAATAACACAATAAGCCAAAGGTTCCTGAGGGAGATCTTGTTGCTAATTCTGTAAGATTCAATGAGAAATTATTCCCTGATAAAGCTAAAGCAAGTCCACTTATAAGTATTAAAAGAGATGCTAGTGCTGTATAAAGTATGAATTTAGTTGCAGCGTATAATCTCCTTTTTCCTCCCCATATTGCAATTAATAGGTATACAGGTACAAGTTCTAATTCCCATGCAAGGAAGAAAAGTAGGAAATCTTGCGAGAGAAATACTAAACATTGAGCTGAAGCCTGAATTAGTAAGAGAGAAAAATATAGCTTTGGTTTATTAGTAATTTTCCAACTTGCTGCAGCAGCTAGAAGAGTTATTAATCCACTTAATGCAACTAGAGGAGCAGATATACCGTCAATTCCAAGTGACCATTCAAGGCCAATAGCTGGAAGCCAATCAACTCGTTCTATTAACTGAAGGCCAGTTTCTTTGTTGTCAAAGAGTTTACTCAGAACGAGTAAAATTATTAAAAAATCCGCTGAAAGAAAAATTATTGCACAGTTACGGAAATCAACTAATTTATTTTCAGATTCATTTGGAAGAAACTGAAGAACCAGAGCGCCAATAGCTGGAAGAAGAATTATTAACGAAAGCCAAGGAAAGTTTTCGATGGACGCAGATTGAGTAAGGAGAATTGCGTCCATAATCTAGAAGAGAATGAAAATAAACTTTATCAGCTCTTGTGCAGTTTTGTAAGTAGAATTACTTACTGCTTATCAGGGGACCAGGACGACCCCATTGTTTGAAGGCTTAGTAAGGGAGCTCGACTTGCGACACCTTCGCTTTCCCAAGCTCTAACCATAGCCTGGCTAATGGCCTTCCCCTTGTCTTCTTTGCATAAGGCAAGAATACTTGGCCCTGCGCCACTTATAGCGCACCCAAATGCGCCTGCTTCAATAGCAGCTTGGCAGACAGTAGTCCCACCTTTTATTAATTTCCATCTGTAAGGTTCATGCAGTCGATCATGCATTCCATCTGTGATTAGGTCTGATCTTCCTGTTCTGAGACCATGAAGCAACAGGGTTAGAGCTCCAAGATTCATTACTGCATCTGATACAGGTACTGTCTTGGGCATTACACGTCTTGCTTCGCTAGTGCTCAACCTTAAGGAAGGAATAGCAACTACAGCTTTTATCGATTTGTCCCAATCACATTTGACAACTCTCCACCTTTGGGAAGCTGCTTTTGCGGTAAAACATAAACCTCCAAGTAGAGAAGGAACAACATTGTCTGGGTGCCCTTCTATATCAATTGCAAGTTCTAGAAGTTTTTCTTTGCTCAAGGGATCATTTAGGAGCGCATTTGCTCCTACCAAACCTGCAACAATTGCTGTTGCACTGCTGCCTAAGCCTCGAGCAGGAGGAACGGCTAGTTTTACTCTTGCTTCTAATGCAAAGGGTTCTATTGCGGCTGTTTGCCATACTCTTTGCGCAGCTCGGTAAAACAGATTTTCTGGCCCGCCTCTTAAATGATTTCCTTCTGTACTTTCCATAATTAATTCAAATCTTTCGCTAGCCCCTTCTATTCTCATGATCGAAAAGTGGTTTTTCAATCCTAAGGCTGCTCCTAGACAATCAAAACCAGGTCCTAGGTTTGCGGTGGTCGAGGGAACTTCCACTAAAACTTTCTTGCCTATGGGCGGCTGCGTCATTATTTTTACTTATTTAAAGAAGTGTGGAATTGGAATCGACCATTAAATGTGCTTTGCAAGCAGCTCCAAATAATCCTGATTCTGGATCAACAAAGACCATTATTGGTAATTTTTCAAGATAATCGGAGAAACGCCCTTTGTTTTTGAATGCACAGAGGAATATTTCTGAACGGAAATTTGCCAAATGTTTCACTGCTGTGCCTCCCCCAATCCATAAGCCAGCAGAACAAAGATCATGAAGTGCTAAATCACCAGCGGCGGATCCATATGCACTAAGCCAAGTTCTTATTACTTGTTTCATTAAATGATCACCTGCTTTTGCAGCATCGCATATTATCTGTGACTCATTGTTTTGTAAGTTTATATTTAAATTTCTTGAATTGATATATTCGATTAAATTTTTGTGTTCAGAATCTTCTTTTGAGAGTCGCCAGTTGGCTATATTTACAAGACCTTTGCCGCTAATGACCCTTTCAATTGATACTCTTTTTAAATTCATATTATTCTTTAACCATTGAGATAGTTCCCATTCACTTTGAGTTCTTGGCGCAAATTCTTGATGTCCACCTTCACTCGCAAGGGCCTTTATTTCATCTTTGGAAATTATACCCTTAGCCATCCCAAGACCAGTTCCAGCTCCAATTATAGCTACAACGTTATTTTGATTAGCTTGCTTTCCTTTAGGTGATTGAATTACTTTAAACTGATGTTTCTCAAGGAAAGGAATTGCATAAATAAGGCATGAGAAATCATTTGTAATTGATAGATTGCTAATTTTTGTACTTCTTACAAGGTTGCTTTGAGTTAATTCCCATTTAAGATTAGTTAATTTTACTTTTCCATTGACAATATTTCCTGCTACTCCAATGCATGCTCGTTTAGGATAGTCGATGTTAGAAGGTAATTTTATAAAGAAATCATCTAGGATTAAATCAAAACTTTCCCAGTCAGATGATAAGTAACGTACTTTGTGTAATTGTCGAATTCTCCCATCAAAAGTATAAACACCAAGAAGTGTTTTTGTTCCTCCAATATCAACAGCTAAGAGATTCATTGTTACTTATTTATAAATAGTTCAATCAAGTAAGTTTTTATAGATTGAAATCATTTTATGTAAACCTTTTCATAGCCTTTTGACTAATTGATGCTTTAAGTACTTCTTCAAATTCATCTAGTGTCATTATTCCAAGATCCTTACTATTCATTGTCCTTACCGAAACCTTTTTAGATGCTTGTTCTTTGTCTCCAATTATTAATAGATAGGGAATACGTTGTAGAGTATGTTCTCTAATCTTAAATCCTATCTTCTCATTTCTTGTATCTGAAATTGACCTAAATCCTTTTGCAATTAATGAACTTGAAAGATTAATACAGGCTTCTGAATTCCTATCGGTTATTCCTATTATTACTACTTGAATAGGTGCTAGCCAGGGAGGTAGTTTCCCTTCATACTCTTCAATTAAAATACCTATAAATCTTTCAAATGAGCCAAGTATTGCTCTATGAAGCATTACAGGTTCCTTCCTTTGGCTTTTATCATCTATATAGCTAGCGCCAAGCCTTCCTGGCATTGAGAAATCAACCTGAATAGTTCCACATTGCCAGACTCTTTCTAGGCAGTCTTTTAAGGAAAATTCAATCTTTGGACCATAAAAAGCTCCTTCTCCAGGAAGGAAATCCCAATCTAAACTCTTTAAGTTCAATGCGTCTTCTAGAGCTTTCTCAGACTTGTCCCATATATCATCACTTCCTACGCGTTTCTCTGGCCTTGTTGATAATTTTATTATGATTGAATTAAAGCCAAATGATTTGTAAACCTCAAAAATAAGATCAATAAATATTGAAACTTCCTCTTGGATTTGTTCCTCAGTACAAAATATATGAGCATCATCTTGAACAAAGTTTCTAACTCTCATTAGACCATGTAGTGCACCAGAAGGTTCGTTTCTATGGCATGAACCAAATTCAGAAAGTCTTATGGGTAAGTCTCTATAGCTTTTTAATCCTTGATTAAAGACTTGTACATGACATGGACAATTCATGGGTTTGATTGCATATTCTCTATTTTCTGAGGTTGTAGTAAACATGTCTTCCTTAAACTTTTCCCAATGTCCTGATTTCTCCCAAAGAGATCTGTCAACTGCTTGTGGAGTTTTTATCTCTTGATAGTCATTTACTAAAAGTATTCCTCGAATATATTGTTCAAGAACTTGATAAATTGACCATCCTTTTGGATGCCAGAAAATCATACCTGGTGCTTCTTCTTGGGTATGAAATAGATCTAGTTTTTTGCCTATTTTCCTGTGATCTCTTTTCTCAGCTTCTTCTAATTTGGTTATATATTTTTTCAGTTCTTTAGTATTATTCCAAGCTGTTCCATATATTCTCTGCAGCATTTCATTCTCTGAATTCCCTCTCCAATAGGCACCCGAAACTTTCATAAGTGAAAATGCTCTTAGATGCTTTGTATTTGGAACATGAGGACCTTTACACATATCAACATACTCTTGGTGCCTATATAATTTTATTGTTTCATTTTCTGGTATCTCATCTATTATCTGTAATTTATACGTCTCTTCTCTTTCTTCAAAGGTTTTTCGTGCAATTTCCTTTGAGACAACTTCAACTCTTACTTCATAATTTTGTTTAATAAGCTCTTTGATTCTAGTTTCAATTTTACTTAAATCATCAGGCAAAAAACTTTTTTCATAGGCTATATCATAATAGAAACCATTCTCTATTACGGGACCAATTGCCATCTTTGCAGTTGGATATAATTGTTTAACAGCATGTCCAACTAGATGAGCAAATGAATGGCGAATAATATGAATGCCTTCGTTATCTTTAGCTGTAATGATTTTTATATCTGCATCAAAATCAATTGGTAGAGCTGTGTCTATTAAATTGCCATTCACTTCACCTGCAATGGCAGCATCTGCCAAGCCTGGACCTATGGAAGCAGCTATCTCTGCAACTGTTACTTGATTTTTGAAGCATTTCTGACTTCCATCTGGGAGTGTAATTATTGGCATCAGAAATCTGTACTCTCTAGAAACCCAAGAGCTTGTTTTACTCGTTTTAATGTGTGTCTTGAAAGTTCTTTTGCATTTTCAGTTCCCTCTTTTAATATTTTATTTAACTCTGAGCTGTCTTGAATAAGCGCATTATATTTTTGCTGAATGGGCTGAAGAGAAGCAATAAGAGCTTCAGTTAGCTGTGGTTTAAATTTTCCCCAGCCTATATCTGAAAATTCTTTGGCAACTATTTCTCTTGATTGGTTGCTAATCATTGAGTAAATCTCTAAAAGGTTATCTGCTTCTGGTCTATCTGGATTTCCAAATTCTAGACCAAAGTGTTGATCTGTTTTGGCTTTTTTGATTTTCTTTTTGATTTTCTCTGGATTGTCTAAGAGCCCAATCCTGCTATTTTCGTTTGGATCACTTTTGCTCATTTTATTTGTACCATCACAAAGGCTCATGATTTTTGCCCCTTCCTTCATGATTAATGGCCTAGGTACTTTAAGGATTTGATTTTCTTTATCTTTACTAAATCGAGAATTAATTCTTTGTTGAGCAATATCTCTAGCTAGTTCTAGATGTTGTTTCTGGTCTTCTCCTACGGGGACAAGATCTGCATCGTATAAAAGGATATCTGCTGCCATTAATACTGGGTAGTCAAGTAGGCCTAGAGATACATTGTCTCCTTGTTTTAGTGCTTTCTCTCTAAATTGGATCATCCTTTCCATCCAATTTAGAGGTGTTACGCAATTCAATAACCAACAAAGTTCACTATGAGCAGGAACATGACTTTGAACGAATATTGAACTCTTTTTAGGATCCATTCCGCATGCAAGGTATAAAGCAGCTGTTGATAATGTGTCGGACCTGAGCTTCTCTGGGTCATGGGGAACGGTAATCGCGTGGAGATCCACTACACATACATAGGTGTCATATTCATGTTGTAGCTCTACCCAGTTACGTATGGCGCCTAGCCAATTACCTATATGAAGATCGCCTGTGGGTTGTACACCAGATAAGATTCTTTTCTTGTTCACTGATTCAGGAAGGTGAAATGATTTGATTTCTTTTTATTAATTAAAAATCATTCAATTAGATTCGTTTGTTGGATTATCTTGTTTCTCTTCCTTATTAGTTATATTCTCAACGGTATTTGCATCATTGGCTTCATCAGTACTTATAACTTCATTATGTTCTTTCTCTATGTTCTCTTCTGGTTGAATATTTTCTGGCTTGGCAGGCCTAGCAAACGGATCAGGCTTAATATTTGCTTTGTTGATTTTATCTGATCTTTTGTTCCTAGATTCGTGCTTATCTCTATCAGTATTTGAATGAGGATTTTGTGTTTTGTATTCAGAGATTAATAAGTCAAGTTTTCCTTCCTCCAGCATTTGACCTAATGTTCGAACAGCGAATCCTAAGACTGCAACAGTTGATCTAAGGTTAAAGGCTTCTTGAATGGCTCGTGATGCTCTCATTTCATTATCGCTAAGCCGTATACGAAAACCCCCTCCTTCGCGATTGCCGGGACCTCTGCCTCCCCTGGAACCTCCTCTGACTCCACTGAAGTTCTTGCCTTTTTGTGGATCTCCATAGGATTCACTCATGACCACTAAACATACATCAGATTTTAATTTTGGCGCATGATTGGCATTATTGAGGAGGTTTATTGGAAGACGTTGATCACATTCACACTTCTTTGTTTTTTATTTTATTCATTTAATTGAAAAAAGCGAATTTATCTTTATGTGAATTTCGCCCTGAAATCCAAGGCTTCCAATAGATTTAAGGTGATTTGATTTGCTTTAATAATTTAGGTAGGTAATGTAAAAAGAGGACAAACGGAAATTATGAAGAATCTAATTCCTTCTATCTCAATTCCTAATTTACCGGCGGGTAAGATGGGTGTTGTGCTTGGTTCATTAATTGCAGGTCAGTGGGTTTTCAGTGATCTTGTTCATGTTCCATCAGGTGGCATTGCCGTCATGGCTGCTGGAGCAGGTTTATGGTTCTTATCAAAGCCAGCAGTTGGATCGTTTGTTCCTCCTTCAACAGTTAAAGGTTGGGTTAAGAGGTGTAAGGATGTCCTTGCTCAGTTTGAGTCCTTAGAAGATCCCAGTGATCATCTTCTAAAAGCTTCCTCTAGAAGTTTGGAGCTTCAAGAAGTACTCTCTCGGAAGACCCCTCAGTCGCTTGCTCTCATTAGTACAATTGGCGTTGATTTGCCAGAAGTAGGCTTATTTGAAGAATCAATAGTTAATTCGCATTCTTTGGACCTTGTATGCTCCTCTACTTTGCCCATTAAAAATAAATCATGGGAATTACCTGAAAAGTTTTTTCAAAAAGATCTCATTATTTACTATTTACCCTTGCCCTTGAGAGCAGTCGATTTACTTTGGCTAAAAGCAATTCCAGAAGATTTAGGTTCATGGATTATGGTCTCTTCGAATGATTCAGTTGATTGGTCTAATGAGTTGAATGCACTAAATTCTCAACTGCCAGAAAGATGGAAAAATCGAATATTAATAAGTGAGGGATCGCATTCTGTTCAGCAAATGAAAAATGTTTTATCACCAGTTAGGCGTTGCTTAGAACAATCTAAGAGAAATATTGATCAAACTCGTCAGAGGTTACTTTCTCGACTGCATACTTCTTGGCAATCTGATTTAGAAGGCCTTAGAAGAGAGAAATTTAAAGCTATTCAAAATCGTTCACAATGGTTAGTTGCAGGAGCTGTTTTCGCGTCCCCTGTTCCTTCTACTGATTTATTGTCTTTGGCAGTTGTAAATGGTCTTATGATTCAGGAGATGGGAAATATTTGGTCTTGTGATATTAAACCTGACTTGTTAAACAAAGTCGCTCGTCAACTAGCGATAGCAGCCCTTGCTCAAGGTGTTGTTGAGTGGAGTGGACAAACTTTGCTTGGAGTTGCGAAGCTTCACGGAGGAACATGGCTAGCAGCAGGAGCAATGCAAGCTATTAGTGCAGCTTATTTAACAAGGGTTGTGGGCAGATCCATGGCAGATTGGATGGCGTTAAATAATGGTGTTTCTGAACCTGACTTGGAATTGCTAAAACTGCAAGCACCAGAATTAATATCTAGAGCAGCAGAAAAAGAAAAGGTTGATTGGGCAAACTTCCTTAAGCAGTCTAAAAATTGGATGAATGAACAGATTGAACAAAAAACTAACACCCCTAAACCTCAATTAAGTTAAAAATAAACTTGGACAAGATTTATAATTTAGATTCTTAAATTTCTGTTAACTAAATGAGAAGACTTACATTTATTAGATATACATTTTTACTGCTAATTTCTTTAAGCTTAATTTCATGTAAATCATTATTAGAAAAGAAAACTCGTGAAGATCTTTCTTCTAAACCTATAGTTTTAACTACTTTTACAGTACTGGCAGATATTGCAAGAAATATTTCTGGAGATCGTTTAATTGTGCAATCTATTACTAAGCCAGGGGCAGAAATACATGGATACAAGCCTACTCCAAGTGACTTAGTAAGAGCTTCATACGCTGATCTCATTCTTGAGAATGGACTTGGTTTGGAATTATGGGCTAAAAAATTCACATCAGCAGCTGGAGATGTACCAAGATATGTTTTAACAGATGGAATGAAACCTTTGCTTATTGAAGGAGATGTTTATAACGGTAAACCAAATCCTCATGCTTGGATGTCACCTAAAAGAGCTCTTTATTACGTCGATAACATAGCAAAAGCTTTTATTTCTATAGATCCCATAGGGAAAGAAATATATTTAGACAATGCAAGACGTTATAAAAACGAATTAACTCAATTAGATTCTGAGCTTAAGCAGGCTTTGAGTCAGATACCAAAAAATGAACGTATTCTAGTTAGTTGCGAGGGGGCTTTGAGCTATTTGGCGGATGACTATGGATTTATTGAGGCCTACCTCTGGCCAGTAAATGCTGAGAGCCAAGTTACGCCTCGACGAATGGAAAAACTTATTAGAATTGTTTCTACGAATAATGTCCCTGTTGTTTTTTGTGAATCTACAGTTAGTGAAAAGCCTCAATTGGAGGTGGCTAGGATAACTAAGAGTACTTTTGGTGGTAAGTTTTTTGTTGACTCTCTTTCAGATAAGGATGGACCTGCTTCAACTTTTTTGGACCTACAAAGACACAACGTCAAATTAATTCTTAAGGGCTTTTCTATTTTTGAACAAACAAAATAATGGACTTATACCGAAATAATGGAGAACCAGATTTTCTGAGAATAGAAGCGGAAGAGCTTTGTGTAGATTACAACGGAACAGTTGCTTTGTATGACGCAAGCTTAAAGCTCAAGTCTGGTTGTATATGTGGCCTTGTAGGAATGAATGGAGCTGGGAAAACAACTTTTTTTAAGGCTTTAATGGGATTCGTTCGTCCTTCAAGGGGCAAGATTCTTATTAACGGCCGATCAGTTCCCGAGTCCCAGAGAGACCAAGCAGTTGCTTATGTTCCACAGAATGAAGGAATTGATTGCTCCTTTCCTGTAAGTGTTTGGGATGTTGTGATGATGGGACGCTATGGATCAATGAATTTCCTGAGGGTTCCTAGAGAATCAGATAAGAGAGCCGTTGTAGATGCTCTGGAAAGAGTTGAATTGCTTGATTTGAGGAAAAGGCCAATTGGAGCTTTATCTGGTGGGCAAAGAAAGAGGGCATTTCTGGCACGTGCTATTGCTCAGAGAGCCTCCGTCTTATTACTTGATGAACCTTTTTCTGGTGTTGACATTAGGACTGAAAAACTAATGTCAGAATTGTTCTTACAGTTGCGTCAGGATGGCAGATCAATACTCATCTCAACTCATGATCTTAGCCATGTTCGAGATTTTTGCGATGTTGTCGTTCTAATTAATAAGACTGTTCTTGCTTATGGAAATACGTCAGAGGTATTTACTTCTGAAAACCTTTCTATGACTTTCGGAGGTATGACTCCAGACCCTATCTCTGGGTCAATTTCTTCAGAAGATTAATATGTCAAGTTCGTTTATATCTTTTGACCCATTTTCATTCTTAATAGATCCTTTGTCTCATGATTTTATGAGAAGAGCCTTGATGATAAGTTCCTGTGTTGGAGCCGTTTGTGGATTGCTTTCATGTTATATGACACTTAAAGGCTGGGCTTTAATGGGAGATGCTGTTTCACATGCAGTTATGCCTGGGGTTGTTGTTGCTTATGCCTTAGGACTTCCCTTTTCTTTAGGAGCATTTGTTTTTGGAGTTGGTTCTGTTGCATTAATTGGTTATGTAAAGCAGAAATCTAGAGTTAAGGAAGATACTGTAATTGGATTAGTCTTTACAGGCTTTTTTGCACTTGGTTTAGTTCTTGTATCAAAGATTAAAAGTAATATTGATTTGATGCATATACTTTTTGGAAGTCCTTTAGGAATATCAGACTCTGATGTCAAACAGACATTGTTAATTTGTTTAATAGTAGTAGCAGTATTGATTACTTTTAGAAGAGATTTTATGTTGTATTGCTTTGATCCTACTCACGCAAGATCTATTGGCATAAATACCGGAGTGCTTCATTACTTACTGCTTTCCATTTTATCATTAGCCGCTGTGGCCGGCCTCCAGACTGTTGGCATCATATTAGTAGTAGCTATGTTGATTACCCCTGGAGCAACAGCTTACCTTCTTACTGATAGGTTTGATCGAATGACTATCCTTGCTGTTATTAGCAGTGTTATATCTAGTTTATTAGGAGTCTATATAAGTTACTGGTCAGATATAGAAACAGGAGGATCAATTGTTTTAGTTCAAACCACTTTATTTTTACTTGCTTTTCTTTTTGCACCAAGATATGGAATATTAAAAATTAACAATTCATCTAATAACTAACTATGTCATTTGGTGTAAAACAACATTTTTTAAAGGGCAACAATAATTGGTTTTGGTGGCCTTTATTTCCTCTTTATCCTTATGGTTCAAGAAACACAACTTTCTCTGAATTAGTACCTGATCTTGTTTGGAGCTTTGAGCAGTTGCAAGGTCTTTACTATGTGGCTGTTCCTATAAGGATGACGGTAGTTAAGGTTCCAAAAGGATTGATGATTATTAATCCTTTGCCTCCTACAAAAGACTTACTTGACCAGCTTAGAATTCTTGAAAATGACCACGGACCTGTTCGTACAATTGTCCTTCCAACTGCATCTGGTTTAGAACACAAGATATCAATGCCAGCAATGGCAAGGACATTTCGAAAGGCGATTCTTTGGGTTTGTCCTGGACAATGGAGTTTCCCCCTTACTTTGCCTTTGTCTTGGCTTGGGTTCCCTTCAAGTCGAACACGTATTCTTTTTGCAGATGGACTCCCTCATCGAACTGCTTGCAAATGGATTTCGTTGGGACCTATTGATATAGGCCTTGGGAGGTTTCAGGAAGTTGCTTGTTTCCATAAACCTTCCCGTGCATTGCTCGTGACAGATGCCTTGGTCGGTATTAGTTCTAAGCCTCCTGAACTATTCGATTTAGACCCAACGCCACTTTTATTTCACGCAAGAGATGAAGGTAACCAACCCTTGAAAGATTCACCTGAATTAAGGAACAAAGGTTGGAAAAGACTCGTATTATTTGCCTCTTTTTTGAAGCCATCTCAATTAGAGATTCCCTCAATCAATACAGTTTTGAAAAATTCATTTAAGCCTGGGCTTCGTAATTTGAAATCTCATTTCGGGATTTACCCTTTTCAATGGCAGAAGGGATGGGGTTTATCAGTCGATCAGATTATGGGTAGTACGAAACCCCTTCTTCAAGTAGCCCCAGTTATAGAAAGGCTTGTTTTCCCAAGGGCAAAAAATGTCTTTCTACGATGGCTTGATGAAATTAAGGAGCTAGAAGGCATGAAGCTTCTAGTGCCTGCCCATTTTTCAGCACCAATTATTTTTACAAAAAGGGAATGTGTTTCGTTGAGACAAAAAATCAACTTCTCTAGATGGGGCTCTTACCAAGATGAGCCTTCTTTCTTGAGATCCCTTGATCAGTCTCTTTTAAAATTGGGTGTTGTTCCTAATGACCCTTTGAACAAATTTAAAGATTAAGCTCGTCTGGTTTTATAGACATCTCTTCATCTGTTAATAATGACTCTTCGAGTTCTTTCCTTTGCTCCATTTGCCTTAAAAAATATCCTGTCATCATTGCTGAGGCTAAAAGATTTGCAAAGTGATCTCTTGATGACGTTATCTTTACTTCGAATTGTTCTCCAGGGAGCATGCCAAGGAGACCTTGAACATTGTGCCTAATTATGTCTTGTATATCCGTGCTTGCAGATTTAGCTACTCGTTGAAGAACATCAGGTGATTGTTCTTGTAAATATTGAATAAGGTCATTACCTTCCCCACTATCATGGTTATCAGTAGCTAGAAACTCTGGGTTAAACATCCAAATGAGACCAACATTTATATAAACCTTATCGCAATACGGGCTAATAGGTTAATCAACTTGAGGCGGGGAACCGTATAGGACCTAAATTATTCAATGGCCAATACCTAAAAGTTGCTGTCCCAACAAGGTTTTGCTCCGATAGAGGTCCCCAGAAATGTGAATCTAAACTGTTATTTCGATTGTCACCTAGTACCCAAAGTGAATTAGAAGGAACAATAATTTGCTCCATATCATATTTTATTTTCTCAACAACCCATGGTTCATCTATTAAATTGCCATTTCTAATAAGATGACCATTCTTAACTTCTATTTTATCACCTGGAATACCGATTACTCTTTTTATTAAAGCTTGGTTAGATTCATAGCCTGAGTCAATTAGAATTTGTGGAGGCAAGAAAACAACTATAGTTCCTCGATTGGGGTGTTTTTGAAGGAATTTATTTAACTTTGGACTTAATTTCTCAATTAAAAGTCTATCTTTAACTTGCAATGTAGGTAACATTGAACCAGAAGGAATCCATCTAGGCTCTATCACTTGCCATCGAAGTAATAATGCAAAAAGAATCCAGATTAAAAGCCCTTTCCACCCTGAGTTCTTTTTTTTAATTTCTTTTTGACTAGAAGATGACATTTAATAATTTGCTGAAAGTCCCAAAAGATTCTTATCTCTGAGAAGATTACATTAGTTACTTTTTGAACACTGTCACTATCCCACATTAATCTTTCTCTTTGCATTCATCTGTTAAGAGCATTCCAAAACAAAGGCTTAGAGCATCTAGTCCTTTGTCCTGGGAGTCGATCATCTCCACTTGCTTTGGCAGCTGGTGGCCTTGAGGAAGAATCTGGATTGAATTTATACAACGCTATTGATGAACGTTCCGCAGCGTTTCTGGCTTTAGGTATAGCTACAGGTACTGGAAAACCTCCAATTGTCATAACTACCTCTGGGACTGCTGTGGGAAATCTTTTACCTGCAGCAGTTGAAGCTGATAGGTCTTGTCAGCCAATTATTTTCGTCACTGCTGATAGACCTTATAGATTAAAGGAATGCGGAGCTAATCAAACAGTTAACCAAGAAGAATTTTTAAGACCAGTATGCAGAGGTGTTTTTGAAGGCCCATCTGAGGGTATTCATTTACTTTCTGTTAACGAGGTTATGTCTCTCGTCGGCAAAGTCTGGAATAAGAGCTTTTTTATTCCTGGTCCTGTACATTTTAATATTCCAATCGAGGAGCCTTTGTTCCCCACACATTCAGGACAAAAGAAAGTTTGGAATAATATAGATACTCAGGTTTTGAAAGATAACAATTTTAAAAAAAATCTTATTGAGTTGTCTAAAGAGAATGATGTTGTTTCATTTCCTGATTTAGATCCATTTAGTTTTGGGATAATCCACGTAGGTCCTTGGAGAGGGAAGCCTAGTGAATTAGAGAAATTTAGAAACTCTCTTCTTGCCTTTCATTCTTTATCTAATTGGCCAATATTTGCCGATCCATTGTCTGGATTATCATCAGATCAGCCAGGATTAGTCAATCATTGGGAATTACTAATATCATCCCAAAAACTAGAATTTGGAAATGATTTGCAGGTTTTAAGGTTAGGTCCTATTTCTTCTAGTAGAGCTTTAGAAGAATTCTTAACAAAATTCTCAACAAATCAAGTTTTAATAACAGAAGGCGAGCATCGTCCTTTAGATCCACTTCGCATAGCCAAACAATATTCCTATGGCTTCTCGTCTTGGGTAGAAAATTTCTTGGATAAGCACCCTAATATAACTGAATTAGATAATAGCATCAGTGCTCAAATGTTATCTAATCTATCTCTTAAGAGCCAACAAGTTGATGTTCTATTCGATGATAAACTTGCTTTTAAAGATAAGCTTAATCAACCATTAATAATTAAGTTTTTAGATAACTTAGTACCTACAGATTTACCTATAATGGTATCATCAAGCTCTTTAATTAGAGACTTGCTTACTTACTCTGACACAGCGTTGTTGTCGAGACGGATCTTTAGTTTTAGAGGTGCTTCTGGTATTGATGGAAATATTTCTTTGGCAATAGGTCTTTCAAGTGTTCTCGGCACTATGATTTTTCTTTGTGGAGACCTTGCATTTATTTACGATAGTAATGCATTATTACTTTCTCAATATTTAAGACACCCATTAATACTTTTGCTGATAGATAATAATGGTGGTGGGATCTTTAGAAATCTAAATCTTGATAAATTGTATAAAGGAACATTAGAGGACCTATTCATAATGCCCCAGAAAATAAATATTGAAGAATTAGCTTCAGCTTACGGTGTCGCATATAAGGAAATAAAATCCCTTGATGATTTGGGAGATGCTATTGAGTGGGGGCTTCGGATAATTGGTCTAGTAGTGATTAGAGTTCGTACTGATTCAGAAGAGGATACTTTCCTAAGAAAAAATATTGCTGAATCTCTACAGGAATATATTAATTAATGGTATAAAGCATGTTTAAATAATTTAAAAGCATGAAGAATAAATTGGGACCTACAAATTCATCAAGAAGAGTTTTGCCAGGGAATATCGGAGCTTCCTGGCAAGCTTGGGGCGAATATGAGGATATTTTGTTGGATAGGTCTGAAGAAGGTATAGCTAGATTGGCAATTAATCGTCCTGATAAGAGAAACGCATTTAGGCCACAAACGGTTAATGAATTATGTGATGCTTTTGTAAGAATTCGCGATGATAAGAACATTGGGGTGATTTTGTTTACCGGAGTTTCCCCTGCTAGTGATGGAGGTTTCTCTTTTTGCGCTGGCGGTGATCAAAGTGTTAGAGGTGACGGTGGTTACTTAGATGAAGATGGTTTGCCTAGGTTAAATGTTCTTGATTTGCAGAGACTTATCAGAACTATTCCCAAGGTCGTAATTGCGCTTGTCTCTGGTTATGCGATTGGTGGTGGTCAGGTACTTCATCTCTTATGTGACTTAAGTCTTGCTGCAGAAAATGCTGTGTTTGGTCAAACAGGACCAAAGGTAGGGAGTTTCGATGCTGGTTTTGGCTCAGGTTACTTAGCAAAAGTAGTAGGCCAGAGAAAGGCACGTGAAATATGGTTTTTATGCAGGCAGTATGGGGCTAAGGAGGCACTTCAAATGGGACTTGTGAATGCAATTACATCCATTGAAGATTTAGAGACGGAAGGTGTTAATTGGGCAAAAGAAATTCTTCAACATAGTCCTACTGCTATACGTTGCTTGAAGTCTTCATTTAATGCTGAGTCTGATGGACTTTCAGGTATTCAGGAGCTTGCAGGAAATGCAACGCATCTTTTTTATAAGACAAACGAAGCTCAAGAGGGTAAGGATGCATTTTTACAAAAAAGGAAGCCTAACTTTTCAAAATTCGATTGGTTGCCATGAACCATTAGGATTCCTTAATTATTAGTATTTAAATTAAAAAGTGACAGGAATGCGCGTTCTTTTCGCGGCTGCTGAATGCGCACCGATGATTAAGGTCGGTGGAATGGGTGATGTTCTAGGCTCTTTGCCGCCAGCATTAGCAAAGCTTGGCCACGATGTTCGTTTAATTCTTCCAGGGTACGGCAAACTCTGGTCGATTCTTAATATTCCAAAAGAACCCATTTTCAAAGCCCAAACAATGGGCTCAGAATTCTCTGTTTATGAAACAAGGCATCCTGTTAATAATCTTCCTCTTTATTTAGTTGGGCACCCAGTATTTGATCCTGAGAGAATCTATGGAGGAGAAGATGAAGATTGGCGTTTTACTTTTTTTGCAAGTGCAACTGCGGAATTCGCATGGAATTCATGGAAGCCTCAGGTTCTTCATTGCCATGATTGGCATACAGGAATGATTCCTGTATGGATGCATCAAGATCCAGAAATAAGTACTGTTTTTACAATTCACAACCTTAAATATCAAGGACCATGGCGCTGGAAACTAGAACGAATGACCTGGTGCCCTTGGTATATGAGTGGTGACCACACAATGGCTACAGCTATGCTTTATGCAGATAGAGTTAATGCTGTCTCTCCTACTTATGCGAAGGAGATACGCACTTCTGAATATGGAGAAAGCTTAGAAGGTCTTTTAAATTATATTTCTGGGAAATTGCGTGGGATACTCAATGGTATTGATTTAGAAGATTGGGACCCCTCAACTGATTCATTAATTCCTTCCAATTTCAATAGTGAAGATATTTCAGGTCGCTCAAAAAATAAAGAGGTTCTTCAGAATCAAATGGGTCTCGAAGTCAGCTCAGAGAAATACTTGCTTGGTATGGTAGGAAGATTAGTTGATCAGAAAGGAGTAGATTTACTTCTTCAAGTTTCTAGAAGACTACTTTCCTATACCGATTCTCAAATAGTTGTTTTAGGTACAGGTGATCAGGCCCTAGAGTCAGCTCTTTGGCAACTTGCTATCGATTATCCAGGAAGGTTCGCCGTATATCTTACCTATGACGACTCTCTCTCTCGTCTTATTTATGCGGGTAGCGATGCTTTCTTAATGCCTAGTCTCTTTGAGCCATGCGGCATTAGCCAATTATTGGCAATGCGATATGGCTCAATACCTATTGTTAGGAATGTTGGTGGACTTGTGGATACAGTTCAACCGCATGACCCGTTGCAAGAAACTGGAACAGGATTTTGTTTTGACCGATTCGAACCAATTGATTTTTATACTGCGTTAGTTAGATCATGGGAGGCATTCCGTCATAAGTCCACTTGGAGTGATCTTCAAAAACGTGCCATGTCTAAATCATATAGTTGGACAAAGTCAGCAAAGGAATATGAAAGAATGTATTTGGAAGTTAGTGGAACAAAAGAACCTTCACCTGATGTAAATGAAGTTGAGAAATTTTCTGTAGGGCAAGATGCTGATCCATCATTAAGAACAAAAAAGAATTGAAATTATCCTCTCAATTTTTATTCTCTGGAAAATATAGTCAATTTAATTAATATGCCTATTACATTAAGACAATTAAGTTCTATTTGGGGCCAACCTTACAATAGCAATCATTCTAATCTAAATGTACCTATCGGTACAATTACTACGGATAGCAGAAAGTTGACGAAGGGATCCTTCTTTGTTCCATTATTAGGTGAAAACCATGATGGACATTTTTATATAAACGAGGCTTATAAAAGAGGAGCTCAAGCAACAATTGTTTCTGAAAAATGTACCTTGCCAATTCCTGACAATTTAACTTATTGGCGAGTTAAAGATACACTTATGGCTTTTCAAGAGTTAGCTTTACTCCATCGAAGATCTCTCGTTAGTCCTGTTATTGCAATAACAGGTTCGGTTGGTAAGACGACCACAAGAGAATTAGTTCATTCTGCTTTACGTTCATTGGGACCAATATTGTCTACCTCAGGGAATAACAATAATGATGTTGGGGTTCCACTTACTTTATTAAGAGCAGACTCTGATCATGTTGCAATTGTTATTGAGATGGGAATGCGTGGACTCGGAGAAATTGAAAGGTTGTCAAAATGTGCTTCTCCCGATATAGCAATTATTACAAATATCGGGAGCTCTCATATGTCTCGCCTAGGAACTCGAGAGAAGATAGCTCAAGCGAAATCTGAGATCATATCTTCCTTGAATCCAGATGGTGTACTCATTATTCCAGCTGGTGACTCGGTACTTGAGAATGCTGTTGGAGTACGCTGGAAAGGTCGAATAATTCGAGTAGACCTTCATGTTAATACCGACGAGAGACAAGTAAATAAAGATAAGAACACTGACTTTCTTGGTTCGTTAAATCTGAATGACTGGTCTATTAGTTTTCAGGACTACAAATTCAAACTACCCCTTGAAGGGGTACATAATGCTAGGAATTATATGTTAAGTTTGGCAGTTGCCTCTGAAATGAAGGTTCCTTTTGAGAGTATTGGTGACTTTCCCTTGGAATTGCCAGCGGGACGCGGCCAAATGTTCAAAATAGGTGGAATTAATGTGATGGATCAGACTTATAATTCATCACCTGAATCTGTTATGGCAGCAGTTGATTTGCTTGCTACAAAGCCAGGAAGAAGATTTGCAGTGCTTGGGAATATGCTTGAGTTAGGAGTAAAAAGTGTTGACCTTCATAGAGAAGTTGTTGACTATGCCGTTAAGAAAGGTCTTGATGGACTGGTGATTTTTGTAAAAGGCCCTGAGGCTGAAGCGATGCAAGGTGCTGCTAACTCTCTAAAGTATGTTGAGGTTGTCTCTTCCCCTGAGGAAGCCTTTTTTATTTTGAGGAATTGGCTAAGGTCTGGAGATTTCCTTTTGCTTAAAGCAAGTAGACAAGTTGCTTTGGAAAGATTATTACCTTTGTTGAAGGATCATTATTAGATCCTCTAATCTTCAGAGGACCATTTTTTCTTCGTGACTTGATTCGACCTTTCAATTGCTAACGAATCATTAGGAATATCCTGAGTTATTGTTGATCCTGCACCGATTGTTACCCTATCGCCTACATTTAGTGGCGCTACCAAGACCGAATTTGCCCCTGTTTTGCTATTTTTACCAATTATAGTTTGATGCTTATTAGAGCCATCAAAATTAGCCGTGATTGTTCCTGCTCCAATATTTACTGCCTTGCCAATTTCACAGTCACCTATATAACTTAAGTGGTTTACTTTGGTGCTTTCATCTAAATTGCTCTTTTTGATTTCTACGAAATTGCCTATCTTACAATCATTCTTTAATTTGGTACCAGGACGAAGGTGTGAGAAGGGTCCTATCTGCACATTCTCATGAATTATTGAGTCTTTAACTACAGAATATAGGATGGAAACATTAGCTTTTAACTCAGTATTCTCAATAAGGCTACTAGGACCAAGATGACAATTGTCACCAATTATATTTTCACCGCGTAGATGTGTTGCTGGTTCTATTGTCACATCTTTTCCGAAACGAGTCTTATTGCTAATTGTGGATGTATTCGGGCTTATGAATTTTACTCCTTGCTTCATCCAATAAGTACGTAACCGTTCTTGAAGTAGATCCTCACATTTTGATAGCTGTTGTTTGTCATTAACTCCATTTACCTCAGTGGAATCACTTACTTCTATTTGTATTGCTGTACAAAGGTTTTGAATTGAGTCAGTTAAATAAACCTCATTTTGAGCATTATTGCTAGAAAGCTTTTGTAAAACATCTTTTAGTCTTTTCCACTTGAAGCAGTAGACGCCTGCATTTGTTAGATCATTCTTTTTCTCTTCTTCAGTACAATCCCGATCCTCAATAATTCTGTCTACGTTCCCTTCATTATCACTAAATACCCTTCCGTAGCCATCAGGTGCTGGCAGTCTAGCTGTTAATATTGAGACGTCTGCTTTCCGTGAGCGGTGGCTAGAAAGAAGTTCTAATATCGTGCTTGAACTTAGCAAAGGAACGTCTCCATTTAGAACAAGTAAATCTCCATCAAAGTCTTTCAATATAGGGATAAGCTGTTGCACCGCATGACCTGTCCCATTTTGAGGTTCTTGTGTTACAAATTCAATATCTTTCCTATAGCTAATACTTTCTTTAATCTGTTTAGATTGGTGGCCGACAATGACTAAAGATCTGTCAGGTCTAAGACCTCGACAACTATTGATAACCATTTCTAATAGCGTTGTTCCAGCAATCTTTTGTAGAACTTTTGGGATGTCACTATGCATCCTTGTGCCTTTCCCAGCAGCTAATATTGCGATTGCAAGCATTTACGATATTTGTTCTATAGGAAATCTACAGCTTCTTATCAAGATTTTCTACGGATCCATCGTTTCTTCCATGAGTTTGTACTTGAAAAATTACTATTCTTTTGCTCACAATTTCTTCTTTCAATTATCTCTAAACTCGAGGAATTTCCTGTTGGATCTCTATAAGGTACTGCTGCGACAGTCATCAGATGATCCTCTTCCATTTCACTTAAGGAATTCCATAAGAGTGTGGTTGTGGGTTTGTTTTGAGGATTTGGACTCTTAATAGCTACCGTCCCATTGCTCCAATCGCTTTCTGATGATTTTGTAGTTAAGAGTGATTGTAAAGTAAGTCCAGATCTTCTTAAGCTTGCTCGAATAGCAGCCGCTCTGGAATATGTGATCAATTTTCCACCGTTAGATAGTTTCTTTGACAGATCTTGTAGAAACTCCTCACTCCAAAGTTCTGGAGATTTCTGAGGTGAAAATGCGTCATGAAAAATTAGATCATATTTTATTTCCTTAGGGATTTTAGTTATCTCTAGCCGTGCATCCCCCCAAAGCATTTTACCTTGTCCAAAGTTGCTTTCCCAGTGATTTTTATGATTAATACATTCTAGAAAATTTAGTGTTTTGTTTTTCCAAATAGATCTAAATTTTGTACTGGATAATGCTATGCCTAGGGGGCGCTTGTCTTGTTCTATTCCCCACCAATTAAGAGATAATCGTGTATCAAGTATGGCATCCATTAGGCATGCTGAGTTGTAGCCCATTCCGACGCATAGATCTAGAACAAAAATTTCTTTTTTTTTCTTCAAAAGATTGATCTCAGATGGTTCTATAAATTTCTCGATAGCTTCCTTCTTAGCCCCATTAGAATTGTGAAAGCCCTCTTTCAAATCTGTATTTACTAGTGATATGCTTCCGTCACTCGTTTCATATATTCTCAAATTGTTGGATGGATATTTAGTTTGAGATAGCTTATTTGAGAAGTCTTTCAAGGTCAGTCCAGAATTCGGGGTAGGAAACTGAAGCAGAATTGCTCCTAGCCATAGTTGAATCACCTTTAGCCATAAGAGAGGCTACTGCAAGACTCATGGCTACACGGTGATCGGATTCACTATCCATATCTGCTCCGACAAGTCCTTTTCCTCCATAGATTGTAAGACCATCTGAGTGCTCTTCAATGTCTGCACGCATTTTTCCTAATTGCCTTGCCATGACAGCAAGTCGATCAGTTTCTTTTACTCGTAATTCACTAGCACCTTTTATTTGGCTTGTGCCATTACAAAAACATGCTGCTACTGTGAGGATAGGAACCTCATCAACAAGCCGAGGCATTATTTCATTGTCTAGACAGAAAGGTTTTAGTTGTTTTGATGAAACAACTCTTATATCCCCTACGGGCTCCCCAGCAATCTCTCTTTTATTAAACAATTCAATATTAGCTTCCATTTGTTTTAATACATCTAGTATCCCTGTCCTTGTTGGATTCAATCCAATGTTTTCTATAGTTATATCTGATCCCGGAATTATTGAACCTGCGATTAACCAGAATGCAGCTGAGCTTATGTCACCTGGAACAACTATTTGAGTGGCTCTTAATTTAGGCCCTGGGCGAAGCGTTATATGCCGACCTAATTCGCCTGTTATTTCTATATTGGCTCCAAAGGCTTTTAGCATTCTTTCTGTATGGTCTCTTGAGTTTGCTGGTTCTATAACAGTTGTCGATCCTTCTGCTGTAAGAGCTGCAAGTAGTATTGCTGATTTGATTTGTGCACTTGCTACAGGTGTGCCAATCACAGCTCCATGGAGCTGTGATCCAATGACAGATAGTGGTGCAAAATCACCATTGGAACGTCCATTAACTTTTGCACCCATCATTTTCAGAGGGTGACCAACTCTTTTCATTGGTCTGTTATTTAAGGATTCGTCGCCAGTTAAAACAAAATGTCTACCTTGCTTACCAACTAATAACCCAAGTATTAATCTCATAGTTGTACCTGAATTTCCACAGTTGAGTACATCATTTGGCTCTTTTAGACCATCTAGACCAACTCCATGAACTTTCACTATTTTCCCATCATTTAGAAATTCTATTTTTACTCCCATTGCGTTTAAACATTTACTAGTACTAATTGGGTCTTCTGCAGGGAGAAGACCTTCTATAGTCGTTTCACCTTCTGCAATTGCGCCAAATAAAAGGGAACGGTGTGAGATGGATTTATCACCAGGTACTTTTACACTACCTACAAGTTTGCCCCCTGATTTGATTTCTCTTAGGGAAACTGTATTTTCTATTAAGCTCAAGGAGATTATCTTTTAAACTCACTTGAGTTTATTATTTTAAGTTTAGTAATGACACTTATTTGAGATCCATTTATGAATTTGTGATGTGATTTAGCTTGATCACTTCATTCAAAACATATCCAAACAATGAAGGATCAGCTTCCTTCTCTTCTAGGTCAGATAGTCCAAGTTCACTCCAATTATCATCTATGCTCTTTTTAAGACTATCTGAATGATTTAAAGGTTCACCCCATTCATGATTTTTTTCAGGACCAATTTTTGTTGTTGCATCTATTGATAGCCTTCCTCCCAATCCAATATTTACACTTGCAAAATCAAGGCTATCAAATGGTGTGTTTTCCATTATCAAGAGATCTCTTTGTGGATCTACTAAGCTAGATATTGCCCATATAACTTGACGAGGATCTCGTACATTTATTGTAGAATCAACTACGACTACAAATTTTGTATAGGTAAATTGTGGTAAAGCACTCCAAAAAGCGATTGCAGCTCTTTTTGCATGACCTGGATAACTTTTTTTAATTGAAATGATTGCTAATTTATAACTTAATGCTTCCATCGGGAGGAAAAAGTCGACGATCTCTGTTATTTGACTTCTTAGAATTGGCGTATATATTCTATTTAATGCAATAGCAAGCATAGCCTCTTCTTTAGGAGGTCTTCCACTAAAGGTAGTTAGAAAGACTGGATCCTTTCTGTGAGTAATGCAATTGAAACGTATTAATGGTGAAGCCTCTACTCCACCATAAAAACCCATATGATCCCCGAATGGACCGTCATTCATTTCCTCTCCCGGAGTAATTGTTCCTTCAAGAACAAATTCACTATGACTTGGGACTTCTATATCTATTGTTTTGCATTTACTTAGGCGGACACCTTGTCCAGAATATAGACCTGCGAACAGCCATTCACTTAAAGCAACGGGTATTGGAGTTGCAGCTGCCATGAGAATCAGTGGATGTACACCAACAGCAATTGCTATCTCTAACTTTTTCCCCATAGCGGCGGCTTTCCTCAAGTGCCTAGCCCCACCTCTCACGCTTAGCCAATGAACTGTCATTGTTTGTTTCGATTGTTGTTGAAGTCTGTACACTCCAACATTTGGTGTGTGTGTTTCTGGATCTTTTGTGATCACAAGTCCGAAGGTAATTATTTTTCCTGCATCACCTGGCCATGGGCGTATTAACGGCAGTTTGTCTAGGTCGACCTCGTCCCCTTTTAAAACTTTATGAAGACATGGTGGGGTAAGATCTCTATCTGGAATTGCTCTAAGAAGATCCCAAATTAGACCACCATATTTAATTGTTTCTTTTATATTTTTAGGTGGTTCAGGATTTTGAAGCTTTGATAACTTCTCCCCAAGCTCCTCTAGTTGATTAACTGAATCAAGACCCATACTCCAAGCTATTCTTTCAACGGTCCCTAAAAGGTTGACTGCAACAGGTACAGTTGAGCCAACAACATTTTCAAATAACAGCGCTGGGCCTCCCATCCCAAGAACTCGATCGCTAATAGCCGCAAGTTCTAGGTCAGGATCGACAGCTTTTTTTATTCTTTTCAGTTGCCCTTTCCTCTCTAGAAGAGAAAGAAAGGCTCTCATGTCATTAGACCCGTTTGCTGATTGAAAGAGATTCATTATTTTCTTCACACTGAGATGAGTGGTTTAGTTACCCTTACTTAGATTGTCATAAATTTGGTAATGAAGCTTTCCTATTTTCATGTAGCAGGGGATGTTCCATATGATATTAAATCTCAAACTGCTGTTGTTATAGATGTTCTTAGGGCTACAACAACAATTGCTTGTGCTTTAAACAATGGGGCAGAAGCTGTTCAAACATTTGCAGATCTATCTAAGCTAAGGGAAAAATCTTCTGATTGGTCATTATCTCCAAAGCTCTTGTTGGGCGAACGCGGAGGGAAGATGATTGATGGCTTCGACTTGGGGAACTCTCCGGTTGCGGTAACTTCTGATCTCGTGAAGGGAAAGCGTTTATTTATGAGCACTACGAATGGAACGCGAGCACTCAATAAAGTAAGTGGGGCTAAGGTTGTTTATACAATGGCTTTGATTAATAGAAGGGCTGTTGCTGAAAGGTTGCTTTTGAAACAACCGAAAGATATTTTAATTTTAGGTAGTGGATGGGAAGGTTCATATTCATTAGAGGATTCACTTGCAGCGGGCTCACTTGCTGCATTCTTGCTGGAATCATCTGGCAACACTTGTAAAATAATGAATGATGAACTTTTTGCTGCTATTGCTCTTTGGTCTTCATGGAAAAACGATATTGAACAATGTTTACGAAAGGCAACTCATGGTCAGCGGCTTGAGAGACTTGGGAATCATGATGATGATTTCCTTTGTTGTTCACAACTCGATAGTATAAGTATTATTCCAACCCAAAGAGAACAAGGAGTGCTTTTTTCTCTTTGACAATTTAATTCCTACCTTAGGTTTAAGGCTTTGTCGGATTTCTTGGCTGCGGCAGTTCAATTAACAAGTACCTCTAATGTTGAGGCGAATTTTTCTTTAGCTGAAGAACAAATAGAACTTGCTTCTCGTAGAGGAGCTGAACTTATTGGACTGCCAGAGAATTTTGCTTTTATTGGTGATGATCAAGAGCGACTTAAAATATCTAGTTCTCTTGCTGAGAAATGCAGCCAATTTCTTATAACGATGGCAAGGCGTTATCAGGTTGTACTTTTAGGCGGTGGATTTCCAGTTCCGGCTGGAGATGGAATGCGTACTCTCAATAGAGCAGAACTTGTTAGTCGAGACGGGCAATTATTAGGAAGATACGATAAAATTCATCTTTTTGATGTCGATTTACCAGATGGGAATAAATATAGAGAGTCCGAAACTATAGTTTCGGGAAATAAATTACCTTCTGTTATTAACATCCCAGGATTATGTAAGGTTGGTTTATCCATATGTTACGACGTACGCTTCCCTGAGCTTTATAGGCATCTTGTTGACCAAGGTGCAGAATTGTTATTTATTCCGGCAGCTTTTACTGCTTTTACAGGTAAAGATCACTGGCAAATTTTACTTCAATCGAGGGCAATTGAAAATACCGCTTATGTAGTTGCTCCAGCTCAAACTGGACTCCATTACCGTCGTCGACAAAGTCATGGTCATGCAATGATTATTGATCCTTGGGGTACTGTTCTTGCGGATGCTGGAGTGCAACAGGGAGCTGCTATAGCTCCAGTTGTTACTTCTAGGGTTCAAAGTATTAGAAATCAAATGCCTTCTTTAAAACATAGGAAGGCTAGTTTATTTTAAATTTATGAGATATAGAATTACGGGATTAATATTCAGTGCAATTTTCTATACCTTTTTACTTTCTTTCCTTAATGTTTTTAAAACTAATGCAGCAAGTGCATTAGCAGCTTGGCAAGTTACGTCAGATGGGACTTTGAAGTTTCGTACAACACCTTATGCAGATTTAGAAGCTTATTATCAGTCTGGTTATGGTCAAAAGGGAGATCGCATTTGGATTGATTTTCCTGGTGAATTAACTCAACCTAGGAAGCTTGTTGGGAATGGGCCAATACAAGAAATAAGACTCGGAAAACCTTATAAAGGTAATACAAGATTAGTGGTTGAATTTAATCCACAGGTTTCTTTAAACCCTTCAAAATTGAGATTATTAGGAACTTCACCAAATTTATGGGAATTGCGTTTTGATGGCATTAATCTCAATGGTTTAAAAAACATTGGAGAAGGCTCATTAATTAAACCAGCTAAGCAAATAACCTCAAATAGGTCATCATTACAATCATTAACTAGGCCCTTAAAAGACTTCCAATTTGCCTCTTTGCCCACTGTCCAGAGAGGTAGATTTCATATAGTTATAGATCCTGGTCATGGAGGCCCTGATTCTGGAGCAGTCGGAATTAATGGCTTAAAAGAAACAGACGTTGTTCTTGATATTTCCAGAACTGTGGCTCGTTATCTAGGAGATAAGGGGGTAAAGGTATTGATGACTAGAGCTAGTGAAATCGATGTTGGTTTAAATCAAAGGGTATTAATGGCTAATAGATCTAATGCTGATGCTTTTGTAAGTATTCACGCAAATGCTACTCGTGGATTCAGGAGAGATGTAAGTGGTATAGAAAGTTATTTTTTTACAGGTTTCTATGGGAAAAAATTGGCTTCAAAAATTCAGGATGAGCTTCTTCACGTGACTCCAGGGAGCCCTAATAGAGGAGTTCGACAGAGTAGGTTTTTTGTGATTCGCAACACTAATATGCCAGCAGCATTAATAGAAGTTGGCTTTGTTACTGGAAGGTTTGATGCAAAATTACTTGCACAAAAAAGTCACAGGAGAAAAGTTGCTTTTGCAATATCTAAAGGAATATTAAATTACCTTAAGGAGTCCTATTGAACTATCGATTAGGTTTATTTGATAGTGGTATTGGTGGTACTACTGTGCTTAAAAGTATTAAGGAAAGGCATTCAGAATTTAAGGCAATTTATTTAGCTGACACAGCAAGAATGCCATATGGTTCACGAAGCCCAGTTGAAATTAGAGACATTGCACAAGAGATTATTTACTGGTTCAATGTTCAACAAATTGATGCCATTATTGTGGCATGCAATACCACTAACTCTCTCGCACTTGATGTGATTAAGAAGCACTCCATTTTTCCTATTTTTGATCTTGTTAATTCCACTGTTGAGTTAATTAAAGCTTCTGATTCAAGATTGGGTGTTTTGGCTACTTCGTCTACTGTTTCTTCAAAGGCTTACACCAAGAGTATTCATACTTTTTATCCAAATATTTACGTAATAGAAGAGGGTTGCCCAGAACTAGTCCCTATGATTGAAGAAGGCGATTTAAGTTCAACTGAATGTATCGATGTAATTACAAAGCACTTAGAACCACTTTTAGCTGCTGACGTTGAAGCAATTGTTCTAGGTTGCAGTCATTACCCCATTCTAAAACCAATGCTTACAAAATTATTGCCTTCACATATTCGTTTAATTGACCCATCAATTGGCTTAGCTAAGAAATTGGATAATTTTTTAAAAACTCCTCATTTGTCTTTAGAAACCTCAAAGAAGAAGATAGAGATCCACTTTTGTGTTACGTCTGATCCATTCGGCTTCTCTACTAAAATGCAAAGTTTATTGGGAACTAAACCAGAGGTTGAGGTTATTTCACTACGTTCACCATCCTGCGTCTCCTAGTATCAATGAAGCAAGGTTTCCTATGTACACAGTAACTGACTTGCTACAACCGGTTGATGCAGATCTTGAAAATCTGCTAAAAGATCTTCGTGTCCTTATAGGAGCTGGACACCCTATTTTACAGGCGGCAGCCGAACATCTTTTTAGTGCTGGAGGCAAACGTATAAGACCCGCAATAGTCCTTCTTTTGTCCAAAGCTTTATCACCTAATGGAGAAATTTCCCCTCGGCATAGAAGGTTAGCTGAAATTACGGAAATGATTCATACAGCTTCTCTTGTTCATGATGATGTTGTAGATGAAGCCTCGACGCGTCGAGGAGTTGAAACAGTCCACAGTCGTTTTGACCATAAAGTTGCTGTTTTGGCTGGTGATTTCCTTTTTGCTCAAGCAAGTTGGCATCTTGCAAATCTAAATAATCTGGATGTTGTAAAACTTCTTAGTAGAGTAATAATGGATTTGGCTGAAGGAGAAGTCAAGCAAGGTTTATGTAAATATGACTCAAAACAAACTTTTGAAACTTATCTCGAAAAAAGTTATTGTAAAACCGCATCTTTAATTGCAAATAGCGCACAGGCTGTTGGTGTTCTAAGTGATTCATCTAGTGATGAATTACAATGTTTATATAATTTTGGGAAACAACTTGGCCTCGCTTTTCAAGTTGTGGATGATGTCCTTGACTTTACTGGTAATGATAAGCAGTTGGGCAAGCCTGCAGCAAATGATTTAGCTAGTGGTTATTTAACAGCTCCTGCTCTCTATGCTCTTGAAGAGGACTCAACCCTTTCTGAGTTGATTAAAAGAGAATTTAGCTTTAAAGGAGATCTTGCTAAGGCGCTAGATCTTGTTCGTAGTTCAAATGCCATTAACCGTGCAAGGAAATTAGCTGAAGATTTTGCTCAGAGTTCATATGAGTCTATTAAATGGTTGCCAGACTCTCCCTCAAAGGATTCACTAATGGCTCTTCCTGAATATGTACTTCGAAGGCTTTATTGACTAATTTGTTTATTATTATATTTTCTTTATAGTATTTAATTCTTCAGCTAACTTCCTCTCTACTTATTACCTTTTATCATCTTTAAAGTATTTTATGAATTTGTTTTGCTTATAATTTCTTTATTGAAAATATTAGTTAAATTTTATAATTCTAATGATTTGACTTAACTTTTTATTTGGATCTCAGGCAATTATTAAGGGATTTGGCTCAGAAATGAGAAATCTCTTTTAAAAAACCATTTCACTTTCCTTTTTATTTTCTCAGATGTAGCTTGAATAATATGAGAGAGAATTGTTCTTATGTGTCCTGACCCATCATCGCAGATTGAGACAGTCCTGCAGGAAGAAAGAGTTTTTAAACCTTCTTCTTCAATAGTTGATACTTCGAATATTAAAGGTTTAGAACACTATCAGCAGATGGTAGAAGCTGCAAGATTAAATCCGGAAAGTTTTTGGGGAGAAGCCGCTTTAAAGGAATTGCATTGGTTTAAACCTTTCCATACCGTTTTGGATTGGTCCAATCCCCCATTTGCTAAATGGTTTGATGGTGGCAAGACAAATGTTTCTTATAACTGTTTAGATCGTCATGTAAAGCAAGGGCTTGGCAATAAGCTCGCTATCATCTGGGAGGGAGAGCCAGGAGAAGTTAGAAAAATAACTTATAAGGAACTTTTTGAAGAGGTATGTCGTGTAGCTAATGGTTTGAAGGAACTTGGAATTGGAAAGGGTGACTTGGTTGCGCTTTATATGCCAATGGTTCCAGAAGCTGCTATGGCTATGCTTGCCTGTGCTCGTATTGGTGCTCCTCACTCTGTGGTTTTTGGCGGATTCTCATCAGAAGCCTTGCGGGATCGATTAAATGATGGAGAGGCAAAAGCTGTTATTACTGCTGATGGTGGTTTTAGAAAGGACAAGATTATTTCTCTAAAGAACGCTGTTGACTCTGCCTTGGAAAATCATAGTTGCCCTAGTGTCAAGTCTGTTTTAGTTGTTCGACGTACTTGTGAAGAGGTGGCTTTTCTTTCTGGGAGAGATTATTGGTGGCATGAATTAATACCCAACCAGTCAATAGATTGCCCTCCGGAGCAAATGGACAGTGAAGATCGTCTTTTTGTTCTTTATACATCTGGTTCAACAGGCAAACCAAAAGGTGTTGTACACACAACCTCAGGCTATAACCTATGGGCCCACTTGACGTTTAAATGGATCTTCGATGTTAAAGAAGACGATGTCTATTGGTGTACTGCAGATGTTGGCTGGATAACTGGTCATAGCTATATAGTTTACGGCCCTTTATCTAACGGTACTACAACTGTTATGTATGAAGGAGTGCCTCGACCATCTAATCCAGGAGCATTTTGGGATTTAATTCAAAAACACAAGATAAATATTTTTTATACAGCGCCAACAGCAATAAGAGCCTTCATGAAATCTGGGAGGTCAATTCCTGATCAGTATGATTTAAGTAGTTTGCGATTATTAGGCACAGTTGGAGAACCGATAAATCCTGAGGCGTGGATCTGGTATAGAGAAGTTATAGGTGCAGAAAAATGTCCCATTGTTGATACATGGTGGCAGACAGAAACTGGTGGTGTAATGATTAGTCCTTTGCCAGGGGCTATTCCTACTAAACCTGGATCAGCTACTTTACCTTTGCCTGGAATTGAGGCAGATGTTGTTACTGGCGACGGAAAGACTGTTCAAGCCAATAAAGGCGGCTATTTGATAATTAAGAGGCCCTGGCCTGGGATGATGAGAACGGTGCATGGAAATCCTCAACGTTTTCGTGAAAGTTATTGGGAATATTTAAATCCTATCAATGGGGAATTAGTTTATTTTGCTGGGGATGGAGCAAGACGTGATGAGGATGGTTATTTCTGGATAATGGGAAGAGTTGATGATGTAATAAATGTTTCTGGTCACCGTCTTGGAACAATGGAAATAGAGTCAGCCTTAGTAAGTCATAGTTCTGTTGCTGAGGCCGCAGTGGTTGGAATCCCAGATGATGTGAAGGGTGAGTCAGTTGTCGCTTTTGTTAGTTTAGAAACTGGAAGAAACAGCAATGATGAGCTTATATCAATGTTAAAAAAACATGTCTCTCAAGAAATTGGTGCGATTGCAAGACCGGATGAGATACGTTTCACTAATGCTTTGCCTAAAACTAGAAGTGGCAAAATTATGCGTAGATTACTAAGGGCTTTAGCTTCTGGAGAAGAGGTTAAAGGAGATACCAGTACTTTAGAAGATAGAAATGTTTTAGATGAATTAAGAAAATAGAACATATATTTTCAATTTATAATTACTCATAAGTTGCCATATTTAATGTTAATAAATCTACTCTTACGATAAATAATAATTTAAGGTAATTCGTGAATTATGCTTTTATGGCTGACCATACTTTTGTCATGAAAAATGAATCACTATTTATACATTTAAAACCATTCATGGATAGCCTTAGATCAATATCATCTTTAATATAATTTTTATAATATGGCTCATGAAATATTCTATGGAAATTCTCTAATACAGAAGAGAATTCTGGGGAATCACTAAGTTGAATTGAGTCTGCAAGAATTAATACACCATTAGGTTGTAGAAGGCGATAGCATTCCTTTATAACATTATCCCTTGCTTTCCCTGGCAATTCATGGAATAGAAATACACATGTAATTGCTTGGAATGATTGATCTAGGATAGGTACTCTTTCTGCATTTCCTTTAATTAATTGCACTAATTCATTCTCACCATTGTTTAAATATTTGCTTGCTTGTTTTAAATACGAGGCGGATAAATCTAATCCAGTAAGTTCAGATGTTGGGAAGGCAGATCTTATTTGCTGAAGAGTTCTACCTGTACCTGTTGCTAGGTCTAGGATTTTTAAACTTGAATCATTTGATTCTGGGAAATATTTATTGATTTCAGTTTTCAATGGAGCTATCACTCTCCTTCTCATTGCATCTGCTGTTCCATTAAAAAGAATCTCTACCTGAATATCATAAATTGATGCTGAATAATCACTTAGATATCCATCTGTTTGATGATGGAAGTTTTGCAAATAATAATCTGGATAGATCTCTTTATTAATTGAATGAGGAAGGTCCTGGATATTCCTGTCCTTTCTTCTACTCCAAGTTGATGGCATATCTAGCCAGACTAATGGATATTTTAAAAACCATTCTATCCAAGGTGCTTCAAAAAGAAGATTTTTTGGATATAAACCTCGTTCCGCATCATACCAATCTATTTCTTCAAGATCTTTAATTGATTTTCTTAGATCAAGAAGTAGTTCCTTTGTTATATGAGATGTATCCGGAATAGCTTCAGGTACAAGAAATCCCATTAATTTCGTACTTATTTCCTTATGCGCGATTCCAAGAAGACCTTTGCCTTGCTGCAAGGTTTGATATGCAATTTTTGCGAGGCTTGGCTCGGACATGGGTGTTTTTAGATAAATCTATTTCAGCAGATTTTTTGCCTTTCCGTGAGTTTATGTTCAATTTCTGTTGCCAAGAGAATTAATTTTGGGAGAAAAACTCATTTTAATCAATATTCACTTTATTATTTTTAGATTTTATAAGAAGGCGAATTATGAACTAGCTACAATTACTTTTATTCGTGAAATAATAATCTCACTTTAATCTCCATTATTTAATGAATATATAATAATTAAACTTTCTTAATTTAAGCCAGAGGTGAAATTATGCTTGTAATTCCTTCCTTTCCATTTTGTTTAGTTAGATCAATGGTAATAAATTTCAAAAAAATAAGGAATACCCAAAATATAGTCTATGAAGCATTCCTTTTTCTAAAACTAATTGAATCTTAGTTCTTTTTGATTGGCATACCCTATGCGTCGTAGTACATGAAGAACTCATGAGGGTGAGGTCTCTGCCTTAATTGCTGGACTTCCTCATATTTCATCTCAATGAAATTGTCAATAAAGTCTGTGTCGAATACTCCTCCCTCTGTTAAGTAATCATTGTCATCTTTTAATGCCTCTAAAGCATCGTTTAATGAAGATGGCACAGTTGCTATCTTTGCAAGTTCTTCCGCAGGAAGTTCAAATAAATCTCTATCTTCACCATCACCTGGGTCGATTTGATTTTTTATTCCATCTATTCCCGCCATAAGCATTGCACTAAAGGCTAAATATGGATTTGCCAATGCATCTCCTGGTCTGAATTCCAATCTTTTTGCTTTTGGACTTGGCCCAGTGAGAGGGATCCTGATTGCCGCAGACCGATTGCCTTGTGAATAGACAAGATTCACTGGAGCTTCGAAACCTGGGACAAGACGTTTGTAACTGTTAGTGCCTGGATTTGTAAAGGCTAGAAATGAAGGCGCATGCTTAAGAATACCCCCTATATACCATCTTGCTGTTTGGGAGAGGTTTGCGTAAGTACCTTCACCAAAGAAAAGAGGCTTACCAGCTTGCCATAGGCTTTGGTGAACATGCATGCCTGTGCCATTGTCATTCCAGACAGGTTTTGGCATAAAGGTCGCAGTTTTACCATATTTTTTAGCAATATTCCTTACGACATATTTATATGTCATGACATTGTCAGCTGCTTCGATAAGAGAAGCGAATTTCATACCTAACTCATGTTGTCCAGGGCCAGCAACTTCATGATGATGTTTCTCGATTGGTATTCCAAGTTCTCCCATGAGTAGCAGCATCTCAGATCGCATGTCTTGAGCTGTATCATTTGGAGAAACAGGGAAATAACCTTCTTTGTATTGAATTTTGTAACCTAGGTTCCCACCCTCTTCTGCTCTTGCGGTGTTCCAAGGGGCTTCGATACTATCAACGCTGTAAAAAGAAGTACCTTCCTTTGAGTCGTATCTTACATCGTCAAAAATAAAGAACTCAGGCTCAGGTCCAAAAAAAGCAGCATCTGCTAGTCCAGTAGTTGAAAGATAGGATAATGCTTTTTGGGCTAATGCTCTTGGGCATCGTGAGTAAGGATCTCCACTTCTAGGCTCTTGTATTGAGCAAATCATACTTAGAGTCTTATGCCGGTAAAAGGGATCTATCCATGAAGTGTTCGCATCTGGGACCATTGACATGTCGGATTCATTTATCGCTTTCCATCCTCTGATTGAAGATCCGTCAAACGCCAATCCCTCTTTGAATGCACTTTCATCAATCATGTCTGAAGTAACAGTTAAATGCTGCCATTTTCCATGGATGTCAGTGAATTTGAGATCAATGAGTTCAATCCCCTCGTCTTTGATCTGCCTTAGTACGTCTTGAGCTGATTTTCCCATGGACTATTTTTTGATATGTATATACCAAAATTAATTACGAAGTGCTTCAGGTTATGTATCAATAAGTACTTTTTTACACTCTGCTTAGAATCTCATTTGTTTTATTGGCCTATTAGATTTCTTGCCTATAAAAAACCAGTATTTCATGTTCTCACCATTGCAATACCTAAAATTAATTTCACGACAATACCATTAGGTGTTTAGGCTCAAGGTTAAGCAATCATTTCTATCCGGTCTTGGCACCAACCGCTTACTCTGCAATGTTAAAAAATTCTGGCACGTCAGTACCCTCTCTCTCAGTGCCAGAGAGACTTTTGCTAGGACCTGGGCCTTCTAATTCTCACCCTTTGGTCCTGGAAGCATTGTCTTGCCAACCAGTGGGCCATTTAGATCCTTTTTATATTGATTTAATGGCTGAGGTTCAGGGATTATTACGAGATGTTTGGCAGACTTCTAATCGCCTAACACTTCCAATGAGTGGGACTGGTAGTGCTGCCATGGAAGCAACAATTGCAAATATCATTGAACCTGGAGAAATTTTCCTTGTAGGAATTAACGGCTATTTTGGGAACCGTTTGGCTGATATGGCTTCTAGATATCAAGCAAAAGTTAGAACAATTGAGAAACCCTGGGGAGAAGCATTTTCTCTTGATGATATTGAATCTGCTTTGATTAAATACAAACCTTCTGTTTTTGCCTTAGTTCATGCCGAAACTTCAACAGGAGTTTGTCAACCAATGCAGCAAATAGGTGATTTGTGCCGACGATATGATTGCCTCTTGATTCTAGATACAGTAACTTCACTTGGAAGTATCCCTTTATTCCTGGATGAATGGAAGGTAGATCTTGCCTATAGTTGTAGTCAAAAGGGACTTAGTTGTCCTCCAGGACTTGGTCCTTTTACAATGAATAAAAGAGCAGAAGAAAAACTTAATAATAGAAAAGGTAAAGTCCCGAATTGGTATTTAGATCTTTCTTTGTTAAATCAGTATTGGGGTAGTGATCGTGTTTATCATCACACAGCACCAGTGAATATGAATTTTGGTATTCGCGAGGCTCTCAGATTAATTGTTGAAGAAGGCTTGGAAAATTCATGGGATCGCCATAGAACAAATGCTGAAGCCTTATGGAATGGATTACAAAGTATGGGCTTGGAGCTTCATGTTAAAGAGGAACTTCGGCTCCCAACACTTACTACTGTAAAGATTCCCAATGGTATTCATGGTAAATCATTTACTCAGCATTTACTGAATAATTTTGGTGTAGAAATAGGAGGAGGTTTAGGTGAGTTAGCAGGCAAAGTCTGGAGAATTGGTCTTATGGGATATAATTCAAAGAGAAAAAATGTTGATAAGATCTTAGATCTTTTTGAGTCTGAATTACCTAAATTTAAAGGCTAATATTTACTTGGATCTATGAATTTTAAACCATTCTTTTAGTTCATATTTGAGTTGATCTTCCAAAATTCCTCTTTCAATAGTCATTTTATGATGAGCACTTTTATGTGAGGTTAAATCTATGGATCCGCCCATTCCACCTCTTTTCTTATCTTCTGTTCCATATATAACCTTCCCCATTCTTGCTTGAATAAGTGCACCAGAACACATTTGGCATGGTTCAAGAGTCACTATCAAGGTGCATTCATTGAATCTCCAATCTCTTTTTATCCAAGCAGCTTGACGAAGAGCAATTAGTTCTGCGTGTCCTAAAGGGTTGCAATCTCTATTTCTAGTATTTCTTCCATGACCAATACATTGCCCCTTTTCGTTTAGGATTATTGCTGAAACTGGAACTTCCCCATCATCACCAGCATTTCTCGCTCTTTTAAGAAGAATGAACATCCATCGAAGGGTTTGTGTATCGTTGAGTTGTATTGGTTTAGCAAATTGCATAGGTGTAAAAACAAACCTTTAAATACGAACTTACTGAATTTTATTTCTCAACAATTCTTTTTGGTATAAATACCTGATAGGAAATTCCATTGGACTTTTTTGCATCACCAAATCATTCTGATCCAAAATTTAAATCTTTTTTAGAAGATGCTTGTGGCAGTCTTTGTAGTTGGATATCCACGACGCATGAGAAGGGACCCCTGCCTTCATTATTTGATTTACCGGATGTTCAACCCTGCTTAGAAGGATTGCCTCCTGAACAACTATTGGAGGATATTCAGAAGTTGATGTCAGGTTCATATCATTCATCTCATCCAGGTGCTCTTGCACATTTAGACCCTCCTCCCCTTACTGGTTCAATTATTGGGGAGTTGATATGTGCAGGCCTTAATAATAATTTATTGGCTGAGGAACTTTCTCCAAGTATCACAAAATTAGAGCGTAGCCTTTGTAAATGGATTTCAGAAGAATTGGGAATGCCGAGTACTTCTGGGGGAGTAGCTGCATGTGGTGGAAGTCTAGCTAATTTAATGGCTTTGTTGGTTGCAAGATCTAACAGCAACTCTCTCTATAACTCAGATGCTGTTGTTCTTGTAAGTGAAGAAGCTCATGTCTCAATTGCCAGGGCAGTTTCGGTCATGGGTCTGCCTCCAGATTCTCTATGTAAGATTTCGACTGATAATGATGGCAGAATTGATATCACATCTCTAAAGAAAAGGTTTTCAGAAATAAAAACCCTTGGTAAAACCTGCATAGCTGTTGTTGCAACTGCAGGTACAACTATTAGAGGAGCAATCGATCCATTAACTGAAATCTCACATTTTTGTAGGGTTGAGAACCTGTGGCTACATGTAGATGCTGCTATTGGTGGAGTATTTGCTTTGTCGACTTCAACAAAAAAACTTGTATCAGATCTATCTAAGGCGAATTCAGTTACTGTTAATCCTCAGAAGCTTTTGGGAATCACGAAAACATCGTCGTTATTGCTTGTATCAAACTTTGATGATCTATTTAAATGTTTCTCAACTGGTTTCCCTTATATTGAACCTTCTTCAGGCTTACAAGTTCAAGGTGGAGAAATTGGATTGCAAGGAACTAGAGCTGCAGAGATAATTAAATTGTGGATTGGGTTAAGGCAACTTGGTCAGAATGGAATTCAATTACTTCTTGAACAAGCTATCTTTCGTAGAAGGTATCTAGCTGAGAAGCTAGACAGTCGAAAACTTAAGGTAATTACTGGACCCTTGCACTTGTTAGCTGTTACTCCCCTTGATGCTACTTCTCTTGAAGCTGATGAATGGTCAGTTAGGACTAAATCTCGATTGTTAGAGAGTAATTTCTTGCTATCAAGACCTAAATATCAGAATCGCTATTATTTGAAGGCAGTCATGGGTAACCCTCATACACAAACTTCACATATAGATGAATTGGCAGAAACCTTGAATCAATCTGTTTAATTACAATGAACAATGAAAATAAACGGGGGAAATTTGTAGCCGTAGTTACTGGGATCTTCTCAATTATCATAGGCATACTTTATTTAACTCTAATAACTATTCTTGATGCTCGTGGCCCAATGCTTCCTCCACCTCCCGAGGCCTTAGGCTTGGTGGCAACTCTTTGTAGTTGTCTTCTCTAATAGGCTTAACTACTCTATTCATTGCAAGCTTTATAAATTGCCTTAAGCTTTTTTCTCGGCTGTTGATATTATAGTGCCTTTGAACAACTTCTTGTATCCCTCCATCGCCCCAATCCTGATCCTGTTCAAAATAAGTTATCAAACTTTCCCCAGCAACTTTTGTAAGCCAACCTGCTGTAATGCTTTGGATTGACTTCCCTATTAGATATGTAGGCAGGTGCAAACTAAGCGAGTTGCTAATTATTGAAACCGCTCCTTTTACTATTCCTAATCCAGCAATGGTTTGACCTAGTGACATTGCAAGAAACTTGGCTCGGCTCTTTGTTAGATTAACTCCAAATATTTTAGATATATCCATCACCATTCTGCCATTAACTACAGCAGTCCCAAGAAGGTCTACTCCAGGTAATGGAGTCATAAATACAACGCTGCTGCTAATCCATATGTACCTTTCTACACATCTATTGGCTTTCATAAGTCTCTGCTTTGATAAAAGCCTTCTACCTGATTCTCCTAAGTTCCTACATTGAAGTAGAATATTATCTGCAATTAGCTCTTCACCTTCTTCGTGAAGAACGATAGCTATGCGTGTTATTAACTGCTTAATTTCCGGTTTGGGTTGCAAGGGTCTACTGCCGAGAACAGGTATTGTCTGAGGCGAAGCAGAAATTGTGATGATATTTTTCTTATCAACTAATCCCATACAATGATTTTGTATTAAATTAACTAAGTTGTCTTCCTCAGATTCTGAGCGAAGGTCACACTTGTTAATAGCAACAAAGAGCTTCTTGCCTACTTTTGATAGACTTGTTATTAACTTCATTTCATAAGACCTTAGATCACTATCTACTACAAAAATTATTAGATCAGCCCGACTTGCTTTTAGAAGAGCCTCCCTTTCTCTTATACGACCATCTACACCTCCTTCTAGAATTCCAGGGGTGTCTACAAGATTTAGTCCTCTAGCAAGAGACTTTAAACGTAGTCGGTATGAATTTGTACTTTTGGTTGAGCCCATGCTCGGGCCAATTTCTCCTACTATTCTATTAAGAAGGGATCTTATGATAGAAGTCTTACCAGTAGATCCTGTTCCCAAGAAAACAACGACTAAATCGCCTCTTAAAAGCTCTTTTTCAATTAACTCCTTTTCGTATTTAAAAGCTTCTGATGCAATATTATTTTGAATAAGGCTAGTTAACTGATCTATACTTTTTAAACTTTGTCTTGCAGCCTCACTACGATCCTTAGGTGCTGAGACGGTATCTTTTTCATTAATTAGATAATAGCTTAATCTTCGTATGATTCTTTTGACTTTGTTAAGTAGGCTTTTATTAAAAAGTAGAGAAAGGGTTACTAGAGAAAAAAATATTATTTTTATATTTATTAATTTTATTATAGCTCCAGCTAATGCAGCTATAGTAACCACTATTGGAAGTAGTAGTAAAAAAATAAAGCGCTTATTTCTATTGATCATTTTATAGATAATAGTTCCGATAAATCATCATTATTCCTGTAAGATTGCATTTCTTAAATCCTCTTTCTAGTGAGAATATCAAGTAGAAGGTAAATTAAAGCAATATTAATTGAGATATCAGCAAAATTAAAGATTGGAAAATTGACAGGTATTAATTGTATGAAATCTACTACATAACCTAGTCTCCATCGATCTAATCCGTTGCCAAGAGTTCCACCTAAAAGGCATCCTATACCCAAAGCATTATAGTAATTAAAGAAAGATCTACTGCAAATCAAGATTATTAAAACTAATGCGACGGTTAGACTAATGATCGAAAGTAAGAAGGGGAAACTGCTAAATATACTAAATGCAGCTCCCTTATTCTTCACTAAATTAAGTCTAATTAGGCCAGGTATAATAGGAATTTGACTTGCAGGAGTTATTGTAATTGCAATAAACTTAGTTAATTGATCAAATGAGCAAATCAAAATGGATAGAAAGATAATTGTGTTAGACTTCATTGATTTACTTCATTCTAGAATTAATACTTTTCTCAATGATTTAGTTAGCAATACAATGGGAATGCATAAGAGTACGTGGAAAGGAAGGTTAGAGATGCTATATATATATAATAGCTCCAGAAGTGTGTCACCCCATCTTGATGTCAATACTCCTGCAAATATGTTTATTATTCCTACCGCATGAATTATTGTCAATCCAGAAATAGATGTAATAAATAATCTAAGTATTGAATTATTTCTTCTTAACTGAGCCATTCGCCCGGTTACCCAAACGGCTGGTATGAAACCAGCTAAATATCCAAAGGCCGGAGTAGCAATATATCCAAGACTTCCCCCTCCTTGGAATACAGGTAGATAAAACAGACCAATTGTTAGGTAAGCAATAGCTGCGATCATCCCTGCTTTAGGTCCGCAGAATAATCCAGTGAATATTAATGCCGGCACTTGCCATGAAATAGGTAAATCAACAACTTCTAGAGATAAATTACTTTTAATGATAAAAGTTGCTGATGGAATCATTCCACCTACAAGGATTATTAGTAGACTTGCGAGTGCTGAACTTAAAAGAGTAAAGGTTCGCAAGGGAATCAAACTTAGATATACATTAATGATAAATGTCAGCTCTTTATTGGGAAGTGTTTGAATTGCTTAGTAAGCTTATTGTGAATGAGTGCAAGAACTCAATCCGAAAATAGCCCTTAACCCCTTTTTACTGAGAGAAAGCTTTATGACAGTCATTTTGGGCGAAAGGGTCCTTTTGAAAGTATCTCAACCATATTTAAAAACCAGCGATCCAATGCCGATGCTTCGTCCTCCTGATCTGGTTTCCCTAGATGAGGTTGGAGTGGTCGTAGCTTTATTACCAAAGGATATGGCAGAGGTTAAATTTCGAAGAGGCAATTTTTTGATATCAATAGAACATTTGAAATTAGAAGAATCTAAGTTACCTGATTGAAATGAAATCTCTCACATCTGGACATCTGCCATCAAAAGCATCTTTATCCATTAATGGCGGAGAATTTCAGAAGGAATTAAAAGAAGCTGTAAATAGAAGGCGAAATTTTGCAATTATTTCCCATCCAGATGCCGGTAAGACAACTCTGACAGAAAAGCTTCTTCTATATGGAGGAGCAATTCAACAAGCTGGTGCTGTTAAGGCTCGAGGAGAACAACGGAAGGTTACCTCTGATTGGATGGAATTGGAAAAACAAAGAGGTATTTCAATTACATCAACAGTTTTACAGTTTGATTACAATGACATTACGATAAATTTATTAGATACCCCTGGTCACCAGGATTTTTCAGAAGATACATATCGAACACTAGCTGCTGCAGATAATGCAGTTATGCTAGAAGACGCTGCAAAAGGATTAGAACCTCAAACAAGAAAGCTGTTTGAAGTTTGTCGACTAAGGAATATTCCTATTTTTACATTCATCAACAAGATGGATCGACCTGGTCTAGAGCCACTCACTCTTTTGGATGAGATCGAATCCGAACTCAAGCTTGCAACCATTGCGTTGAATTGGCCTATCGGGAGTGGTGATCTCTTTCGTGGTGTTATTGAACGCCAAACAAGAGATGTTGTGTTATTTTCCCGAGCTGAGAGAGGAAAACAGTCAATTGAGAGACGTTTGAAGCTTGAGGATCCTGAGTTATCTAACTTAGTTGAAAAAGATCTTTTAGATAAAGCAATAGAAGAATTAGATCTTCTTGAGGAGGCAGGTGCACCAATGGATATTGAACTCATTAGAGCGGGCGAACTTACACCTGTTTTCTTTGGTTCGGCTATGACAAACTTTGGTGTTAAGCCTTTCTTAGACAGTTTTCTTGACATAGCTCAAGGTCCCGTTTCTCGTATAGCTCACGACGGTCCTGTTGATCCTCTTAGAGATACATTCACAGGATTTGTTTTCAAATTACAGGCCAATATGGATCCTCGTCATAGAGACCGTGTCGCTTTTGTTCGAGTTTGTAGTGGACGATTTGAAAAGGATATGATTGTTTGTCATGCTCGGACTGGTAAGAATATTCGTTTATCTAGACCCCAAAAGATATTTGCAAAAGACAGGGAAGTTGTAGAAGATGCATATCCAGGAGATGTGATTGGATTAAACAATCCAGGCATGTTTTCCATTGGCGATACCTTATATACAGGGCAATACACAGAGTACGAGGGCATACCATGCTTTAGCCCAGAGATTTTTTGTTGGTTGAGAAACCCTAATCCATCTGCTTTTAAAAATTTTAAAAAGGGAGTCAATGAATTAAGAGAAGAGGGAGCTGTCCAAATTCTTTATGATATAGACCAGAGCAAAAGAGATCCAATACTTGCTGCCGTTGGTCAGTTACAACTTGAGGTTGTTCAACATCGGCTGGAGAATGAATACTCTGTTGAAACTAGGGTAGAGGCCATGGGCTTTCAAGTCGCAAGATGGGTGAGTGGTGGATGGAACTCTCTTGATGAGATTGGGAGAATATTTAATTGTAAAACAGTCCAAGACTCTTGGCAGAGGCCTGTTCTTCTTTTCAAGAATAAATGGAATCTAAATCAATTAGAGCAAGATCATCCAGGTCTAGAGTTAAGTTCAGTTGCTCCTGTCGTGAGCGGAGTTAACCCTATAACTCTTTAATATCATTTCCTTTACCAATCCCTGTGCTCGCAATTACGCTCCTTGATAACAATGGTTTAAACTGTGGCTAATACACGATCAAGTGATCAGCAAGACCCTAGTGATCCTTATTCACTTTTAGGAGTTGACCGCAATTCAACTTTTGAGGATATTCAGAAAGCTAGAGACAACAAATTAATTGAGGCAGGAGATGATCTCCTGTTAAAGGCCAAAATTGAATCCTCATATGATTCGTTACTTATGGATAGCCTTAAAGCGAGGCAATTGGGGAGAATGAGTAACGAAGCTGTTAATGCATCCCAAAAAGAAAAGAATGGTGGAAATGTAACTCTTCCTGTTTTAAAAAATTCACTATTGACCAAAATTAGGAGCCTTGCTTCAACATCTTCTTCAGATACTCAAGATAATTCCTTTATCAGTCTTCCTGATGGAGAGGGCTTAACAATACGACTCTCACTAGGTATATTTGTTATTGTCCTACTTTTAGTAGCTTCGGATTCGTATATTCAGATCATCCTTTCAGTTTCTACAATTGGATTGTTTATTAGCCAATTGAAACGAGGAAGGAAAGCAATTTCATCCCTGGGATGGAGTGTTGTTTTTCTATCAACTGGTTATATCCTCGGGGGTCTTATAGTAAGTAATATAGAACTTGCTAACAATCATTCATTACTATTATCCCTCGATAAAATAGAGGCTCTTCCAGTTCTCATTTTGTTGTGGATAGGAGCAATTCTTTTAGGCTAGGTATTTTAATAATCAAAATTCATTGATTAGTTGCTTTAATTCAGATTCTCCAATTATATATATATTATTGCAAAACTTGCATGTTAGTTTAGATTCTTTTTCGTTGTGAAGAATATCTTGGAGTTCCTTTTTTCCTAATAGCCTTAATGCAGAGACACTACGAGATCTACTACACTTACACTTAAAAGAAATGTTTTGATAATTCCCTACAGGATGTAAGACTTCAGAACCTAAGGATGGGAATAAAAGCTCAAATATATTTGAAAGATTATCTTTGCAAGAATAAAGATGTTCACTAAATTGTGAAACATTTGAACATTGTTGCTCCAATTCATCTATAAGAGAATTGTCTGAGTTTGCTTTTGGTAGAATCTGGGCTATTAAGGCTCCAGAAGAGATTAATTTGCCCTTTTCTATTTTTTCGCCTACAAAGACAGCTGATTTTGTTTGTTCTGAATTAAGTAAATAAGATGCAATATCCTCTCCTACACCACCTCCTTCCAATTCAACAGTACTTGAAAAAGGCTGCCCTCTACCTGTATCTCTAGTTACATGTAAATAGCCTCTACCTGTAGCAGTGCTGAAATCAAAGTAGGGATGAGCAGTAGATGTATTTTTTAATTCGAGTTCTAGTTCTGGATTCCCAACATATCCTCTTACTGTTCCATCTCTGCCAGCATCTACAAAAAGTCCTTTTAATGGCCCATCTGATTGAAATTTGATCGTAACCCGTCCTTGTTGAACTTTCATCGAACTTGCAAGTAGCAATCCGGCTCCCATGGCTCTGCCAAGGATTACAGTAGTTAAATATGAAAGTGAATGCCGACTTCTTGCTTCGTTAACAGTTTCGGTCGTACTAACAGCTACAAGACTTATTCCTCCATCAGCAGCTGTTGCTCTTACCAGATTATCCTTCATGAGATCAAATAAATAAATATCTTCAAGCTATTTAGCCTCTAATTGATAATTGGTGATATTCCAGGAAGAAAATATTTCCGGTTCGTGAGTAACTATGATCATATAATTTTCTTTTGATAGATGTTTGATCAATTTGAGAATTTCATCTCTAATTGACCAGTCTAAACCTGCTGTAGGCTCATCAAGTAATAGTATTTTAGGCCTTCTTATCAATTGTATAGCTATGGCTAATCGTCTTTGCTGGCCTCCACTAAGCCTTTCTGGAAATTCGGATATATCAATTAAACCTAACCCTACCTTTGTTAACACTTCTGACTGAAGCTCACTTGGTAGCCTTCGTTGCCCTAGACGAAGTTCATGAGCTACGGTCATACCTATGAAATGACGTTCGGGAAATTGAAATACCACCCCACACATTTCTCTCCTTTGTCTTTTTGTTACTATTTGGTCCTCGTATAAGATTGTTCCTTTGTTTTGAGAAACCAATCCACTGATGACTTCTACGAGGCTTGTTTTACCAGTTCCGCTTGCTCCTGAAATTATTAATGGTTGATCTCTTTTGACATCTAATGAGATGCACTTCAATATTGGTTTCTCAGATGTTGAGGGATGATAATAAATGTTTCTCAACTTAAGCATTATGGATGGTTATATATTCCTATAAACTTATGATAAGTTTAAAGCTATTACTTAGAACTTACATGCTAGGTATAATTTAAGTTTATTTTTATAAGACTACAAATAATCACATACTAATATGGAAATACGCTTTAGAGAAATAGATCCGTTTAACTGCTGGATATGGATACGGTTTGAGGATATTCCCAGCCAAGGTGAAAAGAATTATATTGACGGAGTTTTTGACAGTTGGTACGTAATCGGACGACTAGGAGGGTTCAATTCTGGAAACCTGCAAGCACACCAGGCAGGCTCAGACTTAAGTTGGATGAGCTATAGCAGTGATGAAGAATCCTCTAATTTACCTGCATTAATGCACAATTTAGGACAATTAGAATATAAAGATGAATGGGCCCGATGTTGGGTTGATTTGGGTACCTCAGATGCTATTGCTCTAGATGTGTTGGTCAATACTTTATGTCAAATAAATGGAGACATTGTTCGCCTGAAAGAACTATGTATAGGTGGTGTTAATGAGGATTGGGATGTTGTAGATCACCCAGATTCAATATTTGAAGCAACTGACTAGTGTATGACTGAGTTGAAACGTCTCTTGGTCAATCATGATCGAATTAGGGAATCTTTTGAAAAGGGAAATTATTTAGAACTTACTGTTAAAGAGAATCACTACCTTTCAAGGGTTCTTCGACTTAAAAGAGGAGCTCAATTTAATGTAATTGATGGTATGGGAAACCTTTGGACTGCTGATTTCATTCAAAAAAATATCGTTAGATTATGTGCTGACCTAGGCTCACCATCAGAAAGTTGCGCTAAACCATACCCAGAAATATGCTTAGCTGTAGCTGTCCCTAAAATCGGCTTTGACGATGTTTTGAGAATGTCATGTGAAATTGGGATAGATACGTTGTTGCCAATCAATACGGAGCGTTCGCTGTATAACGAAGTCTCTTCTCAACGATTTGCTAGATGGCAAGCAATTCTGAATGAAGCTGTTGAACAATCGGAGCGACTGTGGAAGCCAAAACTTATGGATATGAGTTCTTTCTCTGATTGGACCAATACTGTAAGTGATAACTCTTTGTTTACTATTGGTACTACTCGATTAGATCATGCTATCTATTTAGAAAAGCTATTATTAAATTTAGATGAAGCAAAGGATGAAATTTGGGTAGCAATAGGACCTGAAGGTGGTTGGACTGATAATGAACTTGATGTAGCTAAGAAAAAAAATTGCACATATGTTGAATTTGGAGAATCTATTCTTAGAACCTCAACAGCAGCAATATCAGCTTGTCAACTTTTATGCTCCTGGCGTAGATCAAGTTCCTATGTTTCATGATTTCCGTAAATTACATTCTAAAGTAGATTGTCTTTGAATTATAAATTATATTCTTTTGACTCTTCTTCTTCACTCTGGTTGGTTCTGGGCGTTCTTTATTAATTTTATTATTATCTTAATTGCTCATCGCCTTCCATTTCTAACTAAAGAGGGTTGGTTTCATGCAGGAATTCTAGGCACAATACTCATGGGATGTATTGGCTGGAATGCTTGGCTGGCGGTTGCGTTTTATATGTTATTTGGTACAGCTGTTACAAAACTAGGTTTTTCGTTCAAGATGTCTAAGGGTATTGCAGAAGGAAGGGGAGGTAGACGAGGACCGGAGAATGTCTGGGGATCTGCAGCAACTGGAGCAATTTTGGCACTTGTATATAAATTCTTTAATGGTTCCGGTGAGTATTTAATTTTTCTAGGCTTTGCATCAAGCTTCTCAGCAAAGTTAGCTGATACTTTTGGAAGTGAAATCGGTAAGAGGTGGGGACGTAAAACGTACCTAATTTCTAACCTTCGTCTTGTCCCACCGGGGACAGATGGCGCTATTAGTCTGGAGGGAACATTTGCAAGTTTTGTTGGTAGTCTCCTAATGGGATTTATAATGTATAAACTAAATTTTTTGACTTCTTTATTATCATTATTAATTGTAATTATTACCGGTTTTATAGCGACTCTAGCGGAAAGTTTTTTTGGTGCATTTTTTCAACACAAAATCGGATGGATGTCTAATGAGTTAGTTAACTTCATTCAAACAAGCTTTGCTTCGGTGCTTTCAATTTGTTTTGCACTACTATTAGTTTAAGTCATTACCCTTCAATCCTCCTTGTAGTAATTTAGGACTGAGCCCATTTTTGAAGTGAGGGCCAATTAGATATTTTCTCAAAGAGCCATTTGTGTCCTTCTGAGTTTAGATGTATCCCGTCGGGCATAATTAAACTTTCATAAGATGGCTTACTCCTCATTTCTTGAAATGTTGCCAGGAATGGTATATCTAGCTCAAGGCAGCATTCTTCTATTAATCTTTCATAGCTTGAACAAGCTGTATTTGAATACCATAAACACTCAGCAAATGGCATTTTCTCTTCGCTTACAGCTGTTAGTCCCATAACCATAACAAATGTTTCCTTCTTGATTTTTTTAAGGAGCTCTTCGAGGCCAAACTTAAATGCTTCTTTTGAAAGCTGAGGTCTACCATCAATCCTTCCAACCTTGGCTGTGTCATTAATTCCTACGGCTAAAATCAGTCCGGTTGGCAGTTTCCTTCTTAATTCACCGCGACAGTACCATTCTCTGTGCCACCTCTGTGCCACTTTTTCAAGTCCATCTCCTCTAATCCCTAGCGGATAAAGTATGGGATTACATGAGGAATCCATCCAATGTCTTCTAAGCCTGCCACACCAACCCCCACCTTCACTATCTCCCCATCCATAGACAGAGCTATCTCCAATGACTATTAATTGCTTTATTTCTGATTTCATGAAATATCTATAAAGGAATTGTTATGTATGAAAAGCATTATTACCTTGTTTATTAAGTAGACGTCTCTGTAATTTTTCACTTAATGTCTCACCAATTAAGGTGATTGACATAAAAGTAGCTGTTATCAATAGTACTTCCTCCCAAGCAAAAGAACTCAAAGATTCCTTCAACTGCCATCCTAATCCAACACCCCCTACTGCTCCTACTACGATAGTCTCTCGCAATATAACATCAGTCCTATACAATGAATAGGTTAAATAACTATTGCTTTGAAGAGACATTTTCCCGTATAGCCACGCTAGGTGGCTATTCGCTCCAGTAGCCTTTATTCCTGTAAAAATATTAGTATCTTGGTTGTCAATATTTTGTTTTAATAGACGACCTAAAACACCCATGTTTTGTATCCCCAAGGCTAAGGCTCCTACAGAAATACTTGGGTTTGTACAGAGCAGTAACAACATAGTAGTTAATGGTGTTGGAATTAATCTACAAAATATCCAAAATATGCTGAGAGCTTTTGCTCGATATCTTGCTTGAGATAGCATAAGCAATATGGGTGGTAAACCAATCGCAATTCCAGAAGCAAGAAGCATTAATAATACTGTTTCTAATATTAGCTTCAACCAAGGTAGTGATGTTATTGCACTTAACAGATTAGTTGAACTTGGAATACTAAATAAATGAATAGTGAAAGGCACAAATAGATTTACACCAAGTACATTAAGCCAAATTAGACTTGTACCCAATAGTATTAATAAAACCAGTAAGCACATTAATGAGAATTTACCAACATTTCTGAAGTAGAATTTTGGCTTTTGAAGATATTCAAGCGCTTTCTCAAGTAACAAAATTGCGAAAAATAGTATCCATAGTGATGTCCACATTTCATTAAATTTTAGGGATAAAATACTTAACTGCATTTCTGTACCAATTCCTCCTAAACCAAAAACACCCAAAAGAGTAGCTCCTCTTATGGCACATTCAAATCTGTATGAACCATAGTTTCCTATAATAGGTATTAACTTTGGTATAAAAGCTGTTGTTAATACCTGTATTTTACTTGCCCCGATATGCTTCAATGCTATTAAACTTTTTAGGTCTATCTTATCAATTTGTTCTGCAAAAACCCTTGCCATTAGAGCTGAATATGGTATTGCAATAGCAAGTATTGCTATCCATGGTGCCATCCCAAAGATCTGAAGAAATAGTAATCCCCATATCAATTCGTGAGTTGCTCTTGGTAGAGTTAATATACGCCTAATTATAGTTGTTATATATTCTGGTATACCAATTATTCTAGTCAATGAATAAGAGCTAAAAATAGCAAGGAATAAACCCATTGATATACTTATTACCCATGAGATTATTGCAAAGCAAAAAGTAATCTGTAGACCAATCCAACTACTTTGGACTACATCTTTATCAAAGGAAGGATGAAGTCCAGAGAAAATAAAACTTATTAATGTTGATATTCCTCCTATATGTAGACCATGAGCACACTGAATAAATACAGGAATTATAGCTAATATGGGCAGGATTGTTAAAGTAACCTTGCTTATATTTGTTTCTTTCAAGGATTTAGCAATATAAGTTAGAGATTTCACCTTTTGAGACACCTAGGGAATCAGAATCGACAACAATTCGACCATCTTTCAATCCAATTACTCGATTAAATTTATCAATTAGCTCAGGCCTGTGTAAACTAACTATACAACTTTGAGCACTATTTAGTGACTGATTCATTTGCTCTCTAAGCAGTATTTTTAGGATAATAGTAATTAGAGTTGGATCTAAGTTAGAGAATGGTTCGTCAGCAACAATTAAATCGGACTCTTGACGTAACAGTCTTGCTATGGCAACCCTTTTCCTTTGCCCGCTTGAAAGTTTTTCAATGTTCATATTGACTAAACTATTAGAAAGGCCAACAGCATTTAGGCATTTAATGCACTCTTGATACTCGATCACTCCAAATAAATTAGCTATCGCCCAACCAACACTGTGTCTGCCAAGTGCTCCACAATTTATATTCTGTCCAACTGTTAATTCCTCTATCAGCCTTAAGTCTTGCCATAGTGACCCAATTTTTCGCCTCTTGTTATCGGAACAATTTCTTATATCCTTACCATTAAGGATTACCTCTCCTGTTGTAGGACGTAAGGATCCATTAATAATGTTGAGCAGAGTAGTTTTCCCAGAACCACTTTTACCAATTAAAGCTATGTGATCACCAGTGTTTATAGAGATATTTATATCCTTAACCCTTATACTAGTTAAGCTTTCTAGCGATACATTCTTAACTTCTATCAATTTACTCATTTTCTGGAAATTGAGTGAGATAGTTGCTTAAGTATATAGCTTATATAGTAGGCATATTTGAAGGTATAGCTATATACTATTGATATTTTAATTATGCCGTTATTACATGCCATTTGAATTCTAATTGTGCTCTTATTGATTCATTAATCTTTCTATTAATCTCTTAAGTCTATCTAGGCCATCACGAATAGTTTCATCTGATGCTGAGCAAGATAATCTGATGCAGTTGTCTTGGCCGAATGCAATCCCTGGAACCATTGCTAGACCCTCTTCTTCTAATGCCATTTTGCAGAAATCTATTGAACCCGGTAAGTTTCCTATCAGTTGAGGGAATGAATAAAAGGCTCCTGATTGCTCGTGAACAACTAATTCTTTAATTCCTTTTAACCCTTCAGTAAGGAGATTCCTTCGCTTATTGTAGCTATTGATCATGTAGTCAATTCCTGAGGGCTGTTCTTGAACTGCTGCTAGCGCTCCCTTTTGAGCAAAACTACAGACGTTACTAGTACTTTGACTTTGCAGGGCTGTCGCTTTCTTGATAATGGTTTCATTTCCATATAAATATCCTATTCTCCAGCCTGTCATGGCCCATGCTTTCGCAAATCCATTAACTATAAAAATCCTTTCTTTTATATCCTCTGCTAATTGTGCAATAGATATATGTCTTTCTTCCTCAGATATTATGAATTCATAAATCTCGTCACTTACGACGTAAATATGTGGATGTCTTCTCAGAAGCTCGGCAATTGCCTCCAACTCTTTTAATTTCATTACCTTTCCTGTTGGATTGCATGGTGAATTTAGTATTAATATTTTTGTTTGAGGTGATATCTGAGACTCCATTTTACTAATGTCTAGCGAGAAACCATTCTCTGCTAGTGCATCAACAATGATTGGCTTTCCTTGGGCAAACCTTGCAATATCAGGATAGCTAAGCCAGTAGGGGGAGGGAATTAAGACTTCATCTCCTGGGTCCAGGAGTATTTGAAATAAGTTGAAAATTGCTTGTTTCCCTCCATTTGTAATAAGAATATTTTCTTTAGTTGAAGGAACTTTGTTTATTGTTAAAAGCTTGTGAGCAATTGCCTCTCTAAGACACGGGTCACCTGCGGCAGGACCATACCTTGTTATACCTTCATCAAGAGCCTTCTTAGCTGCCTCAATAATGAAGGTTGGGGTATCGAAATCAGGTTCCCCGGCACTTAAACTGCAAATATTCTTCCCATTCTTTTTTAACTCTTGAGCAAGTGAACTGATCTCGAGCGTCATAGAAGCTTTGAGACCAAGTGCTCTTTTTGAAATTGAATTTTGATGGATCATTCTTAAATCATCGTTTTTGGGATCTTTCGCTAAGATCAGAAAATTCCTGATTGAGTGTTTTGAATGAGCTATTTAAATTATATAAATCTCTAATGGATTTTACTAAAACTAATTTAGTAATTTCATCAAGAGAACCTGAGAAATTAGGAAAGTTTTATTCCTCAATAATGGGTTTAGAGATCTCAGGAGGCTTTGGCTTGATGGATTTTTGCTTAAGAGACAGGAATCCTCAGAAAATAACCTTTTATAAGCCTTCGAATAAACATAATAAAGCCCGTTTTTGTCCACCCACTTTGGCTCTTTGCTTTGAAGCTTATCCTGTTCAAGATCCTATCAATGTAATTGAGGGATGTATTGAGGAAATTATTTCCTTTGGTGGAGAATTAATTGAGGGACCAATAACCGAAGGGTTTGGAGTAGAGGCTTGGTTCTCAGATATTGAGGACAATTACTTTTTGGTTGTTATCCCTCTGCTTCAAGAAGATAAGAAATAAAATTAATTAAAGGGCATTAAGCTATGTCTCTTCTTTCCTATTCAAAACACTTACCCTGCAGTTCATGTACAGAAAGTTCAGTTGTTGTTTCTAGGGGTAACCCGTCAGCTTCCTTAATGCTGATTGGTGAAGCTCCTGGAGCAACTGAGGAAAAATTTTTAAAACCCTTTGTTGGCAAATCTGGAAAAGTTTTAAATACACTTTTAGAAGCGGCTAGTATTGATTATGAGAAGGACGTTTATATATGTAATTTAATAAAATCTAGACCTCCAAATAACCGTCCTCCAACAAAGCAAGAGATTACTTTGCATTTACCATGGTTATATCAACAAATTAAAATTATTGACCCATTGATCATTGTTTTGATTGGCTCCACTTCATTACGCGCAATACTTGGTCTCAAGTCTAAAATTACTGAATTACGAGGGACATGGCACAATTGGAATGGTATTTATTTAATGCCAATCTTCCACCCTGCTTATCTTCTGAGGAATCCTTCTAGATCTGTTGGGAAACCTTATGAGTTAACCTGTATTGATCTAATAGAGGTTAAAAAAAAGCTTACTGAACTAAATTCATATGCAAAAAACTCCAACTCCTTCTTTAAAGCGAATACAATCTCATGACAACTAATACCGATAATAAATTAAGCGAACAGCTTTTATCTCGACGTTATAGTACTCAAATCGAACGGAGAAGAACATGTTCGGTGAAAGTTGGCAATATCTATATTGGCAGCGATCATCCAGTGAGTGTTCAGTCAATGATTAATGAAGACACTTTGGATATAGAGGCTTCTACAGCTGCTATTAGAAGATTGCATGAAGTTGGGTGTGAAATTGTCAGATTGACTGTACCTTCTCTTTCTCATGCAAAAGCTGTTGGAGAAATAAAAAAAGCCTTGGAAGCCTCGTATATGCCAGTTCCCTTAGTAGCAGATGTTCATCATAATGGAATGAAAATTGCGTTGGAGGTGGCAAAACATGTTGATAAAGTTAGGATAAATCCAGGTTTGTTTGTTTTTTCTCAATCTGACTCAAATAGGACTGAATTTTCAAAAGAAGAAATCTCATCTATTAAAAATAAGATAATTCAAAACTTCGAACCAATTGTTAATTCCTTAAAAGAACAAAATAAAGCATTACGAATAGGAGTTAATCATGGATCCTTGGCAGAGAGAATGTTATTTCAATATGGTGATACGCCCGAAGGTATGGTTGAATCTGCGATGGAATTTATTCGTATTTGTGACTCTTTAGATTTTCATAATATTGTAGTTTCAATGAAGGCCTCAAGACCTCCTGTCATGCTAGCGGCTTATAGACTTATGGCAGATACTATGGATAGGGAAGGTTATCGTTACCCACTTCATTTAGGAGTAACAGAAGCAGGTGATGGAGACTATGGTCGAATTAAAAGTACTGTAGGAATAGGAACACTTTTATCAGAAGGAATAGGAGATACTATAAGAGTTTCTCTCACCGAAGCTCCAGAGAAGGAAATTCCAGTTGCGTATTCAATATTACAAACAGTAGGACTAAGGAAGACCATGGTCGAATATATCAGTTGTCCTAGTTGTGGTAGAACCCTTTTTAATCTTGAGGAAGTCGTAGCAAAAGTTAGAGAGGCTACATCTCATTTGACTGGTTTAGATATAGCAGTTATGGGTTGTATTGTGAATGGCCCAGGTGAGATGGCAGACGCGGATTATGGATATGTAGGAAAAGGTAAGGGGACGATTGCTCTTTATAGAAGAAGAGATGAGATACGCAAAGTTCCAGAAGATCAAGGAGTTCAAGCCCTAGTAGATTTAATTAAACAGGATGGTAAATGGATTGAACCGGAAACCAAATCAAATAATATTTAAATAGAACAATAATGGCAATAATAAAATACCTTGCTAATAGAAAAGTTCAACCCTTATTATTGAAAAAATTAAATTACTGGCTGTTATTAACTTTCTTATTATTACTTCCTGGCTATGCTTCTTCCAAAGCCAATACACCCTTAATAGAGAATAGTCCGAAGGAAGTAATTGATCAGGTATGGCAGATTATCTATAGAGATTATATGGATATATCAAATGTTTATTCCCGTAAGAAGTGGATGAAATTAAGAAGTAAAGTTTTATCAGCTAATTATGAAGACTCTACAGATTCATATGAAGCTATTAGAGCAATGCTTTTGACCTTAGAAGATCCTTATACCAGATTTCTTGATCCTAAGGATTTTAATGAAATGCGTATAGATACTTCAGGTGAACTTACAGGAATAGGTATTCAAATATCTATCGATGAATTAACTAAGGATATTATAGTTGTAGCCCCTATTGAAGGTACCCCCGCCTTTGAAGCTGGCATTCAATCAAAGGACATTATTTCTTCTATAAATGGTACTCAAGCAAAAGGTATGAGCATAGAGAATGTTGTGAAATTAATCCGAGGTAAAAAAGGTACTTCTGTCATTATTGGAATCTCCAGAAATAAAAAATATATTGAGATTCCTTTAATTAGAGATCGCATATCTATCCGCACTGTAGTAAGCAAGTTAAATATAACTGATACTGATCATAAGTTAGGTTATATAAGAATTAAGCAATTTAGTGCTAATGCGGCTAGAGAAATGAGATCTTCAATTTTATCATTGGAGAAACAAGGAACTGAAGCATATATTATTGATTTAAGGGGTAATCCAGGTGGCCTTTTAGAAGCAAGTATTGATGTTGCAAGACAACTTCTTGATAGTGGTGTAATTGTAAGTACTCTAACAAAAGATGGCGTATCTGATGTTAGGAGAGCTACTGGTAATGCTTTAACCTCTAAGCCTCTAGCTGTTCTGGTAAATGGGGGATCTGCAAGTGCGAGTGAAATATTGTCTGGGGCAATCCAAGATAATAATAGAGGCATTCTTGTCGGTCAAAAAACATTTGGAAAAGGGTTGGTCCAATCTGTAAGACCCTTGGTTGATGGTTCAGCCCTTACAGTGACTGTTGCTAAATATTTGACGCCCAATGGAACTGATATTAATAAGAATGGAATAACTCCAGACTTTAAGGCCTTAAATAATAGCAAAAATAATAAGTTTTTAGTATCTGATCTAGGAACATTAAGGGATAATCAGTATGTTGTTGCTGAAAATGCTCTTGTAAAAATGCTATCCCAGAAATATTTAAAGCAAGCATTTATTCCAAATACTTCTAATCTACAACATGCATTAAATATAAAAATTAGGATTAAATAGCTACCAAAAGTCTTTTGGGAAGTTTATTTAGGTATTAATTACTCAAAGAAAGCATTTTCATAATAGGTGCAAGCGCTTTTATTCTTATAGTCTCCTCAAGTTCAATCTCTGGGCTAAGAGAAATAAGACACTTTAATACCTTTTCTGCTGTATTTAATCTCATATAGGGGCAAATATTACAATTACATCCATCATTACCAGGGACTGGAATAAACTTTTTCAAAGGGTTATTTTGCTCCATTTGGTGAATTATTCCTGGTTCAGTTAATACGATAAATTCGTTTGATGATGAGGACTTGGAATAACTTAATAGCTTGCTTGTTGAACCTATAAAATCCGCATATTGAAGTAGTACTTCTGTACATTCTGGATGAGCTATAACATCCGCTTTAGGATATTTTATTTTTAATTTTAGTATTTCTTCCTCATTAAAAGTTTCATGTACCATGCATGAACCTGGCCATAAGGTCATCTTCCTACCTGTTTGTTGTTCTACCCATCTTCCAAGGTTTTTATCTGGTGCAAATAATATTGGCATATCTTTAGGGATTTTCCTAACCAGATCAACAGCATTACTACTCGTACAAATTAGATCGCTTTGAGCTTTTATTGCCGCAGAGCAATTGATATAGCTAATAACAAAATGATCGGGATGTTCGCTACAGAAATTTCTAAACTCATCCTCAGGACATTCGTTGGCTAAGGAGCATCCAGCCTCTAAATCAGGAATTATTACTTTTTTATCTGGTGAAATTATTTTTGCAGTTTCTGCCATGAAGTGAACACCACAAAATACAATGACATCTGCATTTGTCTTGGCAGCCTTCCTGGATAGCTCTAATGAATCTCCAATGAAGTGGGCAATGTCCTGAATAAATTCATCTTGATAATAATGAGCGAGTATTACGGCATTATGTTTTTTTGAAAGCAAATTGATCTGCTCCTTTATTGCTGCCTGGTTGATAGGAGCCGGTAAAACCGTCTGATGGCTAGATACAGCGGTATACAGTTTTATTAGTGCGATTTGAGGCAGTATAGAGCTTAACTACATTATTTTTCTGTCTAAAATTTGTATCGCTATTGCTGGAGATCTCCATGGTTTGTGGTCACAAGATGATCACAAGCTTTTAGAAGCTTTGAATCCCGATGCAGTTCTATTTGTTGGAGATCTGGGAAATGGAGAAATTCGCTTTATTAAAGAAATCCAAGAAATTAAAATTCCTACAGCTGTCGTCCTTGGAAATCACGACAGGGGCAATGATTTTTCTGGGTATCAATTGAAGTCCCAAATAGATTTTCTGGGCGAGAAAGACTGTTCTTGGTCTAGGAAGATCTGGAGTTCGCCACCAGTTGTCATCGTTGGGGCAAGACCCTGTAGTGCTGGTGGAGGTTATTACCTATCTCCACAAATGCGAGCTGTTTTTGGCCCCGTGACTCTTTCGGAGTCTATAAGACGTATTGTTGATTCCTCTTTGGATACTCCTGGGGATCTACCACTAATAATTCTTGCTCATTCTGGCCCTACTGGACTCGGGTCGAATGCACACAGTCTCTGTGGGAGGGATTGGAAGCAGCCAGAAATAGATTGGGGTGATAAGGACCTTGAATTAGCTATTGATAAGATTAAAGAAGCTAGATCTGTAGACCTAGTGGTATTTGGTCATATGCATCACCATCTTAAAAGAGGAAAAGGCGTTAGAAACACATTCATAATGGATGAAAAAAGATCCATAGCTTATTTGAACGCAGCCTCAGTTCCAAGAAAAGGTGTTGATGTAAATGATGAGTTAATTAGTCATTTTTCATGGGTTGAATTTAATGAGGGAATGCTAACTCATGTTTCCCATCGATGGTTTTGCCCTGATGCTTCAATTGCTTATCAGGAGGATTTATATAACCTTCAATGAATGGAGTAAGAATTTTTGTAGGATGATTTACTATGCGTTAATGTTTTTATGTTGATCAAAAGTATTAAACTTTATATAAAATTTGACTATATCTAAATTCTTTGTCGTTCTAATTATTAGATGAAATTATTTATCGTTGGTTCTTGGACTAAGAGTAAAGGCGATCATTGAGCAAGCAACAAAGGAAATTATATTTCTTGCTAATGGTAGTATTTCACTGGTCCTTGTTATTACTGGCGCAATACCAAAAACTCCAAATAACATTACCCATAGAGGAGACATAAGTAATAGCCACTTCCATTCTATGAAAATTTTATTACTTCGTGGAACTGCAGATAAGCCGGCGATAAGTCCACCTAAGATTGAAGTGATAAGTGTCCAAATCCATTGTTCCCTGGGCAATCCTGGAACAAAATCACATCCTCCTTTGTCTAAGCAAGTTGTTACTGAGCTAATAGAATCTATTATTGCACCATCCTCCCCGTGATCCCTTACGTAGAATTGATTGCCGTATCTAGATTGAAGTTCTACCCAGAATATTCTTGGCATAAGAGCAAAATAAGCTTCTCCAACATTAAAATTCAATAGATTGCCTCCCCTTGGATCTGCAATTAATACCAAGCTGCTTTCGTCTAGTTTCCAAAAGTCTTTAATTGCTTTGCCAGGAGTTTTTTCATATTGAGTAAGAACTTTTATTTTCCACCCAGTATTTTTTTCATACTCATATAACGACGTTTCTAACGATGCTCTTTGCTCATTACTTAGGGATTTCGCAAGATCTATTATTGGAGTTTGGTGATCTGGTAACAAATCAGAATTATCTGCAGCGAATGATGGCATAGCTAAAACTAAGGTTATCAAGATCATGAAAATGACCCTACGAACAGAAGTTATTAAGCGTGTTCTCATTTACGATTTTTACTTAGCCTACTCTCTCTAATGAATTGTGTTCATGTGAAATGTCCTAATTGGCTGGCTGTCCTAATGCAAGAAGCAGGAGGAATAGTCCCTTTCTCACAATTTATGAACTGGGCTTTGAATGGAACTAAATATGGTGCGTATGCTTCAGGTAACCTAAAAATTGGGAAGAAAGGTGATTTCGTTACGTCCCCATCTCTAGGTCCTGAATTTTGTGAATTATTAGCAAAGCAGGTTGCAGATTGGATTTTAGAGATCGAAAGGAATTCTATAAAGAGTACGCCAATATCTATTGTAGATATTGGACCTGGTGAAGGAGACCTGGCCTTGAATTTAATATCAGAGTTTATCCAAAGTTATCCTAATTTATTAAGCAAAATAGAATTTGTTTTAATAGAGATCAACGAGGGGATGATAGTTCGTCAAAAGAAAAAATTAAAATCAATAATCAATGCAAAAATAAGGTGGACTAATTTTAGCGAACTTTCTAATAGTCCAGTTACTGGGGTAATGATAGCTCATGAGATACTAGATGCTCTACCTGTTGATAGGATTGTATGGTTGAATCAAAAAATATATTTACAAGCAGTTAAATTAATTAACGAATCAAGCGAGAATTATCTTGAATTTACTAATATCTCATTAGATAATTCTATCAAAGATTATTTATATTTAATAAACCACCATTTAGGAATAAAAATACCTCCAAATAACGCCCCAAATGGTTGGACATCTGAGATCCATACTTCTCTTGAATCATGGTTTAAATTAGTTTCATCAAGTTTAGTAAATGGACCCTTATTAGTCATTGATTATGCATTAAATGCTTCTCGTTTCTATCAACCTTCAAGGCTTAACGGCACGATCATCTCTTATCGTAATCAAAGAGCATACCAAGATGTCTTAGCAGAAGCAGGCTTTTCTGATATTACTGCTCATTTATGTATCGATACTCTCAATATGTTTGCTGAAAATAGTAATTTCAGGTTTGTCGGTGAACGTAGACAAGGTCTATCATTATTATCATTAGGGTTATCGGCAAAGTTAAACTCCATACAATCTTCAACTTCTAATAATTTAGAAGTGGCTCTTAACACTCGAGAAAACCTATTGCGACTTGTAGACCCGATGTGTTTAGGAGAGTTTAGATGGTTGATTTATGAAAAGACATCTCATAATTCTCTCTCAAGCATGTCATTACCGCTCTTTTTATTAGACCCTCAAGATTAACTCCTATCAAGTAGGTTTAATAAATTTTTTATCTCTTCAATATCAATTTCACTGGAAATATTGACCTTACCAATTGCAGATGGGAGAACAAATCTTAATTTACCTGATCTAACTTTCTTATCTCCTTGTAGCGATCTAATTACAGAGTTATGCTCTAATTTAGGCCACTTCACTGGTAGACAAGCTTTTCGTAGAAGGTTTGTTTGTCTTAATGCTTCGCTACTTGACCACAAACCTTTTTCTACAGACAATTGTCCAATTGCTACCATCCCAATTGATACGGCTTCACCATGAAGCCAGTGTCCGTAACCAGTTAGATTTTCAACCACATGACCAAAGGTGTGGCCGTAATTGAGAACAGCACGTATACCAGTTTCTTTTTCATCTCTTTCAACAATATCCGCCTTTGCTTTGACTGAGTTGCTTATTATTTCAAGAATCATTTTTTCTCCTAATGATTCAAAACTATTCAAATGATTTGTTCCTTCAAGACTTTTGAATAGTTGGGAATCACCTATTACTCCATATTTAATAACTTCTGCCATCCCTGCGCAGAATTCCCTTTGTGGAAGTGTTTTAAGTGTATTTATGTCTATTAGTACTAGTTTAGGCTGATGAAATGCTCCTATAAGGTTTTTTCCATTTGGATGGTTAACTCCGGTTTTCCCACCAACAGAAGCATCCACCATCGCAAGGAGTGTTGTGGGAACTTGCACAAAGGAAATACCTCGAAGCCAAGTTGCTGCTGCAAATCCAGCCATATCGCCTATTACTCCTCCACCAAGAGCAATTATTAGGGAATCCCTCTCAAGTTGATGTTCATAAGCTGCATTGTGAATGAGAGAGATAGTTTGAATAGTCTTATGCTTCTCACCAGCATTGAGAATTAGCTGCTTTGCTAGAAAACCTGCACTCTCAAGGCTTTTTAAAATTGAACCACAATATGGAGTTGCAACGTCATCATTTGAGACTACTAGTATCCTCGTGCCAGGGCTTATACCGAGATTAAGAAGCTCGTTCCCTATGGAGTGCAAAACATGTGAACCTACTCGGACTTCGTATGGGTTGGTTGCTAGGTTGACTTTGATCGTAAAGTTTTCTTTTTTCACAATATAAATAATGAATTTTGAGAAAATAAAGTAAGTTTCTCATAATGTTCTATTTAACCTCATTAAGGTGGAGAATTATCATTGAAAATTGAAGCTAATCAGAATTGTTCAATAGGGGTTGTTGGTGGTGGCCAATTAGCTCAGATGTTGGCAAATGCTGGAAAAGATTTAGGTGTTCAAGTTGTTGTTCAGACAGGTTCAGAATTTGATCCAGCTATTTCTAGTGCTGCTGATGTGATCTATGCAGAAACTGAAGATCTTGATGGAACTAAACAATTAGCTCAAAAATGTACGAGCGTAACTTTTGAAAATGAGTGGGTTGATATTGAAGGCCTTTCAATTCTAGAGGATTCTGGTGTTGTATTTGTACCAAGTCTTTCAGCAATATCACCTCTGGTTAATAAGCTATCTCAGAGAAAATTACTTAATAAGCTTAATATTCCTGGACCAGAATGGATAACACTTTCATCTTTTAGCATTACAGAATTGATGCTTAAAGATGGTTGGAAATTCCCACTTATGGCAAAGTCTTCCCTTGGTGGTTATGACGGCAAGGGGACTAAAGTTATTAGAAATTATAGTGAATTAAGGGATCTTCTAAGATCTGTTAACCCTAAAAATTGGTTCCTTGAAAAATGGGTTGACTATGACCTCGAATTATCTTTAGTTGTATCAAGAGATTTAAATGGAGAAGTCAGAACCTTCCCTATAACAGAAACTTATCAAGTAAATCAAATATGTGATTGGGTTTTAGCCCCTGCTGATATTAGTCATCCAGTGGAGGCCATGGCTCAAAATATAGCATTATCTATTGTAAGAGAATTAGATTACAAAGGTGTCCTAGCAATTGAATTCTTCTATGGCGAAGAAGGTTTACTTGTTAATGAGATTGCTCCAAGAACACATAATTCGGCGCATCTAACTATCGAAGCTTGCAAGGCCAGCCAGTTTGAGCATCAAATTGCAATTGCTTCTGGTTTACCTGTTAAGTCAGCTGAACTCATAACCTCAGGTGCGATGATGGTTAACTTACTTGGTTTTAATGATGAAGCTGACTCTTTAGATAACCGTTTAAATCAACTAAGAAAAATACCGCGCTTAACTATTCATTGGTACAACAAGAACAAAAACACGCCAGGCAGAAAATTAGGTCATGTAACTCTACTTTTAGAATCATCAGACAAACATCTCAGAAGAAAGGAAGCTTTAGATGTACTCAGCAAGATCCGCTCAATCTGGCCTATTGAGTAATTCGATTGTATAAACTATAAATGAACTGCTTTGTTGGTGATGACCTCTAAGTGCTCTGATCTGACTCTCTTTCGACTTAAGGAGACTGTCGTAAAGGCGAAGTAAACCAGTCTTGTAACTGGAAATGGACCCTAACTTTGACTCCTTTTCTGGTTTTTCCAGGTCGAACGCTTCTGGCACACGGCAAAACGGTTCAATTTTTATATTTAATAAGTAGTTATCCATTCTAAGCTGCGCTTTTCAGAATCTTTAATCAAAAAAGTACCTTCCTAATACCAATCCCTATAATTCTACGTAGAAGAAAAATCCTTTTAGAAGTTGGGCAAAATTACACCTTTCCCTGTATTCAGTTGGCCGACAATAGGCCAACTGTACTAATTAATTCAATCCACACTATGGATAGCGTAGCCCTCGCTCAAAGCATCACTATCTGTGGGACTTGTTTTTATTGAAGAGTTGGTCTAGAAATAAGGTTCCCCATCACCCAGGCTCCGCGTTACACGCTGGGTCTTTTTTTTGGCGAATTTTTCCTTGATTAAGATTATTTATTAGTTTGTATCTAGGAATTTACATTTCATAGTATTCCACTATCTATGTTGATATTGATTGCCCGGGCTATTGAGCGAATATTAAAGTAATTTAATATTTCTAGTTCTAATTAAATAATTAAAGGCTATAATACCTATTGTAGCAAATCATTTAAGGTATTTAAATTCGTTGCGATATTTGACCAAGTTAATAGTTATGTCTGCATAATTGATTAATTCAGTTACTTATTCCTCCTTAGGTAGTTGAACCCAACCTATGCTCCATTTTGCATAAGTCTTTAATTCATTCCAATTGAGTTTAAAATTAATATCTTTGTCAAGGACTGCTGCGAGAATAACCCACCTCTCATCACCCTTTCCACCATATTCTGTTACCTCAAAATGCCTATATCCTTGTATTGAGGAGCTAGAAGTCCAGGCTTTGTTAGGAGGCCATCTCATATAGCGTACAAATAAATCTGAAAAGTCGTAGAAAGGTTGCTTTTTAAGCTTTTCCTTTTTTTTATTTTAATATAAATTTCATAGATTACAATTAAATTAAGATGAATAAATGGATTCTCTCTTAAATTCGTATGATAATGACAGCTTTATGGAGGATTGAATAAAATATCCTTATCATTCTAATTTATGATAAAAATTTTTTGAGGTTTCTCAATAATCTATCACTGTTACCTTGATTTTTATAAGTGTATTGCAATGCCAAATTTTTCTATAAGAATTTTGCGATTCGTTGGAAGACTTTTTCTTGCTTCAACCTTTGCAATAGCAGTTCCGCCAAAGATTGTTAAATATCCTTATGTGTTGAATTCTATTGTTGCTCGCGGAATACCAGAGAGTTATGCAAATCTTTTACTTATTTCCGCAATTTGCATATTAGTAATAGGATCAGTATCCGTTATTTTTATCCAAGAATCAATTATAGGTCCTTTACTTTTACTAGTTTTCCTGGTCCCAACTACAATAATATTCCATCTAAATCCATTTCAGTCACACCCTTTCTTTATGAATATGGGTCTAATAGGTGGGTTATTACTTGCTTTAGCAAACTCTCGATCGCTAAGTATTGATCGGAATACTTTAACAATAGGATCATTATTTGATTTTATTTATAAGAGGCTTAGTAAATTGCTTCGCTAAATATCATGATTTAATATTTAAAAATAAACTAATTATAGAATGCTTTAATTGACACTACCTATCATAGTTGATTCAGACCCCGATACTTACACAATTCGAAAAGTACTGTTTTTTCAATTTCAAAAGAGTAATATTATTGTTTTGATATCAGAATAAAGTTATTGTCTATCTTGCAGAAAGACTATTTTAATTAAATATATAATTTTTATGACGCAACAAATTCAGGATCTATATTCTCTAGGCATTGAACCTTCAGATGTACTAGGATTTCAAACAGAGGAGGAATTACTGGATGCTCTTATACCTCTTATGCAAGAGCTAGATCTCGAGGATGTTCTAGTAGCCTAAATAAGAAATTTATTACTCCTGTCAAAAAAATATATGATTTTGAAAAATAATATTTTTTTAGCATTATATTCTATCTATCAATAATTTAATTATTCTAAAAACTTTTTTATCCATTTTTATATTGAGAGGCACTTATAGGCTCTTGGTAATACTTATTGTTCCAGACAACCTTAAACTATGATTTTAATGGAAAAGTCTATTTATGATAGTTTTGTGATTTTATACCAAAATATACAGAAAGAATTAATAACAAAATAATCAAGAAGGAATTTGAGTGACTGAAAAATTCTATTAACATAATCAAGCTACCTACTCCCTAAGGTTACTTAAGTAATCAGGAAAGCTAAAAAAAGGATATACTTATTAAAGCAGGACTAAGAGCCAAGAAGGAGAGTTGACAAAAATCATACAAGATATGAAAAATATTTAAATATAAATTTGTATAAGGAAATAATAATGATAAAAAATATTAAGATGTTGATTACAATGGAAATCTTCCTTTCTTAAAATATAATATTTTTGATAATTAGATAAGCAATTCACGGTAATTCAATAATTTGTATCTCAGTAGAAATTCGCTTACGGCTCTAATTAATTTATTTCCGTTAATTCCTGTTCAAAAAACCATTGTGTTATTCCAATATTTAATTTTACTACTAAACCGAATTGATTCCCATCAACCATTTTGTAACCCACTAATTTTCCATGAGGATCTTTTTTTAATTTAGTTATTACATTTATAGGTAACCTATCCTTTAGATTATTTAAGTCAACTTCCAATAGTTGTCCTTTTTTTAGCTTGGAGGAGTCGGAGATCAAAATTTATGCTCAGGTAGTCAGTAGTTAAGAACTGTACTTAACTTATCTATTTTATTTAAAAGGAAATAAATATTGATAAGTAATGTTATTACTGAAGTGTACCTTTTGCTCTTAGTGTTGAATAGTCAATACCAAAAGGTCCGTACAGCCTTGAGAATGAATTGAAGGTTTTTCTCTTGTCTTCATTAATTGTTTCATCTACTAGCTTAACCCTTGATATTAATTTACCCATTAACTTATTTAAGTTAGTCATTACATAATAATGTCAGTGGTTTTTAAATTTTAATTTGATTATCAATAAGGTCAAGGAAATTTCCTAAATATTCAACAAGACTTAACCTAAGGATATTTAGACCTAGATAATTTAAAAATAAGCGAAGAATCAACTATGTCTTGATAGATACTTATATAAGCAAATGCATACATGTTGTGATTTGATTCTTGAAATTGCAGAATACTAAATTTGATTTATGCTACTTGGGGCTCATCTTTTAAAGATCTATTATCTTCTACTAGACTTAACTCTCTATTATTAGTATTCTCAATTGAATTTGTCCAATGAAATATCAAGACTTTGAGTTCTTTAATACGCTCTTCAGCTTTCTCAATCTTGTCTTGGATAGTCATTTAATGATTTATTCATTTCTTTTACTATGCGTTAAATTTTGGCTAAAGCAAGAGTTAGTTGTTTAGAAACTGACAATTACATGATAAGTAGTATTGCCTAGGAGCATGGACGGGTTCCTTCTCTGAAATTAATTGTGTGCGTTTTCACAATAGATTTCCATCCTTACTCATTTGATTTTTGTATCTTTTACGGGGATGGCTCATAATGACTAAACTTCAGATATTAGATGTGTTTGTGTATTTTTGATCAATTTTACCGATGTTAGATCTTATAGTATTTATTACTTAGAGGAATATGCTATCAATCCTTTAGTATTGCTTTGTTTTTCCTTGGGGCCTTCATTTGTTTTTGATATAAGAGAATTAATTGGCCCAAAGCATCTTACTGTCATATATTAATGATACTTACCTAGCTTGAAAATGAAAAAAGTTAAATATGCAGAAGTAGCTCCTTGGGACGGTGGACCAGAGCAGACTCATACCAACGATCCTGAGTGGATCATGCAAAAAGGCATTATTGAAGTGATTTTTAGCAGGAACCAATTAGACCATAATTATTTCCATATAAGACGAGGAGAGAAGGAAGAACAGGTTTTTACATTTCAAGCGCGTTATTTGTATCAGGAGCTATTAGACAAGGGATTTGTTTTAAAGGAATGATTTGATTGCGTAGATCTACTTATCTTTGGCTTTAAAAGGCTACCTGGGAATTTAATGAGTAGATATCCCTATCTCTTTTTCATGATTTTTTATTTGGAAAAGGTATTCTTCCCCTTAAATCACAGCAATATTCATTACATACTTTTCCACAAAGCTTTATTTGTAATTTATTTCCACATAATTCTTAGATTTAACTCTTACTCTGCAAATTTTTTAACAATCAATACATTCTCTTGTAAAGTCTTGCTATGACAGCTTATAGATCCATTACATTTCCTTTTGATTTATCCACATATCTCACTGGCCTAGCTGTTGATTGATAATCACGTAAATATGAGTGTTGTGGAAAAGTGGAAAACTGTAGTTGCTGTCCCTCTGACTATTGCTGTTAGTTAGTTAACTTGTCTAAGAAGAATTAATTTGCAAGGCAATCTAGATCTACTAGTTGAATACACCGTAGCTCTAGACTTTTGTGAAGGACCTTTAGGGCTACTTATTGTTTGATCTTTTCAATTATGTTATTAGTTAAACTCTTATCAATAGAGGCTATTTGACCTGCCATTTTCGTTAACCAATCTATCAGTTTTTCTAATAGATTATCGACATCTAATGTCGCTATTCCTCTGAAGGTAACAGTAGATATGTTTCCTGCGCTCTTAAAAATAAGTCTGCTTTGAAGATGAGGATCTATACCCTTTCTCAATGTATTGAATGTAGATTCATTCATTAATGTTTCCATTACTATATTAGGCTTCCTTTGCATAATTCTGGAGAAACCAGCTGTTTTGGCTATTATTTTCAATTTCATTATTAAAACAAGTGATTGAACTGGTGGGGGGAGCGCTCCAAATCTATCAATCCAAGAGGCTGTTAACTCTAATAATTTATCTATAGTTTCGCAGTCTGATGCTGATTTGTAAGCTATTAATTTTTCTTCATTTTCGGTAATCCATGTTCCTGGTATAAATGCTGTTACTGGTAAGTCAACCTTTGTTTCTTCTACTACTGGGATTGCTTGACCTTGTATTTCAGCTATAGATTCGTGGAGTATTTCCATATATAGATCAAAACCTATAGCTTCCATTTGACCACTTTGTTCTATACCTATTAGATTTCCAACTCCTCTGATTTCCATATCCCTCATTGCTAGTTGGTATCCGCTACCTAGTTCGCTAAATTGTTGAATTGCTTTTAATCTTTGGATTGCTTTAGGTTGTATTTGGGAGCTAATTGGATAAAAAAGCCAAGCATGAGCTTGTATTCCACTCCTACCTACTCTTCCGCGAAGTTGATAGAGTTGAGATAAACCGAAGGTATGTGCATCCTCAATTAATATCGTATTAACAGTTGGTATATCTAAACCACTTTCGATAATTGTTGTGCACAACATTATGTCGGCCTCTCCGGAACTGAAAGCTATCATTGCATTCTCAAGTTCTCCCTCGTCCATTTGGCCATGCGCAATTATTAATTTAATGTTTGGTACCATTTCTTTTATTTTTTCGGCAACTATTCCTATTCCACTTATTCTTGGTACTACATAAAAAATTTGGCCTCCTCTTCCAATTTCCTGGCATATTGCACTTCTAACTATTTCATCTTCTTTATGAACTAAATGTGTTTTAATTGCTCTTCTTAACGGTGGAGGAGTTGTTATTAAACTCATTTCTCTTACTCCAGATAGGCTCATATATAGGGTTCTAGGGATAGGCGTTGCTGAGAGAGTTATAACATCTACATGCTTTTTTAATGATTTTATCTTTTCCTTCTGAGTTACTCCAAATCTTTGCTCTTCATCTATAACTAATAATCCAAGGTCCTTATACTCTATGTTTTTTGAGAGCAGCAAATGAGTACCAACTATCGCGTCTATTTGTCCATCTTTAAGCTCAGTAATTATTGTTTTTCTTTCACTAGCAGACTTAAACCTATTTAGTAAGGAAACTTTTATTGGATATGGGGCAAATCTATCTGATAACGTCCTCCAGTGCTGCTGCGATAACACTGTCGTTGGAGCTAGAAGTGCAACTTGCTTCCCAGACGTAATTGCCTTAAATAATGCACGAATAGCAACTTCAGTTTTACCAAAACCAACATCTCCACAAACTAATCTATCCATAGGATTTGCTTTCTCCATATCTCTTTTTATTTCTGCTACGGCTTTAACCTGATCTGGTGTTGCCTGAAATGGGAACGCTTCTTCTAATTCTCTTTGCCAGGGACCATCTTTCGGGAAAGCATATCCTTTTGTATTTAGCCTTTCAGCATATAGTTTAATTAAATCAATGGCGACCTTGCTAATAGCTTTTCTTGCTTTTTCTTTTGCATTTGACCAAGTATTGCCACCTAATTTATTTATCTTTGGAGCTTTATCATGAGAACCTCTATACCTACCTAAGGAGCCGAGCTGATCAGCTGCTACTCGAAGTGTACCATCCAAATATCTAACTAAAATATAGTCCCTACTTTCATTATTAATGACTAATTTCTCAATCTGCATAAATTGTCCAACACCATGGTTTCTATGAACTACATAATCCCCATTGGTCAACTTTGATGGATTTACTACCTTACTAGCTGCTATTTTCCTTTTTCTAATGTAACCGTTAGAAGAAACTATTTGTTGACCAAAGAATTCTTTATCAGTAAGTAACAAAATTTTCCATGGAGCTAGTTCTATTCCTTCTAAGTCAGTATTACTATTAATCTTTAGAGATACAGGTGTCCGTTGACTTATTAACTTACTTATATTAACCAAATCATGACTATTCTGAACAAATTTTACAATACATTCATGTTCCTCTAGCAGTGCACTGGCTCTACTTGGTTGAGCTGAGGATATCCATATAGAATAATTTTTCTTTTGGTAATTTTTAATTAATTCACTTAGTTTTCCAAATTGATTTGGATAAGTAGTAATGCCAGTTGATTTTGAATGGAAAGTATTTTTTGTATTATTAGCTACTATTAGGGATTGAAATAAATCAATTCCAATGAAATTTTCTAGCGGGCTAAAAGGGTCTTGTTTATTAGTATTTATTGAGGGTAAAATACTAATTATCTCTTTAGTGTCTTTATAATTTTTTAGAAGTTCAGCATAAGTTAAATCAAGATGATCCAACCATATCTTGGTATGGGAAAGGCACTGCTTCCTCTCATCCAAAACTACAAAAGTAGAATCACTTATATAATCTAAAATAGAACAGCTGTTATGCTGATACTTATATAAAATTTGTCTTATATTTTGGAGTTCCTCATTAGTATCATTTTTATCTTGATTATAATTTTCTAGCTCTCTTGATTGCACATTAATATTAATTGGCACAATTGAAATCTCTTCTATTTCATCCAGTGACCTTTGAGTAACAGGATCAAATTCTCTTAATTTATCTACTAGGTCTCCATAGAGCTCCAAACGATATGGCAATTCATTATTAATTGTATATATGTCAACTATGTCTCCCCTTCTACTCCACATTCCCTCTTGATCTGTGGTAGAGGCTTTGGTATAACCGCAATTTGATAAATTAAAACTAAGTTCAGTTAAATCTAGTTCATCACCTTTCTTAATTGATATACATTTTTCCTTGAGACCTAATGGAGGAGGTAGATGCAAGTGTAATGCTCTTTCAGTACATATAATGGCAATGGAATCTCTTTGAGAATTTGATATTAGTTCACTTAATACAGTTAATTGTCCCCAGATTATTTCCGAAGCTATTGGTGTAGATTCAAAAGGAGAAACTTCGCTATTAGGGTAAAGAAAGGTTTTTTCCCAGCCAAGAAGATCTAATATTGAAAGCCATCTATTTCCATCCTCAATTGTAGGAACAATTACTAGTAAAGGGCTTTCAGCCTTTTTAGCTAATGATGAACTTATCAGCACTTTCCCGGTTAATGACTCTGCATTAATCGTCAGCCTGTCTTCACGAGTACATCTGTTTATTAGCTCTTCAGTCAGGGACGAATCGGCTAAAGTTGATATTACTGACTCTAAGGACATCTATTTTATATTTATAATTAGTAAGGATTGATCAAAGACTAACATACTTTAAGTTAGTTTCTACGATCTAATTCTTGCTCCAATAATTGTATGAATTTCAAAAGTTCTTTTTTTGTTAATAAATTTCTGCTATTCTTATTAAATTGTTTATTAAGAAAATCTCTAGCCTTTACTGTCTCCCAACCTAAAATATCTAGCAGTTTATTTGATTTTAGAATTAAGTTTTCAGAATTAAAAAGCTCTTTATAATCTTTAGCTGCTGAGCCTTCCTTTATTTTTTTTAGTAGAGATATAAATAACATAATATCCTCGTAACTTGTTATCCGGTCTCTACTTCGGTATTGTAGAGATTCATTTATAAAAAGATCTTCATCTTCCTTAGACCACCCTATTCTCTTTATTTCATAGTCTATAGCATAAATCTCTTCGCTCCAGTCATTAGGACTATCAATAGTTTGATTAGTAGTTGATTTGTAAGTGGGGAGATCTATTGAGGGATCTTTTGAATCTTTTGAATTTTCAGTGTTAATTAATGGTTGCTTATTAGTTGCCTTAGTTTGCTTATTGCTAGTGTTATTTTTTACAACCAATTCGGATTGAGATAGATTGACTCTTCCCATTGCCTTACTTATCGCATTGTTCTCGGCTTCGTTGACATCCTTCCCTTGTCCTAGTGCACTTGAAACTAGCATTTGGTTTTCAGAAACAGTTATTCTTACGATAATTTTATTTTCGTCAACATGGCAAAGTTCAGAATTAATTTGCATTTTTTCAGTGGGATTTAATCCTGATATAGAGTCTATTTTACTTTCACTATAATAAGTTTACTTCAGATATGGAGCCAAGGCTTTATCTTCTATGGATTCAGCAGCATTAGATTCCTTCACTCCTTTATTAGATGGTGTCGATAGATGGGGAGAACTTGCCCCACTCTTACCATTATTAATTCTCCTTGAGATTGTGTTGTCGGCAGATAATGCTGTAGCACTTGCTTCAATCACTAAGAGGCTTAACAATATACAATTACAACGCAAGGCTCTCAACATAAGTATTGTATTCTCACTTGTCTTAAGAATTGGCTTAATATTAGCAGCTAATATAATAATTAAATATACATTTATACAGATAATAGCATCCTTTTATTTGCTTTCAATTGTTATTAATAAATTCATTTTTGATGGTGATCAGGAAGATATCCAAACAAAATTGAAGGACGATCCTCCTCTTAATTTTCTTAAAATGATAGCACTCCTAGCGTTTACTGATCTTGCTTTTTCGGTTGACAGCGTAACTGCTGCTGTTGCTATAAGTGATCAATTGCTTCTTGTTATTACAGGCGCAATTGTAGGAGTGATTGCCCTTCGCTTTACAGCAGATTATTTTATTAGATGGCTTGAAATATATACAAATCTAGAGAATGCTGGTTATCTAGCTGTGGCCTTAGTAGCTATAAAATTATTATTAGAAATTCTTTTTAAAGGTATAGAATCATATGAATTTATATTCTTTGTACTTCTGGTATTTATATTTCTATGGGGATTTTCTGATCGGGTAAGGACTAATTGATGGGATGACTGTTAAAGCTCATTTCCTTATGCTTATTATAAGTTGACAGTTGCTGGATAAGTGATTTTCCAAATAGCTCACTTTTACCTTCTATCTTAGCTCCTTTTACTAACAATAGGCTTTCGCTTGTTTTCACTACTATTCCTACTTCAGAATTGGTATCTATAATTTGGCCAGGTTTTATATTTTTATCTTCCTTCCCTATAAATGATCTTATATTTTCATCAAGATAATTAGCGAATTTATCATTAATCGGTATAGTTTGTGTGATCTTAATTCTTTTATTAAAAAAAAATGTATAACAGTTTGGGTAAAGACCTAATACTTTTTGATGTATCTTTGTTGATGTGTCGTGCCAGTTAATCAGGTAATCATCCTTATTAATTAATCTAGCATAGGTTTTTTCCCTGTCTATATTTTCTTGGTTAATTAAGCCTATACTTTCAATTGACTCATCATTATTTTTACATTTTTGTATCTTATTGAGTGCGATGATAATTTTTCTAGAGGATAAGTTACTTAGCTTTTCTTTCACAATATCTGAATTATCTAAACAACCTATGTCTATGGATTCCTCAAGTAAAACTGCTCCAGTATCAAGTCCTTCATCCATTTTAATTATACAAACACCAGTTTGTTTATCTCCGTTAGTAACAGCCCATTGAATTGGAGCTGCTCCTCTCCACTTTGGTAATAGAGATGCGTGTATATTCCAACAACCATATTTAGGCAGATTTAGTATCTTCTTAGGAAGGATTTGTCCGAAAGCAACGACAACATATAAATCTGCTTCTAAATCCTCTAAAAATTTCCATGTTGCTTCGTCTGATTTTATTTTCTCAGGAGTAAATGTTGGAATATTTAGCTCAATTGCTTTTTGCTTAATGGGGGAGAATGATAAGTCTTTTCCACGACCTCTTTTTTTGTCTGGTTGAGTAACTACGGCAATTATGTTATGCGAACTATTTCTTATAGCTTCAAAGATTGGTATGCAGAATTCTGGGGTACCCCAAAAAATAATATTCATTTGTCACCAGTTATTGCCAACTCTTCTACCCAAATATGAGGTGCTACGCCTTGGTGAGCAAAAACCTGCTTGCTTTCTACCTGAATAATATTGTTCAGTAGATCCATGATGTCACCTGCTATCGTCGCCGATTCAATTGATGTCTTTTCTTGATTGGTTACTAACCAGCCATCAAAGGGGAGGGAAAATGAACCTTGACTAGCTTTTATACCAGCATGCAAAGCATGTAGATTCTCAACCAGCACAAATTCTTCTGTAGTCTCTTTATAGTCAAGTTTTGGGCATTTAGCTGATTGCCCATTTGTTCTAAAAATGACTGGCCAATCAGATGAAACTGAGGCTTTTGAACCAATACTCCCGTGTCCTGTTGGTCTTGTTTTGAAATATCTGGCAGTTGCTTCTGAGTGTATAAAGTTCTTAAGGATCCCAGCTTCTATAATTGAAATGTTCTGTGTTGGCGTTCCTTCTCCATCAAATGCACAAGCTCCATAATTAGCTTGATGTAAACCATTATCATTCATTGAAAGTATTTCGCTTGAAATTTTTTTACCAATAGAATTTTTTGTAGAAAGACTAATTCCGTCAATTACTGATCTGGCATTATAAATATTACTGAAAGCAGTTAAGAGGTCTAAAATTGCTTCCGGTTTAAAACAAACTAAGTATTTTCCTGTTTTAATTGGTTTGTAATAAAGGTGACTTAAGGTCCTCGATGCCGCTTCATTAATACAATCGTTTATATTTATATCTTCAGCACCATAGCCAATTTTTATAGAACCTGAGCTTCTTGGCTTTCTTCCAGATTCTTCGGCTCTTGCATACAGATATAGGCTTGCTTGAGTACCTTCTATATGTCTAAGTGCTCCGTCACTATTTATGTATACTCTTTCAAACATTGATTCTGCGAAACCATTATAAGGAACACTTTTTATAGATTTATCTGCAGTTAAAAGTTTACCTTCTGCTTCTATTAGAGAGCTTAAGAGTTTTTTTACACCAAATTGTTTTCTGAATGGATTATCTATTTTTGGTAGCTCTTCTTTTGAACATATTGAAAAATCTGGAGTCTCTTCTTTATTACCAAAATGACTAGCTTGCAATGCACTACTTAGGGCTTTCCTTAAACCTACTTCTGACAAGTCAGAAGTACTTGTAATACCAATCTGATTATTACTCCATACTCTTATAGTTATAGAACTCTTTTGAGATGCCTTTAGCTGTTTAGGCTGACCTTTATCAATTTGCACTGAAACATCTTTAGCTATAGAGGCGCCTAAATCCCATTTAGATACATTCAGTTCGCTAGAAAGTAGAGATAATCTATCTCTTAAATTATTTTTATTTATAAGATTAATGTTAGATGACATTACTATCTTCCTCCTATTGTTATTGAATCAACCTTGATATGTGGTTGACCTACAGTTACATTAATGTTCCCACTGATTGAGCCACAATAACCAGCTGCAAGATCTAGATCATTTGCGCACATTGATATCCTAGGCATAACATCAACTGCCTCTCCTATTAAGGTTGCTCCTTTTACCGGTTCAGTTAATCTTCCATTTTTAATTATATATCCTTCTTCTACTGAAAAATTAAATTGGCCTGTTGCACCTACGCTTCCTCCTCCCATTGATTTGCAATAAATCCCATCGTCAATACTTTCAATAAGTTGTTCTGGAGTGTACTCACCCTTTTCTATATATGTATTCCTCATTCTACTTGCTGCTGCAAAGGCATAACTTTGCCTTCTACCACTTCCGGTCCTTTTATGACCTGTCCTTAGTTCGCCAGCTCGGTCAGAAAGAAATCTCTTTAAAATACCATTCTCTATAAGTGTTGTTTTTTGAGTCTCCATGCCTTCGTCGTCCATTTCTATTGATCCAAAAGCTCCTTCTGTGACCCCTTCATCTACCGCAGTAACTGCACTGTTAGCTATCTTTTGATTTAGCTTTTTTTCAAAAGGACTTGTCCCTCTTTCAATTTGAGTGGTTTCAAGAAGATGGCCACAAGCCTCATGGAAGATTACTCCACCAAATTTATTTGCTAACACAACAGGCATTTGCCCTGCTTCTACGTATTTCGCATAGAGCATTCTCTCGGCACTAGCATTAATCTCTATAGCTGCTTTTTCTGAATCCCAGTCAGTTAATGTAGAAGGTCTACCTTCAGTTCCTATACGTCTTCCTATACTAGATCTGTGCTCCTTGTCTAAAGCGAGTACATTTAGTCCTATAGATTGGTATAGGCGTAGATCACGACAAAAAGTTCCATCGCTTGATGCCACGATAACTTCCTGAATTGTTTTAGAGTAACTACCTCTTCTTACACTTAAGTGAGGTCCATTCTTTCTTAGGTGATCTGTCGCTTCAAGGATTTTGCTTGTGCTTTCCCTAAGTGTTGGACATTCCGTTAGAAACCTTGTTTTTGATTTGCCGAAATTATTTAGTTCATTTAATCCTTCAAAAGATTTCTTCGTTTGACTATTTGTCTCAAGGCCGAGCATTCCCAATGCCTGATCTAAAGCAAATTTAAGACCTTGTTCAGACAAATCGTTTGTTGAGACGAAACCATCTCTTTGACCTAGAAAAACTCTTATACCAACTCCTTTTCCTATAGAAGGGTTAACACTTGTAACCGTATCCTGCTCTGCTAACAATCCTAAGCTGTCTATATTTTCTATGAAAATCTCAACGAAGCTTGCTCCAGCTGATATGCCATAGGCAATTAATTCTTCAAGATTTTGTTTGAAAAGATCGTCTATATAGCGAGTTTCAAGAAAATCTTGACTAAGACGTGCTGTTGTCAATGTCAATAAATGCTCTCTTTCAATTTTTATTTTACGCTTTAAAATTCAAATCCATTACTAAAGTTGAGATACCCTTTCATTTATTTGTTTATAGTTATAGATCTAGTATCCCATTAGAAATCCAAAGTGATTTTTTAGGTATGAGTGAAAAAAAGCCTTTTTATGTATTGGTTGCCTCTATTGGACAACTTTGTGGCAATGGTCAATTACGTGAAACAATTTCCGAAAGACGTAATAGGCAAGGAAACGATGTTCCCTTTTGGTATCTTTCACCAGAATTGATTAAACGGTTCAGTGTATCCCTTGAAGAAGTTGAGGCAGTGGTAGCAGAGGATCAAACAGCAATTAATTGGTTGCGACTTAGATTTGGAGGACAAGTTTCTATAATGGAATTTGATTTGGATCAGCTTAAGAGCGAAGCAATGGATCTACCCCCCAGCAGCCCCTTTAAAGGATATAAGTGCTTCTCACTAAATCAATTCACCATGAATAGCAACCAATCCCATAAAATTACTATTAATTTCAAACAGGAGAATAAAAAAATAACGATGAATGTACCTGATGGATCAAGTATCCTTCAGCATTTTGAAGAGAATGGCGAAGAATTACCTTTCTCTTGCAGAAATGGTTGTTGCACTACCTGTGCAGTGAAGATAGTTTCTGGAACAATTGATCAGTCCCAAGGTATTGGATTATCTAAACAAATGCAGTCAAAAGGGTATGGTTTGCTTTGCATCGCACTTGCAAATGGATGTGCTGAGTTAGAGACCCAAGAAGAAGATGAAGTTTATGAATTACAATTTGGCAAATATTTGGGATCTATTAAAAATAAAGCTGGAAATCCATTCGATATTTAGTTTATATATTTTAAATGCTTCTTTTTAGCTATATCTAACACAATTTGTTTTCTCCATAGGTAGTACAAATTGTTTGACTATCAAAATAATAAACTTACTTAGGGCCAATGGCTTTCTTACACCACTTTCTTTTCTCCAATTTTTAAAAGAGTTTAAAATATCTAATCTCATCTTAAGAAATTTACCATCATCAAACTTGTAAACCCAAGGGAATGCATTACGCGATGTATTATTTGTTTGTATGATTACTTCTTCATCAAATAATACTGGGTCTATTCCTAGTAGTTCATAGAATTCACCCCTTTCACAGACAGTAAGTGTATGGGTCAGAAATACTGTCCAGAGAAAAAATCTACTTAGTATTTTTCCTCTAAATCCTTTAGTCATACCAGGCCAACAACGCATCATCATATTTATACAATCTCCGTGACGATTCTCGTCCTGGCACCAAGGTTCAAAAAAGTCAAATAAAGGAGCACATACTTTATCTGGATTTGCTTTAAGATGCCTATTAATTAATATATATCTCCAATATCCAATTTTCTCAGATAGATATAATGAGTATAAAACCCAACTCAGTGGAAAGAATGTTGCTGCTCTCTTCTTTGGAAGGTTGGGCAAGTCTACGTTAATACCCTCAGTCTTTAGTGCTCTTCCAAGAAAGCCAGCATGACGAGCTTCATCTCTAGCTAAAAAGGTGAAAAATTGACCAAGTTCAGTTCTACCTGCTTTCTTAAAGCGGTTAGAAATTTCTTTGAAGAGTAAAAAACCGGAAAATTCAGAAACTACTGATCGCACTAAATAACTTTCATAGACTGCTTTATCTTCTGGAGAAAGTTCTTGTAACCTTTCTAGGGATGCTTTACGGTCAAAATGCTTTAAGTTGTAATCTGCTTCCATTTCCTTAAACATTGCCTCAAAGTCCTTTCGGGCAATTTCTAAGTCTGTTTTGGCGGCTTTTTCAAATTCTGTAGTATAAAACCTTGGTGTAAGTAGGTTCTCGTCTAAATGTGGAGGAAGTTCATTGCGTCCAATTGTTCCAATTCCTCCAGGTGTAGCAGTCGTCATTTACTTCTTCAATTCGGTTTTCAATAGTAACGCTTTTTGGACGCTTTCGATCAAAAACTTCATGTTGCTAGAAGAAGAGAGGTTCAAACTAGATATGAATCTAAACCCAACTAAGTTGCTGAATTCTGCTCTAGTTAGTTGTTGCCAAACCACTTTTGAGCATTTAACCTCTGCATTAATCGAGAAGTTAAAAGCTGAAGAGTTATTTTTTTTTCATCTATAAGGAATGATTCTAGGCAGCTTGGCTCAGAGCTTGACTCTGCTAAAGAAATATTTTTTAAGGACTTAATGCTGTTGGAACTAAAGGTTAGATAAAACTTTCTACCAGTGGGAAATTCACAGTGGATTAGCCAGCATTCTCCTCCTGTTACAGGCCTCTCTCCTTTTCTAAAGACCAATGAATTGGCTGGACATGATTTTTTCTTTAATTCATTTTCAATGGATGGAAGAAGATGCTCGTTAATAAATTCTTCAAAGGGCTTTTCTTCGATTTTTGGAGGTTTTTGCGGCTTAGCAGGTGGAGCATCTGTTGAATTTGATTGCTGATTTAATGCAGGCTCTTTCTTTTGTTCCAAGGGTTGATCATTGCTATTTTAATCTTATACAAAAACTATGAATTGTTAGAGATTTAGAAAAATTGGCTACCAATCTTCATTAGGAAAAGATGACCAGTCATTTTCTATTACAGAATCTGCTTCTTGAGAAAAAGGAACACGATTGTCCTTAGAAGAATATGATATGGGGCGCATCTCATCATATTCTTGCTCATGTTTTGACTGATCATATAAATTACTTTCTATAGGCTTACGTATGATCTTATAAGGGACGGATATTGTGGGAGACGGTTCTCTAATTCCTCTTTCGAGATAATACTCTTGATTATCATTTTCATTAAATTCATCGAAATTATCTACCTCTTCATTTGAAATCACTTCGTCCTTTATTTTTTTTCTAACGCTGCGCATTTTTGGAATTGAATGATTACTTCCTAATAGAATATTTAGAGATGAGACTGAAAACCCTAATGTACTTCCCGCAGCTAAGAGCAAACCAATATTTGCTTGCTTTATCTCCCATATAAGAAATTTTATATTTGTTATTCTATTCAAGTTAAATATTGCTACATAGAATGTAAAAAATATAGGGACTATAGAACTTATTAATATGGTATTTTTTATAATTTTCATTGAATTATGACTTCCATCTATTGATCTCTTTTAAATCAAGATTTAATGAGTCGAATAGCCTAACAACCATAAAATCAATCATTTCTTTTATATCACTTGGATGGGAGTACCATGCTGGAATACAAGGCACTATTTTGGCCCCAGATTCACATAAGGTCGTCATATTCCTTAAGTGTATTAGATTAAATGGACTTTCTCGTGGAGAAATGATTAGTGGCCTGCCTTCTTTTAAATGTACATCAGCACAACGTTCTAACAAATTAATTGAGCTACCAGAAGCTATTCTTCCAAGGGTTCCCATCGAACAGGGGAGAATGACCATTCCTTTTGTTTTATAACTTCCACTTGCAATACTCGCTGAATTTTCATTCCATTTATGACATGTAAGCTTGCCATTAGAATTTTCAAGTCGCTCTCTCCAAAACTTTTCTTGTTTTAAAGAGTCTAAGGGAATATGAATATTATTTTCTGAGGTCCAGACCTCATATGCTCCTTTACTTAAAATAAGATTTACAGAGTAATTTGCTTGAAGAAGTAAATCTATAGATCTTTCAGCAAGTATTTGCGCAGATGCGCCTGTTACCCCTATTACTATTGGAGAAATCATTATTTTATTATATTAGAGTCTGAATCAATTGATATTTCCTTATCTCTATTAGTTTTAGATTCATCATCATATAGATCTAGATCAATTTGGTTTCTTAGTAAATCTACTTTTTGTATTCTTACGTTGACATTATCTCCAATCTGATAGGTTTTTTTATTTTTCCTACCTACTAATAGATTCTGCCTAGATCTATATTCGTACCAATCATCATCAAGAGAACTTACATGGACGAGACCTTCAGCTAGAGATGGTTCAATTTCGACAAAGAAGCCATAGCTTTGAACACCTGTAATTGTTCCTTGAATAATTTGATTAATATTTTTCTCTACAGACCTTAATTGAATTATTGAAATTAAGCCTTCCCTAAAGTTCTTAGCCTGATTTCTTTTGGTGTTCAACTCAGTGATTTGGCTTTCACTACATAATTTGCGGATCACAGATTTTTGAGTATTAGTGAAGATTTGCCAATCTATATCCGAACTAGAACATTTCCTTCCTAATGGCCGATGATCAGCTGACTTAATATTTTTGTTTTGCTTACCTTCAACTAAAAACTTACAGAGTATATATTGGTTAATAATATCTGCGTAATTCATTCCAGGATTACTCCATGGTGTTTCATCATACAAGGGTAAATTGAATGGTTTAGAATTAGAGTATTTATTAGGATACTCTTCGTCTCCCGATGAATATTTATAACTATAGTCAAGTATATAATTTTTTGCTAATTTTTGGATAAAATGTTTATTTGGACTAGCTTTAACTGATTTCAATAATTCAGTAAAACTGACTATTCCATCTTCATTTACAGTTATTTTTGTGTCAAGTAATAATGCTGATTTAATAATATCGTTGACTTGGAAATTCTCTTGAAATGTTTTTGATAGGTTTATTGAATCGATATTATAGGTTTTAAAATGCTTAGATAATATTATATTTGAATACTTAGTAAGTAAACTAATGATAGATTGTGGATCGCTCATGTTAAAAGAGGGCATCCAGCCGTCTAGGTCTGAACCTGGAGATGAATAGATTAAATCTTTTAAGTTGCTAATTTTGGGAAGATCAGGATCCAACTCTATAAGGCCAGCTTCCATTAGGGTATTATTTACTAAATTGCTGAGGAATATTATTGATTCAATGGTATTTATGGAATTTTTAATTGACTTTATTTTAACTGGAATAGTCTTAGCTCCTGGTTTTCTCTTAATTACAATTTTCAATTGTTCTTCGTCTATCATTGCGACTGGTTTTATTGTGCTTTGATAAAAATCCCAATTTGTGGCATCACCTTCTTTGTTAATTAGCATTTCTATTGTTATTGCACTATTAACTTCATCAACTTTAAAGGCAGCAGCATCATGCAGTTTACTATTTAGTAGATTTTGCCAAGTACTGCCCAAACAAATTGATTTTGACCTACTCTTAATCCACTCATCTAATTTACTACCTAAATTAATTCTTTCACTAACAGCTGGGACATGGACCCATAATTTAAAGCCTCCTTCATTTGGTTCTGCATAAATAGAAGCTAAGAGAGGTGATTCTTCTGAATACCAAGATCTAAATAATAATGTAGGTTGATCTTCTAGGTTCTTACGTTGTTTAGTTAAAGGTTTCTTAACTGAAACATTAGGAGGACTATCATTACTAGATAAATTATATTTTGTTTTAATTATCTCTAAATCACCCTCAGGTCCATCATCTAAGCTTAATTTTCTTACAATTTCACCCTTAGCTAATAATTGAGCTAACGGATACCTATTTATTTTTACATCTATAATATTATTTTCTTTATTTGAGTTGATGTATTTCGAGTCCTTTTCTGGTAATTCTATCGTTGATAATATTCTTTCATCGAGAGGCTTAGCTGTTGGATGGCCATCATTTATTACAAGAGAAGCAAGTATATTTGTTCTTGCCCTTTGTAATATGCAAAGAACCTCACCTTCTGGTGATCTTCGCCTGACACCTTCTTTCGTTACCTTTACAAGTACTTTGTCTCCATGCCAGGCATGGTTAAGGAAGTTCTCTCGTATGTAGATATCTTCTTCTCCGTCATCCCTAACCGCAAAACAATAACCTTTGCTACTGCACCGAATAGAAGCTTTGATTGCCTTCTCGTCTAAGGATCTTTTTACAAAATTTTCATTATCTTTTTCAATAATTTTTAGCTTAGCAAGTGCATTTAAGGCAATATCAAGCCTAGTTCTCTCTATCTTCTTGGTTAACTTGAGCATTTTTTCCAACGTTTTTAACTCTACACCACCCTCTCTGGGTAACATCTCAAGTATTTTGGCTACCGTAAACATGATTAGATGATCTGTACTTTGAGTAGGTAATTAAGTACAGTTGCTCAATAAGTATATTCTAAGGCTTTAAGCAGAAAGGAATTTTATGAAACTTCAAAGGTTATTTATCATTATTCAGTCGAATCCCTACCCTCATTTTCCTGGCTTGTCATTATTAGATTAAGCCCTATAAGCAAGAAACCAGTTGCTGCAACTAACTCTATTAGAAGTTCAGGTATAAATTTTGCAATAGAGCCACCTAATAAGACCCCTAGCAATGAAGCAAGCACCAAAGCGGAGGACGATCCAAGGAAAACAGCTAATGGCCGTTCGCTAGATCCACTAATAGCTAAAGTTGCTATTTGAGTTTTATCTCCCAATTCAGCTATAAAAATTGTCAGAAATATTGAGAAGAAAATAGTAATTGACATTTTACGTAAAATTAAAAGAAATAAATTTTAAATACATTAAAAAAGATATATATACTAATAAAAATCATAATACTTCCAGCTACATTATTAAAGGTGCTTTGACTAATTTTACTTGATATATAGGTGCCTAGGATGACTCCAATTAAACTAGAGAGAATAAGAGCCAATGCAGCTGCAAAAAAGACGTAAAATGGCCTGCCAGTATCTGCAGATAGAAGTAATGTGGCTATCTGTGTCTTGTCTCCTAACTCTGCAATAAAGACTGTAGTGAAAGTGGCAATAAAAGTTTTGAGAAAGCCATTATTAGATACTCCTTCTTTATCTAGCATATTTTCAATAGACTTATTTGATGTCATTTTGAGTAATTTTTTGAAGAATTAATCCTCATAAAGTTTTTCATTTCCTTACTTCTTCCGCCATATAAATATCTTATTTGTTGCTTACAACAGGAAATAGCAAATTGGTCAAAGGTTTCGTTTTCTAATTGAAATTTATGCGAAATTTTTTTTACATCACAAAAGCTAGGTCTATTGTTATAGATAGTGCATTTCCTATAAACCTTATCAAAATGACGGCACCATCCATCACTAGCAACCATAGATAAATAAAGGGCCTGGTCTTTTTGAGAAAGAGCTCCTAAAGCCTCCTGACGCTGGCCTGGGTCAAGCTTGCAACAAGCACCGCAGTAATCTGTACAGCTCCATTTTGCCTGCTTAGCCATAATGCCTCGCTTTAATGCCTTGCTATTACTCAATGCAACAGAGTAATTACAAATAATAAATCAATCTCAATTATAACCACCATAGATTTATAATAAAATAACTAAAATTCAACTCACTTCAATGGGAAACCTTTTGCCTCTTGCTGCTGTAGCACTAGCAGGTCCAGCAATCATTGCCCTTGTATTCTATAGAAGGGGAGCATAAATAACCTTTAAGACTTAAATTCGAAAAGGAATATATTAATTTTTAATATTAATCCCAAGTATAGATATGCTTGTATCTATTAATTCCTTTATATACGGCCCTTTTCCATTTGTAAATTTATAATAATCATTTTTATTGCCAAGTACACATTTTAAACAATCATTTTCTTGATTCATAATAATCAATGTATTATTACTACCTAACTTGCACCTATATTTTCTTTTATTTATTCTAAATTTAATTTCTTCAGAATATTTGTTTATATCAATAATATTTAATATTGGAATTATTCCTCCCTTTGTTAATTTAGTTTCGATATTAAATACGATATCTATTTTTTTTGGCAGGTAATTCTTGTCTTTATTTCCTCCCCACTTTATAGCCTCAATTATTTTGCCACTTTGTGATAATTTTAATATTAATTGGTCAAAATATCCATAGGAGGAAGATAAGACGTTGCAACCTCGGGTCCAAAATATCGGCTGACTATTATTTACTCCAAATGGTTCTAACATGTTAATATCTTCTAATAATTTTGTGTTAATATCACTAAAATATATATTTGACTCTGGAATCAATTTAAATAAATTTTTTTCATTAGTCATCCAACTATTAGAAATTGATTGAAGTTTATTCTCTAATTTCATTAAATTTCTTGCTTTAACAGTGAAGCCTGCAGCTGCAGAATGACCTCCATATTGTTCTAATAAGTCTGAGCAACTATTAAGAGCATCGACCATGTCGAAATTTTTAGGTGATCTTGCAGAGCCTCTGAAGTTTCCATCTCCATCGCTAGTTAGGATGGCCGTAGGCCTACCAAACTTGTCCATTAATCTTGATGCTACTAAACCTATAACACCAGGGTTCCAATGAGGTTGAGCTAATAGTATAAATGAGTTAATATACTTATTGTCTGCTGTTACTATCTTTAGAGCTTCCTTCTCAACACTAGAAGTGATAAACTTTCTCCGTTTATTTATTTCTTCACAGGTAGATAATTTTTCCGACAATTTAGATTCATCCTTTTCTAGAAGAAGTTCTATAATTAGCTTTGGATCATCTATTCTACCTATTGAGTTTATTCGTGGTGCAATTTTAAAACCAATATCATGTGATGTAATTGACTTATTATGAATTTTTGCATTCTTCATCAAACCTTTTAAGCCGATGCATTCTGTGTTTCGAATATTTTTTATCCATTTTTTTAACCAGTATCTATTAGCCCCTGTCATACTTGCCATATCTGCAACTGTACCTATACATAAAAGGTCTCTAGCAGTACCTAGAAAATCCTTCCCTTTAAATGTATTTGCAATACTTTCAGCTAATATATAAGTTACGCCAACTCCAGCAATGCTTCTATAGGGAGAATCCTGAGGTGTAGTGTCTGGATGAATTAATGCAAATATGTTAGTTAAACTACAATTAATCTTATGGTGATCTGTAATTATTATCTCTATTCCTAATTTCTTTGCATGGTTAATTGCTACATTAGCTGAAACTCCATTGTCTACTGTAATAATTAATTTTATACCTGCTTTTGCAACTTTATTAACTAATGAGACATTTAGACCATAACCTTCATTCTGTCTAGAAGGAATTAATGGTACTGGCCTCCCTTTTATTTTTGACAGCACATCTACAAGGAGAGCTGTACTAGTCATTCCATCAGCATCATAGTCTCCACAAATTGCGATAGATTGGGATGTTTTTACTGAATTAATTATCTTCTTTGTTGCTTTCTCTAAATCTGGGAAATGTTCGGCTGGTTGTGGCAGTGGCTGTGGATTCAGATAATTATCAATAGCCTTAGGGTTAGTAAGTCCCCTTCTAATTAAAACCTCTTTTAGCTTGCTTGAAAGAGGAATATCAGATAATGATTCAATATTTAGGTTTTTAGGTACATTCCAGATATGATCTGACACATTAATACCTCAATAAACCCTATTAACTTCTTGCACCATAATTGAGAATAGAGAATGAATCGTTTGCATACAGTTTTTTGGGATCTAGATGGCACCATGGCAGATACAGAGATGATGGGCCACAGAAAAGCTTTTAACCAATCATTTTCAGAATTCCATCTAGACTGGACTTGGGACAAGAACACTTATAGTAGGTTACTTTCCATTCCAGGTGGTAAAAATAGAATTAAGTATTTTGCAAAAGAAAAGAATGTTAATCTAGATAATATAACAATTAATTTATTGCATCAACAAAAACAAAAGTTTTATCAGGAAATATTGCATTCTGGAAGTATAAGCCTAAGGAGAGGAGTTATGAGACTAGTTTTAGAGCTTTATGCTAGAAATACTAATCAATGGATTGTCACAACTTCTTCAAAATCGGCAGTTAAAGCCTTATTAAAAAAATTCTTTCCTAGAGGGATGTCCCCCTTTGGAGGATATACAACATTTGATGATGTTCTAGATCTTAAGCCTCACCCAGAAGCTTATTTTAGGGCCATTAAAAATAGTCTTGCAGAACCAAGTAATTCATTAGCTATTGAGGATTCCTTAATTGGTTACCAAGCAGCCTCAGCATCCAAGCTTAAGTCACTAATTACTTTGTCACCCTGGTTAAAAAAGATACCAGAAGGTATAAATGAAACCCAGCTAGTCGTTGATAGTCTAGGTGATCAAGATAATGCTTCTGTTGCACTTCAAGGAAATATACTAGATTCTATTATTACTTACAAATCCCTACAATCATTAATTAATTAAAGCTTTATGAAAGTCTATAAAACTAATTATGATTCATTTGTTAACTCTTTATTCAAGGGCTTAAATAATTCCCTTGTTGGGCCTTGGAAAAGCAGAAGTATAGGATTACTGTCAGTATTGATTGGTTACTATTTGGCGAGTACAATTACAGCTTATTATCTTGAGGAATTTCGTCAAAGAGTTTTAGTAGTTGGGCTTTTATGTTTTCTTCTCGAAATAGCAATTAGATATAGAAGAAATTTAATTAGGTTAAATCAATTTCCATTATTGCTAATTGTCGATAATTTTAGAATTGGTATTACTTACGCAATTGTATTAGAGGCATTTAAACTTGGCTCATAGCCGGTACTAATCGATACCGACTAAACGAACTAATTAGAGCTTATTCGTCGTCACCCTCTTCCTGGACAGGGTAAACAAAACCTTGAGCTCGACCACTGAGTATCGATTTTCCTAGTGATAATGCTTTCTTAGCAGCATCTCCCGCTTTAGCCTTCCAAACGGAATGACGTTGATTTCTTTTACCTTTTGATGTCTTTTTCTTTGGTACAGCCATTTTAATTAATTACCAAGCTTCTATTATCTGTCCCTTGAAGGCCTTTAGTCAAATATTTGAGGCTTGTAAAACAAAAATATAAAGCTAAATAATTATAAAATTTCAAATTTAACTTAATATAATTGTTAAGTGCCACTTGCTTAAGAAAGTGTTTTCGAGGTTTATCTCAAATAAAGATAATGATTCTAATAGCTATAGCAGCCTATTAGAAGACATGGCATCTCAAAATATCGAATCACTGATCCTTATTCCATCTAGAAGAGAAGTCCTTGTTAAATACAAAGATGGACAGTCAAAGTTAATTCCTATTTTCCCTAATGATCAAACAGTACTTAAGACTGCAGAATCAAATGGTATTGCATTAGAAGTAAGAGATGGAAGGGACGAAGAGACTTTCTCTTCTTTTACAGCTAGTTTTACTCTTGGTTTTATATTTATTTTACTCTGTATAATATTAATCAAGAAGTCTGTAAAATTAGCTAATAAAAGTCTTTCCTTTTTGAGTGGTAAACGATCTTTTGATGATACAACAACTATAGAGACTCGTTTTGATGATATAGCCGGTATTCCAGAGGCTCTAGAAGAGGTCAAAGAGATAGTTTCTTTTTTGAAAATACCAGAGAATTATAATAATTTAGGAGCTACTATTCCTAAGGGTTTTCTTTTAACTGGCCCTCCTGGAACAGGTAAAACATTACTAGCTAAGGCTCTAGCAGGGGAGGCTGGTGTGCCCTTTATTTCTACATCTGCTTCCCAATTTGTAGAATTATTTGTTGGTATCGGAGCAAGCCGAGTGAGCAGTCTTTTTGCTCAAGCCAAGAGTAAATCTCCGAGTATTATCTTTATTGATGAAATAGACTCAATTGGACGAAAGCGAGGTTCTGGAATTGGAGGTGGTAATGATGAAAGAGAACAAACACTTAACCAATTACTCATAGAAATGGATGGCTTTTCAGAAAACTCTGGTGTAATTGTCATAGCTGCGACTAATAGGGAGGAAGTACTGGACCCAGCATTAATTAGGCCAGGTAGATTTGATAGAAGAATAAATGTATCTCTTCCAAATAGAAAAGGTAGAGAAGATATTTTGTCTATTCATGCACTATCAAAACCATTATGTGACAAAGTTCTTCTTAAGGAATGGGCTATTCGAACACCCGGTTTTTCTGGAGCAGATCTATCTAATTTATTAAATGAAGCAGCTATAATTACAGCTCGAGAAAACAAGAAAAGAATAGGAGAACAACAGTTGGAGAAGTCTCTAGATAGAATTACACTGGGATTAAGAGATTATCCCCTTAAGAGCTTAAATCAACTAAGAATAATTGCTTATCACGAGATAGGCAAGGCACTTGTTGCATATCTAACTCCATCAGCAGATTCAGTGGATAAGATAACAATACTTAGAAGAAGTGGAAGTTTAACTGGAAATACAAGGTTTACCAATTTAACTCAAAATAGCGAAGATGGACATTTTTCTAAAAGATATCTTGAAGATAAACTAATGGTTTCACTTGGCGGAAGAGCAGCTGAGGAACTTATTTTTGGAAATTCTGAAATAACTCAAATATCATCAAATCAATTGGAAGAAGCAACATTACTAGCTAACAAAATGGTTACAAAGTATGGTTTTTCAGACTTAGGGCCAATTTCAATAGCTATTGATAAGTTGGCAAGAGATTTTGAATCCAATTTATTGGGTTCAAAATCTATTTACGCAAATAGGACAAATAGACAAATAGATAGTCAAATAGCAATATTAATAAAGACTTCACAAGAAAAAGCCAAACAAACAATAAGTCCCTACCTAAATGTATTAGATATTATGGCAACATCACTTTTAGAGGAGGAGGTATTCACCAAGGAACGTTTTGAAATACTTTTTAAAACAGCCACTAACTCCTCCGCAGTATCACTATGAAGAGCTTCGTAGAAGATTTATTGGGGGTAAGGATATCATTTAATAATTTCTTCCTGAATTTTCTTTTTATAATGTTCTACTTACTTTGGGGGCAATTTCTTCACAAAGTAAATCTTTTATCTAGCTATGAGTGGACTAATAACTCTAATTCTTTAACCATGTACCACATACTGTCATCTATTATTTGTTTTATTCCATTCTTTATACTATGGAAATGGTATAAATCATGGAATAGATTAATTTCAAATACTAAAAGTATTTCTATAAAGGAGGAAACCTTATCAATTAGTAAATACATAGCGTATTTATTATTAATTCTCACGATTATTTACCTAATATTTATATTTTCTATCAAATATCTTATAGATAATTATATTAATCTTGATTATTCTAACACTTCTTCATATCTTTCTTACTTAAGAGAATATATTTTTAATCCGTATTTCCTGTTGATTTATATTCTTATAGCATTATTTTCTCTTGTTAGTAGGAATAGTAGATTTTTACTTATTTTAAATAGTATTCCTTTATATATAATTTTAACACTATATATTTTTAAGATAGATTACTTGAACCTTAGTTCAGTAAACTCTATAAATGGATTTATTTTTAGTCAAGATAGAATATATATATGTCTAATACTAATCTTTGCGTCTTTAAACAATTTGCTATGCGCTTTACTTAACTATATGATATTTGGAACAGGATTGTCAGATTTAAATTGTAATTACTTTAATCACTACAATTATAATTATATTAAGACCTTATTACAATTGACAATATTTTCTTTTGGATTGGCTTTCGGAATCTCTAGTTAACTTTAATTAAAAAATTGCTTGAGAAGCAGTAGTTACAGTGACGAAAAGTATTCCTTACTTCCTTTTGGATCAGGTAGCATAGTTTTATCACCTGGCGTCCAGTTTGCTGGGCAGACTTGATCTGGGTTAGAAGCAACATACTGATATCCCTGCAATACTCTTAATGTTTCATCTACATTTCTGCCTACTGGGGCCTTGTTAACTGTGCTATGCATTATTACACCCTCGGGATTTATTAGGAATAAACCTCTATCGGCCTCTCCATCATCATTAAGGACATTATAAGCACTTGCTATTTCCCTTTTTAGATCTGAGATTAATGGATATGTAATGTCTCCTATACCTCCTCTATTTCTAGGAGTTTGTATCCAAGCAAGGTGACAATGGACACTATCTACAGAGACTCCAAGAACTTCTGTGTTTTTTGAGGAGAAATCACTGAATCTATCACTAAAAGCAGTTATTTCTGTTGGACAGACAAAGGTAAAATCTAAGGGATAGAAAAACAAAACTACCCATTTCCCTCTGTAATCAGATAGGCTGATCTCCTTGAACTCTTGGTCTATTACTGCTTCTGCAGTGAAAACTGGTGCCTCTTGGCCAACTCTTAAACACCCTTCTGTCATGATCGATAATTTAATTTAATGAATTTTAGGTCTGTTTGAATTTTATCTACAAACCATTTATAATTTAACATAGATAATAAATGAGTGTGGTGTCAAAGTTGAATACACCTGCTCTTCTAATTTCTAACGCATGAGTCAAACAAAATGGGACATGTCAGTCCTGAGAAAATTTAATTCAACCTCCCATACTCGAATTATCTCATTTCTTAAAAATGAACTTATAAAGCATCCACTACCAAGAGCTGATAAAAACCTTACTAATACCAACAAGGATAAAATAATATCATAGGATATTATTTTTACATAGCAAAAAAATAAAGGCATCATATATTTTTTCCATATTCACAATAAAAATAAAGAAATTTTGCTGGTTATACCTTCTAAGAAGATAATATAATTATAAAATGTCAGTGGAGAGACTTGAACTCTCGACCTCAGCGTTATGAATGCTGTGCTCTAACCGGCTGAGCTACACTGACAGGTGTTACCAATATATAATAAACCAGAGTTGAAATTATTCCAAGTACTTCATCAGCTTCTTCTGTATAAAACATATTCATCCAATTATAAGCCTTTAATACTGACAACTTCTATATAGGTATGTTAGAAAAAAGTTAGATAATCATCGTAGTAAAAAGGATACCTCTAGCAAAAATTCTATACAAAAGAATTTATGGAACAAAAAAAGACCTCTCTGTTAATCCCTACAAGATAGGTAAGCATTAAAGATAGCAATTCCACAAGCAACTGCTATGTTTAGGCTCCTTACGCCTTTTTTGTCTTCCTTATTGGCTATTCCAGGCATAGGAATTGTACAGATCGTATGACATTTATCCCTAATTGATTGCGGTAAACCTGTATCCTCTCTCCCGAATAATAAGCAATCGTCATTAGTAAATTTAAATTGACTAATGTCTATTCCATCTTTCTTACTAAAACCTATGATCCTAGAATTTGAATTGTATTTCTTATATAATTCGAAATTTTCATGTAGATTTAAATCTATATTTTTCCAGTAGTCTAAGCCGGCTCTCCTAAGATATTTGTCTTCAATTGAAAAACCTAGGGGCTTAATCAGATCAAGAGGAAGATTGTAAGCGAGGCATGTTCTACCAATGTTTCCTGTATTCTGAGGAATTCTTGGTTCAAAAATTCCTACTCTAAAACTTCTTGTTGATAAGGGTTTATTCATATAGGAACACTATTTTGAGTAAGATTGATTGCTCGTCCATGTATAACTAGCCAGGATTGTTTAGCAATTGAATCTACCTTATTTATAGTTGACCCAAGTCTATCTATAAACAAGTTACCAATAATAGTTGGAGGACATACTCCCCATCCAACTTCCTCAGCTACTAACACAACTAGACCATCAAAGGACTGTATGGCTTTAATTGTATCTTGAAGAAGTATAATCCAATTTTCTTCAGATAATTCAAGATAGGCATTAACAAAACCCCCAATTGAATCGATTAAAAGAGTACCATTACTATTTATTTTTGCTATTACTGATATGATATTTGTAGACTCTATTGTTTTCCAAGTAAATGGCCTGGACTTACGATGTTTTATAATTCTATTCTCCCAAGACTTTGTACCATCATTTAATATTCCAGTAGCTAAATAGGTTACATCATTCTTATTTGCTAACATTTTTTCTGCAAATTTACTCTTACCACTTTTGACATGTCCGGATACTAAAATAATACCTTTGGAAAAATTACTAACCACCTTAAAGATATAGATTTATTTTGAGAAAAACCACCAAGTAGCTAATGGCGCAGCAATAGCAATTATAAGAACACCTATAACCAATGGGATAGCCATCGATCTACCTAATTCCTTTTTCCTCATAACATTAAAATTAGGGTCTGTTATAGGAGCTGTAAGCGAGGTTGACTCCTTAACCTCATAGTTAAGAGCTGCAAAAGGCATTGAAATTGAATGGAACTGATTGAATTTTATTGTCGCTGATATAGCACTTGAGGGTTTAGCTAAAACAAGGCAAGCCATAAGAGACAAAGAAATACAAAATATTTGGAGATTTCTTCTTATCACAGTTAATAAAAAATAATTTCTACTACTTTGGCATTTTTTGCTTACTTTGTCTATAATCATTACAAACTAACTCAAACAATAGGATTATCAATCCTAAGGAAATTTAATTTCACTAATGCTTGAGCTTATAAATTAATCAAATCAAGCTATAAATAAATGAATAATTCTTCTAATATATCAATTTTTATTGGCTTTATTATGTTGACTCTAAGCTTAGTCAATGCTATTACTATAAATGAGCTATCCCCAGCAATAATAAGAGCTGAGGTACTTTCTGCTTTAACATCAATTACTATTTTACTAATAGGTTTTCTACAAGAAATACCAACTCGTAAACAAAATAATAAGTTAACAATTAAAGGAAAAGAGGGCTTCTATATCTCAGATGAATTAACTCAGGAAGAAAAAAATGAATTAGCCTGGGGTACTCATATGATATTAACAGCAACAGCTTCTGTGACAGTACTAATATATAATAAAGGTACAACTATATTGAGAAGAGGCATTATTTCCGAGGACATTTTTAAACCAGGTAAAATATGTTTATCTTCAACACAGAAATCAAAATATATATCATTAGTAAGTACTAAGTTTTATCCTGGTAAGGCAGAGTTTGACCCCATTGTAAAGGATTTACCAGCTGTAATTGTTCTACCTATATCTTCAGACTGTTGGCTAATCGTAGGCGGGTGGTCAGAAAGGTGTTTTACAAAATCAGATGAAATTTGGCTGGAAGGATGGTCAAAGAAGATATCTTCAATCTTTAAATAATAACTAATTATAAATGAATATTTTAGTTAAAACCTTACTTTCATTGTTGGTAAAGGTTATGGTATTAATATCACCATTCCACAAGGCATTCTCTGCTTGGATACTTATTTTTGCTTTGTTGTGCAAGTTGGAATAATTATATTCATCAATCCCTGTAAACTTAACTATATTTTTTTTATGATTATAAATAGCCTTCTTTGCTAAAAAACGAGAGCCTTTGATCTTAGCTATTATATTTCCATCAACTGTTGCTTGCGCTAACTCCTTAAGCCAAATAATTCTCTCTGCTTTTATTGAAAAATCGTCATTCAGTAAGCTGATCATCTCAATTCCTGAATCTAGTAGAATTTTCTCTCCATTACCAGTTAGGTTAGAAGTATTAGATGTTAACTTATAAGTTGGCTTGTTACTTTGGAAAAAAATAACTAATGAATCCTTTGCTTTTATTGATTTATCTAGTTCATTTATTTTAGCCTTTTTAGTCTTAAATGTGAATTGCTTTATTCCATTTTTATCTGCTTGTTCAACATATATATCCTTAAATTTAAAGGAGGAGTTTTCTTTATTATCAGGCTTTTTAGAACAGGATGATAATAAAATTACAAGTAGAAAAAAGAAGCTTATACTTTTGTATTTTAGTAATTTATTCATCTTCTAGTTTGACAAGAATTGGTGACGGTTTTGGTAAAGAGGTTGATTTTTTTAATTGGCCCCATTCAAGATCTATATTCCAGTTTAGATGATTATCATCATAAGATAATTGGTTTAAAATATCCTTGCTTAATTTTGGTATTATTGGATTAATTAAAACCGCAAGAATTCTAATTGTTTCTAGGACATTATAAATGCAATATCCTACCCTTTGCTTGTTCTTGTCTTCTTTAATCAGCGTCCAAGGTTTATTATCATTTAAATAAAGATTAGCTGATGATGCTAAATTTAGAATTGATGAACAAGCCTCCTTAAAAGATAAATTTTCAAGATTTTCCTTTACTTCTATTATCGTATTAATTGATAGATTCTTCAAATACTCTTCATTTGAATCATAACTAAAATCGGGAACTTTGTTTGTAAACCATTTACGGCTCATGGATGATGTCCTGTTTAACAAATTTCCTATCGTATTTGCTAAATCATTGTTAACTAAGTCTATAAATCTTTTTTGTTGAAAATCTCCATCCTGTCCAAATCTAAAATCACTTAATAAATACCATCTGATAGCATTTTCTCCATACTTATTTAGAAGCAGCTCAGGATCCAGGACATTACCTAACGACTTGCCCATCTTCTGGCCCTCTCTAGTTAAAAAACCATGCCCAAAAACTTTTGTAGGTAAATCCAAATCAGCTGAGAGTAACATTGCTGGCCAGTAAACGGCGTGGAATCGCAATATATCCTTTCCTATAATGTGAATTTCTGGGGGCCAGCCAAAGTCATTTATATCGTCTAAATCAATTTCTTGCCCTTGTGGCAGGAGAGCAGAAATATATCCTAGAAGTGCATCAAACCAAACATAAAAGGTGTGTCCATCGTAACCTGGAACTGGTATTCCCCACTCTAGGTTTAATCTTGAGATTGAAAAATCTTTTAGACCCTTGGAAACAAAATTAATAATTTCATTCCTTCTTGATTTGGGTTGGATAAATTCTGGATTTTGTAATAAATTCTCAATTTGAGTCTGATAATTTGAGAGACAAAAAAATAAATTCTCTTCATCTCTCCATTCAAGTTCTTTTAGGTGAATAGGGCAAAGGGGATTGCTCGCGTCCTTTGACTCTTCCTTATATTCCTCGCAACCAATGCAATACCAGCCTTTTTGATTTCCTATGCGGATATCTCCTTTAGACTGAACTCGTTGAAAAAATTGTTCAACCAATTTTTGATGATGGGGATCGGTGGTCCTAATAAAATAATCATTAGATATTGACCACTTCTCCCATAGGGATTTATATTTTTGAGATATTGTATTGCAGTGGTTTATAGGGGTTGTTTTATTTGATGCAGCTGTTCTCTGTATTTTTTGACCGTGTTCATCCACGCCTGTAATAAACATTACTTTATTTCCATTTAACCTCTGAAACCTTGCGTAGGCATCTGAAGCAATTGTTGTGTATGTACTACCAAGGTGTGGTTTATCATTAACATAATATAAGGGTGTGGTAATCGTTATATTTGACATTTTTTTGTTTACAGCCTCTATTGGGAAGCTTAATTTTTTCTTGTATATATTATATAGTAGATATAGATTATTAACAATACAGTCTAGTAAGAAGAACTTCGTGTTCAGTATTGATAGATTCAACAGAAAGTTTAAATTTATTTCCTAACTCTAGGCTTTCGTCAATATCTAACTGACAAATCATATCAACACTAAGATCACAAAAATATATTAAAGCAATTGATTTTTTTTTATTAAGCCATTGCATAAAAATCACGGTCCAATACGTCTGATTATTTAGCGTGATCCAATTTAACAAGCTTCTTCTCTTATCATTCCTAAAAATTATAATATTTTCTCTTTGCTTTTTTTTAAAAGAGTTAATTCTACTACCTATGAATTCTATATCTAGGAGATCTTCATTATTAATGTGCCTAATTAATTGGCATTGAGTAAGATAATCTAGATATCTTCTTAATGGAGAGGTAGCTTGTACATATCCTCCTAGACCAAGACTATTATGGCCCATTGATTTCATATTTATAGTAGTCTTTTGCAGGGATTTCCTTAAAAGAAAATTTTTTATATGTAAGTTTGATCCTTCCATAACTTGGTTAAATTTTGACTTGTCTATTTTTGATTGATTTCTGTAAGGAACTGGTATATTTCTATCTTTACAATATTTTGCTACAAATTCCCCATATATAATCATTGATTCACTAACTAAGTCCCTAGCTGGTGTTTTACAGCGTTGTGAAAAAATATATTCAGTATTAATTTTTGAAATATAGCCTTCAGGTTCTGATATTGTTATAGCACCATTTTTGTGCCGCTCTAGTGAATGCTTCTTAGTAATTCTTTCTATAGCTAATAATTCCGACTCTTCTCCTGGCTGATAATCAAGAATTTCATCTGCATCTTCGTAAGAAAGAGCATATCGAGGACGTATAATAGCTTTATGAAAGCTATATTTTTTAATAATTAATTTTTCATCAAGTTCAATTTTAAGACTTAAAACTATACGATTCTCTCCCGACAATAGACTTAGATTGTTTTGAATTAGTAGAGGAGGAAACATATATTCAGTCTTCTCTACCATATATATAGTAGAGGCTTTTGCAAGGGCCTCTTTTGCTACTCTAGAATTAATATCTATAGAAATAGCTGGACAAGCTATATGGATCCAAAATATATGATTGGATGATATATATTCATAAGAAATAGCATCATCTATTTCATGAGCACCAATATCATCTATGGTATAAGTTTTTAAATATGTTAGGTCTAGATAGTCTTTATATAAAGAATAATTCAAAAGAATATCTTTATTCTTTTGAATTATTTCATCTATTTCGTTAAAAAATTCCTGATAATGATGACTTTTCTTGATAATAGGAAGTTTAAGGATATATAACCTATATCTATACCTCAGCTTCTGTGAAGCTAACTAGCCATCAGAATTAACAAACGGTAGCAATGCAATTATCCTTGCTCTTTTAACAGCGGTTGTTAGATCTCTCTGTTGTTTTGCTGTAAGACCTGTTAAGCGTCTAGGCAAAATTTTCCCACGTTCCGTAATAAATTTCTTTAGGGTTTCTACGTCCTTATAATCAATAGGATCTCCTGGTTTGATTGGTGATAGTTTTTTCTTAAAGAAGGAAGTTGGCATTTTATTAAATTAAATTTTGAGTAATAAAGTTAAAGGTCTTTATTTAATTTCCTTATGAATGGTCATTTTATTTAGTTGAGGACAGAATTTTTTAAGTTCCAACCTATCAGTTGTGTTTCGTCTGTTCTTTTCTGTAGTGTATCGAGAGACTCCAGGAGAACGCTTCTCTGAACTTGGGGCAGAACGGCATTCAGTGCACTCCAAGGTGACAACTATCCTGGTACCTTTTTTAGCCATAAGGAAATAGTGTCGCTTTTGCGAGAGATGGTGACAAACAATTATCCTACAAGCATAGGTGATCATTTTCCAAGAATGCTTTGAAACCGTAGGATCAATGCATAACCCAAAACAAAAATGAAGGTTTCTTTAAATTGGTTGAAAGAACTTGTTGAGATCCCATGTGATGTTGACGAAATAGCTGAGTCCCTTTCTATGTCGGGGTTTGAAGTTGAGGAATTAGTAGATCTTACCCTTTTAGCCAACGGAATCGTTGTAGGGTTTGTCCAGGAGGTCTCTCCACATCCCAACGCGGATAAACTACGCGTTTGCAAAGTTGATGTTGGAGAAGAAAACCAATTACAGATTGTATGTGGAGCAGCTAACGTTAGAGAGGGCATTCATGTACTTGTTGCCTTGGAAGGAAGCTACCTAAAAGCAATTGATCTAAAAATAAAAGTTAGTGAATTGAGAGGTGTCTTAAGTCAAGGGATGATTTGTTCATTAACTGAAATTGGTATCAATTCAAAAAATCAAGGCATAGCAGTCCTTGAAGAAATGACGAACGATGTATCTGCTCCTGGCTCATCGCCTCGCGATCTTCTTGGATTAAATGACATAATTTTAGATCTAGCGATTACAGCAAATAGACCAGACGGAATGTCAATGGTAGGAATTGCTAGGGAGATTTCAGCCCTTAAACAAACTAAATTGACACTACCATCAATATCTGAAGATATAAAATTATCACTATTCTCACCCAATACAAATTCAAAAGAGATAGTTTCTTCTAGGGCAAATTTCTCCCTACGTCAAATAAATAACGTTAGAGGAGATGAACAATCACCAAAATGGATTAAAGAACGACTAACTAATATTGGGTTAAAACCCATTAATTCCATAGTTGATATAGCAAACTATGTGATGATAGAACAAGGGCATCCTTTACATGCTTATGACGCAGATTTAATTGATCAATTAATTGGTAGAAAAGCAAATATTAAAGATTTTGGCTTTAGGAAAGCTAAAGAAGGAGAGAAGTTCCTAGGTATTGATGATAAGGATTACCTATTATCAAATAATTGTAGTGTTATAACATGTGCTGATAAAATAATTGCTATAGCGGGTATTTTAGGAAGTAAAAATAGTGCAGTTAATTCTCAAACTAAATCAATTTGGCTAGAAGCAGCACTCTTTAAGCCTGATGCTATAAGAATAACTTCAAGAGAAATAGGTCTTAGAACCGAATCAAGTAGTAGATATGAGAAAGGTATCTCGCAAGAACAAACTATACCTTCTGCCCAAAGAGCAATCGACCTCCTAATGGAACAATTTGATTGTAGAATAGAAAATAATTGGGCAATAAATGTTACTAACTATAAAGCTAAATCGATAATTTTGAGTAGAAATAAGATCCATAAAATTCTCGGGAAAGTCCTATGTTCTGAGGTAAATAACAAATCAGGCAACACGGATATAAACAATAATGTTCATTATACTAAAAATGATTTAAGTGACTCAGAAATCTCAGGAGCACTAACTAGACTCGGCTGTTCTTTATTACCGCATAATATAGGATGGGTAGTAACTGTACCTCCCATAAGAAGTAATGATCTAAAAAGGGAAATCGATTTAATAGAAGAGATAGCTAGAATAGTAGGGTATGAAAGATTTGACTCAAGCTTACCTGCTCCCATAAAACCTGGAGGACTTACAGATTCACAAATAATAGAAAGACGTATAAGGAAATTATTTACTTCCTCTGGCCTACAGGAAATTACAACTATGTCTTTAGTAGCAAATGACAAGGTTTATAAAAATAGAATTTCGTTAACTAATCCATTACTTTTAGAAACAAGCTGTCTTAGAAATAATCTTTGGGAAGAGCACATATCTATTTGCAAAAGAAATATTAATGCAGGACAAACTGGATGTTGGATCTTTGAAATAGGATCAATATATATACAAGATAAAGGGGATATAAGGGAAAAAAAGCTTATATCTGGAGCAATAACAGGTAATAGAACAATTGGAAAGTGGCAAGAATCTACTAAACAAGATTCTATAGATTTCTATGAGGCAAGGGGTCTACTAGATTCAGTATTTAAAAGCCTTAATTTAAGTGTAATTGACCAAGAACTGACGGAGGATGCATTATTACATCCAGGAAAAGCTTCGAAATTAATTTTAGAAGGTAAATCTCTAGGAAAATTTGGTCAATTCCACCCTACCTTCTCAGAACAATATGGCCTAACAAAAAGCATTTATTTATTTGAGATTGAATTAGAATTAATGCTCATAGCAACTAGTAGAAAGGGTAGATTGTTCCCTAAATATAAACCTTTCCCTATTGTTCCAAGTATGGAAAGAGATATTTCCTTACTCGTAAATAAAAATATAAAATGTTCAGAATTAATCAGTATTATAAGAAAAGCAGGCAAACCTTACCTAGAAAAAGTCGAGTTAATTGATAGATACGAAGGAAAAGATCTTACACTAGGTAAGATTAGTCAAGCATTTAGAATTACATATAGAAGTAAGAAAAATACATTAACTGACCTGGAGATTGAACCAATACAAGAACATATAATGAAACAGCTAAAGTCAAAATTCGATGTAGAGTTAAGAAGTAGTTAAACTTAAAAATACTAATGATTCAAGATGTGTCGTCTGAGGAAAGAAATCAAATGAATATATTGATCTAATATAATATAAGTTATTATTACATATAACTTTTAAATCACGAGATAGTGTTGCTGAATTACAACTCAAATAACATAAATGTTGTGGCTTTTTAGATAATATAGTTAATAAAACCATATCAGACAAACCTTTTCTAGGAGGATCAACAATTAAATAATCAGATGTATTCAAAAGTTCATTTAGGTGAGTCTGAACGTCTCCATGAATGAATTCTACAGAACTTAGAGAATTATTTGCTTTATTAATTAATGAAAAATTATATGAATCATCATTCTGCTCAATACCTATGACTTGAATACCTAATGTGGAAACAGGAAGAGATATTGTACCAATACCAGAATATGCATCTATTACTCTATTCGTATTTTTCATAGTTTTAACATCCCTTCTTATAAGGTCTACAACCCGCTGTGCCTCAAGAATATTAACTTGAAAAAAAGTTTGAATACCAATAATAAATTTTAGATTGCAAAACAACTCAAATATATATTTTCGGCCGTATAAAACAATAGTAGTAGTACCAAATATAATATTATTTTTTAAAGGTTGAATATTGTTTACTATACTTACTATTTTTGGGAACCTGTCTGACAATTCAATTGCGATTGAATTGAATTCAACATTAAGGGGGTGACCTGAAATAAAACCAACTTGAATTTCCCCTGTATAATAACTCTGTTTTAAAACTATATGCCTGAGGTAACCCTTATCAATACAGTCTGGGTGCGCCTTTAATCCCGTATTGTTGACAATTGTTTTTATAGCAATGAAAACAGAATTTAGATCTGCGTAGATAACTGGACAATTATCTATATTGACAATCTCATGACTTCCAGGTCTGTAATAACCAGATATGATGCCAGTTTGCTTAGTTTTTTTAACTGGAATAATAGCTTTATTACGATAATTATAAATTTGAGAGGATAATTTACTATTTATATCTGGAAGATTAGTAAGACTACCAATTCTTTTCAAATTATCTAAAAGGGTTTTATTCTTTATTTGGACTTGATACTTATAATCAATCTGTTGAAGTGAGCATCCACCACAATCATTAAAAACTTTGCATGAAGGCTCTCTTCTATAAATTGATTGATTAATTAGTTCATTTAACTCAGCGTGCCAAAGATTGCCTTTATTGTATGTGCAGGTAACCTCAGCTAAATCTCCTGGAATTAGACCCTGAACAAAAATAACGATCGACTCAAACTTACATATCCCAATTCCTGATTTATCAAGATCATGACAAATCACTTTAATGACACTGCCAGGAAACAATGCGGCTGAGATCAAAAGTTTTTACTAATGCTCATATATAAAAATAGCCGAACTAATCCGTACCAGCAGTATCATTCGAGACTTAGAATTAGTCTATTAACGGGACTCATACGATACTAATAAGAGCTATATAAAGAGAGATAAAAATGATTTAGGAAATTTTTATTTAAAGACTCAAACTTATTCATACCATGAATAAGAAGCTGTCTACTTGGTCTCACATGATACTAGGAATAAGTCTCTATATGAGACTAGGATGAGCAGTATGAGTCATGTTTACGTGAATGAGTTCAAATAAAGACGCAGGGCTAAAGACGACGCTAAAAGCTTGCGTAACTGCCTAATAGACAGTTACGCAAGCTTGAATTCCATTGCCCTGCAGTAGGAGTTTCTTGCGTTTATCTATCTGGCCGAAATTTGTCCATATTTATTTATTTACCTGGATTCACTATGGCTAAAACAAAAAAAAAGAAAGCTTTTTAACTGTATCTACCTACAAATATATAGTCCTCGGTAATTTTAAATAGCAAAAATATCTTCTTTGATTCATTGTTTTCCTATTGATAATGATGGCTCATTGATTCATTTACTCCTTTTTGAAAAATGGGCAACGTATTCATATTCTTATTTTAGACTCTATCCTAGACTAATATCGAGTCTCTAATTAGACTAATGATACTGACTATCTTTCTTTTTGTATAAGTCTTTTAGTAGTTGATAAGCTTCGTTAACTTTGCGCATAGCTTCTGTTGAGCCCCCAGAATCAGGATGATTTGAAAGAGCAAGCTTTTTATATGCATCTCTAACTGTAGAAAGTGATATTGACTTACCTGCAGTTACTGGCAAATCTAGTAATCGAAGAGCACCATGGATTGTCATTGTTGATTCAAGTGTTTGGAAGGAGGTAACATTATGTCTTCGTTTAAAACTATTTACGAATCTTCTTATAAGGGTAGGAATTCTATCCCGCAAAGTGTTTGTTGCAAATGGATCTTCTAGTACTCCAGCAATAACCATTATCAATTCAAATGAAGGTTCTTTCTTTTCCCAAGACGGGCAGAACCTTGTCATTAGTTTATTAGCAGCAAACCAAGTAAAGGGAAGGTTGTCAGTATCATCAAGATATGGCCAAATTTCCCTTGCAATCCATATCATCCCAGCTTCTATTACCTCATCCTTAGGTTTATTACCATATAGAGCAATCCAGTGTGAAATTGCTTCGTCTATACATGCCTGAACAACAGATTGGTTAATTGAATAGATAATTGAATGATAATCTTTATCGGGACTTCGTGTTTTACCTAAGCTTGTTTTCAGTCGCTCTGTCTTTTTTCTTATGAACCCTGGCAGATCGATATCTTTAGTTTGCCTATTCTTAAACCTAAATACATCACTATTTTTTTTCTGATCTATTTCTACTTTTGTTTCTTCTGAATTCGATGATACTTTTTCTATTTTATCAGAGTTAATTAATATGATTGCATTATCTTCAATATAGCTATTTTCTTGTATATCTTTTATTTCAAGTTGATTTTCCTCTAGATCAACAATAGAAGTTGATGTAAATGGCAAATCCTTATCTAACTCTGGACTCTCATTATCATCAAATAGAGTCTCTAATAATCTTTCTAATACAGCCCCTCGTCTTCTTAAGCCCCACTGATCTTTTAATTCGTCAAACCGATCTATTAAATCGATTGGAAGATCTACTGATATTCTCCTTAATCCTTCATTATCCGATGATGGCACTGTTGAAGAACAACTGAATTTACATTACGTGTCCATTATGATTTAAACAGCGTGAGCAAATTCTTATTTACATTTTGATAGAGTGAATTATTTTTCATTAAATTTGGGTGAGGGGTTCAAGTTGGCAAATAAAGATGGAGAAAATATAATAGTCACATGATTTGTATTTTTTAACTATGATAAAAGAAATATATTCTAAATCATGTTCATTTCAGACATTTGTACATCAGCTAGTTCTCCGGAGAAAAGAAGGAGTTATTTTCACAAAAGGAAACTTGAAATGCTAACAATGTATAGGGATTCATTAGAAAGGAGAATATCAGCTATATCAGCATCAATAAAGACATTGGAAGAACAAATAGATAGAGATTCACAGCTATCAGAATAAATTTGTATCAACTACAGCTTCTAATAAATTTATTGGTCCATTTTCTTTAAACCATCTTTCATCTGAATTAACTGTTCCAAGGAAATACCCAGCAAAAGCTAGAGCATTTAATCCATATCCGTGTGCAAATTCTTTTGATCTTCTAATTAAAGCAATCCACGATGGAGATATCAGTAGATTATAGGGGAACAATGGCTTTGAAAAACTGTTAGGACTTCCTAATCCAGCTACAGAAGTAAGTTCCAAGTAATTTATGTATAAATCGCATTCTCTATCATTATTCCTTGTTCTCACAAATATATTTTTGCTGAGTAAACTACTTTCACTGAAGGTTGAAGTAGCTGGCTCGTTATACCAACTCTCAAAAGGACAAATCATTTCATTGTCTGTACGTCTAAGCAGTTGAAGGTGTCTATGAGTTTGACTTGCGCCAGCTTTAGGGCCACTATTAAAAAACCAGAGACCAGATGTATCTAGTTCTATTGATAATAGTGAATTGAAGTCACTATTATCTAACCATCCATCCTGGGGTTTCCATGAACTTGTAATTAATAGCATATGACCAGTTTGGACTGGAAACTTGTTAAGTATTAGGACATGATCATTTCCTATCATATCTATCTCAAGATTTTTATCCCATGGTAAGAATGGATTTAGTTTTGGTCCAGTAACACTAGATAGTTTAAAATTTGTAGACTTTATTTTCCTATATTCATAAGATAAATCATTTCCAAAAAATAATTTTCTACATTCTGTATAAAGTGGTTGTAGACTTTTTGTAGTTACAGCTAATTGACTAATTTCTAGAGATTTCTGCCAATATTTTTCTTTTCTGTTGCTAACCATATCAATGATTTAGATAATATTATAAGGTTTAAATTAAAAAAACCTCACTATATTATCTTAATTATACAGATAAGTAATATATCAATCAATTTATAACAAATTAGTTTAATGGAGAAACTTGCAATTTTTGTGAGGCATTCTATATGAGTAATTTAGCCTGCAATTCAATAATCTCTTTTCGGGTAACTTCTGTGGCTCAAACTACTCAAGGCTTAAATTTAGGTCAAGCATGCTAAAACAGCGCGTATGGAGCTTACTGGGGCGCCTAGAGCCTATGCACGGAAGATTCTCGCCGATCGTCTTATCAATGTTCTTGATTACATTTTAACATTTCTTCTTAGATTTAATTATTCTAAAAATATTATATAAAGCCTATATTTATGAAAAGCCTTGTTAGGAAAGTATTTTCACCAAAAAAGGAAGAAAAAATGTCTTTCCTTTATTAAATATTTGCCAGCTTCTGAAGAAAAATGCTTGACGTAATAGGGGGGGGAAGGTCTAGGAATCAATCAGTAATATCTCCTCAATGGATTGGGAGTTCTCAGAAGACACTGCTTTTATCGCTCTTTGCGCAGCATTTCGTGAAAGTGGTGAAAAGGCAGTAATCGAATTTCTGGCAAATGGTGAGGGTGCCTTTCATTACCAGGAATTAATTCAAAATGCCGCTGGTGAGGGAGTGGACCTAAGTGACTCAGAAGAAATGGATACATTTCAGGAAGAAATAATTGAAATGATGGAACAAATATGTGGTGAATCAAACTAAGAGTTTTGTGTCAGGCACTGAAATATTTAGCCTTTGAATGCAACGCTATAATAGCCGTGGTGCTTTGTTCAGGTATAAGTTGGTCAGACTGATCAATAGTTAATCCAATTCGAGAAGCTTCAAGCCAGTCTAATTGTTTTCTAGAATCACTAACATTAGGGCATGCTGGATATCCAAATGAGTATCTGCAACCTCTATATCGTTGGGCAAGTATGCCTCTAATATCATCTGGTTCCTCTGCTGAGAATCCACATTCGATTCTTATTAATGAGTGACTATATTCAGCTAATGCCTCTGCTAATTGCACAGTCAAGCCATGGAAATATAAATAATCAGAATATCTATCTTCTTTAAAAAGAAATTGGGCAAATTTAGAAGCTACTTCGCCCATAGTTACGGCCTGCATAGGGAGGAAATCTATTGGTTTGTTATTCAATTCCTCTCTGAAATAATCAGAAATACAATATTGGCTCTTACCTTTCTGTCTAGGAAAATTAAAAGTACCTAGTAATCTTGCTTGATTAAATGAATATACCTTTAATTGATTACCAAACCTCATACATGGAAAATAACCATAAACTAGAGATGGGTTAATTAGTTGTTCCTCTATAACTCTATATTTCCAATCAGCAAGGATTTTAGATGCTTTTGAATCGAGAAACTTAGTATGATCAGCTTTAGTTTGATCTTTAGCTTTTTTAAATTGCCACTGGCTTGAAAATAGAGCATTTTTATCTAAAAAATAAAATAATTTTTCTACATCTAACTCTTTATATTGCAGTACTCTCGTTCCTACAAAAGGAGGAACAAGAGGCTGTTCCTCCTTTATAAATGGTGATCTTACTATTGAAGTATTTATTTCTTTAGTAGTATTCTCAGGTGAAAGAATAATATTATCAATTCTAGACTCCTCTTGTATTTCTTTTTGTTTAATAGATATTCCTTCAGGAACAGAATCTATAAAACCAACTTTATCATTCCATTTATTAGAATCCTTAGCTTTCATGTACTCGTCCATAAATCTTAAATCAGTAAAAGCATCTTTCCCATAAATAACTATCCCAGCATAAACACTATTACAATCTCCATTTACAAATTTAGGAGTAAGTGCTGCACCTCCAAGGATTACCGGTACAGAAATTCCTTCTTTATTTAGAGCCTCAAGATTATCCTTCATAAAAGCTGTAGATTTAACTAGTAGACCACTCATCGCTATGCAATCTGCTTGGTATTTATTTTGTGCTGCAATGATCTCTGAGATGTCCTGTTTTATACCTAAATTTACCACCTCATATCCATTATTTGATAATATAATATCTACTAAATTCTTACCAATATCATGTACATCTCCTTTAACAGTTGCTATCAAGAATTTGCCCTTTGATTGGACACCTTGTTCATCAGTTTCCATATAAGGCTCTAAAATTGATACTGCATATTTCATAGTTTCAGCAGCTTGTAATACAAACGGAAGCTGCATTTTCCCTGAGCCAAATAAATCACCAACTACCTTCATCCCATCCAACAAAAAATTATTTATTATATGTAAAGGTTCATATAGTTTAAGTGCAGAATTCAAATTATCCTCAAGATCTACCTTTTCTCCATCTATAATATGTTTCTTTAGCCGTTCTTCTAAGGGAAGCTTCTTTAATTCGCTTGTTCGTTGTTTAAGACTTTGAGGGGAAATATTAGAAAATAAATTAGTTAAGTGAGTTAGTGGATCATAAATGCATATACCATCCTCGAATTTACGTCTATCATAGATAAGATCTAAACAAACTTTTAGTTGATCCTTGGTTATTTTTTGGAGTGGGAGAATCTTAGCCGGAGATACAATTGCTGAATCTAGTCCAGCCTTTAAACATTCATCTAGAAATACAGAATTTAAGGTGATGCGAGCAGCTGGATTTAAACCAAAACTTACGTTAGATATTCCAAGTATGATATGAACATTTGGATATAAATTCCCTATTTTAGCTATTGCTTTAATTGTTTCACTAGCATTTTTACGATCCTCCTCTAAGCCTGTAGAAATTGGAAGTACTAATGGATCATAGAAAATATCAGAATCATTTATGCCATATTCTGTAGTATCTGTATATGATCTCTTAACTATTTCTAATTTATTCTCATGGCCGCGGGCCATGCCATTTTCGTCAATTGTACCAATAACTAAAGCTGAACCATAAGCCTTACAGAGTTCTAGAACCTTGAAAAATCTCTCATTCCCATCTTCATAATTAGTAGAGTTGAGAATACATTTACCACCCGCTCGTTTTAGTCCTCTCTCCATTTTTCGATAATCTGTAGAATCCAACATTAAGGGGAGATTTATATTAGTAACAAGTCTTGAAACCAATTCCTCCATATCTTCTTCTCCATCTCTTCCGACATAGTCGACATTTACATCAATTACATGAGCTTGCTCATTTAATTGAGTTTTAGCAACCTGAATTAATCCATCCCAGTCATCTTCATTTAGAAGGTCCCTAACCTTTTTTGATCCACTTGCATTTAAACGTTCACCTACTATTAGGAATGAACTGTCTTGATTATATTCTGTCATTTCATATATTGATGAGATACCTTTTTTTTCCTTATTATTAGACCTAGCTAGGATGCTTGAATCCTTTATATCGCTAGTTAGGTCTACTAGTGATTTAATATGTTCAGGAGTAGTGCCACAACAACCTCCTACAATTCGTACTCCTAAATCTTTTATAAAATGCATTAATTGTATTTTTAATTCTATCGGAGTCAATCTATAATGAGCCTTACCTGATATATTTTCAGGCAGGCCTGCATTGGGCACACAACTAATTTCAAATGGTGATACTGCACTTAAATATTCTATATGTGATTTCATTTCTGCTGGACCTGTAGCACAGTTAATCCCTAAAATATCTATTTTAAATGGCTCCAGTATATTTATGACTGCTGATATTTCTGTACCAAGTAACATAGTACCTGTGGTCTCCATTGTTACTGAAACCATTATAGGAAGTGTTTTATTCCTAGAATTAAAAGCTTTATTTACTCCGTTAATTGCACACTTTATTTGGAGGATATCCTGACATGTTTCAATAACAATTAAGTCGACATCTCCATCTATAAGAGCTTCAACTTGCTCAGTATAGGAATCAACTAGCGTATCAAATTTGATATGTCCGAGTGTAGGAAGCTTCGTTGTCGGACCTAGAGAGCCTGCTACAAATCTAGGCTTATTTTTAGTAGTATATTCGATTGCTAATTCTTTTGCTAAAGTAGCAGCTTTAAGGTTTATTTCATATACATCATTTTGTAGGTTATATTCCTCCAAAACTATAGATGTTGCTCCAAAAGTATTTGTTTCTATGACATCGCAGCCAGCTTCTAAATAACTTCTATGAACCAACTTAACAGCTTCTGGATTTGTCCTAACTAAATTCTCATTACAACCCTCTAGTTCTGTTCCTCCAAAATCCTTCGCCTGTAGATTCTGATCTTGAAGAGCTGTTCCCATAGCTCCATCAAAAACTATTATAGGCTTCAAACTAGAATTAAAGTAATCTATAAAGCTAGTCATATTACATAAAATATATCATAAAGTAATACTCCTAATTAATAACCCCTCAAGTCAATTTTAGTAACCCAATCGCGAAAAACCTCTGATTTATTTTCGGTAATTTTGATAAGTAAGCGTTTTAGTTTCATCATTATAGGACGATCATTTTTAAGAACCGTAGTTTCGATTTTTTTAATTGGAGTAATTTTTGCTGCCGTACCAGTAAGAAATACTTCATCTGCTATGAAAAGCTCAGTTTTATCGACTGGTCTTTCTATTACGTTTATATTCAAATAATTAGCAATTTCTATGACACTTGCCCTTGTAATGCCTTCGAGGATATCTTGATCAACACCTGGAGTAATCAGATTTCCATCTCTAACAAGAAACAAGTTCATACCACTTGCCTCACTAACTTTGCCTCTTGAGTTCAATAATAGTGCCTCGTCAAATCCAGATTTAACAGCCTCTGTCTTAGCTAGGGAGCTTGTTATATATGCACCGCTTATTTTTCCTCTCAATGGCAAGGAACAATCTTCTTGTCTCTGCCAACTGCTAATTCGGCAAGTAACCCCTTCCGGAGAAAGATAGTCTCCAAGCTCTAAACCATAAATGAAAAAGTCTGTTTCTATATTATGTAACCTTGGGGCAATACCCAGATCACTTGTAAAAACAAATGGCCTTATATAAATAGGCTTTGAAGGCTTGTTTGCTTGAATCCACTTTTCGATACTATTAATAATGGTTTCTTCGCTTAATTCGGTGAGGAGAAGACTTGCGCTTTGGGAGAGTCTCTTAGCGTGTCTGTCTAGCCTAAATAAAAGGAATTTGTCAGAATCAGTGGGATCTGGGATAGCCCTCATTCCACCAAAAGCGCCTGTACCATAATGGAGGGCATGGGTTGCTATAGATATTTTTGCTTCTTCAAATGGTACGCACTTGCCTTTGAACCAAGCGTAAGGAAGAAAATCATGCATAACAATAAAACACCTTGCTCATCTTTCCTTTACGGTTTTTCACGATTAGATCAACCAACTTAGATAATAGGTTAATGCATAGAATCGCCAGTCTTCCAACTGAGGAACCTTCTGAAAATTTAGCACTAATTGAGCAACCTCATGCGCCTATCCTCTTCCTTACAACTGCAGCTTCAGATGTTTCAACATTAGCTTATCTTCTTCATGAGAAAAAGGGTTTTAAGCAAAGATATGAAATAAGAGCTATTCACATCAATTCCCTTAAACACAATGCACAAATTGACCATTATATTTCGACCACATGTTCTAAAGCTAAAATAATAATAGTCAGATTTCTTGGTAGTCGTTCTATCTGGTCTTATGGTTTTGAACAATTAATCGACTGGGCTAATAAGGATACAATAACTAGAAGATTGATAATCCTATCAGGAACTGAAGAGGATGAGGTAGAGCTAAATGGTATGAGTAATATAAATTACCAAATATCAAGAAAGCTGGGTAAATTATTAAGAGTAGGAGGATTTGAAAATATGCAAATATTCCTTAATATTATATTCAATTATATAGATAATAAGGATGTGAATATTAATGACATTAGAGTAAAAAAACTAGAAGATCCTTATTTATGGGACTGGAAAAAAGGCAATGGTGAGAAAGTCGGAATAATTTTCTATAGCTCCATGTTAAATTCAGGAAATACTGAATATGCGCATAATTTATTAACATTACTGAGGGATGAAGGGATAAATCCAAGGGCTATTTGGGTAAGTAGTTTAAAGAATAAATATGTTCAAAATAGAATTCTTAAACTTTTCAAGCATGAGAATCTAAGTTGTATTTTAACATCTACATCCTTTGCTTCAGTTAACTTCGAGGATTCATCTGATGGCTGTCAGATATGGGATAAATTAAACTTACCAGTATTGCAGATATTAACCTCTAATAAACAGAAAAAAGAATGGGAACAATCATCTAGAGGCATTGATGCTATCGATTTATCTATGCAGGTTGTAATGCCAGAACTGGATGGTCGAATAACAACCAAAATTGCTGCTTTTAAAGAAAAGATTGAAGATGATTTGTCACTCTACTCTCCTATATATAAGTTACAAGCAGATACTAAAAACCTAAGTTGGATTGTTTCCTTTACTTCGTCATGGATATCCTTACAAAAAGCACAGAAGAAAGACGTAAAAGCAGTATTAATTTTATCTAATTATCCAATCAAAGACGGTAGAATAGCAAATGGTGTTGGATTAGATACACCCGCAAGTATCTTATCTATTCTAAAGTTTCTCAAGGATGAGGGATATTACCTTGGAGACAATAGTTTACCAAAAGAACCTAAGGAATTAATGAGATTAATACTTTCTAATAGGACAAACTCACAAGAAACTAGATCCAATCCAGCACTTGCTTATCTCTCGCTAGATCAATATCTTAAATATTGGGAAGTATTATCAGAGAAAACAAAAGAAAAAGTAGTTAAATCATGGAAAAAACCCCATGAATCAAAGGAATTAGAAAAGGATGGTTTTGCTATTCATGGAATTCAATTTGGTAATATTGTACTTTTAATACAACCTTCCAGAGGATATACAGAAGACAATATAGAGGACATTCACTCACCAACACTTGCGCCTCCTCATCGGTACCTTGCTCAATATCACTGGATTACAAATTATTTTAAAGCTAATTTAATCTTACATATGGGTAAACATGGCACTGCAGAATGGTTGCCAGGGAAAAGTGTTGGGTTGAGTCCAAACTGCTTCCCACAAATTATTGTTCCTCCTTTACCATATTTTTACACTTTCATTGTTAATGACCCTGGTGAAGGCTCTCAGGCTAAAAGAAGAACTCATGCGACTATTTTAGATCATTTAACACCTCCTTTAGCACGGTCTGGTCTTACAAATGATCTTATCGAGGTTGAATGTTTATTAGACGAATATCACGAAGCTATGGTACTAGATTCAAGTCGCATGAAGATAATAAAAGCTAAGCTAGACATACTTATTAAGGAACTGAATCTTACAGATATTTTTACATCCTCTAATAACGAGACCCTAGGCTTAAATAAAGAAAATCTCTATAATAAAATCGAAGGCTATTTATGTGAGCTAAAAGAATCCCAGATAAGATCAGGATTGCATGTATATGGTTCTTTGCCAAGTAAATCAAAGTTAATAGAATTAACTTTGTCTATATTTCTACCCCCTAGCTTAAACACTTTGGGTATCACACAGACATTAGCCTCTTACTTAGATATTGATATAGATCCTTGGAGCGATGCTGAGGAAGATGAAATTGACAAGAGAGATATAGCCAAAATTTCATATTTAACGAGCACAAAGATGAGGATTAAAGGTGATTTTATAAATTGGATTACAGACCAAGCTAAACATATAGTTGCTTTTTATCTTATAAAAGCTAAGGCAATTGATGGTCCTAATCAGTCAAATTTGATTATAGATGAATTACAATACTTCATAGATGAAGACATTACTAACCCATCAATCAATCATCTAAAAACCAATCTTATACCTAAAATTCTAGCTTCGCCAAAGAGGGAAATGCTCGCTGTCCAAAATTCCTTTAAAGGATTACGAGTTCCAAGTGGTCCTTCTGGCGCACCATCAAGAGGGGACTCAGAGGTCCTCCCAACCGGTAAGAATTTTTACAGCGTAGATTTACGCTCCTTACCAACTGAATCAGCTTGGGACCTTGGACGTCGTAGCGCTGAATTGATCACAGAATTATATGTTTTAGAGAATGGAGAAGATTTAACTCATCTTGCACTTTCTGTCTGGGCTACTTCTACTATGAGAAATGGTGGAGAGGACATTGCACAACTTTTAGCATTAATTGGAATCCAGCCTGTCTGGGACAGAGTAACACGCAGATTAATTGACATTGAAGTTATTCCTCTAAATATATTAAATAGACCAAGAGTAGATGTAACCCTTAGGATATCTGGATTATTTAGAGATGCATTCCCCAATTTAATTGGCTTGGTTAATAAAGCACAAGCAAAAATAAGATCATTAAACGAACCAGCAGAACTCAATCCTTATGCATTTGCAAATAGGAATGGAGAACCTGTCGCTAGAGTATATGGATCATCCCCAGAAGGCTACGGAACAGGTATACAGGAATTCATAAGCCTATCAAGTTGGGATAGCCAAGAAGAACTTGCTAATTGTTTTATTGAGCATAGTAAGTGGCAGTATAATGATGCTAATGAACCTGTAAGTAACAAGAAAGAACTAGAACATACTCTTAAAAATATAAGTGTAGTGATGCATAACCAGGATAATAGAGAACACGATTTATTAGATTCTGATGACTATTACCAATTCCATGGTGGATTATCAAATGCAGTAAAGAAAGTATCTGGTAGCAAACCTCACTTATACTTTGGAGATAACTCTAGACATAATCGTCCTAAAGTCCACAAATTACAAAAAGAAATCGATAAAGTTATAAGATCTAGATTATTAAATCCAAAATGGATTGAAGGAATTAAAGAGCATGGGTACAAAGGTGCCTTTGAAATGTCAGCTAGTTTAGATTACCTTTTTGCATATGACGCGACTACTGATGTCGTTTCTGATTGGAGTTATTCATCAATACTTAAAAGTTGGCTAAAGGATGAAGATACACTCAAATTTTTTATGAATGAAAATCCTTGGGTACTCAGAGATATATCAGAACGATTCCTTGAGGCAGCAAATAGAGGTATGTGGAATGCAAATGATGAAGAAATCAACTTCATAAAAGAAATATTATTATTATCTGAAAAAAATATCGAAGAATTTAATTTCTAGGAATGGCCAATGTATATTATTACCTACCTAAAAGTGAATATCCGTGGGTATCAGTTCCACAAGAAGACAACATTTTATATTTCTTAGCAAGTTGACTTATAGATTTGCAGACTAATTGAGAAGGACTCCACGTAGGAGATAGATCATAGTCATACCATACCTCAAGACCATTGATACCAACAAGATGAGCCTCATGAATTAAAGTTGGGAAATCAATCCTGTACCTAGCGGGATGAGCCAAAATAGAGATTCCACTTGATTCCTTAATAGCCTTAACCACATTCTCAGCTCTTAAGGATGAACCAGTGACGGCCTCTCCATGAAAATATGGTTGAATAGGTTGAGAATATATATCGAAGCCCAATCCTATAACGTGGACTAAACAACCTTTTAATAGGCAACTAATTTCTATACCAGTCCATAAATTAGTAGGAGATATAGAGAAATGTGATTTTTCAAGGTAACTTTTTATTTTTAGATAGCCTTCGATAGAATGATGATCTGTTATTGCTAGATGCTTTAGGCCTAGAGTAGAAGCCTGTTTAATAAGTTCTATAGGATCCATGCTACCATCACTTGACGTAGTATGGCAATGAAAATTGATACTTCTAGGGCAGCTTTGACTATCAATATTTTTTAATACATCAACAATAGGAATATTAATAGACACAATTCAATAGATTTTTAACTGTTACGTAATCGTCTATATCTTGCGTAAAATTGTATAGAAAGTGCCATAAATATTACAAGAGCAACTATTAGCCAGGTGGCTGAACTAGTGGGAAAATTATTCTTAAATACAACTAACATAACAACAATTACCAGAAACAGGGTAGGAAGCTCATTAAGAATCCTTAATTGCTTTCCTGTCCATATACATTTGTTATTAGCTAAGGAATTCATTAATCTATAACAAAAAAAATGATAACAAAGCAGCAGAGCTACAAAAACAAGCTTTATCTGCATCCACCTTTCAGATAACCAGGTTGGCTGAAGTATTAACAATCCAACCGCCATGCTGACTGTAAGTATCATGCCAGGAGTAGTAATAATGTTAGCTAATCTCTTTTCCATTAATGAATATTGATTGACAAAGGCAAGTTTTACATCTCCTTCTAGCTCTTTAGCCTCTACATGGTAAATAAATAGTCTGACAAGATAAAAGAGCCCAGCAAACCAAACAACTACTCCAATAATATGGAGGGATTTAAACCATAAATATGCCTCTGGTGGCAAAGTCATGCTATTAATTATATTAAATTTATGATAGGCAGAAATGTGATAAATGTCATCTCGTATAATAGTTGATTATGAAATTTGTTATATTTTATGGGTTTTTAAATACAATGTTAGTTATTGAAATATGACCAAATAATATTTGCTAATTCATTTCCTAGGCCTTCAACTTTTGAAAGCTGATCTTTAGATGCCATTCTGATAGCTTGCATAGATTGGAAATGTTCTAATAATACTTTTATCCTTTTAGGCCCTACTCCAGGGATTTCAGAAAGTTCTGATCTTCTGATCCCTTTGGATCTACGATCTCGATGAAAGGAAATCGCGAACCTATGAGCTTCATCTCGAAGTCTTCTCAAAAGCAACAGGCCTGTATCTTCTTTAGATGAAGAGATAGCCTTACTTTGGCCAGGGACAAACAATTCTTCTCTCTTTTTAGCAAGAGAGCATAGGCGTATATCATTTTCAAGATTTAACTCTGAGAGCGCTTTTAAAGCAGAGTTAAGTTGACCTTTTCCTCCATCAATCATTACTAAGTCCGGAAAATCCTGAACTATCAGCGGATCAAATACTGAAGCCTTGTGATTCATTAAGTCTGAAATTAATATCCCCTCTTTCTTATAATTAGACAACCGTCTAAATCTTCTTTTTATAACTTCACCTATTGCCAAATAATCATCATTATAGCCAACCTTTATTGCTTCTGACTTAATTTTATATTTTCTATAATGGTGCCTAGCGGGTAACCCATCTACAAAAACAACTTGTGATCCTACAGCATCACTACCTTGAATATGGCTTATATCGTAACCTTCTATTCTTCTTGGCTTTCTAGGCAAATCTAAAAGTATAGACAGTTCATCAAGGGATTCAGAGGCTTTTTCAATTCCTTGAGATAGCCTCTTAAGCTCTACTTCTGCATTTTTCTTAACTAAATCAACTAGTCTCGCCTTAATATTTCGCTTTGGTGTGTACAACCTAACTTTATTTGCTTTTAATTCGCTAAGCCATTCTTCTATTAAATGTATATGATCAAAAGAAGTTTCTATAATAATTTCCGAGGGTATCTCTACTGGATCAATCTCACTATAATGCTCTTCTATTACACGCCTGATAACATTACTAGGGCTATGGTTGGAGGTATCCGCAGAAAATGCTAATCTTCCAATTATTTTGCCAGACCTTATTTGAAAAAGCTGTACACATGTAATTATTTCATTGCTAGCAAATGCTATAATATCTCTATTAATAGAAGAGTCGGGGTCAGTAATTTTCTGTGATTCGTTAAGTTTATTTAATCCCTCAATCTGTAGCTTTACCTCATTGGCCTTTTCATATTCTAATTTTGATGAGTAAGCTAACATCCTAGAATGAAGTATAGAATTAAGTTCTTCTGTCCTTCCTTGAAAGATCATAGATATACGTTTAATTGTTTCCCTATAGTCTTCTACACTTACAAGCTCCTGGCATACTCCAGGGCACTTGCCTATTGAATAATTAAGGCAAGTCTTATCTTTGTACAAAGGTCTTAAGCGCTGTCTAATTGGAAAGACTTTTTTTATGACATTTAATGTATTTCGAAGGAGAGTGACATCTACATAAGGTCCGTAATATCGATCCTTTATATGCCTATTACGCCTTCTTCTTGTAATAAATATTCTAGGGTAACTATCACTCCATGTAATACATAAATAAGGATATTTTTTATCATCTTTTAGCAGGATATTATAGTAAGGTTTATTTTTTTTTATTAAATTAGACTCTAATGTAAGTGCTTCATTTTCGTTGTCAGTAATAATATATTCTATATCAAATATTTGCCTCACCATAAGAGATATTCTTGGTGATAATCCAGATTTTTGTCTAAAGTACGAGCTTACCCTGCTTCTTAGGCTTTTAGATTTACCTATATATAGTATTCTTTCATAATTATCCTTCATTATATAGCAACCTGGCAAAGCAGGAATTAAACTAATAATCCTTTTAACCCCATCCTTATCTTCTATAAGTGATATTTTGGCTCTATTTAAAGACAAAGTTAAATTAGCCTCCGTAGCTCCATCCTGTTTCGGATAAAATTAGTGGATTGGTATCGTTATGGACAACAGCTGAAACCACTTCGGCAACAAAAACAGTATGGTCACCATGCTCAATTGAATTGATAACATTACATTCGAGACCACCTATACCATCCTCCAAAACTGGGAGACCGTTCTCACCAAAAGTATAAACTGTTGATTCGAATCGACCACCAAGCCCTTTCTGCGGTTTAAAGAATATGGCTGCAAGTTCTTTTTGATCTGATCTAAGTAGGTTGAGGCAAAATTTCTTAGTACGATTTATTATTCCATGACTGGAACCATCTGCCCTTACAGCCATGACAACTAAAGGTGGAACAAAGGAGCCTTGTGTTACCCAACTTGCTGTAAAACCGTTGATTTCGTCACCTTCACGAACAGTGCAAATAAATAATCCGTGAGGTATCTTTCTGAGAAGAGTCTTTTTTGCTTCTAAATTAAGTTCCATGGAATGCCATTAAGTATCCTAACTTTAATCACTTAATCAAAAATATGATCAAACTAGGAAGTAAATTATGAAAGTTCTCTACCCTGGTAGTTTCGATCCACTAACATTTGGTCATCTTGATCTAATCAAACGCGCCATTGATTCCTTTGGGGAAGTAATTATAGCTGTTCTTGAGAATCCAACAAAAAACTCAACCTTTACTGTAAATAGAAGGCTTGAACAAATAAAGCAAGCAACAAATCAATTAAGCAAAATTGAGATAATTTCGTACAAAGGCTTAACTGTGGATTGCGCTAAAAAGTTTCAAGTGGATTTAATATTACGTGGCCTAAGAGCAATGAGTGACTTTGAATACGAGCTACAAATTGCTCATACAAATAGATCGATAGACGCCTCAATAGAAACTATTTTCCTTGCTTCAGAGGCACATCATAGCTTTTTAAGCAGTTCTGTAGTAAAAGAGGTAGCTATGTTTGGCGGGAATGTTGACCATATGGTTCCTAACTTGATAGCAAATGATCTTTATGAAATGTTCGATATTAAATATAGCTAACTACAATTATCTTCAGAACCTATAACTGAGAGTATATTACTAAATATATTATGATCTAAGATCGTATTATTTTGAATAATGCTAACTATTCTTTTACTTGAAGGAGTATATAGATAGCCAGATAGGGAACGTACACCATTTAAAGTTCCTGATTTACCGTGAAACCTGATTGCTGAATTATGCATATCATATTGATTGCGCAATGTACCACGTTTTCCAATTATAGACATTGAAGAAATGTAATATTTGCTATAACGATGCTTATCCATAAAAGCTAGAATATGAGATAGTGCTTTTGTAGTAGTTCTATTATCCCTAGACAAACCACTACCATCTGCAAAATTGAATTGCTCCTTATCAACTCCTATAGATTCTACCCATTTAGTAAGCTTTTGAGTAGCAATTTTATTGTTCCAACTATTAGAAGCATTGCGTAAAAGTATCTCGCTGGTAAAGTTATGGCTTTCTGAATTAGCTAAGTTTATCAACATATATAGAGGTGCTGAAGGTATGTTTAAGAGTAGTTTTCGATTTAATCCTTGATTAAAGGATTCTTGTGATTTTGTTATAATATCAACATTGATATTATTATTGAGCAGAATAGAAGAAGAGAAGGATTTAAATCTAAGTAAGGGGTTTTGCATTGCTAAATCTTCTGCATTACCATTTAACGCTAAACGAGTAATTGGTGCTCCATAATCTTCTTTTCTATCTTGGATAGACCATGTTTCCGGCCACCATAAATTTTGCGGTTCTTCATATAAGATAAATGAACTACTTGGATATGATAAAAAACGGTTACTCTTAATTTCCACAGCAAATCTTCTTATATGCTTAATGCTTATATCCGGATCTCCACTTCCTGTTATCTCATAATATCCATTTGAATTCTTATATATGTGGGTCTCTAGTCTATAACGAGGCCCCTTTTTATGCAGAGCATATGCTGATGAATATAGCTTTTGATTCGAGGCTGGTATAAATAACTTTGTACCATTAATATCTGATATAATATTATGATTGGAGTCTAATATACTTATTGCTATATTCTCATTATATTTGCCTATTAAATTAATTAATTTATCTTGAAGAGATGAGCAAATTTTAATTCGCGAATTTGGCTTATTAAAAATAGAGTGAAGGTCAGTATATCTGGAATTTAGTAATAAAAATAGAGGCTTAAGGTTATTCTTTTTTACTATTAATATTAGTATAATAATATAAATAATATAATAAACTAAGTTCCTAGTTTTCATAAATAGCTGTAAATATTAGTTTAGAACTAAATCTAATAAATCATTAGCAGGATATTTAGAATAGGCATCCTTATAAATATAACCATCTCTTGTATATTTAAAGACTTTCCATTCTGAAGGATAACTACGATAGATTACTCCCTTCGGGAGTGGCTCTAACCAAAAAATATATTCCCAGGATCTTATGAATCTTACCCTCCTTTCTCTACCAACAAGGCCCACTCCAATAGATGTCTCTTCTAATTTTCCATTGATCATCAGGATTTCATTATCATTATTAATTGACATATCCTCAAACAGGTCAAAGTCATATGGTTGGGGAGATACTGCTATAATTAGTGTCTCTAAATCTAACTTCTGAGTCGATATTAGGTCCTTAAATGTGAAAATTCTATCACTTAAATTGGGGTAGTCCCTTTTAGCAAGGGCAGAACTACCTACATCAGAATATGCTATACAACTTTTTATCGATGCAGAATCTAATCGTTCTATAAGTCGGAATATAATAGGGTCTATTTTTAAGCCCTCAAACTTCAAATTGACTGCTAATCGACGAAATGAATTACTTTTTTTGCATGTAAGTAATGATTGCCATAATGCGTCCTCACACTGCAATAAATCAGAAGGTAAGACTAAATATTCTGAGGACATTATTAGGTAAGTGCGATTTTCTCTATAGATTTAGAGATAGTATTAGTAATATAATCATAATCTAAATCTGTCAGCCAGGTTCCCAAGCTAATACGTAAGCCTGATTGAATTAATTTTTTGTCGATTTTTATTGCCTCCAATACACTACTAGAGTTATTTTTAAGTGAAGAACAAGCACTCCCACTGCTTACAAAAATTCCATAATTAGAAAGTTCTCGAACCAACATTCTTCCAGAGATAGGTATATTATTCTTAGAGCATACAATAAGTGAGATTAAATTTGGTAATCTATTTTCAGGATGACCTGTAAGTGAAATACCTTTTATATTTAATAAATGTGATAACAGGGTGCTAGTTAGTGATGAGGTTTTAGTAAAAGGAAATTTCATTTGATTATTAATTATATCAATATGAAATGAAATTTGTTGAAGAGCAATTGCCATTCCATGGGCTAATGAAACTGATTGAGTCCCTGACCTAAGTCCATACTCCTGACCTCCTCCACCCTGGATAGGGCTTATTAATTCTAGGTATTGTTTATCAAGGAGAAGAAACCCTATTCCTTTTGGTCCTCTAAATTTGTGAGCGGATGCTGAAAGTGCACTTATTTCTAGTTGACTAAAGTCAAATAAACCTTGCGATATGACCTGAGTCGCATCAGTATGAAAAAATATTTTTCTCTTCTTGCATTCATTAGCAATAATATTAATTGGTTGAAGAGTACCAATCTCATTTTGCCCCCAAATTAATGATACTAATTTTGTTGGCGGTGATAAAAGTTCATCCAAGAGATCAATGTCAATCAATCCTTGGTTATCAACAGGCCAATGTTGGGTAGTCCAGCCATTTTTTTTTAAGGAATTTGCTACAGACTGGATGGAAGGGTGCTCAACAGAACTAATAATCAATCTGCCTGGGGAAAGTGAGCCTGCGTATCCCTGTAATGCCAAATTAGAGGATTCAGTTGCTCCAGATGTAATTAATACCTGTTCTGGTAATACGTTAAAGCTCTTAGCTATTAAGTTACGACTTCTTTCTAATATATCTAAAGCCTGTATACCTAGTGCATGTAAACTTGAAGGGTTAGCCCAGTGATTTCTTTCTATTTTTAGGACCTCACGTATAACCTTTTCATGAGGGGGACAAGTTGATGATGCGTCTAAATAAATAATATCTTTTAATGATCTCATCTCAACTGTATAACTCTATCTCTATATTTCCACTATAAACAAACTTTGCAGGACCACTCATAAAAATAGAAGCATCATGTGATGGCCAATTAATATCTAGAGAACCGCCTGGAAGTTGAATCTCTGCTTCTTTATTACATAAATTCAACCTAGATGTAACAGCTAAGACAGCACATGCCCCAGTACCACAAGCAAGGGTAGCTCCACAACTCCTTTCCCATACTTTTATTCTCAATTTAGCTCTATTGATAATTTCGACAAAATGAACATTTATTTTATTTGGGAAAAGGGAATGATTTTCTAATTGCCTGCCCCATGATTCAAATTGTATCGATTCTAAGTTATCGACATATGTAATAGCATGTGGATTTCCCATACTTGCTGCATATACTTTTAAAGTTGTGCCACCAAGAACAACTTCTCCAGATGCTAGATTATTACTATCTAATTTTAAATTAGTTGGTATTTCTGATGGTATAAAGTTAGGAGTTCCCATATCAATTTTAACGTTATCGGAGGTAGAAAAAGAGGCCTTTATATTTCCAGCTAGCGTCTGAATAATACAATTATCAGATACTTCCTTGTCGCTTTGATCTTTAATATAATTAGCTAGACATCTTATTCCATTGCCACACATTTCTGCAATTGTACCGTCAGAATTAAATATTTCCATTCGAGCATCTGCACCATTATTCGAATCCATTAGCAATATCAATCCATCGGCACCTACACCAAAGTGCCGATCACATATATTGCTAACTATTTTTTTATTGGAGACAATTAGAGATTGATATAGGTCAGTAGCACGAGAGTCAATTATGATAAAATCATTACCTATGCCTTGATATTTTGAGAAGTTTATGGATTTCATATCCAATATATCTATAGCTTTTAATATAACAGCAAGAGTCTATGGATTATTTAAAATTAATAAATACCTTACTAGTAAGATTGGAGTATAAGCATTACTATACTTAATAAAACATAAGTGACATCAGAACCCCAACCTCAGATTTCTCTTGAATCTTCCTTTAATAGCTACAAGGCTGTTGAAATTGAGCATAAGTGGCAAGAGCACTGGAAAAAATCAAATTTATATAAAACAAAGCAGCCTATCGCCAATCAAAAGACTTTTTATGCTCTATCTATGTTCCCTTATCCGTCAGGGTCCCTACATATGGGCCATGTACGTAATTATGTAATAACAGATGTTATAGCAAGGCTTCATCGAATGAAAGGAGAAGCCGTTTTGCATCCAATGGGTTGGGATGCATTTGGCTTACCAGCTGAGAATGCAGCAAGAGAAAGGGGAATTGAAGCTAATACTTGGACAAATACAAATATAGATCAAATGAGGACACAACTTAAAAGGCTTGGACTATCAATAGATTGGGATAAAGAGATAAGGACATGTCATGAAGATTACTATAAGTGGACACAATATATTTTCCTAGAATTATTTAAAGCAGGCCTTGCTTATCAAAAATCTGCAACAGTTAATTGGGACCCAATTGATAAAACTGTTTTAGCGAATGAACAAGTAGACTCAAATGGAAGATCGTGGAGATCTGGGGCAAAAGTAGAAAAAAGAAAATTAAAACAATGGTTTCTTAAAATAACGGATTATGCTGAGGAACTTTTACAAGATTTAAATAAATTAAAGGGGTGGCCAGAAAATGTCAAATTAATGCAAGAAAATTGGATTGGAAAATCTATAGGAGCTGAAATTGACTTTTTAATTAAAGATTCAAACCTTAATCAAAAAATTAAAATTTTCACCACAAGAGCAGATACGCTTTTTGGAGCTAATTACATTGTTATTTCACCTGATCATTCAATTATTGATGATATTATAGATGTAAAATATAAGCAAAATCTAGAAGATTTTAGAGAAAGTATTAATAACCTTAGTGACCAAGATAGAACCTCTGAAACAAAAACTAAGACTGGTATCTATATAGGGAGAGAAGCCATAAACCCTGTTACTGGAAAAGTAATACCTATTTGGGTAGGAGATTATGTCTTGTCAACTTATGCTACTGGAGCTGTAATGGGAGTACCAGCTCATGACGATAGAGACTACGGGTTTGCCACTAAGTATTCACTTCCAATTACATATGTAATACAAGATTCCAAAGTCAGTTCAAATGACCAATTAAAAAAAGCTTATACACAAAAAGGTATTTTAATAAATTCAGGAAATTTCACAGGCTTAGATTCAGATGTAGCTAAAAGTAAAATTATCGAATTAGGAGAGAAAAAAGGCTGGGCCAATAGAAAGGTAAGTTATAAATTACGTGATTGGTTAATTTCAAGGCAAAGATTTTGGGGCTGTCCAATACCTGTAATTCACTGCAATTCATGTGGTGTTTTAGGTGTTGAAAAAGAATCATTACCAATTAAATTAGTTACTCCGAATAATGATAAATCGAATCTAAAAAATAAAGCTGATAAAATTATTTGTCCAAAATGTAAACAGCCTGCTACACCCGAGACTGATACAATGGACACCTTCATGTGTTCTTCATGGTATTTTCTTAGATATGTTGATAATAAAAACACAAATAAACCATTTAGCTCTGAGTTAATCGACAAATGGTTGCCAGTCGACCAATATGTCGGTGGAATTGAGCATGCCATTCTTCATTTGCTATATTCAAGATTCCTTGTCAAGGCTCTTAAAAGCACAAAATTAATTAATATAGATGAGCCATTTAATAACCTTCTAACGCAGGGTATGGTACAAGGTCTCACTTTTAGAAATAAAATTACGCATAAATATGTAGCCTCAAAATTAATCAAGGACCCGCTTAATCCTATTGATCCAGATACAGGAGAACATCTCGATATACTATATGAAAAGATGTCTAAATCAAAGTATAATGGAGTAGAGCCCTCAGAAGTTATTAATAAATATGGAGCTGATACAGCAAGATTATTTATATTATTTAAAGCTCCTCCTGAAAAGGACTTAGAATGGAATGAATCAGATGTTGAAGGACAATTTAGATTTATAAATAGAATATGGAGAATATTTTCAGATACTAGTTCTAATTTTGAATTAAAATATGTATCCCCATCATTTAAACCTAAGAATCTTTCTAAGGATGATAAGGAATTAAGAAGAGTAATTCACAAAACAATTAAAGAAGTAACACAGGACCTGGAACTAAATTCACAATTTAATACAGCAATCTCAGAATTAATGATACTACTAAATGCTATATATGAATATAAGGATAAATGCAATCCAGTGATAATAAATCAAAGTTTGACAGCATTGACAATTCTAATTGCTCCATTTGCTCCACATTTGTCGGAGGAATTATGGGAATTGCTTGGGAAGGATAATAGCATTCATGATCAATCTTGGCTGAAATTTGATCCTTCAGTATTAATTGAAGAGGAATATAAGTTAATTATTCAGGTAAATGGAAAAGTCAGAGGATTTATAATGGTCCCAAGTAACTATAATGAAGCGCAAATAAAGCAAAGCTCGCTAAATAGTCAAGTTGCTAAAAAGTGGTTAAATGGTAGAGACGCTAAAAGACTAATAATTATTAAAGGTAAACTTATAAATATTGTGGTTTAGTTAATCTTTAGTATTAACAATGATTTTGGTTTTGACCAATCGCCAACTATTTTAAAGTCAGAATTATTAGAAATAAGATGCCTTAATATTATGAAAATTGATTCAGATGATGAGTTTGGAATTAATTTTTGTATTTCATCAATTGAATATTTTTTTTTGCTTTCTAGTATTAATTCAATTTTAGATTGCAATTCCAATATATTTGATGCTGCTTTTTTACCAGCCTCAACGCCAGGTTGATGATATGCATTAATATTTATTAATTCTGCATATAGTCCAACGGCTCTCTCAAATAAAGCAATTAATGACCCTAGTGAATAAGCATTAAACTTTCTCAATGTAATAGTAAGACTTTGCCTATCATTCTCAGATAAAGCTAATCTTGTACCTTGTAGAAAACCAGACAAGTAGTCACCAGGCGCCTTCTTGTTGATTTTAGGAACATGGCTATTATCTTCGAGGATTTCAATAAACGAAACAAAGAAATTATCTAATCCATCTCTTAATTGCTGGACATAAGCATGTTGGTCAGTTGATCCTTTATTGCCATAAACGGCTAGCCCTTGATTAACTGTATTTGCTTCCCTATCGAGTTCCTTACCAAGCGATTCCATAACTAACTGTTGAAGATACTTACTAAAAACCTCTAAACTATCTTGATATGGTAGGACAACCATGTCCCTTCTCCCCTTACCCTGACCAGAAAAAAACCAAGAGGCTGATAACATTGCAGCCGGATTAATTCTCAAATCTCTTCTACGTGTTATTTCATCCATTCTTTTTGCACCGTTAAGAAAATCGTCACCACTACTACCAATTAAACAAAGTGGAAGAAGGCCTACTGCCCCAGTAATACTTGTTCTGCCACCAACCCAATCAGGTAGATCAAATCTATTAAGCCAATTCTCAGAAGAAGCTTTTTTGTCTAGAGCACTATTTGACATAGTTATAGCTACTGCTCTCGATGCCCAGTCATATCCATGTGAAGTTAGGAAATTCTTAGTTTGATCCATTGCGATTTGTGGTTCTGGCGTACCACCTGACTTACTAACGACAACAAATAATGTTGTTTCTAACTTATCTTTTAAAGAATCTAACTTCTGATAAATTCCATTTGGATCTACATTGTCCAGAAAAGTAAAATTTAAGCCTTTGCCTTTTAATTGCAATGCATTGACCAAAAGAAGGGGCCCTAAACCACTTCCGCCAATGCCAATCCAAAGAACATCAGTAAAATTACTACCATTATCAGTCTTCAAGGCTCCACTTAGAATCGCCTCACCAAAGTTTTTTATTTTATTCTTTTCATTCGAGATCGAATCAGTGATTTTTTTTGAAGGGGCAAGAGAAGGATCTCTAAGCCAATAATGGCCCACTTGCCTATTCTCATCTAGATTTGCAATTGCTCCATTTTCTAAATCTTGCATTGAGGATAAGGCTTCTTCAAAAGGGTTCTTAAGGCTTTCAAAATCCGACGCAGATAAGGACATTCTGCTGATATCAAGCCAAAAACCTATCTCGTTATCAAAAAAAAGAAGTTCGCAAAAGCGATTCCATTGATTTTGTGAATTGTTCTTCTCGAAATCTGGGAAATTCATATATGTCATATCGGACTAATCCAACGCTCAACAATATGGTATTACTAGTATGAATGATGTAGGAGATAAAATCGATAATTATTCAAAAAACAACTTATATGGTCTTGGAACTATAATTTAAATTATTAATATTAAAAATTCCAATATAATATAGATAACATGAATTGTAACTAGATCTTGGTGAAGCTAGAAATGCGTGGTTTTATCAATCCTTTTCCTATTGAAATACCTACTTTTAAACCTAAATTAGAACTAGCCGTATTAGCATCTGGGAAAGGAAGTAACTTAGAACGAATTCTTGTTGACATCAAAAGTAATAAACTAGATGCCAATATTAAATGTCTTATTGTAAACAAATCTGATTGTGGTGCAATTAATGTAGCAAAAAGGTATTCAGTTCCTTTTATCATACATAAGCACCAGGATTATAACAATCGTGAGGAATTCGATCACGCAATATTAAATACTATCAAACAGTACAATATCGAAGGAATTGTTATGGTGGGTTGGATGAGAATAGTTACAAATATCCTACTAAATGAATTTAAAGGAAGAGTAGTTAATTTACATCCTTCATTACTACCAAGTTTTAAAGGAAACAATGCAATTTCTGAGACTTTAAAAAGCAAAGTAACTATAACTGGCTGTACTGTCCACCTTGTTGATAAGGAAATAGATTCAGGTAAAATTATCATACAAGCCGCTCTACCTGTATTAGCTAATGATAATGATGCTAGTCTGCTTTCATCTGTACAATATTATGAGCACGAAATCATTAGTTTAGGTATAGCTTTGGCGGCTAAGGAATGGAGGAATAAATAGTTTTATGGATAGAAGTTATTAAGTGGTAGACCCATATCTTCATCTAGACCAGACATCAAATTTAATGATTGTATAGCTTGTCCAGCCTGACCTTTTAATAAATTATCTATAGCAGACATGAGAACTACTCTTCCAGTTCGCTTGTCAACTTGAACACTTAATTGTACTTTGTTTGTATATCTGACCCATTTTGTGTTCGGGTAAGTTCCTACAGGCAGAACCTCTATATTGTTATGCTTTCGATAAATAGCGTCTAGGACTATTTTACAATCATCTGCTGTAAGACATGGATCCCTTAATCGAGCATATACTGTACAAAGTATTCCTCTTACCATTGGAACCAAATGCGGCGTAAATTGTAAATTAATATCTGTGCCTGATACTAAGCTTAATTCTTGTTCTATTTCTGATCTATGCCTATGTCCAATAACTGAATAAGGAGAGAATGTTTCTGAAGCTTCTGATAATAACAAATGCTCTCTAGCTTCTCGACCACCTCCTGATGTTCCAGATTTAGCATCAATAATAATACCATCCTTCTCTATAAGGCCTTGCTTAAGAAAAGGAATAAGTAAGAGAAGGCTAGCTGTAGGAAAACATCCAGGAGATGCCACTAAAGTTGCTTTTGCGATATTACTTCCATTCCATTCTGGTAAACCATAAATGGCTCTAGCACATAGTTCTCTATCTTTCCGTTCAGGTTTTCTTGTTTCAATTGAATAAATTTCTTTCCACTTAGATAATGATCTGTACCTAAAATCTGCTGAAAGGTCTACAACTTTAATATTAGAATCTAAAAGTTTTGGAGTTAATTCGGATGAGAGCCCATTGGGTAGACTCAATATAGCAGCATCGCAACTAGAAGCTATTTGTTCAATATTTATAGGTTTAATAGTGGGATCATCTTCTAACTGGAGAAAAGGGCATAATTGATTCCATTTTTTATTACTAGTCTTTTTGCCAGCAAGATAGCTAATCTGAAAAAAGGGATGATTTTTTAGTAATCTAATGGTCTGAAGACCTCCATATCCAGAAGCCCCTATTACAGCAACACGCGTTAGATTATTGTTTATTTGGTCCATAAACTAATAATATAGGTTCTCATAATTAATATGAACTTATTAATGAGTTTAAAAACACAATAACTCTTCACCATCTAAAAGGGGTAAACCTTGAAATCAAAGGATTCGACAACACTTGCATTTGATCAGATAGCAGATGCTCTGGCTGCTATTAGAAATGGTGAGTGTATCGTTGTAGTTGACGACGAAAGTCGTGAAAATGAGGGTGATCTTATTTGCGCCGCTCAATTTGCAACTCCGCAACAAATTAATTTTATGGCAAAGGAAGCCAGGGGATTAATTTGTTTAGCGATGGACGGAGAAAAGCTAGATCAATTAGATCTACCCCTAATGGTTGATAGAAATACTGATTCAAATCAAACAGCATTCACTGTAAGTATTGATGCTGGGCCAGAATTTGGAGTTTCAACAGGAATATCAGCAGAAGATAGAGCAAGGACGATACAAGTAGCCTTAAATTCCAAAGCTAAGCCAAGTCATTTAAGAAGACCAGGGCACGTTTTTCCTTTAAGGGCTAACAAAGGTGGCGTATTAAAAAGAGCTGGACATACGGAAGCAGCTGTAGACCTTTCTCAATTATCTGGATTATCTGCAGCTGGAGTTATCTGTGAAATTCAGAATTCGGATGGTTCAATGGCTCGACTACCAGAATTAAGAAATTATGCTAAAAACTGGGGGCTCAAAATTATAAGCATTGCCGATTTAATAAAATATAGGCTCGAAAATGAACGTTTTGTATATAAGAAAGCAGAAACTAAACTACCCAGTATTTTTGGTAATTTCCAGGCAATTGGTTACACCAATGAATTAGACGGAACAGAGCATGTCGCTTTAGTTAAAGGCAAAATAGGCGAATTGAAAGAACCGGTTCTTGTTCGAATGCATTCCGAATGTTTAACAGGAGACGCATTTGGCTCCTTACGATGTGATTGTCGTCCACAATTAGAAGCCGCTTTGACAAGAATCTCCCAAGAAGGGGAGGGTATTGTTGTATACCTGCGCCAAGAGGGAAGAGGTATTGGTTTGATAAATAAATTAAGGGCATATAGCCTTCAGGATGGAGGTTTAGATACAGTTGAAGCAAATGAAAAACTTGGATTCCCTGCAGATTTGAGAAATTACGGAGTAGGTGCACAGATACTCACTGATTTAGGAATTAATAGGCTCAGATTATTGACTAACAATCCTCGTAAAATTGCTGGCCTAGGTGGATACGGCCTACAAGTTGAAAGTAGAGAGCCTTTAATCATACCTCCTAGTGATCATAATGCGAACTATCTTGAGATTAAGCGTCAGAAGTTGGGTCATTTTATAGATAATAACCAAGCACAATTAGCCGATAAGTTCTACGTAATCTATTGGGATGGTGATGCCTCAGCTCAAATCCTCTCGATCTTAAGATCTCAAGCAGAGCAATTAGCAAAAGAAGATGAAATTGAACTAATCCCAGAAAGTTCATCAAGGCTTTTAGCATTGTGGGAAAGGCCACAATTTGTCTGGAGGCTTAAGGACTGCAATAGATATGAGCAAGTTATAAAATTACTAGAGATAATTAGTAAATGGAATGGAACTAAAAGAGTTGGGTTACTAGTTTCACATAGCAAGGAACAATCAGTTCACCCTTCCTTAAATCTAAGAACTGAATATAACGATATTAACGAATTGCAAAACTATAGAAAAAATATTGACAACATAACTAAAGATTTATCACCTCCATTTGTAATAATATGGAAGTGATAGTTCTATACTTAATCCTCAACAGAAATACTGATTATCTCAGTTCCATTTTCAATCTTAAGTACAACATCCATATCCTTAGTTTGCCCAAAAACAGTATGAACACCATCCAAGTGTGGCTGTGACTCATGGACAATGAAAAATTGGCTCCCTCCTGTATTCTTGCCAGCATGAGCCATTGAAAGAGATCCTGGAAGATGCTTATTCTTATTAATTTCGCAGTCTATTTTGTAACCAGGTCCACCAGTACCTGGCATACCTGATGAACCCTTTCTAGAATGTGGGCATCCCCCCTGAGCCATAAAGCCATCAATAACCCTGTGGAAGGTTAAGCCATTGTAAAAACCTTCATTAATTAGCTTTACAAAATTTGCAACTGTATTAGGTGCATCATTTTCAAATAGTTCTAGGGATACTTTTCCTACTGCTGTATCCATAATTGCTTTCATTTGACTTTGTTTAAATAGCGTACTTATTATAGTCCTTGTTTTACCTTATTTAATATACACATATTATTAAGATTATATTAATTCAAGCCCTAGTCCCTCAAGGCTCTTTCTTAGAGATTGGTCATTGCGAGCCAATATCTCTACTGCATCATTATAAGATAACTTTGCTATTCTCATAAGAATAGCATTCTTAGTAGATCCATTTGAAAGTTTGAGTAGATTCATTGCTTCCTCTAAGTTTACACCTAATAGTTCTATTAATATTCTTGTAGATCTATCTAATAATTTACTATTGCTAATAGAGACGTCAATCATTTTATTTTTATAGACTTTACCCAATTTAACCATAACACCTGTAGATATTATATTTAATGTCATCTTCGTTGCCGTAGCTGCTTTCAATCTAGTTGAGCCAGTAACTAATTCAGGCCCGGTAATTAGTCTAATAATAATATCATATTGGAGCTTTAGATCAACTTCTGGAACACTGGTAATTATAATATTTAAACCTCCTATTCTTTTACAGTAATCTAAAGCAGAGAGAACATATGGGGTTGTTCCTCCAGCTGTAATACCAACTAAGCAATCATTCTCAGAAAAGCCTCTTATTTGTAAATCATTAATAGAAGAATACTCATCATCCTCCTGCTTCTCTGAACTTTCAACTAATGATTTGTAACCTCCAGCTATTACAGCTTGAACTAGATCCGGAGAGGTGCAAAAGGTTGGGGGACATTCAGCAGCATCTAGTACACCTAATCTGCCTGAGGTACCAGCTCCAATATAGAAAAGACGTCCGCCGTGTTTAAGTTTTAGAAAAATTTCATCAATAGCGATGGTAATTTGATCTTTGGCATTAGATACAGCTTCTTGTGGTTTCTTGTCTTCATCTACGAAAATATCTACCAACTCAGAAGTAGTGATGGAGTCTAATTCATTACTTCGGTTGTTACTTTTCTCAGTAAGTAATGTGCCCCTGTTTACTTTTTTGGCACGTGTAAGGTTATAGCTTGGGGCTCTATCCATATTAAATTAACTTTTCGAGATTTTTCCTAATGTTATCTAAATTTTCAATGTCTGATGAATTCTTAACTTCTTCATTATGATCAGCATTTTCAGAATAAGATTCTACTTCAAGATTACGCTGAGGAGGTGATATAAGAAATCTCTCCTCCTCTGTTTTTGGAACAAATCCCTTGACTACTAAACGAGCTTCATAACCAGCCTGAGTACAAAATAAATTAATTTCTTCTTGTTCAATTGTTTCGACAGAAGGTGTAGGAAAATCTTGTGCTTCAAGAAGTCCACAATATCTTTCAGCATCGTCAGAATCCTCAAACATCAAGACAATTGTTTTACCCTTTATATCTATTGAATGAATACCTTCTTCGTCATTGCCAACCTTATAAAGTAATACATGCACTAGCATGGAAATAATCCTATTTATGATAATTATAGTAAATTCAATTAAATATTCTGGTCGACGGATAATTCTTGTAGCCTTCTGTATAACGCTATTTCTGAATCAGTTAAATCTGCCGGTAATACAATAACAATTTCAACTATTTGATCTCCATATAACTCATTATGATTAAGTCCACGTCCTTTTAATCTAAGCAACCGACCTGATGATGATTTCGGAGGAACCTGTAAGACAACAGGACCATCTAATGTAGGAATTTCTACTCCGCAGCCAAATAAGCCGTCATGTGGAAAAAGCTCTAGTCGGTAAAGAACTCGTAATCCATCAATGCGAAGTCCTTCTTCAGTTTGAACTCTTAATTGAATAAAGTGATCCTTACCACCAACTATAACTCCAGGTAAGCGAAGTCTCCAACCATCTCCAGCAAAAGGTGGGGTGGAAAACTCGACAATCATCCCACCAATTAAATCAAGTTCTAGTGTGGTTCCATATAGCGCTTCTTCAGGAGTTAAATCAACCAAAGTCTCAAGGTCATCAAGTTGCCTTATAGGGAGAGGCTCTTGAGGGGAATGAGCTGGAATTGAAAATCCTTCAGTAGGAGCAATATCTTCTAGAAGTTCTTCAGATTCATTTTTATATATCTGGTCATGTTTATCAAAGGGGAATTCCCCTAATTCATTATCATTCTGTATTCCAAGAACAGCCGTAATATATTCGTCATAGGAAGGGAAACCAGTTGCAAACAATTCCTGAGTATTTATTGAATTATTCTTCTCCCAGAGAGTTCTTTTTTGCGGATCACTAAGTACGGCATAAGCCTCATTTACTAGCTTAAAACGCTCTTCTGCATTACTATCATTGACATTTAAATCAGGATGCCAGCGTCTAGCTTCAGACCTGAAAGCTTTTTTTATCTTGCTAAGGTCACTACCTGCTGCAATGCCTAGTATTGACCAATAATCCGGTTTAGTTGTAGAAGTCATTATCCCATCTTTCTCTTTCTCTTTCTCTTTCTTTATAGTCTGAATTCATGCCTCTTGAATTGGCTTGATAATCCCAGGGGTCATCATCCCAATAATCATCTGAAAAGAGTTCATCCTTAAGCGAACCAAATGTATTTTTTATACCCTTAATAGGATTATTGTCAGTACGTTTTTCTGCAGAAACACGTCGATTCAAGCCAAATAATGCCTCTTGTAATGCAGAAACTGCTATGTCAAGCTCTGCTAAATCTTCATTGTCAAGAAATTCCTGAACATCTCTAAGTGATATTTCCACAGCCCTCTGCTGCCTCTCCGCACCATATGGACCAAATTCAAGTGATACATCCCTCAATCGTCGTTCTGCCTGAGCTACTAAGGTCAAAGCATTGTTCTTTTGATCTATAGAAGCTCTTTTTCGCCTATCTGAATCAGCCTTGTCTTTTGCATCTTTTATTAATTTATTTACCTCATCTTCATTTAAATTTGATCCTCCGGTAATGCTTACTGACTGCTTCCTTCCTGTTGTTCTATCAGTTGCACTAACTTGCAGCAATCCATTTGCATCAATATCAAAAGCAACTTGCACTTGAGGAACACCTCTAGGAGCCGGGGGAATCCCCGATAAACGAAATTTGCCGAGAGACTTATTGTCAGAGGCTAATTGCCTTTCACCTTGCCAAACATTAATTTCAACTGATGATTGATTAGCTTGAGAAGTACTAAATACATCTGCTTGCCGAACTGGGATGGGTGTATTCCTTGGAATTAATACCTTCATAAGGCCACCGACAGTTTCAAGACCTAATGACAAAGGGGTGACATCATTTAATAAAAGATCTCTTAATTCTCCAGTAAGGATTCCTCCTTGAACAGCCGCCCCTATAGCAACAACCTCATCAGGGTTAACTGACTGTGAGGGCTCTAAGGGAACGATGGTTTTGACTAATTGTTGAACCATTGGCATTCTGGTACTTCCCCCAACAAGAACAACATCATTAATTTCATCAGCTGTCCATCCAGAATCTCCAAGTGCTATTTCAACTGGCTTTAATAGCCTGTCAATTAGATCCCGACAAAGACTTTCAAAATGCTTTCTTTCTAAACATGTTTCTATATGAAGAGGTCCATTAGGACCTGTTGCTATAAACGGAAGTGAAATTGGAGTTGAATTTAATCCAGACAATTCTTGCTTTGCTTTCTCTGCCGCTTCAGAAAGACGTTGCAGAGATTGTCTGTCACGTCTTAGATCAATTTCATGCTCCTTTTGAAAATCGTCTGCCAACCAATCAACAATTTTTAAATCAAAGTCATTTCCTCCTAATTGGGTGTCCCCAGAAGTTGCCTTGACATCAAATACTCCATTTGAAATCCTTAGCAAAGAAATATCAAAAGTACCTCCTCCAAGATCAAAAACTAACACTCTTGATGAAGAGCTTTTATCAAAGCCATAAGCTAAAGCTGCTGCAGTTGGTTCATTTAAAATCCTCTGAACCTTAATGCCTGCTAACAAAGCAGCATCTTTTGTTGCTTGGCGTTGAGAATCATTAAAGTACGCTGGAACAGTTATAACAGCTGAATCAATATTTTCATCTAAATGTTTCTCAGCATCGTCAATCAACTTCCTTATGATGCTACCTATTAATTCTTCTGGAGCATATTCTCTTTCGGTTATAGGGCACGTGACTCTCACACAACCCTGATCATTAGCTCTAACTGTATAAGGAACATTTAAGCTAGTGTCCTCTAACTCTTCCCAAAACCTACCCACAAATCTCTTTAGGTTAGAAAATGTATTTCTAGGGTTAAGAACAAGTTGCCTTCTAGCTTGCTGGCCAACGACCAATTCAGAATTTTTTGTATATCCGATTACTGATGGAGTAGTGCGAGAACCTTCCGCATTTGCAATTACAAATGGACGCCCAGCTTCTAAAACTCCGATAACGGAGTTAGTGGTTCCAAGATCAATCCCAACAATCCTCCCCATAGATTCACTTATTACATTACTAAGTTAACTGGCTTCGGTTGATCAACCAAGGCTTTTTAAGTGATGCAAACCGAAACAAGCTCCATTTCAAACTTATTTGATGCGAAAAGCATCTTAATAACATAGATTTAAAACATCCGGAACGGCAAGGTGAAATCTGAACTCAAAAACAAATTCACTCTCAGATTACGTTCATCATCAGACAAATGGATTGACTCAGGCTTTAAAAATCTTTCAGTTGCAATGGCAGCAACAGTAGCGATAGTGCTTTTTTCCATATTACTTGTAGTTTTCCTTGAATCAAAAGCTTCCATTCAAAACTATGGTTTAAACTTTCTAATTACTTCTGAATGGGATCCTATCAATAACAGTTATGGCGCTTTTACGGCTATATATGGCACTGTAGTAACTTCATTAGTTTCCCTTTTAATTGCAATTCCGTTAGGAATTGGTACCGCTATTCTACTAACAGAGCAAATCCTGCCAAGGCAGATCACAGAGATAATAGGTCTAATGGTGGAGTTACTTGCTGCAATACCCTCTGTAGTACTTGGACTATGGGCTGTATTTGTTATGGAGCCATTTATAAGACCTCTTTTAAACTATATACATATTCATTTTGGATGGTTGCCATTATTTAGTACAGAAGCTGTTGGGCCTGGACTGGCTCCTGCAATATTAATTCTTGTTGTTATGATACTTCCAATTATTACCGCCATATCAAGAGACTCCTTAGAACAAGTTCCCAATCGATTAAGGGAGGCGGCTTATGGAGTAGGAGCAACAAGATGGTGTTCATTATTTAACGTAATTCTTCCAGCTGCAATATCAGGAATTACCGGGGGTATTTTATTAGCACTTGGCAGAGCCATAGGCGAAACGATGGCAGTGACAATGATAATTGGCAATTCCAATAATTTTAGCTGGTCATTATTTGCACCAGGCTACACAATATCTGCATTACTTGCTAACCAATTTGGAGAAGCAGATGGCAGTCAAATATCATCACTAATGTATGCTGCCTTTATCTTAATGATTATGACACTAATTATTAATATCCTTGCCCAATGGCTTGTCAAAAAACTTAGTTTAAAATATTAAATCGATGATTAAGAGTCAAAAAAAAATTAAACTTAATAAACTTACCTATAATCAAAGATTGTCAAGAAATATATTCAATAAAATACTTACATATGCCTCGATAATTTTTTCATTAATTTCTATTATTCCATTATGCCTTGTCTTAATATATGTATTAATTAAAGGTGGTTCTCAATTAAATATAGGTTTATTCCTACTAGAACCACAGCCTCCCGGTTCAGAGACAGGATCAGCGGGTGGTATTGGTAATGCAATTATTGGAACAATTATTATTACTGGCATAGCATCATTAATTGCTGTACCAATAGGAGTAGGGGGAGGTATTTACTTAGCAGAGTACTCAAAGGGAGGATTCTTTTCTAAATTCATACGATTTGGCACTAATGTACTTGCCGGAGTACCTTCAATAATTGCTGGGGTTTTCATATATGCAGTTGTAGTAGTTAGTAAGGTAATTCTCGGAAGTAGCTTTAGTGGAATTGCAGGCGGGATGGCTTTATCGATATTAATGCTGCCTATGGTGATCAAAACAACTGATGAAGGCTTAAAACTCGTTTCTGATGATTTGCGTAAAGGTGCTTTGGGTCTTGGAGCTTCAATGTACACGACAATAATAGAAATAACATTACCTCATGCCTTTAAAAGTATAGCTACAGGAATAGTACTTGGCTTAGCAAGAGCAGCAGGAGAGACGGCCCCATTAATTTTTACAGCATTATTTTCCTATTATCATCTATCTAGTTTTAATGATATTTTCTATGAGATGTCTTCATTATCAGTACTAATATATAACTTTGCATTAGAGCCCTACAGTGCACAAAATCAATTAGCATGGTCAGCATCCTTTATACTTATATTTATTGTGCTGCTCCTAAATATATTTTCTAGACTATTCT
>QCHT01000002.1 GCA_003279445.1 Prochlorococcus sp. AG-402-G10
GCAACTCACTTGAGAATATTGAAGGTGATCCATATATCGCATCTTTAAGTACACGAACTATTGTTTATAAAGGAATGGTCAGATCCCATGTCCTAGCAGCATTCTATCAGGATCTAAAAGACGAAGATTTTGCAATCTCGTTTGCCATCTACCATCGAAGATTCAGTACAAATACTTTACCGCGCTGGCCTCTTTCTCAACCAATGCGTCTGCTTGGACATAATGGAGAAATAAATACTCTCCTTGGTAATTTAAACTGGGCAAAGGCAACAGAAGTTCATCTCAAAGAAGTTTGGGGAGAATTTTCCAAAGATATAGAACCTGTTGTAAATGCGTCATTTAGTGACTCAGCAAATTTAGATGCAACGCTTGAACTATTAGTTCGCAGTGGAAGACCTATTACTGACAGTTTGCTCACATTAGTCCCAGAGGCTTTTAGAGATCAACCTGAACTTGAGAAGCAGCCAGAAATCAATTCATTTTACGAATATTCAGCATGTACCCAAGAAGCATGGGATGGACCCGCTCTGCTTGTTTTTTCAGACGGGTGTTTTATAGGGGCAACTCTCGATCGCAATGGCTTAAGACCTGCACGTTATTGCGTGACAAAAGACAATCTTGTGATTATGGGCTCTGAAACAGGAGTAGTAGAAATAGATGAAAACAATATTCTTGAAAAAGGAAGATTGGGACCTGGCCAAATGTTGGCCGTTGACCTCATAGAAGGAAGACTTTTGAAAAATTGGGAGGTCAAGAAAGAAGCAGCCACTCGGCATCCTTATCAAGATTGGCTTACAAAAAATTGTTTAACTCTGAACGAACAACCTTGGCAAAATAAAAGCAGCTTTAGTGATTTAGATCTGCTTAAAACTCAAACAGCATTTGGCTTCTCATCAGAAGATCTGGACATAATTATTAACGACATGGCCAGTGGGGCTAAAGAGCCTACTTACTGCATGGGAGACGATATTCCACTTGCAATACTTTCCAATAAACCTCATCTTTTATACGACTATTTCAAACAAAGATTTGCTCAAGTAACCAACCCTCCTATTGACCCATTACGAGAAAAGCTTGTTATGAGCATAGAAATGAATTTAGGGAAAAGAGGATCTCCTTTAGCTCCAAAAGACAATTCATTTTCAGTAATTAATCTTCATTCACCAATTCTCAATGAGAATGATTTGAACCAACTAGGCAATAAAGATCTCGTCGTTAAAACGATTTCAACTCTGATAGAAATATCGGAAGGGTTCCAAGGGCTCGGGGAAAGTCTCCAGAACATCTGTCTTGAGGCAGCGTCAGCAGTCAAGAATGGGAGTAAAATACTAATACTTTCTGATAGAGGGATCAGTCAAAACAAAACATATATACCCCCATTACTAGCTGTAGGTGCAGTACATCACTATTTGCTAGAACATAAACTCAGACTTGATGCATCAATTGTTGTAGATACTGCGCAATGTTGGAGTACTCATCATGTTGCATGTCTCATTGGATATGGAGCAAGTGCAATCTGCCCGTGGCTGACATGGGAAACAACACGTCACTGGTGGCATTCACCTAAAACACAAAAGTTACTTGAAAGTAACAAGCTTAAAGATTTCACAATCCAACAAGCTCAAGCAAACTTAAAAAAAGCCTTGGAAGATGGCTTACGGAAAATACTCTCAAAAATTGGAATTTCTCTTTTAGCTAGTTATCATGGTGCTCAAATATTCGAAGCAGTAGGTATTGGATCTGATATTATCAACCTTGCTTTCAAAGGAACCACCAGCAGAATAGCTGGGTTAACTCTTAAAGAACTAGCTAATGAAACCCTAGCTTTTCATTCAAAGGCATATCCAGAGTTAGATCGCAAAAAACTTGAGTTTTTTGGTTTTGTTCAATACCGTAGCGGCGGCGAGTTCCATTTAAACAATCCTGCTATGTCTAAGGCTTTACATGCAGCTGTTAAAGCAGGTCCAAATTATGATCATTTTTCAACTTATCAAACACTTCTTGAATCAAGACCACCAACTGCATTGCGTGATTTATTAACATTTCAAAAGGTGCCAAATCCTATACCTATAGATCAAGTTGAAAGTGTTGAAAATATTTGTAGAAGGTTTTGCACTGGTGGTATGAGCTTAGGTGCCCTTTCCAGAGAAGCCCATGAAGTCCTCGCAATAGCAATGAATAGAATTGGGGGGAAAAGTAATAGCGGTGAAGGTGGAGAAGACCCACAAAGATTCAAAACTCTTACTGATGTAGACGAAGAGAATTTATCAGCTACTTTGCCTAACTTAAAAGGGCTTAGAAATGGAGATACCGCCTGTTCAGCAATTAAACAAATAGCTTCAGGGAGGTTTGGAGTTACACCTGAGTATTTGAGAAGTTGTAAACAATTAGAAATAAAAGTAGCCCAAGGTGCTAAACCAGGTGAAGGTGGTCAATTACCTGGAGCAAAAGTAGATACTTATATTGCAAAGCTTAGAAATAGTAAGCCTGGTGTTGCACTAATTTCACCCCCACCGCACCACGATATTTACTCCATAGAAGATTTAGCTCAATTAATCCACGATCTACACCAAATCCATCCACAAGCAAAAGTTAGTGTCAAGCTAGTAGCAGAAATAGGCATAGGAACAATTGCCGCAGGCGTAGCAAAGGCAAACGCCGATGTAATACAAATTTCTGGACATGATGGTGGAACTGGGGCTTCTCCTCTTAGCTCTATTAAGCATGCTGGGTTGCCATGGGAATTAGGTCTAACTGAAGTCCATAGGTCTTTACTAGAGAATGGGCTCAGAGACAGAGTGTTACTGCGGGCAGATGGAGGGTTGAAAACTGGTTGGGATGTTGTTATTGCCGCACTACTCGGCGCAGAAGAATATGGCTTTGGGTCAATCGCTATGATTGCAGAAGGTTGCATCATGGCGCGCATATGTCATACAAATAAATGTCCCGTAGGTGTTGCTACGCAACAAGAAGCATTAAGGAAACGCTTCCCAGGCATCCCTGAACATGTCGTGAATTTCTTCTTATTTGTCGCAGAGGAAGTAAGACAAATCATGAGCATCTTGGGTTTTTCTCGTTTAGAAGATCTAATTGGCAGGACTGACATACTTCAATCTCGAGATCTCAATCTTGCAAAAACAAAAAAACTGGATTTATCCTCGCTTCTCGAACCAATTAAAGAGTCTAAGGATCGATCATGGCTTCTTCATAAAGAAACCCCTCATAGCAATGGTCCAGTATTAGAAAATCAACTCTTAGAAGACGCAGAAATTGTTAATGCGATACACAATCATGGGAAAGTTTCTCGCCATATCTCAATCGCTAATACCGATCGAAGCGTATGTGCCCGCATATCTGGAGATATTGCTCAACTCCATGGAAACAAAGGTTTTCAAGGACTTATTAAAATAACCTTTTCGGGAGCATCAGGACAAAGTTTTGGAGCCTTTTTACTTCAAGGCATGCATATTCGGCTAATAGGAGAAGCTAATGATTATGTTGGGAAAGGAATTAATGGAGGAATAATTGCCATAATTCCGCCAAGGAATCATGAGCATGCCTCAGACGACGTAATTTTAGGCAATACTTGCTTATATGGAGGCACTGGGGGGCAGCTATTTGCAGTTGGGAAAGCTGGTGAACGCTTTGCAGTTAGAAATAGCGGAGTAGAGGCAGTTATAGAAGGTGCTGGGGATCATTGCTGTGAATACATGACTGGTGGGATAGTTGTTGTACTTGGACCTACCGGTAGAAATGTTAGCGCTGGAATGACTGGTGGAATAACTTTCTTGTTAGATGAAGATGAGCAAGTATCTAAAAGAGTTAACAAGGAAATTGTTGAGATTCATCCGTTATCAAATAAGAAGCAAGAAGATATATTAAAGCCCTTAATTCATGAACATTGGTTACAAACCAAGAGTTTTAAGGCGGAAGGTATTTTGAAGGATTGGGAGACTTTAAAAAAACTATTCAAAGTTTTGGTTCCTCCCAGTGAAAAGCAAAAAGTTGATTTGTGAAACACCAAAATTTCTTAACATGATCAATGTCCATTTTTATTAAAACTGAGCGGTTTAAGAAAGAAACTCTGGATTTAATGCCGAAAAAACGTAGTCAATATATCAAAGAACACTTAGCCTGGGTATCAAAACTAAAAGAGGCTGGTGAAAACATTGCTTCTGGTTACCTAGTAAATGAGTTTAATGAGGCTGGAGGTGGAGGATTTCTGGTAGTAGAAGCGAATAATTTCGAAGAAGCGAAGTTACTTATTATCAACGATCCAATGATTATAAATCAATTAGTAACTTGGGAAATCCACCAATGGGTTCCTGTTTTAGGTCAACTATTAAATCAACGAGGGTAATCCTTTATAAGTCTACGAACTTCCCCTGCATGATAGCTACTACGTGTCAAAGGAGAGCTCACTACTTGCAAAAAGCCAAAGCGCATCTCTCCTTCTTGTCGGTATTCATCAAACTGAGAAGGTGTTACAAATCTATCAACGGGTAAATGCTTGGGACCAGGAGAGAGGTACTGGCCTATGGTTACGATGTCTACATTGTGATCATTCAAGTCTGAAAGGACTTGAATCACCTCTTCGTCGGTTTCACCAAGACCAACCATTAATCCAGACTTTGCATATATATTTGAAGCTTCTTCTCTAACACGAAGCAATAATTCTAAGGAACGTTGATATATTCCCTGAGGTCTAGCTCTCCTATAAAGTCTCGGAACGGTTTCTATATTGTGATTTAAAACGTCAGGGCAAGCTTGCACAACTTGGCTCAAGGCATCCCAATTGCCGCAAAAGTCAGGTATCAACAATTCAATGGTTGTTCCAGGAGAACTTGCCCTTACAGCATTAATACAACTTACAAATTGACTTGCTCCACCATCTTCTAAATCGTCACGATTTACAGAAGTAATCACAACATGGTTTAAGCCAAGCCTTCTCACAGCTTCACCAAGACGTTCTGGCTCGGAAGGGTCAAGGCTTCTGACACTTTTATCAAAATCAATATCACAATATGGGCATGCTCTAGTGCAACCAGGTCCCATTATTAAAAAAGTTGCTGTTCCTCCTGCAAAACATTCTCCGATATTTGGACAGCTAGCCTCTTGGCAAACAGTATTTAAATTTAAATCTGACAATAAATCAGCAACTCTTCCAATACGTTCGTGCTGTGGGGCCTTAACCCTTAACCAATCTGGTTTTTGAGTGCTCATTGTCCTAATAAAACAAATTTCTCATAAATTGATAGATCACTAAACCATTCAGGAAAGTTTGAAAGCCTAGATCAACAAGGAAACGATTGGGGTCGTCCTTTTCAGGAAAACAGTCCGGTAACTTTCCAATCAAGCTAATAGCCACGAGGGGTTACTACATATCCATCCTGGTAAAAACTTGTACTATTGCCTACAAGTATCAACGTAAGCATGTCAACTTGATCGACAGGAAAGTCCCCGAGACAATGAACTTGAACTTTTTCTTCTTTTCTACCAAGTTGACGGGCAAAGACAACAGGAGTAGATGAATTTCTAGTTTCAAGAATCACGTCAAAAGCTTTTCTTAGTTGCCAATTTCGGTTATTGGATCTCGGGTTATAAAATGCAATCACAAAATCTGACATAGACGCAGCTTTAATTCGCTTTTCAATTTTTGACCAAGAGGTTAAACAATCGCTCAGACTAATTGCACAAAAATCATGCATCAATGGAGCACCGATTCTTGCTGCTGCCATTTGAAGAGAACTAATGCCTGGATGAACTTTAAAATCTGGTCTATCTGACTTTGGTTTTCTCAACCAAAGTTCCAAAAGCAATCCCGCCATTCCATAAATTCCACTTTCTCCTGAAGAAATGAGTGATACTCGAACCCCTTCTGTGGCTAATTTCAAGGCATCACTGCATCTTTGACGCTCCTCAGTAAGAAAACTATCAAGACGAACCTGATCAAATCTCCTGAATTTCTCCAATAAATCCAAATATCTCTTATACCCAACCCATACTGAACTTCTCGCAAGTGCACAACGAGCATCATGAGTTAAGAAACTTGGTTCACCAGGTCCACTCCCAACCAAATGAATCTCACCCCTAGCTGGTGCAAAAGGTTCACTAGACTCAGCTATTGCAATGGTGACTGCTCCTCTTTCATTACTTTGTGCCTTATAAATATGTTTCTCATATTTAAGCTTGCCTTTGTCTCCTGAAGCTAAAATCGCCGCAGCCTCAGCAACCGATGAAGTTCCTACTTCAGCTTTCACTCTTGCAGAAGGATTGGGTACAGAAATTGCTAAGAGTTCTTTAGCATTATAAAAGCGGATAGATAAAGATTCATCGCGTAGAAAATCTCTGATAGCAAGCTCATTCTCCTTGATATCAATAGTTGCTAAGCCTGCAACTGCTTCTTTAGCTAAACCGGCATGTTTTAAAGATTCTTTTATAGCTCTTTTTAAAAGGTTGGAGCTTGTATTTCTTTCACAGCCAATTCCCAACCACAATGTCGCTGGATGCCAACAACACTTACCTAATACATTTGAGCAAATATGAAATAAAAGAGAGCTATTAGAAAGCGTTTCATTTTCTGGGAACTCACAAGTTTTAGCTGCACCTTTAGAACGATTCCATAATTCCGAACCAGTAGTTTGGTTCACCATTATTCGACTTCCTTTACTTAGCCGAATCATTAAATCATTCCATTGAGCTGTCTCACCAGTTCGCCTCCAACCCCATGCTTCTCCAAAACTATCAATTGAAAGTATCTTTTCAGTTCTAGAGAATCCTGTAAAAATAGCTTTTCCGCCTATATCTTGAGCTAATTGGACAGCAAATTCTTCAGCACCTCCTTTGTGTCCGCCTAAAACTGGAACGATATTTTCGGCTCTCCCATCAATTACTAAAACTGACGGATCCTTATCTTTTCCATTTAATAATGGAGCAATTATTCGAATTACTGCTCCAATTGCACCAACAACCAAAAAAGTTGTCCCAGAGCTCCAAAACCTATGGAAGACCTCATAGGGGTTTTCGACCAAAACTTCTCCCACAGTCAAGTTAAGTTCAGAAGCTGCACCTGGAGTTAATACAATCAAATCTGCATGACCGCGTGACTTCAGCCTCTTCAATAGGTGGTATGAAGAAGGAGAAAATCCAAGAGCAATTCTGTCGGGAGGTTTCAATGAGGGAAAAATCTGCCTGGTTTGTAAAGAATTTGAGTAGCTCTCGTTGATATAAAAATTGCTTTTTACTCAAAACTTGATTCTAGTAATTCCATTTCTCCTGACAATCTTCTATGGGAAAACCCAGTAATAGACTTTGTTTGAATTAATTGCGAAGAATCCTCTGAAAGATTTTTATTCCAAAAAAACGAAAAAACCTGGGTAGAACATTTGTTACTTGAATAGGTAGTAACTGGCTCACGGATCTATGATTTCTAAATTAGATCCTTTAAATAGGGATCCTTTAATCAATAAAGCATATAGAGGCAACTCTATTTTCTTTATTAAAAACACGGTGGCCTGCCACCTAGACCTATTCCTCGGGGAAGAATCTCGATGACCATAAGCCCACCAAAACGTGGGGATAAAGCAAAAGGGGAAGCACCCACCCCTTATGACCAGCCTGTCGATAGGGATCATCAACCTATTGATTATGAAAAACTCAACAAACCTGGGTTCTGGTCTTCCAAGCTTTCAAAAGGTCCCAAAACCACAACATGGATTTGGAATCTCCACGCTGATGCTCATGATTTTGACACTCATCTAGGTGACCTAGAAGAGACAAGTAGAAAGATTTTTTCTGCTCACTTTGGACACTTAGCAGTCGTCTTTATTTGGATGAGTGCTGCTTTCTTTCATGGAGCACGATTCTCTAATTACACCGGCTGGTTAGCCGACCCTGCAAACGTAAAGCCTGGAGCTCAGGTTGTTTGGCCAGTAGTAGGCCAGGAAATTCTTAATGCTGATTTAGGCGGCAACTATCAGGGGCTGCAAATCACATCTGGTGTTTTTCAGATGTGGAGAGCATGGGGAATTACCAGCGAGGTTCAGCTAATGGCTTTAGCCATTGGTGGTGTGATCATGGCCGCTTTAATGCTTCATGGCGGCATTTACCACTACCACAAGGCTGCTCCCAAGCTTGAGTGGTTTCAAAAGATTGAACCTATGCTTCAACACCATCAGATTGCTCTGATTGGTTTGGGCTCTATTGCATGGGCTGGACATCTGATTCATATAGGTGCTCCTGTTGCCGCAATGCTTGATGCCATTGATGCAGGCACCCCTCTTGTAGTTGATGGAGTAACTATTGCCTCAGCGGCAGATGTTACGAATCTTGCTCCTAGGCTTTGTGACCCTTCTGTAGCCAGCCAGATTTTCCCAAGTCTTGCAGGTAGAACAGTAGAAAATTTCTTCACCCTAAACTGGTGGGCCTTTAGCGATATTCTGACCAACAAAGGTGGGCTCAACCCTGTTACAGGAAGCCTTTGGATGACTGACATTTCCCACCATCACCTTGCATTTGGCGTTTTTGCCATCTTTGGTGGTCATATGTGGAGAAATAATGTTCATGGTGTTGGTCACAGCATGAAGGAGATAATGGATGTACATAAAGGAGACCCGATCCTCTTCCCTGCTCCAAAAGGACATGAAGGGATATTTGAATTTCTAAGTAATAGTTGGCACGGGCAATTAGCTATCAACCTTGCGATGGTTGGCTCAGCAAGCATTGTGATCGCTCATCACATGTATGCTCTACCTCCCTATCCATATTTATCCTCTGATTACCCCACTGTCCTTGGTCTATTCACCCACCATATGTGGATTGGCGGGCTAATGATATGTGGAGCAGCTGCTCATGCTGGTATTGCGATGATTCGTGATTACGATCCAGCAGTTCATGTTGATAACGTTCTTGATCGAATTCTTAAAGCGCGTGATGCAATTATTAGCCACTTAAATTGGGTTTGCATGTGGCTTGGTTTCCATAGTTTTGGCCTTTACATTCATAACGATGTAATGCGTGGACTTGGAAGACCTCAAGATATGTTTAGTGATACAGCAATTCAGCTGCAACCATTCTTAGCTCAATGGGTTCAGAACCTTTGGAAAGGTTCAATAGGAACTTCTCAGCTAGCTGGTACAACCCAAGCATTACCTGGTGGAGTCAGTGAAGCTTTCTCCATGCCTCTAGGGACAGCTGATCTCATGATCCATCATGTTCATGCTTTCACTATTCATGTAACGCTACTTATCCTTCTTAAGGGTGTTCTTTACGCAAGAAGTTCACGTCTAATTCCTGATAAAGCTCAACTTGGCTTTAGGTTCCCTTGTGATGGGCCTGGTCGTGGTGGTACTTGCCAAGTTTCTTCTTGGGACCATGTTTTCTTGGGTCTCTTCTGGATGTATAACTCCCTGTCTGTTGTCATTTTCTACTTCTCTTGGAAAATGCAAAGTGATGTATGGGGACTAACAGGTGGAAACTTTGCTCAAGGCTCTATAACCATCAATGGCTGGCTTCGTGACTTCCTATGGGCTCAATCATCCCAGGTTCTAACTGGTTATGGGCAAGGGACTGCTGCTTATAGTTTGTTGTTCCTTGGAGCTCATTTCATTTGGGCCTTCAGCTTAATGTTCCTATTCACTGGTCGTGGCTACTGGCAGGAACTATTTGAATCCATAATATGGGCACACAATAAGCTAAAAATTTCTCCTACTATTCAACCTAGGGCGCTTTCAATCACCCAAGGCCGTGCAGTAGGTGTAACTCACTTCCTCCTAGGCGGCATTGTGACCACCTGGGCATTCTTCCACGCCCGCCTCATTGGGCTCGGCTAACCTTTCCTGACCTTATCCACAATGGCAACGAAATTTCCTTCGTTTAACCAGGGTCTGGCACAGGACCCTACAACCCGCCGTATTTGGTACGGCATAGCCACGGCTCACGATTTCGAGAGTCATGATGGCATGACCGAAGAAGCTCTTTATCAAAAGATCTTCGCAACACACTTTGGTCATCTTGCAATCATTGGTCTTTGGGTTGCTGGTAACCTGTTCCATATCGCCTGGCAAGGCAACTTCGAACAATTTGTAATTGACCCACTTCATGTTCGACCAATTGCTCATGCAATCTGGGATCCTCACTTTGGCCAAGGCTTAACTGATGCCTTAACCCAAGCAGGAGCAAGTGGGCCTGTAAATATTGCATATTCTGGTCTTTACCACTGGTGGTACACGATTGGAATGCGTACCAATCAACAGCTATTCCAGGGTGCGATATTCATTAACATCCTTGTTTGCTGGCTTCTATTTGCCGGTTGGTTGCATCTTCAACCAAAATTCAGACCATCTTTAGCTTGGTTCAAAAACGCAGAAGCTCAGCTAAATCATCACTTAGCTGTTTTATTTGGATTTAGCAGTATTGCTTGGAACGCTCACCTTGTTCATGTAGCAATTCCTGAGTCTCGTGGTCAGCATGTTGGTTGGGACAACTGGCTTACAGTTGCACCTCATCCTGCAGGATTGGGTCCCTTCTTTTCATTGAATTGGGGAGCATACGCTCAAAATCCTGATTCTGTTGATCATGTTTTTGGTACAGCTCAGGGAGCAGGGACTGCAATGTATACGTTTATGGGTGGCCTGCACCCTGGTACTGAGTCCCTTTGGTTAACAGATATCGCCCATCATCACTTGGCTATTGGTGTGATGTTTGTTATTGCCGGCCATATGTATAGAAATACATTTGGTATAGGACATACTCTTAAAGAAATCACTGAGTTCCATAACACAGATCATCCAAATGATCCCCATACCACTGCCAAAGATGGTCGTCATTTCGGTGTAAATCACAATGGAATCTATGAGACAGTTAATAACTCACTGCACTTCCAACTTGGGCTAGCACTTGCTTGTTTAGGTGTTGCTTGTAGCTTGGTAGCTCATCATATGGGTGCATTGCCTTCCTATGCCTACATAGCAAGGGATTACACAACTCAAGCAGCCCTTTATACACATCACCAATACATAGCAGTATTGCTAATGACTGGGGCCTTCTCACATGGAGCTATATTCTTCATTCGTGACTACGACCCAGAACTTAATAAAGGTAATGTTCTAGCTAATGTTTTAGAGACAAAAGAAGCTCTAATTAGCCATTTGAGCTGGGTAACTATGCTTCTAGGATTCCATACACTAGGAATCTACGTTCATAATGATGTAGTAGTTGCATTTGGAACTCCTGAAAAGCAGATACTTGTAGAGCCAGTTTTTGCTCAAGCTCTTCAGGCATTTAGTGGAAAAATGATGTATGGCATAGATGCCCTACTGGCTAACGCCAATAGTTCAGCAAGCTTGGCAGCCAACAGCATGCCTGGCAACCACTATTGGATGGAAATGATCAATGCGCCAAACGCAACTACTAACTTCGTCCCAATTGGTCCAGCAGATTTCTTAGTACACCATGGAATCGCTCTAGGTCTACACACAACAGCTTTGATACTTATCAAAGGTGCTTTAGATGCAAGAGGTACCAAGCTGATACCTGATAAGAAAGATTTTGGATATTCTTTCCCATGTGATGGACCTGGACGTGGAGGCACATGTGACTCTTCCCCTTGGGATGCTACTTACATGGCACTATTCTGGGCAGTTAATACAATTGCTTGGGTTCAGTTCTACTGGCATTGGAAACACCTGGCCATCTGGCAAGGCAATCTTGCTCAGTTCAATGAATCAGGAACTTACCTAATGGGTTGGTTCAGAGACTACTTGTGGCTAAATAGCGCACAGCTAATCAATGGCTACAATCCATTTGGTGTAAATGCATTGTCTGCTTGGGCTTGGATGTTCCTCTTTGGGCACTTAATTTGGGCAACAGGCTTTATGTTCCTTATCTCATGGAGAGGCTACTGGCAAGAACTTATTGAAACGCTTGTATGGGCGCATCAAAGAACGCCAATTGCTAATCTGATTGGATGGAGAGACAAGCCAGTTGCTCTTTCAATTGTTCAGGCTCGACTAGTAGGTGTAACTCACTTTGTTGTTGGGACAGCAGTCACATATGCAGCCTTTGTAATAGGTTCGACTGCTGGAAAATTCGGATAAAGGCCGTTTAACTCTGCTAAAGAGTTGAAAAGGAAAGGAAAGCCCCGTCAGTTATCAAACTGACGGGGCTTTTTATTTAAAACTCCATTGACTTAATTCTGACGAAAACGAGGGTAAAAGAAAAGTATCCCTAGCGAGATTTTTCCCTTGAGTAAAAACTATTAGAAGCATTCTATTCCCTTTAGGAGTTTCAAAGTACGCCGCATCATGTCTTACTTCACTCATTAATCCTGCTTTACTCCACAAATTACTGCCAGTTGGCAATCCTTCTCCGAGAAAACCATCAACTTGATTATCAGGGTTCTCCTTTCGCTTTAGTAGATCTAATGAACGGTTAAGAATCCTTTTTAAATTCTGAGTTGCTTCTGGCATTAAAAAAGAACCATTAATTAATTCATGCATCAACTTTGCCGTAGCAATTGTAGTTAATGAATTTCGATTCTGACCTATATCACCATAAAAGTCGCTATCGCGACCAAAAGGGCCATCACCCCAAGTTTTTTGACAGCAATTAATGGATCGAAATTCCTTCCAATTAAAACTAGAAAGCCAAGCATTAACAAAATTTCTCTTTTTTTTCCACACTTCCCATCTTTGACCTTTTAAAGATGGACCGCTGGTTGTCGCTGTTAAAAGATCAACAATATAACTAGTTGCATCATTGCTCGAATTAGTAATCATTTCTTTCATGGCTCTTCGAAGCTCACTTGATTCAATTAACAAATCTCGAAACAACCAATTTTCAATTGCACATGCATAGAATAATTTAACTACACTAGCGGGATATATGGGCTTCTCTTCCAACCAACCTGCACCTCTTACGGAACTCAATGAATCTCCATCCTCAGCTGTATAACAAACCCATGTAATTGAAACCTTCTTATGAAGATTTGGTCGACATTCATTCTCAAACTGGTCAATTAATTGTCGCAAGAAAGATCCCATCGAAGGATCGTAAATGTAAAAACTCATTGCATACTTCTGTAATCAATGTCTGTAGTCAAAATAGCTTGGGATGAAAAAACTCTTACATCTGGAAGCTTATGGTTACTAAACAAAAATATTAATGGATACGAAAATGTGCGGAATGATCTACTTGCTACAGAAGCTATTTCGGGAAGAAAGTTTGAAATACTCACACAACCTAAACCTGGATATTCTCGCTTTCCTAAAGGAAAAATTAAAGTTCGTCTTCTTGAGGATGGATATATTTGCTATTTCAAATTACAAGATCTTATAGGCCATATTGAAAGAACTCAGAATTGGAACCCCATATTACTCACAAAAACTCAGATCATAGAAAAACTACCTCAAGTTCTTAGTTGGGTAAGAAAAGCTTCAAAAGTACCTAACTATTATCTTTGGGGAGGAACAGAAGGTCCAAATTTTGATTGTTCTGGTCTAATTCAAGCTGCTTTTTCTTCAGAGAAAATTTGGTTACCTCGAGATGCTTATCAGCAAGAGCAGTTTTGTACCAGAATTGCGTTCAACTCCAAAACATTAACGGAAATTTGCTTAGGCGACTTACTATTTTTTGGCGAAAAGGAAAGATGTACTCATGTTGGTCTTTACAAAGGTGCAGGAGCCTATTGGCATAGTTCAGGCTCAGAAGATGGTAGGAATGGTATTGGAATTGATTACCTAAATTCTAATAATAATGAAATTTCATCTAATTATTTCTCTAAGTTAAGAGGTGCTGGAAGAGTTGAACATTGTTATAATGGTCAGTCTTTTTACAAATAATGATAAGTCTACTTATCGCTTTATTATGGATTTAACAATCCAATAAACATAGAATTTAGTCTTCTTTCCTACAGAAAGATAGTTATTGGCGAAGTAAAAAGTAGCCCAAAGAGAGCTAAATTCAACTTAGTCAAATCTAGATTTTACAATCGCTTTAGCAAGCTATTTATTGTATTCTTCTTCAATATATTTTTACCATAAGATTATCAACTTTAGACTTAGATGAGTTATTACAATCTTAAATAGCTTGAAAATTAGTTTTTGTCTGTTAATAATCAACACTTTGGGCGAGGCTATTTGGGAAAGACTTCTAATGAATATTTGCTCTAACACGTGGTATTAACGTTCACAAAACTATTTTGTTTCGGCTACACAGATGATTGGGAGCATCTCCATTACAGAAAAGACTAGATCAAGGAGTATTTAGAGTATTCGCGAAGCATTCAGAGGATAACGAATTGCTTTTGCTTTCTTCTTTAGAAGGGCCTTAGGACATCCTCTAAATCGAGATATTACTTGAGCTGACTTAATTACCACGCGACTATCAACATCCCTTAGCCCTAATCTAAGGATTGGCAAAACAGACAAATCACCCCATTTTTCTGCAGTATTAACAGCAATTAATCTGTCTTCCGGCCCAGATGCAATCAAATTTTTCAATTTTTTCCGTAAAAGAAATTTCTCTTTCTCAGTTTTAGGAAATAAGAAATGAACTGATTCAATTCCATTAGTTCCCTTCTTCTTACCTCCTGGAACAATCACCAAGGAAGAAGGCTGAACTGTCAGATTCTCTGAAGTTTTAGTATTGAGAAGGGTTTTTGGTTTTCTCCCAAGCCCCAGAAGAGTTAATGCTAGGAAAAATGCTGCTCCTGCTGCGACAAGCTGGTTCATAAAAGAAGAGTAATGGATGTGTCATTGGTCCGTATTGGATTGAACTTTTATGTCACCAATGAGCTCTTTGCGTACTATTACACGTTAACTCTATAAAATAATTGTGGATCCTTTTGGTACATCCAATGTCTAGTGATTTTGCCGCAACCTGGCTTCCGGCTGTCTTTGTCCCTTTGATTGGACTTGTAACACCAGCAGTTTTCATAGTTCTTGTTGGTCGCTACATCACAGCAACCGACTGAAACACATTGTTTGTTTCTCCTAAGTCAACAAAGTTTTTTATACGCCCATGACTGAATTCCAAGACCCTTTTCTAAAGTCATCTGAACCTGTCAAATTAAACGAAAAATATATTGACAGTTCAGTTCGCCCTGGCGACATAGGGATTGTCGATCAGTGGGCTGTGAACCCAGTTTCGGACCCCTGCGTTGGAGACTTAGAAACACCAGTTAATTCTGGTTATTTTACAAAAGCATTTATTAATAACCTCCCATTTTATAGAGCTGGGCTTTCACCAAATTTTCGTGGGCTGGAAGTAGGAGCTGCTTTTGGTTACCTGCTTTATGGACCATATGCAATGACAGGTCCTTTAAGAACTACTGAATTTGCTCTTACAGCTGGTTTATTAGGGACAATTGGAGCGGTTCATATACTGACAGCCCTTCTAGTTTTATACAATGCCCCTGGCAAGGCTCCTAATGTTCAACCTGCCGATGCAATAGTTGCTAACCCACCAGCTGATTTGTTTACTCGAGAAGGGTGGGCAGACTTTACAAGTGGCTTCTGGTTAGGAGGTTGTGGCGGTGCTGTTTTTGCATGGTTATTATGTGGAACCCTTCATCTAGATACAATTATGCCGATTGTTAAAAATGTTTGGGCTGCAGGCTAATTCAAAACTGAAGAACATCTCATAATAAAACCCTAGTAGGAGGATAAAGTCCATCTACTAGGGTTTTATTATGAGAAATGCCTAATCACGCTCTTATTCAATACAAAAAACATATTTAATAGATCAATGCAAGATTTAATCCATTAGCAAATAAAATATTCCTAATTTCTTTTTTGTTTTGCTGGCTTAATCCTCTGCAAAATTCAAATAATTAGGCACTAAAAAAAGCCCGCTCAAGGCGGACTTTTTCAGGAGATCTTGAGCAAGTGTTTCCTAGTTTCCACTGCTCGGAGAATCTCTTCTCCTCACACAAAAATTATCTCATATGATTTTGAAATTACTGAAAGCTTGGATAGCAAGGAAAACTGTCACATGTGACAGTTTGATTGTTCATAAATAATCAGAGTTTAAACGCAAAAGACTTATATAAGAGAAGGGAGCTGCAAAAAGTAAGAGGATCCCTTTTCATCCCCAAAACATAAACTGATGATCTAAAAGTTATGGAAGACATTCAAAGGAGATGTATCAGCGATGGCTGGAGCGTTGAGATGAAGACAAGTGATTCCTCTCCCAAGCAGTGAAGCCTGCCAAGCAGAAGGTTAACCAAACATACCCAACCGCTGCGCCAGCGAGGATGTCACTTGGCCAGTGGGCTCTGGAATAGAGAGTACTAATCCAGACAAGAGCAACCCAAAGGCTAGAGAACACAAACAAAGGCCAGCGCAGTCGAGGATAGTGCGCAGCTATCATGGTGCAACTCATGAAATAAAAGACCACTGATCCAGCGGCATGGCCGCTGGGAAAGCTGCGACCTGTTAAGGAAAGAAGTGACCCTCCAGGACGTGGGCGATCAAACCATGGCTTCAAGATTTGATCGACTATTACCAAGATGCCACCGGTTCCAAATACTAAACATATCAAGTCTTGCCAAAAGCGCTTCAAAGCAAAGAAGAACAACATCGAAAGCACCAAAACCCCTGTGAAATGGACCCCGCTCAGTTTATAAATAACTAGTAGGAAAGATCCCAAGCCAGAAGGAATATGCTGAATAAAGACGTCTAGTAGCCGATGGTCAAGTGAATTGACAGAATTAATTACCAAGCTTGGGGCCGCCCAAACCAATAGAAGCAATAGCAATAGAACAAAGATAATACGGGGAAATCCGAGAACCTTAAACCACTCAAGAAGCAAACTAGTCATGGAGATAAAGGGATCTATTGCATCTGATGGGAGTAAATACGATTCAATCTGTTCAAGGTCGCCAGACTCATCTGAGAGTAGGCAATCATCTAAGTTTAAACGGAGAGGGAGGGATTCGAACCCTCGACAAGAGTTGCCTCCTGTAACTCCTTAGCAGGGAGCCGCTTTCAACCACTCAGCCACCTCTCCAGTAGCTTCATTACCTTATCAAGACAACATCAATATCCCAAGAAATTTCCCTGATTCTTCAGGAATATCAAATGACCACTCTAGGAAGACGGTACTTAAAACTACATAGAATCTCCCAAGGGATAGAGCCACAAGCTTGACTCCATTCGTAGGGAGTTATGGAAGAACCCTTGTCCTCACCTAGAAAAGTAACAACATCTCCTATTCGAATATCATTGTTTTCAGTAATATCTATGACCAATTGATCCATGGTAATTGAACCAACTTGTGGATAGAAATAACCATTAATTAAAACAGAAATTTTTCCAGACAAAGCACGATTTATTCCATCTGCATAGCCAATTCCTACAACAGCAAGACGACTTGGTCGTTTTGTAATGAAATCATGCCCATAGCTCACCCCAGTATGAGAAGGGACATCGCGAATCAATGTAATTCTAGCCCTTACAGCTAAAGCAGGCTTTAAAGAGCAATTATCAGCAAAATCCTCAAAAGGTTTGTAGCCATACAAAGCTAAACCCACCCTGACCATATCGTAATGAAGTGCCTTATCTCTAAAGGTGCCTGCCGAATTGGCCAGGTGCCTACAAAGATTTTGACGTGCAGGTTTGAAATTAGATAATAATGAATTAAACCTTTTTTTCTGAAGAGAGGTAATTATTTCCGGCTGACCATGCCTCTCACCATCAGCCAATGCAAGATGGCTATAGATTCCTACCAGCTCAATGTTCTCAAGAGTATCAATTAAATTGATAAGGCTTTTCAGAGAACTTATATCACACCCTAATCTAGTCATTCCAGTATCAACTTTAATATGGATATTGAATTTCTTCTCATATGATTCAGCAATTTTTTGGCAAAAAAGTGCTTCTCTCGAACTACTTATAGTAGGTATCAGGTCCCAGTTGAGACAGGCATCTAAATCTTTAAAATTGACTAAATTGCCAAGTATCAATATTGGGCAAGAAATACCAAGTTTCCTTAAATCTAGAGCTTCCTGCAATGTTGCGACTCCTAAATTTGCCGCGCCTCCTTCCAAAGCTGCTTCAGCTACTGTTCCAGCTCCATGGCCATAACCATCAGCTTTGACAACCGCCATTAAGAGACAGTTTTCTTCAAGAAGACTTTTAACAAATTGAGTATTGTCGCGAATCGCACTTGGGAAAACTTCCACCCAAGCCCTTTGCCGTGGATCAATACTATCTAAAGACAAGGATTTGTACTTCACGAGGCAAGCAGCATTCATCTAATGCAAGTAGAATTATATTAATTAAGTTGCTGGCATGAGCCAGGTTCTAGTACTAAATGCATCCTATGAGCCTTTGAATATCACCACGTGGCGTCGAGCCACAGTGTTGATGCTTAAAGGTAAAGCAGAGAGCTTGGAAGAGAATTCCAATCATGAGATTAGACATAATGTAAAACTTCCCACTGTTATTCGACTGAGATATTTTATTAAAGTTCCATATCGAGAATTAGCCTTAAACAGAAAGAACCTCCTTCAACGTGATAATTACTCCTGCCAATACTGTGCCTATTCGGGTGATCAATTATCAATCGATCATGTAATACCTCGAAGTCGTGGGGGAAAAGACATTTGGGAGAATGTTGCGACAGCATGCATCTCCTGCAATATCAGAAAAGGTAATCGCACACCTAAAGAAGCAAATATGCCTTTAAAAAATAAACCACATAAGCCATTTAATTCACTTAGTTTTGAAGCTACTAAGCTAATAGGCTCTGGTCGTCATAAAGAGTGGAGAAAATACGTAATTTGATGGGGTTAATCAAGTTTTTATTCCTCTGATTGGTTACCCAATTCTTCAATTTGCAATCTTTGTTCTTCTGCTATACAAGCTCCAATTAATTCCTCCAACTGTCCTTCTAAAACACTTTCTAAAGGGAAATTAACTCCTAGTCGATGGTCAGTAGTGCGATTATCTTTATAGTTATATGTGCGAATCTTTTCACTTCTATCACCAGTCCCAACTTGCGCTAATCGAGCAGAACGTTCTTTTGCATTCGCTTGAGCAATTTCTCGTTCTAATAATTTAGCTCTTAAAATTTCGATAGCCCTCTCTCTATTTTGCAACTGAGATCGTTCTTGAGTGCAAAAAACTCTTATTCCAGTTGGCTTATGTAACAAATCAACAGCCGTTTCAACTTTATTAACATTCTGACCACCTGCACCTCCTGATCTTGCTGTACTAATTTCTAAATCAGTAGGCTCCAGTTTCACTTCAACAGTATCGGCCTCAGGCATCACGGCAACCGTAGCAGTAGAAGTATGCACTCTGCCTTGAGATTCTGTTGCAGGCACACGTTGAACCCTATGTACGCCCGCTTCGAATTTCAGCTGACTAAATACTGCTTCCCCTTTTACAGAAATAATTAGTTCACGGAAACCGCCTAAATCCGCTTCAGTAGAACTAATTGGCTTCACTGACCAACCAACTTTCAACCCATATCTTTCATACATTCTCGCCAAGTCACCTGCCCAAATACACGCTTCATCTCCTCCAGCACCAGCTCGGATCTCCAACATTACACTTCTCTCATCCCTTGGATCCTTTGGCAAGAGCGCAATAGTTAAACGCTCAAGGAGAACCTTCTCAAGGTCCTCTAATCGCTTTAATTCTTCCTGAGCCAACAACTCCATTTCTTTATCTGACTTACTTTCTCTTAATAACTCTTTTGCTTCTATTGACTCTGCATCTATAGATTTAAGTTGTTGATAATCTAAAACTAAAGGTTCTAGTCGAGCCCTCTCCCTTGCAATAGTCTCAAGGCGTTTGGGGTCTGATGCAACATCTGGATCAGCCAACTGCAATTCCAAGTTTTTAAAACTTGCGCTAGCGGTTTCTAATCTTGCTTTCAGGGTTGAAGTGTCCATCGCCACATCTCAACTCCTTTTAATTTGAGAAATAACTAAGACTCCTCAGATATGGAATCTTTAGCCGTTTTTTTAGAAGATTGCTTTGTTTCCTTTCCAGATTCTTCATCAGGGCTAGACATCCCATATTTGCGCATAAAGCGATCAACCCTACCTTCCGTATCAAGGATTTTTTGGGTACCAGTAAAGAAAGGATGGTTACCACTCCAAACATCAACATGAATCTCTGGCTGAGTTGAGCCAGTAGTCATCACAACCTCACCATTGCAAATAACTTTTGCGTCTGGATACCATTTAGGATGAATATCTTTTTTAGGCATTTTGAAAACTGAATAAATGAGTTAAGAATTAAACGAGACTAACGTTTAGAGAACTGTGGAGCTTTTCTAGCTTTCTTTAAACCATACTTCCGTCTTTCTTTAGCTCTAGGATCTCTACTTAAATGACCCTCCGTTTTTAAAGGTTTCCGATTATCAAGTGACAATTCACATAAGGCTCTAGCAGCTCCTTGTTTAATTGCATCAGACTGACCAGTTAATCCACCACCGTAAACATTAACCAGAACGTCATATGCGTCACCTAAACCAAGAGTAAGTAAAGGAGCTTTGACAGCTGAAATATATGCAGGATTAAAATTCAAATAATGATCGCCTGGACGACCATTAATTGTTATTTTACCCGAACCTGGAACTAAACGAACGCGGGCAATTGATGTTTTCCTACGCCCAGTCCCCAAGTAAACAACGTGATTTTTAGAAGAGCTATTCATTTAACTAATGCGTTGGAATTAATACTAAGAACCTTAGGGTTCTGCGCTGCATGAGGGTGTTCAGATCCCTTATAAACTTTCAATTTGCGAAACAACTGCCTTCCAAGTGCATTGTGAGGAAGCATTCCTTTAATAGCTTTCTCAACAATCCTTTCAGGTATTCGCTCTTGAAGAGCATTAAAAGTTTCAACTTTCATACCACCTGGACGTCCAGAATGTCTCCGGTAAAGCTTCTGAGTACCTTTGCGTCCAGTGACTTGAATTTTCTCCGCATTAACAATAACAACGAAATCCCCAGTATCTAAATGAGGAGTGAAGTAAGGCTTGTTTTTACCTCGAAGAACAGCAGCCACCTCTGTAGCCAGTCTCCCAAGTGTCTGGTTATTAGCATCAACCAGATACCACTGGCGATTTATCGAGTCGATGGATGGATTAATAGTCTTGTTCATCTATCCGGCATGCCGGTTTTTAGTGATAGCCCTGGATTTAACAGAGCAGGAAGTCGATGAGACTCAGACCAAAATATGATCTATATCTCAAAGATCCATTTTACACTTTCATAGATGATTTTTAAAAGAATTCAAGAAATTAATATTGCAAATGCATTAATCAGCATTAAGAAGGTGGATCGCTTGTCAACAAAGAAAAGCCAGGAAAGCTATCAAAAACGATATTATCTCTAAAAACAGGCTCTTTATAGCCTGCTCTAAGAAAGCAAAGACCTCTCGCAGGGGCAGCCTCTTTCACTTCTGATCTCAATTTATCTTTCCATCTTTTTTCAAAATCTTTAATTGAAAGCTTCCCTTCTCCTACCAAAACTAGTTGCCCGACTAATAACCTCACCATTCCATATAAAAAACCACTCGCTTGAATTTCAAAAACCAATAGATCGCCCTGCCTTGAAAGTCTCACCTCTTGAATTGTTGTAAAAGAATTTTTCCTATTACTACCACTTCTTTGAAATGCAGAAAAATCAAAATATCCAATTAATCCCGATGCAGCCTCTAACATCAAGTTTTCATCAAGAACGTATTGATATCTATGCCAGCTCCAAGGCTCTAGAAAGAGATTTGGCGTACAACCATTATAAATTATGTAACGGTATCTTCTAAATTGTGCTGAATAACAAGCATGCCAATCAGATTTTTGTTCTGAAGAGTCTCTGACTCTTATTGATGAGGGTAATCTTCCATTCAAAGCTAAAGGCCACCTATTAACTGGAACTTGTCCAACAGAATCAAAATGAGCAACTTGTCCTGCAGCATGGACACCTGAGTCAGTTCTGCCTGCTGCAACAAGTTTTATTGGATAAAAAGGCTCCAAAGAAAAAATGGTTTTTTCTATAATTTCCTGAACACTCCCAGCTGTCTTCTGTCTTTGCCAACCGCAAAAATGAGTTCCTTGATACTGTATAGATAAGGCAATTCTTTTAATTAAGGGTTTTTGAATTATTTCCTCTACTGGTCTAATTGCCATTGCAACTAACCAGCATATCTAGCTGATTAAACAAGTTCAATAATTGCCATCTGTGCATTATCTCCGCGTCTAGGGACAGTCCTAACTATTCGTGTATACCCTCCATTTCTCTCCCCGTAGCGTTCTTGAGCCTTCTCAAAAAGAGAATGGACCAATTTTTTATCATATATATATCCAATAGCTCTCCTTCGAGAAGCAAGGCTTCCTTCCTTTGCTAAACCAATCATCCTTTCGACTTCATCTCTCAGAGCTTTTGCTCTTGCTTTTGTAGTTGTGACCCTACCCTCGCGAATTAACTGGGTAGTTAAACCTCGCAATAAAGCTTTCCTTTGATCAGCTGGTTTGCCAAGTTGAGGGACTCGAAGTTGGTGCCGCATGTTATTACTCCTGAAGCTAGTGAAAAATTAAAATCATGCAGATGTTCTGCTTTGAGGGATTGAAATGCCAATGCGCTCTAAAGCTTCAATAACTTCATCGGCTGATTTGGATCCAAAGTTTTTAATCTCCAATAGATCCTCATAACTAAAGCCCATCAAATCAGACACCGAATTAACTTGAGCTCTCTTAAGACAGTTATATGCTCTAACTGAAAGATTCAACTCTTCTAGAGGAATCTGTGCTTCAGCAGCTGGCTCGGGCTCTGGAGGAATCTCCTCAACCATAGTAACTGTTGCTAAAGGCTGAAAAAGCTCTATCAATTGATTAGCAGCTTCTGAGACAGCATCATCAGGTGTTATTGAACCGTCAGTTACTATCTCCATACGCAACCTTTCGCGAGTTGAGCCACCCTCAGAAACAGCTGTCTCATCGATACTAAAGTTAACCTTTTTAACAGGCATAAAAACAGCATCTATCTGAAGAAGGTCAATAGCGCTGGTTTCTTCATTCCTTCTATCTACAGGTCTATACCCAATACCTCTTTCAACATGAAGCTCTAATTCAAGGTTATGTCCTGCATTAACAGTTGCGATAGGACGATCAGCATCAACAATTTGAACTTGAGAAGAAAATTGAAGATCACGAGCCTTCACGTCAGCAGGACCTGTTACAACAAGACGACCAATTTCCAATTCTTGACTACGGCTATTCACTGTTAGCTCTTTGCAATTCAGCAAAATATCCAAAACATCTTCCCGAACTCCAGGTACAGTTGCATACTCATGATTAACTCCAGAGATGCGCACGGCTGTAACCGCACTGCCCTCGAGCCCTCCCATAAGAACCCTTCGCAGAGAATTACCTAATGTTGTTGCTTGGCCTCTTTCTAGAGGACCTATTAGGAATATTCCTGTTTGAGAACGATCATCAGCAACTTGATGTTCGATCCGATCAATCTGGTATTGCAACACGGGCTAAATCAATAAGAAAGAGTTAAAGAAGATCACACTAAGCGAAAAGGATTAAACGCGCCTGCGTTTAGCCCTTCTACAACCATTATGTGGGAGAGGAGTCACATCTCTAATTAATGTGATTTCCAGACCAGCCACTTGCAATGCACGAATGGCTGTTTCGCGTCCAGAGCCTGGGCCTCTAACGAGAACCTCTATCTGACGCATACCTTGGTCAAGTGCGCGCCTTGCTGCGGCCTCGGCCGCAGTTTGAGCTGCAAAGGGTGTTCCTTTTCTAGCTCCTTTAAAGCCACTTGCACCAGCTGATGACCAAGAGATAACTTCTCCATTCGTATCAGTTATAGAGACAATTGTGTTATTAAAGGTGCTTTGAATGTGCACAACCCCATTAGGGACATTGCGCTTGGATTTCTTTGAACCTGTTTTCTTTGCTGGTGTGGCCATTAGGCTGGGCCTTTTTGGTAGTAATTGGATTAAAGCCTTTAAACAAGGCAGAGATGATTAAATATTATTTTTTCCTACCTGCAACGGTTTTACGTGAACCTCTTCTTGTACGTGCATTTGTTCTAGTTCGCTGACCTCTAACTGGAAGACTCAGCCTATGACGGCGACCACGAACACACCCAATGTCCTGAAGACGTTTAAGGGCCATGCCTTCCTGCCGACGCAAATCACCTTCAAGAGTAAAGGATTCAGTTGCAGCCCTGAGTTTCTGAACGTCACTATCATTTAAATCCTTGACTCGAATATCAGGGTTAACCCCAGCTTCAGCAAGGATATTTTGAGATCGTGTTAATCCAATCCCATAGATATAGGTGAGGGCAATCTCCACCCGTTTTTCACGGGGGATATCAATGCCAGCGATTCTTGCCACTTAAACTTTCAACAAAAGGTAAGTAAAGTCCACTCATAGAGTGGGATGTTAATCAAATTAAAGATGAAAACTGGCATAGCAGTCTTGAGTCTTTAAGGTTGATCAGTACCAAGATTGGTATTCAACCTTGGCGCTGCTTGTGCTTCTGAGTAGCGGTACAAATGACCATTACCCTGCCATGGCGACGAATCACCCGACATTTTTCACACATCTTTTTGACTGAGGCTCGCACCTTCATAGGGTGTGGGTCTCCTTATTTGCAAACTCCAACTGTACTACACTGTTTCGATTAATGCTGCTTTAATCTGACTATTAACATCTTCAACATTCCCAGAACCATTAACAGACTTAAGTATACCTAATTTTTTATAGTGATTTACCAACGGAGAAGTTATATCTCTATATATCTTAAGCCGATTTCTAATGACTAATTCCGTGTCATCTTTCCTACCCCTTGAAAGCATCCTTTTAATCAAAATGTCATCATCAATATCTAGAAGCAAAACAGCCAAAATAGGTTGATCCAATTTGTCCAATAAGTCTTGCAATAAGCCTGCTTGAGCTAGATTTCTAGGGAATCCATCTAATAGCCAGCCTTTTTTATTATAAGAAAGTCTTTTCTCAACAATAGATAAAACAATTTCATCACTAACCAATTCACCTCTATTCATTATTGATTCAGCTTCTTTGCCCAAATCAGAATGTGCACTTACTTCTTCACGTAATAAATCACCTGTAGATAAATGTAATAGAGATTGTTCCTTACAAATGAGGCTTGCCTGAGTACCTTTTCCAGCGCCAGGGGGACCCAAAAATAATAAACGATTCTTCATGAGATTTAGGGATCAAAATTTTCTACTGGTTTTCACTGTCGAACAAGTCCTTCATACCTCTGTGAAATCACATAAGTCTGCACTTGTTTTGCAGTGTCAATTGCAACACCCACAAGAATAAGCAGAGAAGTTGCGCCTAAACCCTGAAAAGTTTGCACATTGGTAGCTCTCTCAACAGCTGCAGGAACTATGGCAACAGATCCTAAAAACAAACCTCCAAGTAGTGTCAGTCTATTTTGCACACCAGAAAGATATTTGGAGGTAGCACTCCCAGGGCGAACTCCGGGTATGGCAACTCCACCTCTTTTTAAATTTGCTGAAATGTCCACTGGGTTAATTGTTAATGATGCATAAAAATATGAAAAGCCAAGTATTAATGCAAAAAAGGTAATTGCATAAGGCCAAGGATTGGCTGCACCAGGATTTAAAGCACCAGATGCTTTTAATAAGAAAGGTCCAACTTTTGTGTCTTTTGCAAAATTCGCAATTGTTATAGGAAGAAAGATTAGAGCAGATGCAAAAATAATAGGCATTACCCCACCTGCATTAAGCTTCAAAGGTAAATAACTTTGCCGAGTAGGAAGTATAGCTGTTCCACCTATTTGTCTTTTAGCACTAACAATTGGCAATTTTCTAGCGCCTTCTTGAACAAAAATAATCCCCACAATTGTTATCAAGAAAACAATTAGAAGAACAATAATTCCAAAAACATCGCTTCTATCTCCAGTCTGAGCCTTTTCAATGGTAGAGCTTAATGCTTTAGGAAGAGTCGCAACAATATTCAAGAAAATAACTAGTGAAGCTCCTTGGCCAATACCTTTTTCAGTAATGATTTCACTGAGCCACATGACAATAATTGACCCAGTAACCAATGCAATAGATGTTTGCATCAGGAACTGAGCATCAGTCCCCATTGTGTTATCTGCATATGGCAGAAGGATGGTTGCAAATACTAAACTTTGCATAAAGCCCCATCCAAGAGCCACGTAACGCGTGATCTGTGCAATTTTCCTTCGTCCCGCTTCACCTTCATTCTTTTGCAAGTCTTCTAATTGAGGTAAAGCAGCAGTTAATAGCTGAATAATTATTGATGCATTAATAAAAGGAAGTATCCCAAGTGCAAAAATCCCAAGAGTTGAGATTCCACCCCCAGTAAAAATGTCTAAAAATCCTATGAGCTGACCACCTTGTTCAATAAATGTCTGAAATTTCTCAGCATCAATACCTGGGACAGGAATATATATACCTAACCTGACAAATAACAGCATCCCTAAGGTTACTAAAACCCTTCCTCTAAGTTCTTTGTTGAGGAACAACTGGGTTATTACTTCTGATGCACTTGGGTTTCGGCCTCGGGTAACAAGCATGAACTGAAATGAAGAATTTCAAGCAAATAGGTGAGATTTATTAAAGGGACTTAAGAGGTGGTAAATTCAATCAAAGACCTCACAGGTTCCACCTGCAGCTTCTATTTTACTTTTAGCAGATGCAGTAAATAGTGCAGCCTGGACAGTCAATTTAACTTTCAAATTGCCATTGCCAAGCACTTTTAAAGGATACTTAGGACTAGTAACAATTCCTGCTTTGACAAGAGAATCTAAGTTAACAGTTGTCCCTTCCTTGACATCATTTAGCGATGAAATATTGATTATGGTGAAAGATTTCTGATTAATCAATGGAAAATGTTTCAACTTAGGTACCCGTCTATATAAGGGCATTTGTCCTCCTTCAAAACCAGGTCTAGTTGGTCTACCAGAACGTGATTTCTGACCTCTCATACCAAAGCCGCAGCTAGCGCCCTGACCTGCAGCAATACCACGTCCTTTACGAAGCTTCTTTTTCCTAGAGCCGGTATTTGATTTTAAAGAATGAAGTCTAATAGTCATGGTGATTTCAAGAGTAAATCTGCTCGAGGGAAATACCTCGTTCTTTAGCAGTAGCCTTGTGAGTTCTTAATAGAGACAAAGCTACCATTGCAGCACGTGCATTGTTTAAAGGTGTTTTACTTCCAAGCCTTTTTGCTAAAACATTTTTAATCCCTGCAAGTTCTAAAACAGTACGAATAGATCCTCCAGCAATTACACCTGTACCAGGAGCTGCAGGGCGAATTAGAACGCTTGCTGCACCATCTCTTCCATTTGAAAGAGTAGGAATTGAACTATTAGGAGTCAAGGGGACTTTTACTAGGTTCTTCTTTCCATCAGCAACACCTTTACGAACTGCACCAATCACATCTCCTGCTTTACCAACTCCAACTCCAACTTGGCCTTTCTCATTGCCAACGACAACTATTGCACGAAAACTCATTTTCTTTCCTCCCTTAACTGTTTTTGAGACTCTTCTAATCTGTATCACTCTTTCTTGCCACTCAGAATCCCTATCCTGATTTCTTCTATCAGACCGCCTCCCACGACGATCACCTCCACGGTTATTCCCTCGACGTTGTTCTTGCTTACCCTCGGAAGCCGAAGGAGCTGGAGCTGATGAATTCTCTTTTGATTTGGTAGCTGTCATTTTAAAACAATAATCAGAATGTAAGGCCTGCTTTACGGGCTGCCTCAGCTAGAGCCTTCACTCTGCCGTGATAAAGGCTTCCACCTCTATCAAATACAACTTGGTTAATGCCCTTTTCTAGAGCACGTTTTGCAAGAAGTTCACCTACAGCCGAAGAAGCTGCACAGGTGCTGGCATTAACTTTACTATTTGAGAGAACCTCCTTTTCAACTGTTGATGCTGAGCAAAGAGTGTTTTGGGCGATATCATCAATAACTTGGGCGTAAATATGGTTGTTTGAGCGAAATACTGCTAAGCGAGGTCTTTGATCGGTACCGCTCAAATAGCGGCGAAGACGTTTGTGTCGCTTCTGGGTTTTTTGTTTACGTGAGAGAGTTGCCATGATTAAAAAAATAAGTAAATGAAAAAGTTTTTATTTCTTACCAGACTTACCTGCTTTTCTAACAATATGCTCACCAGCATATTTTATTCCTTTTCCTTTATAAGGTTCAGGTGGTCGTATAGCCCGAATTTTTGCCGCCTCATTTCCGACAAGCTCCTTATCGATTCCAGAAATAAATACATTTGTATTACTCTCAACTTTAAAAGTTATCCCTTCAGGAGGAACAACCTCCACCGGATGACTATAGCCAGCGCTAACTACAAGTTTCTTGCCTTTAACCTGAGCTCTAGAACCTACTCCTACTATTTCCAATTGTTTTGAATAACCATTGCTAACTCCCTCAATCATGTTGGCGACTAATGTTCTAGACAAACCATGTCGCTCCCTGCACCTTCTCTTATCGCTATCTGCAGAAACTGTGATCAATCCATCAGAATGAGAAAGACTTACTCCTTCAGGGAGAGTCCTACTAAGCTGACCTTTAGGACCCTTTACAGTAATAGATAGTCCATCAAGGGTGATATCCACCTTCTCCGGAACTGTTATAGGTTTTTTGCCAATACGGGACATAATAAAAGCTCCTAATTAATACACGTAACAGAGAACTTCACCGCCAACGCCATGTTTTCGGGCATCACGGTCACTCATAACACCTTTAGATGTCGAAATAATCGCTACTCCAAGGCCGCCTAGAACCTTTGGAAGGCCGCGATTATTTTTGTAAATTCTCAATCCTGGCTTACTAACTCGTTTCATGGAACGAATTGTTGGATGGCGGTGTTTACCGCTGTATTTCAATTCTAAAATCAGCTGAGTGTGGACACCTTCTCCCTCCTCACTAATGTGAGAAATAAAACCCTCATTTTGAAGGACTTTAGCAATACTTCTTGACATCCTAGAAGCAGGGACACGAGTCTTCTCATGTCGCTTTTCACTCGCATTTCTAATTCGAGTGAGCATGTCTGAAATTGGATCGTGATTAGCCATAGTTTCAGTTACTCCGGAAAGGCATTCCCATCTCCTTAAGAAGAGCTCGGCCCTCCTCATCGGTTCTGGCACTGGTGACAATCGTTATATCCATTCCTCGTATAGCGTCAACTTTGTCAAATGAGATTTCAGGAAAAATAAGCTGTTCTTTAACCCCTACCGTGAAATTACCGCGACCATCAAAGCTCTTAGGACTAACCCCACGAAAATCCCTGATTCTTGGCAAAGCAAGATTGATTAATCTTTCCAAAAAAGCGTACATTCTTTCTCCGCGCAGGGTTACCGCACAACCAATTGGCATCCCCTCTCGGATCTTGAATCCAGCAATTGCCTTTTTAGCTCTTGTCACAAGAGCTTTCTGACCTGTAATTGTTGACACTTCTGAGAGAGAAGCTTCTAATGCTTTGGAATTTTGAGCAGCTTCTCCTAGACCCCTATTAATATTGATCTTTAGGACCTTAGGGACTTGATGAATATTAGAAAATCCTAAATCTTTCAATAATTTAGGTCTAATAGTCTCTCGATAACGATTTTTGAGTGACATGGTTGATTTAGAGGTTAATTCTGGTCTTTGTCAGAATTGAAATAGGAAAAAGAAAAAATGATGAAATAGGGAAAAAGGAATTAATCAATTAATTCACCAGTTTTCTTAAGCCGTCGTTTTTTAGAACCATCCTTATCAATAAAGACCTCTATGCGACTTGCAACCTTTTTCTGAGTTGAATAAAACATCACATTAGATGCATGCAAAGAAGCCTCTTCAGTAACAATTCGACCTGATTCACCTTCTTGAGTAGGTTTCATATGGCGTGTACGAAGATTGACACCTTTAACAACTACGCGATTTTCAATTGGCATGGTCTTCAAAACTTCCCCTGTTTTACCTTTCTCTTTCCCATTGATGACTTGAACCGTATCACCTTTACGAATTCGCATCTTGATTGGTAAAGAAGCTTTCTTAGTCTGCTTAGCGTCTAACACTTAAATCACCTCCGGGGCTAAAGATACAATTTTCGTGAAGTTTCTTTCACGCAGTTCGCGAGCAACTGGTCCAAAAACCCTTGTTCCTCTTGGATTTTTATCTTCATTTATCAAAACAGCTGCATTATCATCGAATCGAATTGAATTACCTGTATCCCTCCTCAAAGTTGCTTTTGTTCTAACTACTACTGCCTTTACAACATCTGATTTTTTTACTCCCATATTTGGGACAGCATCCTTAACTGCAGCAACTATTACATCACCTACATGAGCATATCTACGGTTAGAGCCTAGGACACGAATGCATTGCAGACGTTTTGCACCACTATTGTCTGCAACAGTTAGGAAAGTCTCTTGCTGAATCATTTGCCAACCTCCTGCTTCTCTTGATTAGTTGTTCTCAAAACTTCTGCAACCGACCATCTTTTTGTTGCGCTCAAAGGCCTTGTTTCAGTAATACGGACTCTATCTCCCACTTTGCAATTGTTTGCTTCATCGTGAGCCTTGTATCGAGTTGTTCTACTAACTGTCTTCTGATAGATAGAATGTGGAAAACGGTTCTCAACCGCTACTACCACTGTCTTATCCATCTTGTCACTAACAACAGTGCCTAACCTTTCCTTGAGAGCCATGATTTTAAAAATTTTCGATTTTAAGTTTTTGAGCGACTACGCTCGCCCTGAGCAGTTAAAAGCTGTGCAAGCTGAACACGAGCACTCTTGAAACGATGGGTTTCACTTAGCTGCCTAGTTGCTAATTGAAAGCGAAGATCAAATAATTCACGACGGGTAAGATCGATCTTTTCTTTAATCTCGATGTCAGACAATTTGCCAACATCTAACTTTTCTAATTCAGCCATAATTTAAGACTCCGAAGTAGTGACAGATGCAGTCTCAGCCTGAGGAGCTGATTCAGCCTCATCCAAAGAATTGGCTGATGATTTTGGAGGGGCCTTACCAACTTGAGTCGGCTTTTGACCTTCCTCTAATCCAATAAACTTTGTTTTTATTGGGAGTTTGTACTGAGCTAAGCGCATTGCTTCCTTAGCAATTGCCTCGGTAATATCTTCGCCACCCATCTCAAAAAGTACTCGGCCTGGTTTAACAACAGCAACCCAAAACTCGGGGTTACCTTTACCTGAACCCATTCGAGTCTCAGCAGGTCTCATTGTAACTGGCTTGTCAGGGAAAATACGAATCCAGATCTGGCCGCCACGCTTAACGTAACGAGTCATAGCCCTTCGGCTTGCTTCAATCTGTCTTGACGTAATCCATCCACATTCTTGAGCCTGTAAAGCAAACTCACCAAAAGCAATTTTATTGCCTTTAGTTGCGACACCTCTCATGCGGCCGCGTTGCTGCTTACGAAATTTAGTGCGTTTTGGACTAAGCATGATTTATACCTCCTTATTTGCTTTCATTGGATCTGTCCTCAAATTGTTGAGGCCTACGATTACCTTTTCGTCGAGGGCTAGCCCCAACAGGTAACGGTTGATCTTCTTTTGATAAGACTTCGCCTTTAAAAACCCATACCTTAATTCCCAAAACTCCATAAGTAGTATTGGCAGTTTTATTTGCATAATCAATCTCTGCTCTCAAAGTATGTAGTGGCACACGTCCCTCTCTGGTCCATTCAGAACGAGCAATCTCTGCTCCATTCAAACGACCTCCTACTTGGATTTTTAAACCAAGAACCCCTGCTCTTTGAGCTCTCTGCACAGCCATACGAATTGTTCTACGAAATGCAACTCTTTTTTCAAGCTGCTGAGCAATGTATTCGGCTAAAAGATGAGCATCTGCATCAACTCTTTCAATTTCAACTACATTGATGCGAACCTGTCTGCTTCGATCACCAATTGTTTTTTGAATACCCGACCTCAGTTCTTCTATGCCACTACCTTGACGACCAACTATAACTCCGGGTCGAGCAGTTTTAAGTTCTAACTCTAGTTGATCAGCTTTACGAGCTATCAAAACATCACTTATGCCCGCAGCTCCATACTTCTTCTGAATAAACACCCTAATTTTGTCATCTTCCTGCAGAAGCAAAGGATAGGTTTTACTCGATGCATACCAACGAGAACGATGCTCTTGAGTAATTCCAAGCCGTAAGCCATTTGGATGAATTTTATGTCCCATCAGTCAGAAGCCTCCGTGCTCGATGATTCAGTTGAAGGAGCCACAGCAATACTGATGTGGCAAGTTTGTTTTTTAATTGCAAAGGCCCTCCCTTGGGCTCTTGGCCGATAGCGTTTCATAGACGGTCCCATATCAGCCGAAGCAGTTTTAATAACTAATGAAGATGGATCTAACCCAAGATTGTTCTCAGCATTAGCAACAGCTGATCTTAATACTTTTGTTATTGGCCCTGTTGAACGATAAGGCATGAACTCAAGCATAATCAAAGCATCTCGATAGGTTCTACCTCGAATTTGATCTAACACTCGGCGAACCTTGGACGCCGAACCGCGAATATATCGTCCATGAGCCTGAGCAAGTGGTGAATCAGTCATTTAACGACCTCCTTTTTTGTCTTTCATATGACCCCTATATGTTCTTGTAGGAGCAAACTCTCCTAACTTGTGACCAACCATTTGCTCAGTAATAAAAACCGGAACATGAGATTTGCCATTGTGAACAGCAATAGTGTGACCAATCATCATTGGAAGAATGGTTGATGCCCTTGACCAAGTTTTAATGACTGATTTGTCATCATTACTATTTTGTTTTTCAACCTTTTGGAGAAGGCTGTCGGCAATAAAAGGGCCTTTTTTAAGTGAACGTCCCATGGAGAATTAAGAGAAATACATGACGATGAAGAACATCAAGAATCACGCCCTCCTCGGCTCCGCTTGGAGACTCGACGACGTTTCCTAAGAACAAACCTATTGCTAGGTTTATTCCGCTTACGGGTTTTTAAACCTAAAGCTGGTTTACCCCAAGGAGTAACAGGGCCAGCACGGCCAACTGGTGCCCTGCCCTCTCCACCACCATGAGGGTGATCGCAAGGGTTCATAACACTCCCTCGGACTTGCGGCCTTCTACCTAGCCATCTTTTTCTACCTGCTTTACCTAAACTAGTATTACGAATCTCTGTATTGCCAACTTCTCCAAGAGTTGCATAGCACTCGCACCTCACAAGTCTAACTTCAGTCGAAGGTAATTTTAACGCTACATACTCGCCTTCTTTAGCCATAACCTGAGCACTAGCACCAGCCGAGCGAACCATTTGTCCACCTCGCCCTGGGTAAAGTTCAACACAATGAACACTAGAACCTAAAGGAATAGACGACAACGGCATTGCATTTCCAGTTTCAAAAGGAACGCTTGAGCCTGAAATGACTTCCTGACCAACACGGATCCCAGCAGGAGCCAAAATATACCTCTTTTCTCCATCTTTATAAAATAGCAATGCTAAACGAGCATTACGATGAGGATCATAGTGAATGGCTGCGATTTTAGCAGGGACATCATGTTTATTCCGCCGAAAATCGACAAGCCTGTATTGCCTTTTATGACCGCCTCCACGATGTCGACAAGTAATAACACCTCGATTATTTCTTCCCTTGAGACGGTGCTTTGAAACCACCAAAGATCTCTCAGGTTTACGGCCAGTAACTTCACTAAAATCAGTTACTACTCTTGCGCGAGTACCAGGGGTATAAGGACGGAAAGTACGAATTGCCATTTTTTAATCTTGAGAATCAGGGAACAATTGAATTGAATTGCCTTCAGCTAATCTGACAATAGCCTTCTTTACTTGGGCTCTTTTACCAGAGAAGCGACCTACTCGCCTGCTTCGCCTAGGGGGATTCATAGTACTAATCCCAATGACTTTTACATCAAACAGTTGTTCAACTGCAGCCTTGATATCAGGTTTTGTCGCACGGTGATCAACCTCAAAGGTGTACTGATTAAGATCAAGTCCTCTAGTGGCTTTTTCAGTAATCAAAGGACGTCGAATTACGTCTGCAAGGCGCTCTTTAAACATCTCAGTCATTACCATATACCTCCTGGATTTTGCCTAAAGCGTCTTCGCCAATAATTAACGAGTTCGCATTCAGCAAATCAAAAACATTTAAATGATCTGCTCCAATTAACTTGACCTTCTTTAAATTTCTTACAGATTTTCTAACCGTCTCTGAAGGTTCTGAAAGAATAATCAATACTTTGGAGTTTGCAGCAATACCTAAACGAGCCAAGAAATCTTGGATCTCCCTAGTTTTAGGGACCTTAATATTGCTACCAAAATCCTTTACAGCAATTACATCTTCCACCCTTGCCATTAGAGCAGTCCTTAAGGCCAAACGTCTCTCTTTCCTATTCATTCCAAGATTATATTGCCTTGGTTTTGGACCGAAAATAATACCGCCACCTGGGCGCAATGGTGTTCGAATAGAACCTTGTCTAGCTCTCCCAGTACCCTTTTGCTTATATGGCTTACGACCGCCACCTCGTACTTCTGCTCTGGTCAAAGTACTTGCTGTACCCTGACGAGCATGTGCCTGCTGACGTATTACAGCTCTATGCATTAAATCGACAGCAGTGCTTTCCTTCGCAACCTTCAAATCAAGAGTTGCTTTTCCAGCTTCTTTCCCCTGCCAATCTAGAACAGAACAATTAGCCATTACTTATCTCCTCCTATGGCGGTCGAACCGACACGATTAGCAGGTCGGATATTAAGTAAAGAACCTGGTTTCCCTGGTAAAGATCCCTTAATAACTAAAAGGTTGTGATCACTGTCGACTTTCATAATCTGTAAACCTCTAGTTGTAATTTTTTTACCTCCATAACGTCCTGCCATTCTTTTGCCTGGGTAAACCCTCCCTGGAGTAGTACCTGCACCAGTAGAGCCAGGTTCGCGATGGTTTTTAGAGCCATGACTCATTGGACCTCGAGTAAAACCATGCCTCTTTTGATAACCGGCAAAGCCTCTCCCCATACTGATTCCACTAACATCAACTTTCTGACCAGTCTGAAAATTCGCAACTGTAATATGAGCACCTAATTCATACTGTTCCAAGTCATCGACTCGATATTCGCGTATATAACGAAGAAAGTCCTCACCTGACTTGGAAAGGTGACCTTTAGAAGGCTTATTAACCAACTTTTCTCGAACAGCACCAAAAGCAATCTGAATTGCTGAATAACCATCAGTTGCTGCACTTTTAATTTGTGTAATGCGGCAAGGTCCAGCCTGAACCAATGTAACAGGAACAGACCTTCCGTCATCGTCAAAGAATTGGGACATGCCCAGCTTCTTTCCTAAAATTCCAATTGACATAAACCCAATGAAGCCAGCTTGTGAAATCAATCCGAATCAAATAAGAACGGTAATTGATGTTTTTTTGACTGATTTATTAAAAGACCCTGGAAATAACCAAAAAATCAAACCTAAAATACTAGGAATTGAAAATAATTCTTCGGAATAGGGCTAGCAAAAATCAGATGGTTGAGACTTATTCGAATCAATAAATAATTCGCCTAGTTTCTCTACAGAACAAAGCTAAAAGCCTTGCTGTATAAACCAAGAGATCCAACGCAATCGCTGGAACTGCTTTGTCTTCTGGAGGCCCGGCTAGCGTACGGGCACAGATAAACATTGCAATTTAATAGAATACACTAACGACCCCCTAAAAAAATTCCTCATTTTGCTGCCACACTCTATAAATAAAGTGATTTAATTCAGAGATGCCTCTTTTATTATCTGGTCAAAAATTTCGTAATGATCTTGAATCTGCAGGTTGTCTTGCAATTACTACTCCTTTGGAAGGTGGATCCGAAACCAGGTTATTAAGACGTCTCAGAGCGGCAGGCTATAAAACTCAAATCTCATCAGTTAGAGGCTTAGGCGACCCATCAGTATTTCTTTTTAACCTGCATGGGGTCAGGCCACCGCACCTAGGTCATCAGAATGTAGGAAGAAATGGTGCCTTAGGAGAAGTACAACAAGTAATGCCCCAAGCTAATGAATTACTTGCAGAAGACAAACCATTAGTTCTTTGGTTGCTGGAAGGACAAGTCCTTTCACATTCAGAGTTACTTTCTCTATGTGATGTATGTGAGAAAGAAAACAGGCTCAAAATAGTTATCGAAATGGGAGGGTCACGAGTACTTAAATGGCAACCAATGCGAAGTTTTCTCAACGAAAAGACTTTATAAACTCCATTGCCCCAAAATCATTTTTCCAACAAATCTGCTTTAGAAAGTGGAACATGGGTCAAGCTCATTTGTGGTGCTAGCAATGAAGACCTGCCTTCTATTACAGATTTATGTGCTGTTTATGGCGCTGCCGGTGTACATTGCGTCGACGTAGCTGCTGACATTGCAGTAGTTGCAGCTGCACGAGAAGGACTTAATTGGGTTGAAAGCAAATTCGAGAAAAAGCCTTGGCTAATGGTTTCAGTAAGCGATGGCAAAGATAGTCATTTTAGGAAGGCTTCTTTTGAACCAAAATTCTGTCCAAAAGAATGTTCGCAGCCTTGCTTAAAAGTTTGCCCTGCAAATGCTATAACTCAAACGCTAGGAGTAATTGAAGATCTTTGTTATGGATGCGGGCGATGCTTACCAGCATGTCCACTTGAACTAATAAAAGAAGAAAATAATCTTTTAGAAATTAAAGATTTCGGAGCTTTGGTTTCCAAAATTAAACCTGATGCCGTTGAAATACATACCGCTCCTGGACGTATAAAGGAATTTGAACGTTCTTTAAAAGCAATTTTGCAATCAAAAGTTGAATTAGAGAGAGTCGCTGTTAGTTGTGGGTTAGAAGGACATGGGATTACCCAAAGCGAACTCTCAAAAGAACTATGGTCTCGCTATGAATGTTTGCAGCGATACAAGCAGAAAGCAATTTGGCAACTTGACGGTCGACCAATGAGTGGAGATGTAGGAAGTGGAACTGCAAGAGCTGCGATATTGCTATTAGAGAAAATACAGGCCATAGCTCCACCTGGTCCTCTTCAATTAGCAGGCGGGACTAATAAAAAGACTATTCACCATATAAAAAGCAATCACTGCTTAGCAGGAATCGCATTCGGAGGAGTAGCCAGAAAATTAATACAGCCTTTCTTAATAGAAGCAAAAAAACAAAACAAAAAACTCATTGAATGCCCAGAAGCATTAAATCAAGCAATCAATATGGCCCAAGGACTGATTAATCCCTGGTTGAGAAAGAGATCTGGCGGAAACTTTTAACTTACAAAAAGTCCAAAACTTCTCTTAAAATTCATCCCGACTCATATCAATCAAAAACCATGTCGTGATGAGATGAACTTGGTTAGTCCACAATGTGCAATTATTTTGTATAAATGAAGAGTCCCTTTTAGGGATCACCTCTCAATGGGGCGTCGCCAAGCGGTAAGGCACCGGGTTTTGGTCTCGGCATTCCTAGGTTCGAATCCTAGCGCCCCAGTTCTTGAATCATCTTGTGTCAAAACAACCTATTTTAGTTTTTGACTTTGATGGAGTCATTGTCGATGGATTAATTGAATACTGGAGTAGTTCTAGAAAAGCCTGTTTAAAATTGGTTGGGGACGAAAAGTATGAAAAGCAATTACCCCTAAGAGCACCAGATGCTTTTCAAAAAGTAAGACCTTGGGTCAAAAATGGATGGGAGATGGTTCTTCTAGCAGCGGAGTTACTGAGAACAGATAGTCCCATCAAACATCCAGCACAATTTTCTAATGAATATCAAAACAACTGCTATAAGGCACTGAAATTCTGGGGTTGGCATCCAGAACAATTACAAATTGCACTAGACAATGTTCGCAAACAGGCAATTCACGCAAACAAAGAAAAATGGTTAGAAAGCCATCATCCATTTTCAGGAGTGGTGAAAAGAATTCAACAACTAAACAATGAGAAGATTGAATGGGCTGTCTTAACTACAAAAAGCACTGAATTCACTTCACAACTTCTAAGTTATTACAAACTTTCTCCAACGCTCCTATATGGTTACGAGAGAGGGAGCAAACCAGAAGTTTTACTGCAAATTTCAAAAGAATATTTAATCCAGGGATTCATAGAAGATCGGAGAGCAACTCTAGAGACAGTATTAAATACACCTAGCATTAGCTGGATACCCTGCTATCTAGCCACTTGGGGATACCTCAAAGATACTGATGATCAAGATCTACCCATAGGAATTCAATTGCTAAAACCAAAAGATTTTATGTACCCAGTCGCAGATTGGCCTTGACTCGCTAGCGTACGTGTGTACTAATAGCAGAAGAAGTGCTCAGCCTTGGCCCAGATTTCTAATCCGCTAAGCCTTGCAAAAACTTTCTCTTAAAACTCACACAAATAATCAAAATGCCAACTGAAATTAAGTCAGGTCAATCTTTAGCTTCAAGTAATCGAGCAAGTGATACTCAATCAGGAGAAAGAGATAAAGCCTTAAACCTTGTTTTAAGTCAAATAGAAAGGAATTTTGGCAAAGGTTCAATCATGAGACTGGGGGACGCCTCCAAAATGCGCGTGGAAACCATCTCAACAGGGGCTCTCACCCTAGATCTTGCCTTAGGTGGCGGATATCCTAAAGGAAGAGTTGTAGAAGTATATGGGCCCGAAAGTTCAGGGAAAACAACTCTCACGTTACACGCAATAGCAGAAGTCCAAAAACGTGGCGGGGTAGCAGCTTTTGTCGATGCAGAGCATGCTCTGGATCCAGTTTACGCCGCTTCCTTAGGAGTTGACATTGAGAATCTTCTCGTCTCGCAACCAGATACAGGAGAAATGGCTCTAGAGATTGTCGACCAGTTAATTCGATCTACAGCAGTGGATCTAGTGGTTGTTGACTCCGTAGCCGCACTGACTCCCAGATCAGAGATTGAAGGAGAGATGGGAGATCATGCAGTAGGTACCCAAGCAAGATTAATGAGTCAGGCAATGCGGAAAATAACTGGTAATATTGGTAAATCTGGATGCACAGTAATCTTCCTCAATCAGTTGCGTCTCAAAATAGGAGTCACATATGGTAATCCCGAAACAACTACCGGTGGAAATGCTCTGAAGTTTTATGCCTCTGTTCGCCTCGACATCCGAAGAATTCAAACATTAAAAAGAGGTACAGAGGAATATGGAATACGTGCCAAAGTAAAAGTTGCAAAAAACAAAATCGCCCCTCCATTTCGAATTGCTGAATTTGATATCCTTTTCGGGAAAGGTATCAGCACGTTAGGGTGTCTGCTTGACATGGCTGAAGAAACAAATATTGTCACTCGCAAAGGTGCTTGGTATAGCTATGAAGGAGACAATATAGGTCAAGGTCGTGACAATACAATTACTTGGCTAGAGGAAAATTCTGATGCCAAAGAGGTAATAGAGAAATTAGTTCGGCAAAAGTTAACTGAGGGTTCTGAAGTTACGGCTAACTCTATGCGACCTCTTGCAGCTGCCGCTCGTACAGGAAATACAACACCTGTGATGAGCAAAGTTTCTAGCGCTGCCTAATTAATGTAAATCTGCAGGGATCCACCATCCCGCAGCAGGTCCTATAAAACGTACAACTACCCATATCACAACCAACCCTCCTATCCCAAACCAACCAGTTTTAATGCTGATATCAAAGAACTGATCTCTTTGTTTCTGTGTCACAGGTAACCATGCAAAAATACGAGGGGAATCATCCACTCTCTTCTTTGCTTTAATCTTTGTTTTTCGTGGTAATAGGCCCTCTTGGGTCCTGCGGCGAGCTTCACCCATATTTTATTGGTAGGATGAAATTAGTCTAAGTAAGAAAAAGAAAACCGCTTAATCAGGTAAAAGGCGATCTAAAGGAATCCATGGTTGAAGGACATCCAATACATTTTTTCCCCATGCGCGTGCACGCAAGCGACCATCCAAAATAGCAATTCTTCCGTGATTCTTTCTGACAGGTAAAACCAGCCTTGGTAAAAGGCGAAGAAGGTCTGGTAGCAACAAATCTCTAAACCAATCTAAGCCTTTCTTCTTGAATGCCTCAACTCTCGCAGCAGTTAAAGGTGACTCCAAGCTACTAATTGGCAACAATCCAACGATCAGTTGCTCTGGGGCTGGTAGTTGGTCATAAGAGGCAAGCCACCATTTAGAAGTACAACAAATAATTCCATTAGCATCCGGTGCAGTGGAGCAAAAAATAACTCTTTTCCCAAATTCAGCAGCAAGCTCCGATGTTAATTTCCTAAGCAATTGATCATCATCTAAAAGAATTACTGTCAAGCCTTGTCTACCTAAAACAAGACGACGAGATTGATCTAATAAATGCTCAGCGAAACACTCTGTATTAGGCAAAGGCTGCCTATAAGGTAAAAATAGTCTTATAGGCTCTTCATGAATAGGACTACCTAATTTCACTCTGACATTAATAATTTCATGAAAAGATGTGAATTCATTTTCAGACGTGGTACTCAATGTAATAAAGGGATTATCGACAAATAATTGGCGAAGAGTCTGTAATGGTTCTAATGGCTGTAAATGCCATGTCCAATCAAGAAGTTGATAGTCCAGTTGGGCCCAACTAGCCCACTCTCCAGTTGTTGCATTCAAGACCGTAGACCATGGTTTAGGAGGTTGAGGCAATACACCTAATAAATCTCGTAATGCAAGTATGTTAGTCAAGTCCAGTCTCACCAATGCATTAGATCTAATTGCCAACGAAAACAGTCTCTGAGTTAACCCCTCATACAAATCAACTAATACTGACGACATCAAAGGATATGCTCGACTCAAACAATCCCAGTCAGAAGAGGAAACTTGAATAGACATTGCTTCTCTTAATCGTCTAGTTAACAGCTCTGCTTCTGTAAAAATAAATTGCTTAGAACAAAGAGAGGTTTGGTTATATACATTTAAAAAATCCTCATAATTAAGAACCCAAACTTTCTCATCAGTAGGCGGTTCCAATCCATCCCAAACGGCAAGATGCAACCCCTCATTTCTTAATTTCGGAATTTCTACTTGAAATAACCTCTGTTTCTGCGATGGTGTAACGACTAGAACAGCACCACAACTGTTTAAACATAAAGGGATCAGTACACCTGACCAATAATCATTGGGGTTAGCTCCTTCAAGCTGAAAAATGGATTTATCTCTTCGTCGCAAGCTTCTTGCAACCAATCGACTTAATGTTAAATTGTGCGGCCAAAGCAAAGAGTTCTTCTTTAAAAGCTTCTTCATATAATTATGCGCATATACCTCAATCATTGAATTAAATTATTTAACTAATAAAATTTCTACCCTATATTGACCATAAGACAAAAGTGAAGAGGGAGGCATTCAAAGATTAATGGAAATTGACCGTATTGGAATTGTTGGACTTGGTCTTATTGGAGGTTCAATAGGTTTAGCGCTACAAAACAAAGGTTACAAAGTCTATGGCCTTGTCAATAAAAGTAAGACTGCAGAAAGAGCCAAAGAAAGAGGCCTGGCTCAAGTCATAAGTACAAATTCTAATATCCTTTCAAGTTGCTCAATGGTGATATTAGCATTGCCATTAGAACAACTCATCAATCCCACTTCAGAGCTGGTGCATGCATTGCCTCAAAATGCCGTAATTACAGATGTTGGTTCTGTAAAGAAGCCTGTATTAGAAATATGGCAAAAATTACATCCTCGTTTTGTAGGTAGTCATCCAATGGCAGGAACGATTCAGACTGGTGTAGAAGCTGGACAAACACATTTATTCAAGAATCGGCCATGGATAGCAACTCCTGAAGAAACAACTGATGTAGAAGCACTAGATGCAGTACATCAACTAGCTATTACTCTTGAAGGGCAATGGATTACCACAGATCCTCAAACACATGATCAAGCAGTCGCCTTGATATCTCATTTACCTGTGTTTATAAGTACTGCATTACTTCAAACAGTTACCAAAGAACCCAACAAATCCTTGTTAATGCTTGCAAAGACAATTGCATCAAGTGGCTTCCAAGATACAACACGTGTAGGGGGTGGTAACCCGGAACTTGGAGTAGCTATGGCATCAAATAATACATCTGCTCTATTAAATGCAATTGCATCTTACCGTTCGTCACTAGATAAGTTAGAAGAAATGATTCATGCCAAAGAATGGGATCACCTGAAAAATAAGTTATCAGAAAGTCAACTGAGTCGGCCAGATTTTTTATAATAAATCATTTCATTAAGGTAAGTTCTCTACCATCTTCAGACATTAATTGCCTACAAACCATAAGAGCAGATTGACTGACTCCAGCTGTACCCTCACCAGGATAAATAGAATCTCCACATAACCAAAGACCTTTCATTGGTGTTCTACTTGGCAATCCAAAAGGACCAAATGTTGTGGGTGTCTGTGCTAAACCTCCAACAATACCTTGTGGTCTTCCCGTCCACCTTGCAAAACTTCTTGGTGTAGCTAATTCTTTATGAAGCCACTGTTTAGACTCAATAGCAAATTGGGTATTTAATACTTTAAGAATTTTTTCCAAGATCAAGTCTTTACGCTGTTGATACTCCAAGCGACTATAAGCAGACCAAGAAGTTATATCTGTAAAAAGACTTGCAATCACTGTAGCTTGTCCAATAGGAGCACGTCCATCTCCCTCAAAACTAATAGAAATAAAGATTGAGCCAAGCTCTTCTAGAAAAAGTTGGAAATGTCCTGCGCAGTGTGGTGGAAGATGACGACGAATAATCGCACCATAAAAAACAATAGCTCCAGTTGGTTGAGATAATGTTTCTAGCCTATCTCGATAGCTCTTAGGTAGCCCACTACTAGTATGTGGAATTAACTCCAAAAGGGATTGTGGAGGTAACGTAAAGACCACATTTTTAGCTTGAAATCTTAAAGGTAATTTTTTGTGAGTGTTAACCTCTAACTGCCAAGTATTGGTATTTTTTGATAAACCTACAACCTTATGACTTAAAAGGAGTTTTCCTCCATCTCTTAAAAAGCAGAAAAGTAATTGATCACTAAGTTTCTGCATAGACCCTTTTAGGTGCCACAAACCAAGTGGAGCCTGTGCCATTTGAAGTACAGTTGCGCCATATAAAGCGGCAGTTTTATTACTTGGCTCTTGAGAGTAAAGTTTTAATTGACAATCCAAGAACTTTCTTAAGTGTTGATCGTGATTACATGAGCAAAGCCAAAGCAAATCAGCAATAGATGATCTAGTAAATACTCCTGTCAAGAAATTCATCGATCTACTAGAGTTCAAAAATTGCTTGAGATCCCAAAGATTTTGAATCGGCAAGATAGGGTCACTACCAGCAAAAGACCAGTTACTACGATGTAATTGATTGCATAGCATCCAAAAAAGCTCACTTCCAGGAAAATGTTTTTTTCTTTCTTCTTCCCATTTCAAGGAATCATGCCAAAGGTGTATTGGCTCCTGGCCTTCTCCAAGGTGAACTATGCATGCGGGGTCTAACACTTCAGCCTCAGGCTTGGAGCAATGAAGATGTCTAAATATTCGGTCATGAATACCCCCATTCTCAAAACCTGCGACTTGAGTAGCTCCTACATCGAAAACATAAGGACCGCGAGTAAAAGTTCCAGCACAACCCCCTGTTTGGGTATGAGCTTCCAGCAATATGACTTCATTCCCTTCATAAGCAAGCAAGGCCGCAGCTGTTAAGCCAGCCACACCTCCTCCAACTACAATTACTGATTTCTCTGTCATATAAATCAGGGTATTCAATTTTCAAAGAAAACAACATGGATTTAAATCTTCAAGAAGAAATCACAGGAATCAAAGGTCCTTTATCTGGAGAAAAAATTGTAGAAGTCAACTCAATTAATGGAGGGTGTATACATCTTGCCTGGAAAATAAAATTAGCAACAGGGCAAGAGTTTTTCGCAAAGACCTCTTCAAGAGAGCATTTCCAAATGCTTGAATATGAAGCAAGTGGGCTTACCGCTCTAAATAAACAAATCGATCAAGATTATCTAATAATTCCAAAACCGATAGCTCTTCAACAATTAGAAACAAGTGCAATATTAATTTTGCCTTGGATGGAATTTGTTCAAGGTAATGAAAAAAAACTTGGGCAAGGTCTTGCAATGCTTCATCAACAGTCGTCAATACATCATCAAGAGAAATTTGGATGGGGAGTAGATGGGTTTATTGGATCGAACCCACAAATTATGGGATGGAACAAAAGCTGGGGGAAATGTTTTGTAGAACTACGGTTAACTCCTCAAATAGAAATGGCAAAACAATGGAATCTAAGTTTCGATCAAGCAAAATTCACAACTAATCTCATTAAATATTTAGAAAAACATAATCCAATACCTTCTCTCGTCCATGGAGATTTGTGGAATGGGAATGCTGCTATGCACAAGAACGGTGAAGGAATACTTTTTGATCCTGCTACTTGGTGGGCCGATAGGGAAGTAGATATCGCAATGACTAAATTATTTGGTGGTTTTTCTCAAAACTTTTACGAGTCCTACGAAAGCACCTGGAGGCTCCCAGCAGGTCACGAAGAAAGAGTTGCAATATACAATCTTTACCACATATTAAATCACGCAAACTTATTTGGAGGAGGCTACAGAAACAGAGCTATTACAAGCATCAAAGAAATCAACAGTCTGCTAGAGAAATATTAATTTTATTCAATCTATGTATTCCTTCCTTATATTTTGAACTTTCTCAAGAACAGCATTGCGTTTCTCACTTGTAGTCAGATTTTGCCAGCTCCACTGACCAACAACAACGATCCCCAATAGTTCTAATAAGCCCGGCAAAATTGGGAAGAAATTGACCGTATCAACAACAACTTTAATAACAATTTGGGCAACAATTACAACTGCAATAATTCCTGCAGCCTTACCATATTTACCCATTTGAGACCAATCGACTTTACCAAGCATTTCATTTGCTTGGCTCATAAAGTCACTAGCACGGTCTGAGATAGTCGGCCCAGCGGGGGCTGACTCATTGTTCGAGTCTTGATTTGACTCAGGACTGGCTTCACTCATTACCAATTGCTTACAATTGAATGTTGAGTTGAGTGTATCTAAATAATCTTTTGAGTGCCAACATTAATTTAGAGATAATGCCGAACCCTGATAGAGAGAGGACCGAACAAGCACTAGCAAGTCAAGAGCCTGAGCAAATTCAATTGGATCACAATCAAAAAGAATTATTCGTTACAATTCTTTGTTGCAATTAGCAAAGAACACAAAGCGATGATCATAGGCAAATGAAAAAAAGTTTGCACATATAGCTTATATTCTTCAAAAGAATTCAATTTGGAATACAAAAAACTAAATTACTAAAACTAGTATTCCAATCAAGTCCTGATTTTTTGACTTGGGCAAGTTTTAGAAAGAGTTTATTCATTTCTCAATAGGTTTTGTCTGCAATATGAAAAACAATAAGCTACAGAAGATTGGCAAGAGTGAAAGAAATGAAAAAATAGGATTAAACTAGCTCAGTAAATCCTAAATATGAATAGAATTCTGAGCAAGAAGCGCCTTTTTCAAGTAGTGAAAAAGGCTGAATCATCTAAGATATTTTTCCTATAATCAAACAAAGCTATTTCCACAATACTCATTAAGAAAAGGGTATTTGAAGGTCCAAGGACATGCATTCCAAAGATAAAAAATTTTCCACTTTAAGCTCAGATGAACTAGAGAGATATTCAAGGCATATGTGCTTGCCTGAAATAGGAGAAAGTGGTCAAAAGAAACTTAAGTCAAGTTCCGTTCTTTGTGTTGGATGTGGTGGCCTTGGCTCTCCTTTACTTATGTATCTTGCAGCCGCTGGAATAGGCAATATTGGTATCGTGGACTCAGATCTAGTGGAGAAATCCAATCTTCAAAGACAAGTTATTCATGGAACCGACTGGCTTAAAAGACCGAAAGTAGAGTCTGCTAAGGACAGAATATTAGCCATAAACCCTCATTTAAACGTAGAAACATTTAATATGATGCTAACTAACGAAAATGCCTTAGGCATCATCAGACCATTTGACCTAATTTGTGACTGTACAGATAATTTTCAGAGCAAGTTTCTAATTAATGATGCAAGTGTAATACTAAAAAAACCAAATATTTACGGTGCAGTTTCAAAATTTGAAGGCCATTCAACAATTTTTAATCTTCATGAAAATAGTCCAAACCTTAGGGATCTAATACCTGAGCCACCACCACAAAATCTATTGCCATCATGCTCTGATGCCGGTGTAATAGGAATTTTGCCAGGACTAATCGGTCTAATTCAAGCTACAGAAGTGATAAAGGTTATTACAAACATAGGACAACCATTAGATGGAAGGTTGTTGGTCTTTGATGGTCTTAAGATGAGATTCAAAGAGTTAAAGCTAGAAAAAGATATAGATCAAGATCCCATAAAGGAATTAACTAATTACAAGAAAACTGATTCAAATGAGAGGGTTGGCCCCTCATCAATAGAGCATATTACTGTTAAAGGGCTAAGAAAATTACTTAATAAGGAATGTTCAGAACTTATACTGATAGATGTAAGAACACAATTAGAGGCAAAAATAGAGTCTATTGAGAAGTCAATATTAATTCCACTAAAGAATATTGAAAATGGTCAAGATATCGATAAAATTAAACGACTTTCATCCAATAAACAAATCTATATACACTGCAAATCAGGTTCCAGATCTAAAAAAGCAATTGAGATATTGCAAAAACATGGTATTGATGCAATCAATGTTATAGGAGGAATTGATGAATGGAAAAAAAGATTTTGCGTAATGCACAATGATTAATAGTCAACTCCACGCTTTAATTCAACGCCTTTCTCAGCATAATGTTTATGACAAACCATTTCTGAATGTACACTGGCCAAATCAAAGTAAGATGGGTGATTTTTACATCTACCAGTAATTATTACTTCTGTATCAGAAGGTTTTCTAAGCAAGGTTTCAACAATAGGTTCTACTGGAAGCAGTTCCAAGTCAACAGTTGGATTTAATTCATCAAGAATAACTGTCTTATATAGCCCACTAGAAATTGCAGCTCGAGCAATTTCCCAAGCACGCTCTGCTTCCACATAATCAATGGGTTGTTGCTGGCCACGCCAGACAATTGCATCTCGTCCTGAGCGAAGATGATCTACTAAGTGAGGGTAACTCTCACGCAGTGCTGCGATAGCAGCATCTTCTGTATATCCATTGCCTCCTTTTAACCATTGAAGGATTAAGACACGATGGCTTTTATCTTGACTAATGCCTTTACCTATAGCCTGCAAGGCTTTGCCCAATGCACTTGTAGATTTACCTTTTCCTTCACCAGTATATATTTCAATGCCGCCAGGAGAACTTATTGAGAATGTGTCAGGACTCTTGCCATCAGGTAGACGATGAGCTCTCATCTCAGAATGTAATTCTGCAACTTTTATCAGCTCACGCGGTGCAGCACGGCCAGTAACTATCACTTCCATACCTTCAGGGCGCGAAACAATTGCCTTAACCACATCATCTAGAGGAAGCAGGCCTAAATCTAAAACTGGATTTAATTCATCAAGAACTACTACGGAATAGAGCGCACTAGCAATAGCACCTTTTGCAATGTCCCATCCTCGCTTAGCTTCGCTTATATCAAATTTATTTGATTCATGTGCAGTAAAAAAATCAGCTCTCCCAGTCCTAACTTGGTCAATTAAATGAGGAAACCCTTGTTGCAAAGCTTCGATCGCTGCATCTTCGTCATATGAGCGCCCAGGTCCTTTAAGGAATCTAAGTAATAAAACTCTCGTTCGACGTTTTTCACAAATTCCCAAACCTATCGTTCTTAAAACAACACCAAGTGCAGCCTGACTCTTTCCCTTGCCTTCGCCATCATAAACATGTAATTGGCCATAAACACGTTCTTTACTATCAGAAGCAGTAACTATTCCAATAGATTTTCTATTGCCAGAAGTAGAACTTCTATCATATTTCCCTGAAGTCTTTAAATTTTGATTTAACTCCATTAAAAAATAGTTCCTAGAAAGAGCTTACATAGTTCAATCAATAAGAAAGCCTTTAGGAAAAGGCCTAAAACATGATGCTAAAGCTACAAGAACAACTTGCAACATCAGACCGCAAGCAACTTGATCATATAAGAGATTTTATTAAAAGCCTCAAAAGAGTTTGTGTTGCTTTTTCAGGAGGTGTGGATAGCTCTCTTGTAGCCGCAATAGCAGAAGAGCAATTAGGCACTTGTGCAATTGCAGTTACAGGTGTTTCAGCGTCACTTGCACCACATCTGCTTGAAGAAGCTCGTTTACAAGCAAATTGGATTGGCATAGAACATAGAGAATGTCAGACCAATGAACTTGAAGATCCTCATTATTCAGAAAATCCAATAGATAGATGCTTCGCTTGTAAAAAAGAGCTTCACAAGCATCTAATGCTTATTTCAAAAAACTTCTCAGGAGCAATAGTTCTTGATGGAGTCAATGCGGATGATTTAAATGACTATCGACCAGGAATAGAAGCAGCTCAGATAGCGGGCGTTCGATCTCCATTAGCAGAACTAAAAGTCAGCAAAGATTCTATTCGTGCCATTTCGAAGGCTCTAGGCTTCCCATGGTGGGACAAACCTTCGCAACCTTGTCTTGCCTCAAGATTCGCCTATGGAGATCCCATCAGTTCCAAACGACTCAAGCAAGTAGCTAAAGCAGAGAAATGGTTGATAGATAAGGGATTTTCAAGAGTTAGAGTTAGGTTACAAGGAGTTGCAGGAAGGATTGAAGTGCCAGCTCACCAAATCAGTGATTTAATAATTAGCTCCAGGCGCAAGGAACTTGTAGATTTTTTCTTATCAAATGGATTTTCCTCAATCAGTGTTGACCTCGAAGGATTAGTAAGTGGGAAACTAAACAGAGACAACAATTTAATTTGAAATTAAAGCAAGAGAATCATGGCTCTCGTGATAGATCTTTGATTGAAACCGGCGTCTCTCGTTGAAAACTCTTTAAAGAGTAGGTTTTAGCAGCAAACTCTCTGAATAATGACTTGCAAGCTTTTTCAGGCATAGTTTGTTGTCCGCAGGTAAAAACATCTATTGCTGCATATCTGCTCTCAGGCCAAGTATGTATGGAAATATGAGACTCAGCCAACAGAGCTAAACCAGTCACTCCTTGGGGCTCAAATCTATGCGTGACCATGTTAAGAAGCGTTGCACCTGCAACTTTGGATGCAGAAGTGAGACTTGTTCTAATAAATGCCTCATCATTCAATTTCGACTGATCGCATTCATATAATTCAAGAATGCAATGCTTCCCAATCATTTCATCAAGACTTTCATATTCTGAAGCAGGCACATTTTCTAAATAACAATTTTCCCATCCGGGATTTGGGTGCAAACAAGAAAGAGTTTCTTTCATCTCAAGCTAATCAACGATGATTACATTAACCGACTTCAAGAATTCCATCTTGCTGCCGTTCTAATTCAAGGATTTGGGAGTTCCTTCTCCAATCTCCTTCGAATGCATCCAAATGAGTTGCACTGATTAAACATTGATGGTCATCACCAACTGCTTCAAGAAGTAGGAATTGCCTAATCGGGTCAAGCTCAGCAAATACATCATCAAGAAGTAACAACGGAGGCTCCCTAAATGTCGCTCCAACTAATTCTAACTCAGCTAATTTCAAAGACAAAACAAGAGTTCTTTGTTGGCCAGCAGATCCAAATTTCCTTGCTGGAGAACCATTAAGTAGAAAAGAAACTTCATCTCGATGAGGTCCAACTTTGCAAGACCCTAATCGTTCTTCATCATTGCGTTGACCAGCGAGCTGTTCTTCAATCGCTAATCGCCATGAAAGTTCCGTTTCTTCACCTTCCAAAGCACTCCCAGGAAGATAGTTAAGTTCTAAGTCTTCGTTCCCTTTACTCAGCCGTTTCTGCCATTTTGCGGCTAGAGGCTGCAAATGCTTTAACGCTCTATTTCGCCGACGATGAATGCGGGTACTTACTAATGCCATTTGAACATCAAAGGCATCTAAAAGAACATCCTGATTTGCCTGCTCAGAGTCTTTCCAGTAACGCCAAAGCTGATTTCTCTGACGTAACAACCGATTAAATCGAGTAATTAAATCTCCATAGACTGGTTCAAGTTGCTGAACAACTCGATCCAACCAACTCCTACGCAATAATGGTTCGCCCCTAACAAGATTTAAGTCAAGTGCACTAAAACCTACACATCTAACAGAACCAAGTAAATCCAGGTGACGTGAAAGTTGCTTACCATTCTTCAAAACTTTTCTCCCTCCTACCTTTCTAAATTCCAATGAAAGGTTTTCATCATTACTGGTCTTCGCTCGAATAATTGCACTGTCATTGTTCCAATGAATCAGATCTTGGTCACTACTTGAACGATGAGATCTAAGACTACCTAACAATTCAACAGACTCTAAAAGGTTTGATTTTCCAACACCATTAGGGCCTATAACTAAAAGGCGTTTTTCCATGAATTGCAGTTTAAGACGTTTGAAACTGCGGAAAGAAAGCAAGTCTATTTCCTGAAGGCTGATCTTAGTTATGGCACCTTTAGCTAAGCTAGCTCTATTGAGACATTATGAGGTCTCATATTGCGGCTTTAGGCCGTTTGGTGGGCATGTAGCTCAGTTGGATAGAGCATCAGATTCCGGTTCTGAGAGTCGGGGGTTCGAGTCCCTCCATGCTCGTTAAGGAAAGTAAGATTTATCGAATTCGAAAGGCCATTGTTCTTATCCCATCTGGATCAATAATGAAGCCCTCATTTTCTATCACCTTCAAGGCAATAGGCGGCGCAGCAACTGAGACACTACATCCAGGAAGTTTGTTTTTAATAATTGCAAGAGAATGATGGATTAATACACCTAAAAACTCCCTTTGATAATCTCCTGGGGAGGCGGCAAGGTCCCATAGATTTGCATTTAAACCCTGATCAGTAGTAATACGAACAAAAGCTGATAGTTTCTTTGTTTTCTCTTCCAAAATAGACAGATTACAAAAACTGTTTTTCAATGCAATCGCTAGTTTCTTAGAAGGATACATCTCAGAATTACATCTTGAAAGCAACCTATTTAATTCTTCTGGTGAAGGAGCTTTATTGACTTCAAGAAGGAAACCAGATGGTAACCTCGAAAATCTAGAATTCTTAAACGGGAACAAATCTCAACCTGTATTACGCATACCTGCTGCAATTCCATTAATTGTCAACAATGCCCCTCTCAATAACTCACTTCTACTATAAGTACGTCCAGCATCTCCTTCACTGCGTAAAGTTTCACTCATAGGAGGCTGACGATTTTGATCACGTAGTCGACGAAGCAAAGCTACCTGAAGGAAACCCAAAGGGATAATTGTGCGATTACGCAAATCAACAGATAGCTGCAAAGCAGGGTCTGCACTTAAAAGTTTTGATTTACCAGTTATTTCCAAGATTAATTTCCTGGTTAATTTGTACTCGCAAGAAATAATCTCAAAAATACTATTAAAAGCTTCTCTATTTTCAATGCTTCCAAGACTAGTCATATAATGATGAGCCACCTCAAGGTCGACTTTAGAAAGAGTCATTTCCACTTTAGAAATCAACATACGGAAGAAAGGCCAACGCTGATTAAGCATTCTCAACAAATCCAGCTGACTCGAGTCTGAGCTAAGTTCTTTTTGTAAAGCAGTGCCAACACCAAACCAACTGGGTAGCAGAAAACGACTCTGTGTCCAGCCAAAAACCCAAGGTATAGCTCTTAAACTAGAAAGGTCTTTGGCACCTGTCTTTCTTCGGGCAGGGCGACTGGATATTTGTAGCTTGCTGATTTCTTCAATAGGAGTGACTTCTTGGAAGAATGCTACCAAGTCAGGATTATCATGAACTAACGCCCGATAATGTTGTCGAGAACTTGCTGCCAATCGAGTCATCAACTCATTCCAACTGTGAGTGGCATCTAATTGATTAGTAACCAAACTATTCTGTAGAACGGCAGTTGTAACAGTTTCAAGATTATAAAGCGCAAGTTCAGGGAGACTATATTTTGATGCAAGAACTTCCCCTTGCTCGGTGATTTTAATACGACCTTTTAATGTTCCACTGGGTTGAGCCAGTATTGCCTGGTATGCAGGTCCTCCCCCTCTCCCTACAGATCCACCACGTCCATGAAATAATCGCAAAGCAATCCCATGACTACTCGCAAGATTCTGAAGTGCAATTTGTGCTTGATGAATCTCCCAATTACTTGATAAAAAACCAGAATCTTTATTGCTATCAGAATAACCAAGCATTAACTCTTGTAATGGCTGTTGTTTTTCACCCACTCTCGGCAACAACTTTAGATAAATTTTTGATTTAAATAACTCCTCCATAACTGATGGAGCACGTTGAAGATCTTCAACTGTCTCAAAAAGAGGGATTACCAACAATTCTGAAAACTCTGAAGATAAATCAACTAAACCAGCTTCTTTTGAGAGAAGAAGAACTTCGAGTAAATCCGAGACGGAGTGACTCATTGAAATGACATATGAACGACAAATGCGACTACCAAACTCTTTCTGCAAGCGATGAAGCATTCTAAATACAGAGAAAGTTTCTTCCGTGCTTTCTGACCAACTGACAGCAGGTGGAATTAATGGTCTCAATGTTTTTAATTCATCTATCAACCATTTCACCTTTTCCTCTTCTGTCATATCCAAATAATTTTTATCTAGATTGAGATATCTAGTTAATTCGTCTATAGCATCACTGTGACGTGTACTTTCTTGTCGAATATCAAGACTGGCAAGTGAAAAGCCAAAAATATGTACCTGTGTCAAAAGAGTATCAAGGTACTCACAGCTCAAATTTGTTACTACCAAGCTGCTGCGAAGAAGTTCTAAATCACTTCTAAATTCATCTATCGAGCAATAATGCAACCCCTCTAATGAATTACCAGAGGTTCTTGAATTATTAGGTTGCTCAAGTAGCGTTTGCCAACCTACTTCAGAAAGGTCTTGATTACGTTTTTGCGTAAACTTCAAGCGTTCCAAAACATAACTTAATTTCAAGCGATATGGTTCCAACCTATGTCTTGCAGCCCTTTCTTCATATACATCTGGAAAACGAACTCTATCCATTTCTAAAGATTCAAGAAGTTGAGCACTTACCTGACTCCATTGCATAGAAATACTTAACTGATCTCTCAATTCTTGAACAGAGTTGACATAAAGTTCCAGCATCAATTTTCTTTGATAACAAGCTGTTCGCCATGTAATCTCTGGGGTTACTGAAGGATTACCATCTCTATCAGAGCCAACCCAAGAACCAAAGGAACAAAACGCCTCCTGAGGTACTTCTACATCTGGATAGCTATATGAAAGCGCTGAGCAAATTCGACGACGCAATTGAGGCATCGCATGAAAAAGAACTCTTTGGAAGTAATGAAGAGCATAATCAACTTCATCTAACACGGTAGGTTTAAACTGATGCAATTCATCGGTCCTCCACCACAACCTGATTTCTTCTTCTAATTGCAATCTTAAATTGTCTCTTTCCGATAATGGAATTACTACATCAGACTGCAACTGTTGAAGAAGAGTCGCGACCCTAGTTTGTTTATGACGCACTGTGTGCCTGACTATCTCAGTAGGGTGAGCTGTAAAGACTAGTCGGACATCCATTTCCCTCAATAGCTCTTCCAACTGTCCTGGAGGCACATTGAGTCGACGTAAACGATCAAAAAGCTCACTAAAAGTTGCTGGGGCTGACTGACTCGCAAGTGGCGGTGCAAATGGATCAATAGAATTTGTAGAATCTTTGATTTTTACCTGACCAATACTTGATAAATAACTATCTTCTTCAATTCGTTGTTCAAGAATGTTAACTAACTGGAAGTATAAAGAGAATGCCCTTGCTGCAGAAATAGCTTCCGCTAAATCCATTTCCTCAATCAACAAAACAATTTCATTAATTTGATTACTATATTGTTCTTGAATCGCATTCGAAGTACTTAATTTCTTTAATATAAGAAGTCGTTCTGCCTGATCATCTGGACATTCACTACGAACAACCGTTTCCCACAAGTCTTCAACTAATTCCAACCGATCTTGCAATAACCGTGCAGAAACATGCTCAGAGAACAAAGGGCTTAAAGCACTATCCACAGAGTCTGAACTAGATGATTTATTCAGAGAAAGCTTTTCAGGCTCAGTCATCAGCACCCCTCTTTGTTTAAGGCAACATCTTCTTCAATTTTCATTGCTTTAATCGAATCACTAAGCAGCATTGGAACAGAGGTCCCTGCCTTAAAAGATTTCAACCATTTCATTGACTGATTACCGTTATCTAATACCTCTTGAATAGCTGTTAGAACTTCGAGAATATCTAAATCAATAGCCACAGGCCTCACATCCTCTAAAAGTTCAGAAATCCAATCTCTACAAGAAATCATTCGCCCATCCATCCAATGATGCAATGTTGCATCCAAGCTGTTCTTAGCTGCTGCAACTTCATTCATATCACATAATTCAGCAAGCTCTATATGGCTGAATTTACTCATCCTAGCTGGATCTAGTTTTCTGGGATTTTTCATAAGGCTTATAACTCTTAATTCAAGCAAAGCCGTAATAGCTAAAAGCAAATCGCAATCTGTAACCAAATCACAAATTCTCAATTCAAGTCTATTTAATTGATAAGGCCTTTTATTACCGTTAGGACGAACAGCAGTCCACAAATGACGTTCATTACACATATGTCCCTCTCTTAACTGCTTTTCAATCCATTTAACATAATGAGCATGGTTTTGAAACAAAGGAACTTTTTTAGGAGTTTTAGGAAACTGGATCCATCGTTGAGAGTGAAACCCAGTAGGGGAACCATCTAAAAACGGAGAACTTGCACTTAATGCTAAAAAAAGAGCAGCCTCACATCTTACTAAACTAAGGGCAGAGAAAATAAGTGACAAATCTTCAATACCTAAATTGATATGAATGCTTGATGTCACTACTGTTGTTCCATAATTTAATTCAATAAATTCATGATATGGGTTAGATAAATCTGATCGTTGAAATTCCCCACTATCTCCTAAGCTCAAGGTGCTTCCAGGCAAAATAGTTAAATTACGTTGATCTAACCAATCTCGTAGTCGCTTTCTAGGTTCTAAAAGTAGTTCTTTTAATTTTTTATATTGCTTTTCAGGCTGGGTAATATATTCAAGGTTTCGTTGATCTGGTTCCTTTACAAAATCTGAAAACTCATTAGCAACAGATGCAGATACACCTACATGCTGTCCTGTATTAAGACCTGTAAAAAGTTCTACTTCAAATCCTTTAAGTAAGAATTCTTTCATAAATCAAACGGAGGAGTCAAGACATGCCAAAGCGGTAAGCATGCCTTTGGCTTTATTTACAGTTTCTTGAAATTCATTCTCGGCAATTGAATCAGCTACGACACCTGCTCCAGACTGAACTTCAACTTTACACAGTCCATCTGAATAGGCCGAAACAAGCATAGTACGAATAGTAATAGCTGTATTTAATGCCCCATTAATATCCATCGAGCCATATATCCCTGAATAGGGTCCTCTCACATGATTCTCCAACTCATGAATCAATTGCATTGCTCTAATCTTGGGAGCACCCGAAACTGTCCCCGCAGGAAATGCTGCCATTAATAAATCCCAAACATCCATTTCATCATTCAAGGATCCCTCCACTTCACTCACTATGTGCATTACATGTGAATATTTTTCAATAAGCATCAGATCTTTCACTAAAACTGTCCCTGGTCTACATACACGTCCTAAATCATTCCTTCCTAAGTCCACCAACATTACATGTTCAGCGATTTCTTTTGGATCTGAAAGTAAGTCTTGCTCCAGGTTTATATCTTCCTGATCCGTTCCCCCTCTAGGTCTTGTCCCTGCAATTGGACGCAGACTAGCTCTAATTCCATTCTTAGAAGGTTTGGCCTGAACCATCACCTCAGGGCTTGAGCCAATAAGTTGCCAATCACCAAAATCATAAAAAGCCATAAAAGGAGAAGGATTTACTATTCTCAAACTCCTATACAAATCTAAAGGGGAGTGATTAACTGTAGCGTTAAACTTCTGACTCAAAACAAGTTGAAAAACGTCTCCCTTTGCAATGTAATCTTTGGCTTTTTCAACAGCATTTTTAAAGTTTATTGGACTCCAGTTACTTTTCACTGACTTTGGTATAGCCCCTGTTGGATTCCAATCCAAAGGTTTAACTGGAGGCAATGGTTGTGCCATCTGAGATTTAAATTTACTTATTCCAGAATGAGCTTGCTCAAATGCATCAGAAGGAGATTGATCAATAGTTAAATCACCATAGGAAACTGCTGTAATCAATCTTTTTACTTGATCAAAAATTAAGACTTGATCCATAAACATCCATATGCCATCTGGTAATTGATCTGAATTTCTTGCACAAACAGGAACTTTAGGCTCAATCCATTGAATCAATTCATATCCCCACATCCCGTAAAGTTGACCTAAAGATGGAATGCCAGGAATTAATTCAGATTTATACGGCAATAAAAACTCTCTAAGCAACTGAAAAGGATTTCCAGCAAATTCTTCAATATGAAGATTACGCCAGGTACGTGTTATTTTCTCCCCTCTCACAGTTACTACCCACAAAGGATCACTAGCCACAACACTCCACCGGCCTAATCTATCCCCGCCTTCTACTGATTCCAACAAGACCCCAGGCGAAGAGCATTGACCAACCTTTAACCAAGTTGATAAAGGAGTTTCAAGATCAGCAGGCCAACTGCTTACAAGGGGTATAAAATTTAGGCCTCTAGAAGCTGCTTCTAAAAACGAATCTCGATCAGATATTGGCATTCATCTATCATTGCAGCCTTATATGGCAAAAAGATACCCTACAGTTTTTTAAGTGTTTTAAATCAGGAATCGAAAGTGTTTTTACCAGTGAACTTGATACTTGCAGGATTTGGATTTTGGCCAATCCTACGAGAATTATGATTTATAATTGACCTCCCTTCATTTACTTTCTCAGGAAAGACTCCATCTTTTGGATGAAGAAACTCAGTATCTCCGCCTGGGAAAACTCTATAAATTTTGTAATCCTCAATCCTGGGCTTAAATCCTCTCAATTGAGTTCCTAAAGCTAGGCATTGCTCTTTTCTTGCAAAATACATAATATTCTGGCCTTCATTCATTACTGCTGCCCCACCAGTGGGAAGTTCAAAGGCCTGGGACTTTTTACTAGTCCAAGTAATTGCATATTTTTCTTCTGTTTCAGCAGAGTTAAGAAGACCTCCGGTACTGCCGATATTTTGAGGGAGACTACCCTTAAGAGCTTCAGTCATTGCTGTTCCTAAGAATCTGCATTCAACTACACGTTGAAAGTAGCACTAACGTTTGTACCTTTTATCACTTTCTCTATAGAACCTTCACACGAGTCAACATTAATCAGAGGAATTAAACCGCTTCTGCTGTGGGGAAAAAGATTGTAATCCCTCTATCGCGTCTTCTAGCAACCCTTCCACCAAGACTTTCCAACAATCGTTGAGTAGCAGCTTGAGTCAATTGCAAACTTCCTGTATTGGGATCCCAACTCAAAACAGTCCCAAAATCAGAATTGTGATCAGTAAGGTTTTGATAAGAATCTTTTGAATAAAATGCAGACCTTGTGATTTTTAACTTTAATCTTTGCCCTGCTGGTCTCAATTCCAAATTCAAAAACCCACCGGGCTTAATACCCCTTGTATTTCTATCAATCAACCCACCAAGCATCAACTCAAGCTTCTCAGAATCACTAAGAACGGGAGGTAAATCTGGCGTAAGATCTAAGTTTAATTTAATTCCGCGTCGTTCAAGTTGCGCCTCCCAGACTGGTGAAAGGATCTCAAGAATCCTACCAAGATCAGTTTTTGCTAAATCTGACTTCGGGCATTGATTTCTTTCAAGTTCTACAGCATTAAATATCAAACCAAATCTATCAATTTGTTCTGTACACTCTGCATCAATTTCTTTGAGTCTAGAAATAGCCAAATCCGGTAAATCTCTTCTTCTCAAAATTGATCGAATAAGCGTTCTGATCGTAGCTAAAGGAGTTCTAATTTCATGAGTAAGGGCTTCCAATAAGGAGATCTCACTACTAGCTTTTGGCTCTATATCTTCTTCTGGATTCTTATCAGAATCTTCTTGATAAGTTTGAATATTTACACTGGGGGCCATTTCTGCCAATCTTGCAGCGATAAGAGGCCAGAAAATCTTGCCAATGTCATCATTACTCCTAAGTTGTCCTAAATCAGCTAAAGAATCACGAATCTCTCTAGCTTTTTCTGGATTCTCCAGATTTAATCTCTTGTCCAATATTTTTAACACATCGGTCAAAGTTTCAGGATCACTCCTCATGAGCAAATTTCGTTCTCCTGGATTACCTTCCAAAGCAAGAGCAATCTGAACATCTTGAGTGATAATTATTAGTAATGGATCGTAACCATCCTCTTCTCTTAAAGGCAATCTCCTAAATCTACTAATGCTTTCAATATTTTGGTTGTTAATTGATCTAACAGAGGTAGGTAATAATAAACCTGTTTTAGAAGTATTTATAAGTGGTAATTCCTCAGGTACCCAAACCCATCCATCTAGTTTCTCAAGCAATCTAGATTCATAAAGGGCTGGCAAAGGTGAAGCCAGCCATAAACCTTTTTTTAAATCCATAGGCAATAAAATCTGATCTTGAAGAGTATCCAATGCGGCCCACCACAATCTCCTTGCAATCTGCTCATCGACTCGTCCAAGAGGCACTCCATCAGCCATTCGTTTATGAATAGATCTAATTGAAACTTGATTAATCACTAACTTCTAGTAAATAATTTTGTTCTACGAGAAACAGATAAGCAAAGACCTAAAGCAACAAAAGCTACAATCAAAGCCGTTCTTCCATAACTCATAAATGGTAAAGGAATTCCAGTTATAGGTCCAAGACCAATCGTCATAAAAGTATTTACAACAACCTGGAAAATAATCATTGTTGCTATTCCTATAACAACTAAAGATTCAAATTTTGTTCGTGCTTCTCTTGCAATTTTTATAAGACGGATAATTATCAAAAAGAAAGCTAATGAAACAAATAAGGTTCCCAAAAAACCTAATTCTTCACCTAAAGCACTAAAAATAAAGTCTGTATGTTGTTCCGGAATAAACCTTAATTTTGTTAATTGACCTTGCAATAAACCAGTACCCAAAAGACCCCCTGAACCGATACCTATTGTGCTTTGAATGAGATGATAACCGCCACCAAGAGGGTCCTTAGCAGGATCAAGAAATAAAATCAATCTTTCTCTTTGGTAATCCTTAAGAAAATGAGTCCAAAGCCAAGGTGAAATAAATGCAATCCCACCCAAGCTTGCCATAATTAAAGAAGAGCTTAAGTATTTTCTAGGCAATGAACGATATGCCAAAAAACCCATAAAAGGAATCCAGAAAATCAAACCCGGCCGAAAAACTCCAACTAAAATAGAAGTGCAAATTCCAGATAAGAAAAGTAACACCCATTCCAAAGGCATTCCCGACCAGTAAAGCATTACCAATAAAACTACTCCAAAAACCAAAGAAGTTCCTAGATCAGGTTGGCTGAAAACTAAGATCCAAGGGATCAAAATTACACCAAATGGTCTCCATAAACACATTGGTGAATGAAACTTCTGATGATCAAGAATTGATGCAAGAGTAATGATGACAATAATTTTAGCAATCTCCGATGGTTGAATATTAAAACCTCCAATATTTAACCAACGTTGAGCCCCTAAGGCAGAATTACCAATAAACTTTACAGCAAAAAGACTTGAAACTGTTATTAAGTATAAAGGCAGCAAAAACTGACGAAGTCTTTCAATATCGATTTTAGAAATGCAATATGCAAGAATCATTCCCACTACTGCAGTAGTTAAATGATTCAGCCAATTCGTATAAAAGACCTGACGCTGAGTACTCGCAATTAATACACTGGAAAGGGTAACAAGTATTAAAGGGAAAAGCCATATTATCAATTCAATACCTTTAACAGTTTTCTTTTTAGATACTACTTTTGAAAAAATATTATGTTTATTAATTGATGAAAATAAATTTGAAGTCATTCTGGTTTGTTTAATGAAATAGTCTGAACTACTTCTCTAACAAGTTGCCTAAATGCTTTTGCAGTTATTGAATTAGGGTATTGAAGAACAATTGGCAAGTATTCTTTATGATCCTTTTCATCCTGAATTTCTAAAGGCAATTTAGCTAAAAGTGGTACAGAGTTTTCTGTTGAAAGAGTCTGACCTCCACCTGTACCAAACAATGAATATTCTCTATCAGGTTGATCAGGTGGTATAAACACAGACATATTTTCTACAACTCCTAAAATTGGTACATTCATTTGTTTAAACATAGCTAAACCTCTCCGGGAATCTTGTAGTGAAACTTTCTGAGGTGTAGTCACTATCAAAACACCACTCATAGGGACTGCTTGAGCAAGAGAAAGCTGAGCATCACCTGTCCCAGGGGGCAAATCAACTACAAGGAAGTCTCTCTCACCCCAATCAGCTTGATAAAGAAATTGCCTAATAATGCCATTCAACATTGGTCCTCGCCAAATCACAGGTTGATTGTCATCAATTAATAAACCCATTGAGACCATTGCAATTCCACAAGTCTCAATTGGAATGATTTTTTGATCAGAACCACTGCCTATTACTTCTGGAGCTTTATCAGAAACTCCAAGCATGATTGGAATATTAGGACCATATATATCTGCATCAAGCAAACCAACTTTGTAACCATTTTGAGACAAGGCACAAGCAAGATTTAAGGCAACAGTACTTTTGCCTACTCCACCTTTCCCACTGCTAACAGCAATAACATGCTTAACATCTGGTATTGCCTGTAAAGAAGGTTGGGATTGACCATGCCCACCATGTCCAATTTCCCCATTATTAGAAGTCGTATTACTTAGCTCAATCTGAACAGAATCAATATCTTCGAAAGACTCGAGAATATCTTTAATTTCTTTAGCTATTCGATCTCTTTGACCTTGCGCATAACTTGGAAGATTTAACCTGACAATAACCTTCGGGGAACGAACAATTAGCTGATCTACCCAACCAAGTTCCAATATTGAGCGATCACTGCCTGAATCTTTTAAGCAAGACAGAGAATTCAAGGCTTCCTCATCAGTCAACATAATTTCAAAACATCGTTTCACTAACTTTAATGAGGGTATTCCAATGACCTAGCCTCATAGAGAAATAAACAATAAAGCTGTGCCATCTTTACACTTGCCGCATCCTCCCTCAGATTCTCGAAAAAGAGCTAAGGCTTTCTTAATAGAGCTGCAAGATACGATTTGTGCAGGGCTAGAAAACATTGATGGTGAAGGTAAATTTCTAGAAGAAAGTTGGGAGAGACCTGAGGGTGGAGGTGGACGTTCAAGAGTAATGAAAGAAGGCAAAGTGTTTGAGCAAGGAGGTGTCAACTTTTCAGAAGTTCATGGTGAAGAATTACCTCCTTCAATAATCAAGCAGCGTCCTGAAGCCAAGGGGCATAAATGGTTTGCCACTGGTACTTCAATGGTTCTTCACCCCAGGAATCCTTATATACCAACAGTTCATTTAAATTATCGATACTTTGAAGCAGGCCCTGTATGGTGGTTTGGTGGAGGGGCTGATCTTACTCCCTACTATCCGTACTTAAGCGACACGCGTCATTTTCATAAAGTTCTTAAGGAAGCATGCGACTCTATAAATCCTAAAGTTCACAAAGTATTCAAGCCTTGGTGTGATGAATATTTTTTCTTAAAGCATCGCAATGAAAGTAGAGGTGTAGGAGGAATATTTTTCGATTATCAAGATGGATCTGGAAACCTCTACAAAGGGCAAAATCCTAATGGAGCTGCTTCAATTAGTTCAAAAACCCTTGGGGAGAAAAAACTATCATGGGAAGAACTATTCTCACTCGCTAAAGCTTGCGGAAACGCATTTTTACCCTCATATATTCCAATTATTGAAAAGCGTCAAAACAAAGCTTTCTCAGAACGTGAAAGAAATTTTCAGCTTTACAGACGAGGAAGATACGTTGAATTTAATTTAGTTTGGGATCGAGGAACTATTTTTGGCCTTCAAACAAACGGAAGAACAGAATCAATACTTATGTCTTTACCTCCACTTGCCAGATGGGAGTATGGATTTAAAGCCGCTATTAACTCTAGAGAAGCACTACTTACAGATGTCTTCACGAAACCACAAGATTGGTTTTCAGATGAACGTCTTGAAGAACAATGTCGTCCTTTTGAAGCAATAGATTAAAAACTACATCTAACAATTTTAAATCCACCAAATTCTTTTTTACATATTTAATCAAATAGATCATCGAAGAATTCTTTCTCATATTGGAGAAGAAGTTAAGGAAGCATCGCTGGCCAACTTGAGTCTTTTTGAAAGCTCAGCATCTATCGCAATCAATTCGTCTCTATGGGCCCGTATTCTTAAAACGGTTTCTGCATCATTAAATGAGCTAATTAGTCTGATCTCAAGAGACTCTTGCCTAGAAGATCTAGTGCGATAAAACATACCCGCAAAAGGTCCTAAACCAGCCAAAATTAATGGCCACCAACTCAAACCTGGATAAAGCTGAAAAACAACTAATCCCAAGCAAGCGCCTCCTAAACCACACAACAGAGAAAGAAAAATAGCAAGCGCTGGGCTTGAGGAGACAGTTCCATTAAATTTCAGAATTCTCCTATCAGCATCTCCTCCTTCCCCTCTCCAACCCCGCTCTTCCAACCAAGCACTCAAGCCTTCAAGAACAGGAAGAGGTGGCAAAGGCGAAGAAATATTTACAACAGTTGTTCGATCTTTACTTGCTGCTCGAAGAAAAAATGCCAATCCAATAGCTAATAAAATAGTTAAAGTAAATGTCGAAATATATGATGATTGCATCCCTAAATAATCAAAAGGTCTGAATTAAATTTACCTGAAGATCTTAATTTCCTACCAATTAAGGCATATATTGGGAAAAGATAACAAGTGATCAAAAACAATACAGGGAATTTGCAAGCAACTAAATTTAAAAAAGCTATTGACGAAAGTATAGAAAAACTTTCTTATTAAATAGTCTAAGGTCAATTGTCTGTATCAACCTATGACCAATTTTGCCCAAAAACCAGTAAGTTTTAAAGTCTTTAGAAAAGACCTTGATGAAGAAAGCACCAAAAAGTTTGGTAAGAAAGTGGCATTAGCTATTGATTCTGAAGCAATGGGGCTCATCCATGGTCGAGACAGGCTTTGTCTAATACAAATTTGCGATGATGAAGATAATGTTGCTTGTATCAAAATTGATCAAGGTCAGACAAAAGCACCAAATTTACAGTCCCTAATGGAGAACAAATCAATTGAAAAAGTTTTTCATTATGCAAGGTTTGATGTCGCTGCATTAGCTAGCAATCTAAATATAGAAGTGACACCAATTTTCTGTACTAAGATTGCTAGCAAAATGGGTAGGACCTATTCACCTAGACATGGACTAAAGGAAGTGATTTCAGAGCTTGTAGGAGTAGAACTCGACAAACAAGCACAAAGTAGTGATTGGGGTCTAGTAGAGGAGCTTTCTGAAAAACAGCTGGAGTATGCAGCTAATGATGTTCGATTCCTGCTTGCAGCAAAGACAAAACTTAAAAATATGCTAATCAGAGAGAAAAGATGGGATATAACAAAACGATGTTTTGAATGTCTTCCAGTAATTTGTGAACTAGACAGATTGAGATTTAACAACATTTTTGAACATTAGTAAATTGCTTCTCAAGGAATTAATCCTCTACCATAAAATTTTCTTCTTCGGCAAGAGCTTCTAACAAAGAGTCTAATTGATGAGTATTTCCTTTTTTGTCAGACGAAGATTTTTCACGTGCTTCTGCTAGTAACATTTCCGCTATTGCCTTCCGAGAAGAAATATCTCTTGCACCTTTTTTTGAAGCTTCAACATCTATTTTCTTTTTTGCAGCAGCAATACTAATGGTTAAAAACGATGCTAATTCCGCGCATATTTTTAAGTAATCATGTTCCTTAATACTTGACATAAATCAAAAATAAACTTAAGCGTCTATCTTATTGGAAAAAGTCTCAAATTTTTAATTATTTACTATTAAGAAACTCCAAAATCCTCTGAGCTAAAGCTTCGCTACCTCCAGAGTTACCCATCCGCCTTTTTCCTATAAAGGATAAGCGCTCCCGCAAATGGGAATCTTGAAGCAATGACTGAACTGTTTGAACCATTTCAAAAGAATTTTGACAAGGAATTACACTTCCACCTAATAATCGACTCTGTCTGATTGCAAATCCATTTTTAAATTGCGGTCCTTTACCAGGCAGTGAGACACAAGGCACTCCAAGTCCTACTAGTTGCTCTGTAGCAGTTCCAGCATTGGCAATGCCAACCTCAACAAATCTAGACCACTGCTCAAATTTCCCAACACCAAGAACAAGTCGTAAACCATTCTTCTCAAAAAAAGTATCTGTATCCATCTCAATGAATGGAGAGATGGTTTTCTTATAACCTTTGTCCTTTAAAGAATCTTCTAGCAACCTTATGGAAGGTTCTGAACCAATCGCGACAAAGACAATCAATGGGGTCTTTCTTTCAATTTGTTCAATAGCATTAAGTAATCGTTTGAAATTTGCCATCGCCTCAGGCATTCGACTTCCACAAAGCAATATCAAACGTCTAAAACTTTTCAAATTAATAGGACACACAACCGGCAGAAATCCATCCATCATCGGATTCCCTGGAGCTATAACTCTTACATTCTTTTTTCTTAAGCCTCTAGCCGTTAATTTATCTCGTACTGCAACTATCTTACATCGAGATGCTTTCATCAAGCTCCATTCCCAAGGTTCCCATTCAGTACCTTTAAATGAATGATAAAAATCACTCAAGAACTTGGGTTTAAAGGTATTCCATGTGTAATCACTTTTTGGAGTGCCAATAAATGCATAGTTTCCACCACTACTCCACGCAAAAAAAAGCGGAAGCAAATCACCTACAGCAACAATAAAACTTCCATCTTTTGCAGCACTTCTTACAGACGACCAGTTTTTAAAATTCACCCATAGAAAGCCTGCAAACATATCTTGAATGAAACCACTTATGCTTTGATTGCTAAAGCCACCACTAGGCAATCTCAGGGAAGTACCAGATTTAAACAACCATCGCTCTTCAATTGCATTCGAAAAAGTTCTGCCTTCTCCTACTAAAGAAATTACTTCCAACTTTAATTCCGGTTTTAATCTGTGCAAAGCTTGCAATATTCTTAAAGCAATCAAATCTTCACCATGACCATTCGAAAGCACTAAAACATTTTTATTCTTTGGACTGATACGATCCAAAGGGGTAATTTTTTTGACTCTCTCGGCGGCATGGCCAAGCGGTAAGGCAGAGGATTGCAAATCCTTTATCCCCAGTTCGAATCTGGGTGCCGCCTTCTTACCTTTCTTAAGAGCAACCCCTGTGATCATTTTCAGGGACTTAATTATGAGGTCTCTTTTCCTCACTCTTTTTTCCATTCTTAGTAGTAGGACAGTCCATCCTTTATCGACCTCAAATTCATTATCGCAAGAATTTGCAAACAATCCATATAAAGAAATTCCTCGTGGAAAAAGATAATTAATTTCAACTACTTAGGAATTCCATTGACTCCAACAAATTTGAATCCTTCTAACCAAGTAACCATAAGAGATATCCATTATGAATAGAGAGGTATAGAAAGGATAATAGTCACAAACTTATCTAAAAAACTTTGATAAAAAAAGCAAAAAAAAGAGCGCCCTCAGCGAGCAGCGCCCTGTTGGACATATGTGTGAGGAGTGTCCAAACTCACTATATAGCAATAAAACCATATGTAAAAGTTTCCCTGCAAGCAAAACAGAGCAGAATCGTTCTACAAACTTTGCTTTAACAAAGTCATTTGCATTTGATATAGGTAAAGTTTTACTCAACTAAAAAAGCAAGGCTTTCTTCTGAAACTTTCAAGATTAGAAATCAATTTCACACAAAATACTAAAAACAAGAAATGCTTCCAAGTAACGGGTTATCTCTAAGTCAAACAAGGCTTCTGAATTGTTAAGATGTTTAGCATTATTTTAAAGAGCCTTATATAGTCTTAAAAAAGAAATTAGTCAATTTCATGGCGCCAAAAGTACAACCTCAAGATTTGACCTTCTCTCTTTTTGGAGTAGTTCAAGTTTCTGCCGTTATCATAGCCTCCCTTGGTGCTCTCATTGGCTTTGAAAAGGTCTTTTTCCCCTTCTCAGGTTGATTTTGAACTGATTTAATTAGTCCAAGAATATCAAGTGTTTAACATAAATAATATTTTATTTCTTAGTATTCATTGTCAGCGACGCATTTACCAATACAAGATAATCCATTTGCTTTAGTTCTTTTACAATGAGAGCAAAGTATTTGGTTTTCATTTGAATCATTCTTGTCATCATTTAGTTTAATTTCCTCAGAGACTTGCAACTCTCTAATGAGCATATTTGTATCCCCCACTTTTCAGATTAATCAGTTATCAATACTGAAGAAGTGGTGCTTGATGGAGGCAAATCAACAATTTTGATAGGTGGTGTGTTCTCCTTCTTAACTTCAGGTGGGGGACTGTTTTTTGCATGTTCTTCTTTTGCACAAGCCTCCAAGGCCTCTCTTAATAATGAATCAAATGTTGCTCCTGGTAATCGGTGACGAGCAACTTCAAGAAATGTTCTAGGCAAAGATTCAGTAGCCGCATCTTTTAGAGCAGGATTATTACTTCTGTGCTCTTGCTCACCTTCTATGGCTCTAATAAATCGCAAGGTCACCTCATGCTTAGTAGAGGCTTTAATCAACGTATCATTATCTTTATTAGTTGTATCGCCTTCTAAATCCGTAATCCTTCTTTCTAAACTGGTTAAAACCTCTTCTGCTTCTTTAGCAATATGAGCCAATTGTCCATCTGAAAGATTTGGTAAATCAGCAACATATACCTTTCCATGATCTCTCAGTGTAAGGAAGGTTGGTCTAGGGCCTTGCCTGCTATCTAGTAAAGAACCATTTCCCATTGGTCTTTTAGGAGGCACTGGGCCTGCAGAACTTCTTCTACGAGTTACTCTTGGTTGATTTTCTGGTGACATTGAAGAATTCAAAATCTAACTTCACAGCTTCCGAAATAATTTTCGGTTTGCAACATGAGGGTTTTAGTATCTACGATCATTAACTTTAGGTCAAGTAGAACTCTTTATTTGGCTAGGAAAATAAGTTATCCAGGATCCAAGTTTCCTATCACAGAGGAAGTCCAACAACCCTTGAGTCCACATCTGCAGTTTGATCTTCAATCTGGCCAATATTCCAAGCATTAAAAGAATTTGCATGGCAAATCTCCAAGACCTTCTGAGAGTTTTCTGAAGCGACAATGATGCAAAAACCAATACCAAGATTAAAAGTATTCCATAAATCAATTTCAGGAATATCCCCTTCAAGACTTAGCCACCTGTAAATAGAAGGTTTTTCCCAAGAACTTGTGTTGATATAAGCCCTTAAACCATTAGGCAAGCACCTTGGTAAATTCTCAGGCAAACCTCCACCAGTGATATGTGCCATGCCTTTCAGAGGTATTTTTTTTTGAAGCAAAGTTTGAACTAAGTCGACATATAACTTTGTTGGCTTGAGTAAATAATCAATCAGAGGCTTCCTATCACTACCAAAGCAAGTATCCTTATTCACTTTCTTCAATGCAATCACTTTTCGAATCAAACTAAAACCGTTGCTATGCATTCCACTACTTTCTAGTCCAATAATTTGATCTCCAGGTTTAATTTTCTTGCCATCGATAATGCTTTTTTCATCAACTACTGCGACACAAAATCCTGCTAAATCATATTGACCGTCAGCATAAAAGCCTGGCATCTCAGCAGTTTCTCCTCCCAATAAGGAGCATTTTGACTGCTTACAACCATCCGCAATCCCTTTAATTACTTCAGATAAAGCGTCTGGGCCTAATTTCCCTGTAGCAATGTAATCAAGGAAGAAAAGTGGCTCTGCCCCACTTGTAATTACATCATTAACACACATTGCCACTAAGTCTATTCCTACCCCATAGTGCGATTTATAATCCTGAGCTAATTCAAGTTTTGTCCCTACTCCATCAGTACCAGAAACCAACACTGGATTTCTTAATCCCTCTGGTAAACGCATAAATCCACCGAAACCACCTATGCCCCCAATTACCTCAGGGCGAGAGGTTGATTCCACAGATGATTTAATTCGATTAACGAAGGCCCTGCCTGCCTCAACATTGACTCCTGAAGACTTGTAATCCATGGTTTTAATAAATTATGCTTTTGCTTACATCTCTGATATTGATTTGTAATCAAAGATTCAGCCAGTATCCAATAAATACTATTTTTCAATCAAAACAGCCTATCAGGGAAAAACTTCAAATGCTTAGTATTAATCCATTGTGAACTTAACTATCCTAAAAACAAGATCCGATTTAGAAAATTGGCGCAAACAAAGTAAAAATCAACCCATTCATTTTGTGCCTACCATGGGCTGCCTTCACCAAGGCCACAAAGCTCTGATAAAAGCAGCCAAATCTTCTTCAAAAGAACAACTCGCAAGAGTATTAGTTAGCATTTTTGTAAATCCCTTGCAATTTGCAAAAGGAGAAGACTTTTCAACATATCCAAGAAATTTAGAGCAAGATTGCAATACTGCTATGAGCGCTGGAGCAAGCGCAATTTGGGCCCCTGAGTTCGAAACGCTTTTCCCTAAGGGGAAAGAGCATTATTTCACAATTAAAGCTCCCTCTTCACTAAAAGAATATTTATGTGGAGCACATCGAAAAGACCATTTCGATGGTGTAGCTACTATCGTACTCAGGTTATTAAACTTCGTTCGTCCCAAAAAACTTTATTTAGGTGAAAAAGACTGGCAACAATTAGTCATCTTAAGACAATTAGTTAAAGAGTTAGGACTACAAGTTGAAGTTCGATCAATTCCTACTGTAAGAGATAAAGATGGTCTGGCGTATAGCTCAAGGAATAAATATTTAACGGCTGAAGAAAGAGCAAAAGCCTTAACTCTTCCCAAATTGCTCCTCCAAGAATCTATTCAGTTTCAATCAAATAAAGACATTGATTTAAATAAATTAAGCTCAATATTGAAAAAAAATAATTTAGATGTTGAGTATTTAGAAACAGTAGATTGTAAAAGTCTAACCCCAGTTAATTATTATAAAAGCAAGTTTTGCTTGCTTGCTGCAGCTGTCCACTGTGGGAATACACGTCTTATCGACCACATTTTTCTAATGAATCGAAAACCAATCGTAGCTATTGATGGTCCCGCTGGAGCAGGTAAAAGCACTGTATCAAAAGGATTTGCAAAAAGACTGGGACTAATTTACTTAGACACAGGAGCAATGTACCGAGCTGTGACCTGGTTCATTCAAAAAGAAAATATAAATCCAGATAATGAAAAAGAACTAGTGAAGGCTCTCAGCAATCTAAATGTTGATATCAATTTGGCAGATTCAGGAATTCAACATGTCATGCTCAATGATCAAGAAATAAGTAACGAAATTCGCCATCCAAAAGTAACCGCTGCAGTTTCAAAAATTGCTTCAAAGGCAGCTGTGAGGGAAAAACTTACTGCACAACAAAAATTTATAGGGTTAAAGGGTGGAATAGTTGCAGAAGGCAGGGATATCGGTTCAACTGTCTTCCCTGATGCAGAGCTAAAAGTATTTCTTACGGCAAGCTCAGGAGAAAGAGCAAGACGAAGAGCAAATGATCTAATCAATCAGGGTTTCAGCGTTCCGAACCTACAAGAGCTTGAAAATGAAATTCAAGAAAGAGATAAAATCGATAGCACAAGAGAAATAGCACCTTTGGTAAAGGCAAAAGATGCAAAAGAATTAGTAACTGATGGTATGACAATCGACAAAGTAATAGACACTTTAATAAGAATATTTAGGGAAGAAATACCAGCAGAGGTTTGGCCTTCTAATTAACTCTAATATCTTCAATTAATCCATCAATAGCAACTTGAAGAAGATCTAGTACTTGATCAAATCCCTTATCCCCTCCATAATATGGGTCAGGAACCTCTATAAGATCTGTCTGATTAGAATAAGAAAGTAAAGGCTTAATTTTAGCCTTAGATGTAGTACTTAATGCCTTAGCAAGAGATTGAACTTGCTTTAAGTTATCATTATCCATAGTCAGAATTAAATCAAACTGACTAAAATCATCAAAGGATATTTGTCTGCCCCTACTTTTAATACTTATTCCTCTATTTGATGCTGCCTCTCTCATCCTAGAATCTGCCAGCTTACCTACATGCCAATTACCAGTACCAGCAGAGTCAACATCAAATTGGTCTATTAAGTTTAGTTTTTCAAGTTTATTCAGAAGAAGAGCTTCTGCTGCTGGAGAGCGGCAAATATTTCCTAAGCAAACAAACAAAATTCTTTGTTTCATGAGGTCTTATGACATCAATAAAGTCATATAATAATTATTATATAATAACAATTGGTGCAAATTTTTAATAAGCTTAATCTATCTTGAAAAGAACTTTGTGAATATAGTCTTCAGTCCATTCCTTTCCGTAAAAACGAGTAAGCATTCCTCTGGCAGGATCTTTATAAGACCTATAGTTTAAATAAGACTTCTGACCAGCTTGAAGTTTTAAAGAGAAGTCTTTAGAGACTCTTTCAGCATTAGAAGCTAATTCAAGGTATAAAGATAAATATTCTCTAAATGCAGGCCTAATAACTTCCTGAATGGTTAAATTACTGTTTTTTTCTAAAGGCAATCTTGTCCATAAGAACCCAGGAGAGAAATATGGCTTAGCTTCAGTCGGAATATCACCTCCATCCGGAAGTAAAGATTGCCATCGATTATGTATTGGAAGCAACTTTTGCCAAACATCCGCTGTATGAAATCTGTCACTTTTTAAAACTGGTTGTAAATCTAAAGCAAGCAAATGTCCATTAGGTAATGTGACAAAATCAGCTCCAAAGAAAGGCAGATTATAATCTATCGAGGGTATAATTACTAAGTTAAGAACAGAGAGGTATCCTTTTCCTTCAACACAAGCTGCACGAATTTGTTTAACCTTATCAAATTTACTTGCCCATGTTGAAGTAGTAATTTCAATTGGTTTCTTTGAGTTTCCAGTAACAACTCTCTTATATAAGAATTCAACAGGTATTGGATAATTTTGAAGCTTGAATATAGATAATAATTCAAGCATATCGTTAAAAATAGGCTGCCATAGCCAATCTTTTAAGTTTAAAGGGGATAGGCTATTTAATCGTGTTAATGTCATCTTTTATCTCCGATTATTACAATTTGGGAATAAGAATTCTTGAACAAAATCATCGGCCCATTCCTTTCCAAAATAGCTCTTAAATAGCCCATGTGCAGGATCTACTTCTGCATTATAGGCATCATAAGAAATATGCAATTCTTTTATTTTCTTAGGAGATAATTTCTGATAATTTTGCACAGGGTCTTTATGGATCAACCAATATTTATCCAAAAAATCTATAAAAACTTCTCTTAAAGAATACTTTAAATTATTGCCCTCACCGACATAAAAAAGTACCCATGGAGAGAAATATTTTTGTGAATCATATAGATTCATTTCTTTATTAGAGTCAAAGTCAGGATAATTCTTCTTTAGGGTCTTCAAGCCTTCAAAGTGCCTCATAAAATAATTCTCGTTCTGTATAAGAGGTTGAAAATCAAGCACAGCTACAAGTTTTCCTTTTTTTTCAAACCATAGAAGATCGATTCCCAAAATTGGTTGCTCATTAGAATAATTAGGATACGCAACAGAATTGAGAACTTGAAGCTTCTCTCCTCCATCCATCCTTGTTACTCTCCAACGTCTAAATCCAGGAACATCCCATAGAAAACTTCTTATAACAGTATCTTTTTTCTTAGAAAAGTATTCCTGAAATCTCTTTTCAACATTTACCTTATGCCCACCATGTGAAACAATACTGGAATTTAACTCTTCAAGAATTTGATTAAACATAACTATAGGTGTCTATAAAAGGTTTAACCTTCCGTAGCGATAAAACAGAAAATATAATCTTCTCATTTATGGATTGCAAAATGAATAATCTGTAAAATTTAAGAGCTTTCAGTGCTACCTATACGGGATTTTCTAGTCAAAAAGGAAAATAGTAATTTACCAATTACAGCAATAAGATTACCTTCAAGTTCTTGGAACATGTCCATATTATATTTAAAAGCTAGGTTAGCCTCATCTACAATTGAATCAGCCATCTTTTGATCTATTGGTAATGAATTTAGTGTTTCACTATATTTTAACTTGAATTCTTTTGGATCCTTAATCTGAGCAAATTCATAAAACTTTAAACCATTATCTCCGGATATATTCATTGCTTTTTTAGCAATTCTTTTAAGAATCTGACCTCCTGAAAGATCTCCTATATATCTTGTATAGTGGTGACCTATTAGCAACTCAGGTTGAGTAACAGCAATGTGCTTAATTCTATCTTTATAGGCTTTGGCAGAAGAAGAGACAGGTAATAAATTATTCCAATTTTCTCCAAAATAAAAGCTTAAATCTGCTTCAAGGGAACTACATCGATTGAGTTCTTCAAAATCTATTAAAGAAACAACAGGGTGATGTTCTTTAATTAATCTCGAAAGCTCTTCTTCCATTGTAAAATAAACAAAATATAAGTCTGCAATTAATTTCCTATAAGTTGACTTATCAACAACACCCTTTAAAAAACAACTTACAAAGCCTGTATTCTCAGCCATTGTATGGGACTTTTTTGTCCCTTCTCTAAGTTGTGTTGCAAGAGCTACTGGCATGGGATAACTTGCAAAAGACTTTGATTCAGAAATATATATCTACTCTAATAAGCTTTTTGAAGAAAAAGAAGAGGTTCAAAAACTTAAACTCAATCTGAAGGAAATAGAGCAAATAAATCGCGGCATAAAGACTGCAACTGTTCCATTGCAGAAGATTGAGGCAAATGCGAGCCTGTTAGCTTCCAATCACCTATTGTTGCAAGTCTCCATCTTTCACCATGAAATGTTACTCCTCTCAAAATTACACCCAATAAGCGAGGTGACTCCTTTGACTGATCTTTAAGAACTCTAAGCTGTATCAAAAGACTCCTACATTGAAGCTTAGGGCTCCAACCTGGAAACTGAATTGCCAAATCCAGGCTATCGTCTTCATACCATAATCTTGTATTAGGATCTTCTCTCCAAGGACTGAAATCAATAGATGCACCTGGGAAATAATTTTTCAAAAGGTTCCCAGAAGAAGCTAGAAGCTCTACATAACAAATATTTTCTACTTGCTCAGCAGCATTCAAAACCATGTCCTCCCCTTTTCATTAAAAGATGCCACGCAAATCAACTCATGCCATATTTCAAAAGTAAATATCAATACTGCGTTCTGATTTGCGCATTTATTCAAAGAGTTGCCAAAACGTCATATTCTCTAGAAAGACCATCTAGAGGAAATTCAAATTTAAATGGCGAATTTTGATAAGCTTTGCCCTCCAAGTAAAGGAAAAAAAATCAAATTTAAAAATGGCCTTCCTATAGTCCCTGATAACCCAATTGTCCCTTATATACGAGGAGATGGAACAGGAGTAGATATTTGGCCAGCAACACAAAAAGTAATTGATAGCGCAGTCAAAAAAGCCTATGGAAATTCCAGAAGAATTGAATGGTTCAAAATTTACGCAGGCGATGAAGCTTGTGATGTTTATGGAACTTATCAATATCTTCCTAATGACACCATAGAAGCAATCAAAGAATATGGTGTGGCAATTAAAGGGCCATTGACAACTCCCATTGGGGGGGGGGATTAGATCTTTAAATGTTGCATTAAGACAAATCTTCGATTTATATAGCTGTGTTCGTCCATGTCGTTATTACAAAGGAACTCCAAGTCCCCACAAATATCCTGAAAACTTAGATGTAATTGTTTACCGTGAAAATACTGAAGATATTTATATTGGCATCGAATGGGAAGCAAATGATCCAATTGGGATAAGCCTAATTGATCATCTAAACAATAATGTAATACCTTCTAGTCAATCAATTAAAAATAGAAGAATACCCCAAGGTTCAGGTATTGGAATTAAACCAGTAAGTAAGAAAGGCAGCCAAAGACATATTCGGAAAGCAATTCAACATGCACTAAAGCTTTGTGGAAAGCAACGGCATGTAACTTTGGTGCATAAAGGAAATATTATGAAGTTTACAGAAGGTTCATTCCGTGACTGGGGCTATGAGTTAGCCACAACTGAATTCCGTGATGTTTGTATTACCGAAAGAGAAAGCTGGATACTATCGAATCTTGAAAAAGAGCCTAGCCTAAACATAGAAAATAATGCAAAAAAGATCGAGCCTGGCTATTCATCTTTAACTCAAGAAAAAAAAGATTTTATCTGCAATGAGGTGCAATCAGTAATTAGCAATATCAATAAGACTCATGGAAATGGAAAATGGCGAGAGATGGTTTTAGTGGATGACCGAATAGCAGATAGTATTTTTCAACAAATTCAAACAAGGCCTCAGGAATATTCAATACTTGCGACACTAAACCTTAATGGTGATTACATCTCAGATGCTGCTGCTGCAATAGTTGGTGGATTAGGCATGGCACCAGGTGCCAATATTGGCGATCAGGCTGCAATATTTGAAGCAACACATGGAACAGCTCCCAAGCATGCTGGACTAGACAAGATCAACCCAGGGTCCGTAATTCTTAGCGGAGTTATGATGCTTGAATTTTTAGGATGGGGGGAGGCTGCAAATTTAATTACCAAAGGATTAAGTCAATCAATTTCTGACAAAAAGGTAACTTATGACCTTGCAAGACTTATGGATCCGCCTGAAGATCCATTGTCTTGTAGTCAATTTGCAGATGCAGTTATTGCAAGATTCTAAAATTTTTTCCTAAATATTTCTTTTAACAAGATTCCATAATTTTTAAGGTCTCTAACAAAGTTCCTTTATCTCCTAGATTGCCAGGGAAAGTAATAATAGGCAGTTTTGACTTATCTTTATCACAAGAGCATACAACAGATAAGCCTGGTAAGATTTGGCCTTTTAGTTTGACAAATTTAATCTTTAAACCTTCAGATATTAGTATATGCGTAGTAATACCCCCTTTACAAATAATATATCCCAACCTGTCTGAGATTCTATTCACTAAGCGGCCCATTAATTGTGCAAGAAATATACCAAATCTCATTCTTTGTTGTATAGAGGTAAAAGAGATTTCACCTCTGCTAGTAAATAAAACTGGGATCTTGTTAGAATCAAGAATATTTAATATTTGTTGGAGGTAAAGGTTCTCTAATTTAGCCAGTAAGCTATCTTCTTCTTCAAAAAGAATTGCAATTTTCTTTACAGGTAATTCAACACCAACGCAAAATGAATCTTTCAATAAAACTTGAAGTTGATCGTCAGCTAATTTCACATGAGAGCCAACAAGTACAATACCTGGTTTAAAATTACCATTTTCTTCTTTAAGTCTTAAAAGTGAAAAATTTTTCATACTATTGTTCTCAGGGTAGATCTGAGACAAGGAATTAATAAGACTTGCTGCTGAACGAAAAAGAAATCTCTTTGTATCTCCTAATGCTTTTATTCCAGAGACTAGGATGTCAAGATCTTTAGAAGATTCAGCATCAACAACAACGGGTTGATTGGATGAAAGGGTCGAGAGAAATTTGACAAATTTGTTCATCCCACTGCGATTCAAATTTGCTTCTCTTAATTGATCAAGGTTAATAGATTGAACATCTTTGGCCTTAATTTGGAAATTACTTTTTTCTTCTATCCAATAAGCCAAGTGACTTGTTGAAAAACCAAAGATTTTATCTTTAGCAAAAATAGTTTGATGAACAGGGACCCCATTAAGGAGGTGAATGCTATTAACTGTAGTCCTACCACCCTCAAAAAATGCTGGGACATAAAAAGTAGCATCAAAAGGGCCTAGTTCTTCATTAATTACTTTTGGCTCTAAAAGCGAATGTCCTCTTAATGTTGAATCTCCTCGAGTGATAAAAAAAAATTTATCAAGCCCTAATTTATTTTCTTGAATCACTTCCTTTACATTTTTACAAATTTCTCTAAGTCTTTTCTCAGCAACTTCAGGTGATAAGGATCTTGTATTTGTTAACAGAAAGAGTAACGGAGAAGGATCATTTATGCCTTTAGTCAATAGTGCTTTATCCCAATGAAAAAGTAATGGACATCCATACACAGTTTGAGAACCTGTGGGATCATCATCAAAAACAACAATCTTCATTCACAAGTTAATTCCAACTATCAGGAATAGTTACATAAGAGCCATTTAAATCCTTGACAGATGAACAGCCTAATAATTTCATTGTTCGTAAAACATCAGTTTTAATAATCTCAATTGCTCTCGCAACACCAGGTCCTCCTGCTGCTGCTAAGCCATAAGCATATGCTCTACCGATTAAAACACCTTTAGCTCCTAGACATAAAGCTTTTACAACATCTCCTCCACGTCTGATTCCACCGTCTAATAAAACATCTATCTGGCCATTTACAGCATTTACCACTTCCGGTAAAACTCGAATCGTTGGAGCAACGCTATCTAACTGACGAGCTCCATGATTAGATACCACAATCGCATCCACACCTAAATCAACCGCTTTTTTTGCATCATCACCAATATGGACTCCTTTAACAACAATATTTCCGCCCCACGCTTCTCGAATCCATTTAAGATCTTCCCAAGTCACTACAGATGCTTCTAATGCAGGGCCAATTTCTGTATAACCCATAGGACCATCATCTAATTCAACATTTGGGAAGCTCATCAAACCTCCATCACTTAACCACTGGGTCATCCAACATGGCTTAACAAGAATTTGAGCAAGGTAAGGGAGCATCTTGATTGGATTCCTGGAAAGTAATTCTTTTGTACCATTTCGCAAGTCACGTTCACGCAAGCCTGATACTGGCGTATCAATCGTTACAACTATTGCAGAAAACCCTGCTTTCTTTGCTCGATCAATTGTTTTCAAGGCAACATCTCTCCCACCTAGTAAATAAAGCTGGTACCAAGCTGGGTAATTTGTCGCCTGCTTAACGTCTTCTAATCTGCATCCAGATAAAGTCGAAAGTGTGTATCCAGTTCCAGCTATTCCCGCCTCACGAGCTGCAACAACTTCCCCTTTTGGAAAAAATAAACGACTACTTCCTACTGGAGCAAGCATAAAAGGAAGCTGAAACTCCTGATTCAGAACAGACGTTGTTAAATCACAGGAAGGAGTAGCAACTGCGCACTTAGGGCGAAACAATATCTCATTATATGCAGTGCAATTCTGAGATAAGGTTTGCTCTCTATCTGCACCACTATCGATATAGTCAAAAACCATTCGAGGAACACGTTTCTCTGCTAAGAAGCGAAGATCACTAATATTTACTACTGAAGGAGAAGAAACATTAGCTTTCATATTTCAAAGAGAAAGGAACGTAAGAATGCATTCTAAGATATTAAATGACTATAAAATACTTCCATCGCGAAAGTGTTATGAGGTTTAAGCGTAAACTCTCCTATAGATATAGTTCAATAATTACTGATAATTTTTCTTCTTTGAGGTTTTACCAATACCTGAATTAAAAGTATTAGTGGGATCTAGCTCTTGATAAAAATTCTTAAGATCTTCTTCTGCTCTATACAAATGGCCCACATTATGCTCAGCAGGATATTTAGCATTATTCTTATCTAAAATAGCTAATATATTTTCCTTAAGAGAAACTATATTTACGCCTTTCTTAACAACGAAATCCCAATGAAAAACCATACATAAAAAATGTCCCATCTGAAATGATTCAGCCATTTGAGAGAGGATTTCATTAGGTAGAAGCTTGGACCAAGAGACACAGTTTCTTGGTAATGCTACATCCAAAGGGATAATACCTTCTGAATCTTCTGAATTTAGCTTTTGATATCTTCCTGGTGCAGAACCTGCTACATAACGATGCAGAAGTGCATCTTTACCTTCACTTTTTGTACATTTAATATATTGATAGTCTTGATCCATTTTAGTTTCTTCATCAAGAAGAGTTACCATTGAATCTATGGATTCATCAGATGCTAGAAATAACATGAGATGTTCATAATCATCACGATATTTCAGCAAGATTTTTGGAAGGTGATTTGGCATTATAGAGGCTAAAAATTGTAAGGCTTTATCAGAAAAGTTGTTTGGCAAGAAATTATAATCCACTACAAATTCATCAATAATTCTTTTAAGGTAGAAGATCCGTGGCAACGATTTTGTTCCAAAAAATTTAATTAGTATAAAAAGATCCTTACAGTATTTATATGATCCATCAAAGTAACTTCTATGCATATATTCACCCATATCAGGCAAAATAGGAAACTCTGTGAGAATTCTTTGCCTTAATTTGCTCAGATTATCTGAGTTATTTGTTCCTACAAAGAAAACTTGTTCTCTTTCTGGAAGTAAAAAAGTATCTAGCCTGACTGCAAAAACAGCAATTTTACCAGCACATCCACTAGATTCATAAAGTCTTCTTTTATCAGCATTAAATCTTGCAGGTGAGCTTGCATAAATATCCCTGACACGGTTTTGATAATCGCTATCAGAAGCTATTTTCAATGAAGGAATCACATTTTCTTTGCTGAAATTAACAGCTTCTAGATTTACAAAGATCTCCTCAACAGACTTACCTAATTCAATTCCTAAATGATTAACTAATTCCAGTTTACCATTGCGATTTAATCTGGCAAAAAGAGATAACTCTGTATATGCAGGGCCTCTCTTAACTAGATTTCCACCAGAGTTATTGCAAACACCTCCAATCACTGAAGCGCCAATACAAGATGAGCCTATAACAGAATGTGGCCCTCTCCCCAAAGGTAAAAGATTATCTTCTAATTGGTATAAAGTAGTCCCAGGGAAAGCAATCACTTGTTGACCTTTATTAATCAAAATTAATTTATTTATATTAATTGTATTTATAATAATTACATCCCTATCATAATCATCTCCAAAAGGAGTAGATCCACCAGTCAAACCAGTATTTGCGGCCTGTATAATAATTATTTTGTCAAAAGATATACATATTTCTAAAATCTTCCAAAGATCCAATAATTTACGAGGAAAGACAACCATGGATGCTTTACCATTCCCAACTCTGATTCCAGTTCTATAAAAGCGAGTCTTTCTAGGGTCAATCAATAAATTCTCAGAACCAACTATAGAAATCAATTCACCCTTAAGTTCTTCAATGCGGACTCCTTTCATTGTCCTTAAGCAGTGGCTCCTAGAGTAAAGATAACTCAAAAACCAAAGAAAGAGATTATTAAATCATTTATAATAGGAACTTAAGATAACTTTTAAGCCAATTGATTAAATATAAAATGACATTTTAGGGCCTGCATTCCCCCAGGCCTAAGAACAATTGTACGATCTCCATTAATTAAAGAATTCCTAGGACTTGTCCATGGTTCTAAGCAAACCATTTGTCTAGGTGGATCAGTCCAAACAACACTTAAGTCAAAAGGTTCCTCAGACTTCATTTCCAAAGAGACTTGATCTGTTAAATCTAATAAGACTGTGGAATTAGTAGGCCCTGCAATAAGATCAATACCATTACTAAGTTGTTTCAACTCAAAACTAGTCTCAGACTTTTTCATCTTTTTCTGATTTATACATTCCTTAGTGAGACCATCAATTCGTACATGGTTTAAATCTTTAATATAAAAATAAGGGTGCAAACCAAAACTAAAAGGCATTAATTTATTACTATTATTTATTATTTTTGCAAGAATCTCTAATGAATTAATCTTTAATCTTATTTCCATCTCTAAAGTAAACTCAAATGGATAAGAGTTCAAGGTTGATTGTGTCTCTTTAAGCCTCATTAAGACACCAGATTGATCTTCAATAACATGTATTTGCCAACTAGCATCTCTAGCAAAACCATGCTGTTTCAAATAATATTCATTCTTATCTACCATAAATTTATTATTTGGCAAATCTCCACAAATAGGGAAAAGAACTGGTATTCCCCCTCTGACACTTTTCAAAGGATTCTTAAATCGGACCTGATCAAGATACAAAATCTCTCTTCCATTACAAATCCAACTAGTTATTAATCCGCCGCGCTCTGGAACAATTCGAATAGAATCCCCATTATCTGAATTTATATATTCCCAATGTTTATACGGAAGCTCTTTTTGAGAAAGAATAAGTGTCATTTAATTCATTACTGACCTTGAAGCCAAGTCAGCATCTCTTTATTAACTAAATCAGGCACTTCATCATGAGGGCAATGTCCTGCATTTAAAAGCACTTCCTTAACTTGTAAAGAAGCTTTTTGAGCAAATAAGCGGAATTTGTCTTGTTTTAACTTTGCATTTCTCAACCAAGGATCGCTGTCGCCCCAAAGGAGTAGCAATGGAGCTTGCAAGTCTTGAAATAATTCATCAATAGGTTTACCCTTGAGCCCTCGAGCTTGGAAAACTTTTTGAAAAACTTTAAATGCACCTGGGTCTAAGGAAGGTCTGCGAATCGACTCAATTAAATAATCATCAACATTCGTTGAATCAATATAAACTTGCTTAAGGGTGCTCCTAATAACATTAGGTCTACGCAAATTCTCAAAAATTAGTCTCTGAATTAGTGGATAAATCAACCATTTGACTACAAGATCTCTAGAAATCCCATTAGCAATAATCTTTCTAATTCTTGCACTTAATTCCTTTGGTTCAGATGTAAGGCTCTCATCGCTGAAATATCCAGCAGCATTAAGTAAAACCACACCGGCAGATTCAGATTTCAGAGCAGCTCCTGCAGCCAGAGCTGCATATCCCCCTAGGGAATTTCCTACGATTACAGTTCGTCTTTTGATGCGCTCTTTGACATATGAAACTATCTGATCCTTCCATAACTCACCTCCATACTCCAAGTCTGCAGGTTTCTGACTACGTCCAAATCCAAGCAAGTCAATTGCGTGCACTTCATGAGTTTTAGACAGTTCTGGAATGTTGTAGCGCCAATGGTCTGTCGAAGCTCCAAAGCCATGAACTAGTAATACAACTGGGTTATTTCTATAAGCTTCATTGTCAGAAATATCGGGCGATTGACTACTCACGGAATAAACTTCGTAACCTAAATGGTTCCAAGTCGGATTGGGTTGAGCGTTGATAACAGACATCAAGAAATAAAAGCAATGAAAAATAGCACTATGGTTAGCTGCCTTAAGACAACCAAAGGTTTAACTAAGATTTGTTATTCGTCAAAATAATGCATGAACTAATTTCGAACAATTCTTTAAACTAAACCAACTGGGTCTGCAGCTATATCATCAGGAATTGAATTACCTCCTCCAGGCTTTTTGTCTTTAAGAACAATACGAAGAAGTACAGGTGCAAGAAAAGTTGTCCCAATTACCATTAACAAAATCGCAGCTTCTAAGGAAGGAGTAAGCAATCCTGCACTAGTACCAAGACCTAGGAAAATTAGCCCCACTTCACCTCGAGGCATCATTCCTAATCCAACAACTAACCGATCAGTAGGCTTATCAATTACAAATGACCACCCAGCTGCAATTTTACCAATAATTGCAACTACCAAAAGGAAGCCGGCAACAATTAAAGCAGACCGACTTGATGGATCTAAAGGATTAATGACTGACAAATCCATTCCAGCTCCAACTAAGACAAAGAAAATCGTTGCAAAGAGTGAGACTAAAGGTAGAACAGATTGTTGAATTGCATGATTATTTTTTGAACTACTCAAAATTAAGCCAGCCGCAAAAGCACCCAAAGCAGCTTCTAATCCTATTGCGGTGGCTACAAAACAACTTAAAACAAGAATTACAAATGATGCAACGACAACTGCCCCAGGTGCCTTAAGTCGCTCTAATAACCAATCAAAAGCTGGAGCAGCAGTTCTACTTAAAGCAATTGCGGCTATTACAAAAACAGTTGCAGCAACAACCAATTTCACAATTGGAGCGACCTGTAGTGAGCCTCCTGTAGCTAAAGCAACTACAACAGCAAGAATTACAATTCCAAGAATATCGTCCAACACTGCTGCACCAATAACTATCTGACCTTCTCGAGTTTTGAGATAACCCAGTTCTCCAAAAACACTTGCCGTAATTCCAATACTTGTTGCTGTCATAGAAGCACCAGCAAAGATTGCTGGTATTAAGCCCACATGGAAAATGAACATAAGGCCAAATGTTCCAAATGCAAAAGGCAAAATCACACCTGCCATAGCAACAGTAAAAGCCTGAGCTCCAACTGCAACCAATTCTTCTAATTCACTCTCTAGGCCAGTAAGGAAGAGTAATGCATATAAACCAAGGGTTGCAACTGCCTGCAAAGAAGGAAAAGTCTCAAAATACAAATCTGGAACCGCCTCTTTAGGGATCGAAGCGAGAGAACTGATTACATTAATGAACCCTTGATTTAAAGCCACATGAGCGCTAGGTGGAATAAGTAAATGCAGGCCAGATGCTCCAATCAAGACCCCTGCCAATAGTTCCCCAACAATGGTAGGCAAGCTTAAACGAACTAAAATCTCTGCCAAAACCCTTGCAGCAACAAAAATAAGTAGAAAGCGAATAACACCTATTAATGTTTCTGCAACCTCTATATCATGTGTACTGAGAACAGAAAAAACTTGCGATAGCAACATAATCTAAAAATTGAAGCCTTAATCTATGAGAAGCATAAATTACAAGATCACCATTTTTACATAGTTTCTACTAAACAAACTTTGTCAGATCAGGTGTTGATCTGAACTTACTAAAGATCGGATTCGAAAACCTTAGCTAGCGTCCATCAATATAAATATCCAATATGAGCAGCTCACAGCATAAAGATCTGCGTCTGCCCACCCCCGGATGCTACGCAGATCCAATAAAAGCAGGTATTGATGCGGATGCAGTCTTTGATGGAATGACTGAGCATCTATTTTTTACTCTTGGGAAACTAGCTACTACAGCAAGCCTTAGAGATCTTTATATGGCATTGAGTTATGCCGTACGAGATAGGTTAATGACTCGATATCTGGCATCTCAAGAAGCTATCCGAGCCAAACCTCAGAAAACAGTTGCCTATCTTTCAGCCGAATTTCTAATCGGTCCTCAACTTAACAATAACCTCCTGAACCTTGGAATAACAAACGAAGCTGAAGAGGCCGTACGTAGATTTGGGATTGAATCATTAAGCCATATTCTTGAAGTGGAGGAAGAGCCTGGATTAGGAAATGGAGGTCTAGGAAGGCTTGCTGCTTGCTATATGGAATCACTGGCAAGCTTGCAAGTACCTGCAATTGGTTATGGGATTCGTTATGAATTTGGAATATTTAATCAAATCATTCGAGATGGTTGGCAAGTTGAAGTCACAGATAAATGGCTTAAAGGTGGATGGCCCTGGGAATTACCTCAACCAGATGAATCATGTTTTGTAGGATTTGGAGGTCGAACGGAAAGTTATATAGATGACAAAGGTAAATATCGTTCCAGATGGATCCCTTCAGAGCATGCAATTGGGGTTCCACATGACATACCAATTCTTGGCTACAGGGTAAACAATTGCGATCGACTTCGTCTTTGGAGAGCAGATGCAACTGAAAGTTTTGATTTTTATGCTTTTAATATTGGTGATTATTATGGCGCAGTAGAAGAGAAAGTTGCTTCAGAAACCATTTCCAAAGTACTTTATCCAAATGATGGCACTGATGAAGGAAGACGTTTAAGACTAAAACAACAACACTTCTTTGTAAGCTGTTCATTGCAAGATATGCTGAGAAGCCTTGAAAAGCGAGGAATAGACGTTGCTAATTTCTCAAAACATTGGACAGTTCAACTGAATGATACGCACCCTGCTATTGCTGTAGCAGAACTAATGAGATTACTGATTGACCATCATCACTTCGAATGGGAAAAAGCCTGGGAAATTACTACAAGCTCTGTTGCATATACAAACCACACCTTGCTTCCTGAAGCACTTGAAAAATGGGATTTAAATTTATTTCATAGTCTGTTACCAAGGCACTTAGAAATTATTTACGAAATAAACAAAAGATTCCTGCAGCAAGTTCGTCTACGTTATCCAGGGAATGATGTAATTTTGAGGAAACTCTCAATCATTGATGAGGATGGATGTAAAGCTGTGAGAATGGCTCATTTGGCAACGATTGGTGCTCACCATGTCAACGGAGTCGCTGCATTACATTCTGATCTCATTAAAAGGCAATTGATGCCTGAATTTGCTGAATTGTGGCCAGAAAAATTTACTAATATTACCAATGGAGTAACCCCTCGTAGATGGGTCAGTTTGGCTAACCCTGAGTTATCTTGCCTCCTTGATAAAGAAGTTGGAAAAGATTGGATCACAAATATGGAACTACTAAAAAAACTAGAAAAAAAGGAAAACGATTCTCAATTCCTAGACTTATTTGCTAAAACAAAACTTTCTGGAAAAAGAAAACTCGCCGGATACATTCATAGACAAACTGGCGTTTTAGTGGACCCATCGAGCTTATTTGATGTTCAAGTAAAAAGGATTCATCAATATAAGCGCCAACATCTCAATGCTCTACAAGTAATTACCCAATATCTCCGCATTAAAAATGGATCGACTAAGGATATTGCACCTAGAACTGTAATTTTTGGAGGGAAAGCAGCACCTGGTTATTTCATGGCAAAATTGATGATTAGGTTCATTAATGGTATCGCTGAGGTTGTAAATGCAGATCCTGATATGGATGGTCGCTTGAGAGTTGTCTTTCTTCCTGACTACAATGTAAAGCTTGGCGAGCAAGTCTATTCTGCGACTGATCTATCTGAACAAATTTCTACAGCTGGTAAAGAAGCCTCAGGAACTGGCAATATGAAATTTGCTATGAATGGTGCACTTACAATTGGAACCCTTGATGGGGCAAACATCGAAATTCGTGACAGAGTTGGTCCAGGAAACTTCTTTCTTTTTGGCAAAACAGAAAGTGAGATAATGAAATTAAGAGATGAAGGTTACGACCCTAAGAAATATATTGAAACCTGCGAAGAATTATCTGAGGCATTGAGATTAGTAGAAGTAGGTCATTTTAGTAATGGGGATAATGAATTATTCCTTCCGCTAATTAATAGTCTTACAGGGAGTGACCCATTCTTTGTTATGGCTGATTTTGCAGATTATCTTAGAGCTCAAGACGAAGTCAACCAAGCCTGGAAAAACCCTACAGATTGGAATCGAATGGCTCTTCTTAATACTGCAAGATCTGGTTTCTTTTCATCTGACCGTTCTATACGTGAATACTGCCAATCTATCTGGAAAGTAAATCCTTTAAATGTCGAAATCTCCTGTGATATGAGTTAATTCAACTTGAGTTTTTGTCAGGGAGATCTGGAGTTTGATGTAACAAACGATTCAATCTAAGGCGATCAGGGTTTAATGGATCAGGGGCTAATTCTCCAGCTAGCTCTTTGAATTTATCTTCTACAATCTCTGGGACTCTGACATCAAATATTTTCTCCATTAATACCTCAATTGAAAACAGATGTGCATTAATATTTTCTAAATCAGTTAAAGCTTGCTGTAATTCCTCACTAATCTCATCTTCACTAAGAAGATCAGCATTAGTTTCCAAAGAAGGTTCAGTCAGTTTATAACCATATTGCTTTTGAAAATCCTCTAAAACTCTACCCGCCAAAGTCCTAAAAGACTGTAAAGCTGCCCAATTTAGCTCTTGCTGTTGACGAAGAGTAGGAAATTCACGAACCAAGCGATCATGTTCTTTATAGAACCTTAGGCAGTCAGGGCATTGGCAAGGTTCTTCAGGCAAAAGAATACCTATATCTCATTACTATCATGACACCCTACAGGTCACCAAAAACAAAAAACTAAAAATTATTTTATGTGTCCTCTAATTCATCTGAACTTTCAGGGATTGGGACCTCAATACTGGTGACAACTTGAATAACATCCCTCAACCTCATTGAATCAGCAAACCAACCCATTGCTTGCTCTGTATCTCCTCTAGTTTCTGCTTCACTTGCCTGATCTTCATGTGCTTCCGCTAAGAGTGCTAGCCAACACAAGCATCTAGCTTGAACGACTGAAAGATCTAAATCAGTAGGTTGAGATTTAGCAATTTGCTCACTCTCTTGTTGAACCAAGAGACGAAGTCGTAAATCGTGAAGCTGTGTCATCTAATCTCTTTCCCTAATTACACGCTAGCGAGAGAGTAGGTAGTTTGGCCACCTACTACATGTAGCTTATGCAACTATTTTTATCATTTACGGGGCTGGCGGGATTCGAACCCACGACCTACGGTTTAGGAAACCGTCGCTCTATCCGACTGAGCTACAGCCCCACTGGAAGATTGTCCCTCTTCAAGGCATTATGGAATCTGAAAGCAGGAGAGGTGATCGCAATCGAGATTTGTTGGATTTCCACAATAAAGCCTCGGTTGAGGAAAGTCCGGGCTCCCAAATGGTCGAACTTGCTGGGTAACGCCCAGTGCGGGTGACCGTGAGGATAGTGCCACAGAAACACACCGCCGATGACTTTTTATTGGGCCATGCTCATAACCAGAACAGGCAAGGGTGCAAAGGTGCGGTAAGAGCGCACCAGCAGTATCGAGAGGTGCTGGCTTGGTAAACCCCGGTTGGGTGCAAGGCAAAGGTTTTAGGATGGCCATCTTGCCTATCTCCTATATAAAGGCCGCTAGAGGCTGTTGGCAACAACAGTCCCAGATAGATGATCGCCCACTATCTAAACTTAGATAGTGAACAGAACCCGGCTTATGACCTGCTTTCACTTTCTTCAATTCATAATGATCAAATAATGTATCTAGTAATAGAAAATGACTACTAAAAAAAAAGAAGTTATCACTGTTGCAAGAATTAAGAGCATTTATGCTTTGCTTGAAAATAGCAATTTACAAATCAGAGATATAAATAGAATCAAAGAAAACGAAGCTTTATATATGAAAATACTTAATGAAGCCTTGACACATACTTCCACAAACCTATCAGTAAACCATGAAAGACTAGAATTCCATGGGGATGCAGTTTTAAGACTAGCTGCCTCAGAATATATTCAAATTCATTTTCCTAAGCTAAAAGTTGGAGACCGGTCAGCATTGAGAGCTCAATTGGTAAGTGATGAATGGCTAGCCAAAGTAGGCTATAAAATAAGAATAAAAGAAGCAATGCTTATAGCTCCTAAAGCTTTGAAAGATGCAGCAGCTACAGAAACAATTTGTGCAGAAGGCACTGAAGCCTTAATAGGGGCATTGTATGAATGTTTAGAAAGTATCCGATCAATACAAGATTGGCTAGAGCCTTATTGGGAGCTGGAAAGCAAAGAAATACTAGCTGATCCTCATAAGCAAAATGCCAAATCAGCTCTTCAGGAATGGAGCCAGGGTAAAGGGTTAAATCAACCTATATATGAAATCAAAGAAATGTCAAAGCAACATGGCGACCTCAAAAGGTTCTATTGCAAAGTGCGAATTCAACAAGATTTAATGGGAGAGGGTTGGGGTAGTTCAAGAAAAAAAGCTGAGAAAGAATCTGCAAAAGAAGCACTCAGAAATTTAAAAAACTAAATAAGGTCAAGCTCATTTAATGGAATAGTCAACAACTTGTCCCAATTCCCTCCCTCAAAAAGAACAGCTGCTTTTCTCTCCGTAATACGCTGTACAAAACCTTTGTATCCATTATAAATAGAAGAAGGGTTATTCACAATGACCGATGATCCTGGAAGGATTATTTCTTCTGAATTACTCACGTTTTTAGTTCAATCAATTGTTATTTTAAATCTCTTCTAACTAAGGATGTATAAAGAAATCATTTGGTTAACTGTTGGAGAGATTGTTGCACCCCATGGTCTTCGAGGTGAAGTAAGGGTTAATCCTAGTAGTGACTTCCCTGAAAGATTTTTGGAGTCAGGTCAAAGATGGCTCCAAGACAAAGATGAAGAGCCTCAAAAGATTGAATTATTATCTGGAAGACAAATTCCAGGTAAATCTATTTATGTAGTTTCTTTTCTAGGAATAGATAACCGTACGTCAGCAGAATTGTTAGTTGGCAAAAAAGTATTAGTTAATTCCACCCAACGACCGAAACTTGAGGAAGGTGAATTCCACTTTTTAGACCTTTTGGGATTAAAAGTAAAACTTCAACCAGAGGAGCGTGAAATTGGAAAGATAATCAATCTGATAAATGCTGGAAACGACCTTTTAGAAATAGAACTGAATTCAGGGAAAAAAGTTCTTGTTCCTTTTGTCACACAAATAGTTCCTACAATAAATCTTAAAGAAGGGTGGGCAATTATTTCACCACCACCAGGTCTATTTAATCTATAAAAAGAAAGAGAAACTATAAATAGTAGATTGATACATGAGCCTAATCAATTTAGTGACTATCAATTCAATAACTCCTGTAATCCTTTGCGGAGGATCAGGTACAAGGCTATGGCCATTGTCAAGAGAAAGTTATCCAAAACAATTCTGGGCCCTAAACAATAAAAGTGATAAGACATTACTCCAGCAAACTTGTCAACGTATTCAAGGGATTAAAAAGCTTGAACGCCCTTTTTTGATTTGTAATGAGGAGCATCGGTTCATAGTTGCAGAACAGATGCGTCAAATAAATCTCAAAGAAAGTACTATTTTTCTTGAGCCAATAGCCAGAAACACAGCTCCAGCAATAACAATCGCAGCATTGAAAGCAAAGGAATCCGGCAAGGATCCTCTACTACTCGTTCTATCTGCTGATCACATTATTGGGGACAAGAAAAGCTTTTTAGAAGCAATAGAGGCTGGACGTTCTGACGCAGATTCAGGAAGACTTGTGACTTTTGGAATCTGTCCAACCGCACCTGAAACAGGCTATGGATATATCGAAGCATGTGCCACTAAAAATAATGAGTCGACATCATCAACCATTAAAAGATTTGTAGAAAAGCCTGATAAAGAAACTGCTCAAAAATTCATTAGTGATTCTCACTTTACTTGGAATAGTGGCATCTTTCTATTTAAAGCAAGCATAATTCTTAAAGAACTAGAAAAGTTAGCACCTGAAATTCTTCTTTCATGCAAACAAGCCCTCGAAAAGAATTCAGAAGATCTCGATTTTCAAAGATTAGATAAGCAAGCCTTTTCTAAATGTCCGAATTTATCCATTGATGTAGCAATTATGGAGAAAACTCAACTAGGAACAGTTATTCCTCTCAATGCTGGATGGAATGACATTGGGAGCTGGGAATCACTCTGGAAAGAGTCTGCAAAAGATATCAATGGAAATGTATTACAAGGAAAGGTGATTTCAAAAAATAATTCAAACTGCTATTTAAGAAGTGAACATCGCTTAATAGTTGGACTTGGCATAAAAGATTTAATTGTTGTTGAAACAGATGATGCTATTCTGATTACAGAGCGAAGTAAATCTCAGGATATAAAGTCAATAGTTAATATGTTAAAAGAAGAAAATAATAGCTTAGGGAAAACCCATACAAAAGTATATCGTCCTTGGGGACATTACACTTCACTTGTCCATAAAAAAAGTTGGCAAGTAAAAAAAATCCAAGTAAACCCTGGAGCAAGCCTCTCTCTACAACTGCATCATCATCGCGCAGAACATTGGGTAGTCGTTAAAGGTACTGCATTAGTAGAAAATGGTTCTAAGAATGAATTACTAGAGGAAAATCAAAGTACCTATATACCCTTAGGGTGCAGACATAGGCTTACAAATCCTGGTAAAATACCTTTAGAGTTAATAGAAATACAAAGTGGGAGTTATATTGGAGAAGATGATATAGTTAGATTTGATGATAATTATGGCCGTACAAATTAAATCTATTACTTTCAAATTCACCTATTCAAATATTACAATAGAGCATAGAGAGTCTTCAATGAAAGTGCGTAAATTGGAACTACTCCACCGTTACACTTTTTGCTAGGTTGCGAGGTTGATCAACATCTAAACCGCGTTGCGCAGCAATATGATAACTCAATAATTGAAGTGGAATAACTGTTAATAATGGGCTAATCCATTCGCTTACTTTAGGAATAGGCAGTAAATGGTCAAAGATTTCCGTCTCGGATGATTCAGGAGCGATACCAATTAAACAAGCATTTCTAGCCTTAGCCTCTTGAGCATTGCTCAAAACTTTCTCAAAAACAACTCCGTGAGTAGCTATTGAAATAACAGGAACTTTGTGATCTAACAATGCAATAGGTCCATGCTTCATTTCCCCTGCAGGAAAACCTTCAGCATGGATATAACTAATCTCCTTCAATTTCAATGCAGCTTCTAATGCTATTGGATAATTAATTCCTCGGCCTAGAAAAATTACATCTGTAGTATTAACGAACTGATAGGCTAATTTTTCAGTGAGTTGATTATGGTTGTTAATTAAATCTCTTAGATAATTTGGAACTAATCTCAACTGATCACATATATCATTGATTTCTTTTATAGATCGTTTTTTATTCCTGGCTGCAATCATTATCGCTAAGCCATAAAAAGCTAATAACTGACCTAAGAAAGTTTTTGTAGCTGCAACTCCTACTTCTAAACCAGCTCCTATATCAATGATATTAGTCAAGTCACGAGCTAATGAACTTTCTATTCTATTAGTTATTCCAAGCATCTTAGAGGAAAACAAATCATCTTGAAGAGCAGAGCGTCTTTCAGATTCCATATTCAATGCCGCAAGGGTGTCCGCTGTTTCTCCTGACTGAGTAACACCAATAGTTAAAATATTGGGAGCCAGAGGAGGTGGAGCATAACGAAATTCACTTGCAAAGAAAACTGTTGATGGAATGCCAGCAAATTGTTCCAAAAGATATGCACCAACCATCGCTGCATGTCGACTAGTACCACAAGCTAAAATTTGAACTGCTTCTATAGATTCATAAAAGGAGTCCTCAAAGGGAAAAGCAATTGGTGATGAAGCAGGCAATTCATCAGGCAAAAATCGCGTAATCCACTGATCAGCAGTTTCAGGCTGCTCATAAATCTCTTTAAGCATGAAATGTCGAAATTGACCTTTATCAATATTCTTTTCAGAGCCAACTATCAATGAAGGTGTTCTATGTTGACGTTTCCCTTGAGAATCATATATCTCTACTCCTAAAGGAGTGAGTAAGGCCAATTCTGTATCTTCCAAAGGCAAAACGGTTTTTGTAAATCCAGCAAAAGCTGTCGAATCACTAGCACAAAGAAACTCACCTTGAGCAAAACCTATTAATAATGGGGCTTTATTCTTAGCAACAATCAAAATATCTGGAGTCTCAGCCCATATAACTGCCAGTGCATATGATCCTTGCAATAAATTAAGAACCTCCCTCACAGCTAAAAACAACATTTCTCCTTTAGGAACAACCGCCTCCTGTTTTAATCGAGTCAATGCTTCTGAAATCAAATGGGGAATAACCTCAGTATCAGTATCTGAAGCAAATTTAATGCCTTGTTTCTGCAGTTTTTCTCTCAAGCAAGTGTAATTCTCAATGATCCCGTTTTGAACAACAGCAACTTGGCCTGAAGAATCAAGATGAGGGTGAGCATTTCTAACTTCTGGCTTCCCATGCGTAGCCCATCTTGTATGGCCGATTCCAATATTGCCTTGGGCACCTTCCTTTGCTAGCAAATTGAAAAGGTTAACTAATTTACCTTTAGCCTTCCTACATGTAATAAAAGCTTTTTCACTACCTTCTTTAGTACTTACAGTAGCCAGTCCAGCAGAATCATATCCTCTATATTCCAGCTTCTTAAGCCCCTCTAATAGAATCGGAGATGCCTCACGAAACCCAACTAGTGCGACTATTCCACACATATATAAAAGTATGAACTTAAATCCATAGCCTTACGGACCGTAAAGAACATACTCCAAAGACTAATTTTACAAAAGGACCTAGTAGGCCAATCCCATGCTTCTAGTCGTTTCATCCCCTAAATAAACCCTAATACTTAGGAAATCTGTAGGGCATGCTGTCTCACAACGCTTACAGCCGACACAATCTTCTGTTCGCGGAGAAGACGCAATCTGACCGGCTTTACAGCCATCCCATGGAACCATTTCAAGGACGTCGAGAGGACAAGCCCTTACACATTGGGTGCATCCAATGCATGTGTCGTAGATCTTTACTGCGTGGGACATAAAGCCCTGTAGATAACGTTACTTGTAAAAAACTTTACTCAATTTGGTTCAACATAAAGAGATTCATGCATCTGGCTTCACTCTTGTTAACTCGCGACCATTAACTCGTAAGATATGAACAAATCTCTAGAATTATGTCTCAGGAAGCAATTCTCGAAAAAGTTCGTTCCATCGTTGCAGAGCAACTTAGCGTTGATGCAGGCGAAATCAAGCCAGATTCCAATTTCCAGAATGACCTGGGAGCAGACTCTCTTGACACCGTTGAATTGGTGATGGCTCTCGAAGAAGCATTTGATATCGAGATTCCAGATGAATCTGCAGAAGGCATAGCCACAGTGGGTGATGCCGTCAAATACATAGAAGCCAAGCAATCCTGAGGGCCTAATGATGGAGAACCTCCATCGAGTTGTAATAACTGGTCTTGGCGCTATTACCCCTATTGGCAATACCGTCAAAGATTATCTCCTTGGATTACAGTCTGGCCGAAATGGGGTCGGACCTATAAGCCTGTTTGATGCTTCTCAGCATGCTTGCAGGTTTGCTGCAGAAGTTTCCAATTTTGATCCAACTGGAATTCTCGAGCCAAAAGAGTCCAAAAGATGGGATCGATTCTCTAAGTTTGGTGTTGTCGCTGCAAAAGAAGCAATTGCAGATTCAGAACTAACAATTAATGAAAGCAATGCATCTCGTATTGGTGTCATTATTGGATCTGGAGTTGGGGGCTTGCTCACTATGGAAACGCAAGCCCAAGTTCTTAATAGCAAAGGTCCAGGAAGAGTTAGCCCTTTTACTGTTCCAATGATGATCCCCAACATGGCAACAGGTCTTGCTGCAATTGCTCTTGGTGCAAAAGGCCCAAGCTCAGCTGTCTCAACAGCCTGTGCTGCAGGTTCTAACGCTATTGGAGATTCATTTAGGCTTCTTCAATTAGGGAAAGCAGACGCAATGATATGTGGAGGTGCCGAGGCCAGCATTACTCCTCTTGGAGTAGCAGGATTTTCAAGTGCCAAAGCTCTATCATTCCGTAATGATGACCCTTCTTCTGCAAGCAGACCTTTTGATGCTGATAGAGATGGTTTCGTAATAGGAGAAGGGTCAGGCATACTAGTGCTTGAGACACTTGAGCATGCAAAAAATCGTAATGCTCAAATTTATGCTGAAATGATTGGATATGGCACTACCTGTGATGCTCATCACATTACAGCGCCTTCTCCAGGCGGCATAGGCGGATCAAAAGCTATTACTGAGGCTCTTAAAGATGGAAGCATAGATCCTCAAGAAATTGATTACATCAATGCTCATGGAACAAGCACATCTGCTAATGATAAAAATGAAACTTCAGCAATAAAAACTGCACTAGGAGATAGGGCTAAACAAATCCCAGTTAGCTCAACAAAATCTATGACAGGTCATCTTCTTGGAGGGTCTGGGGGCATTGAGGCCGTAGCATGTGTACTTTCTATTAGCCATGGAGTAGTTCCACCAACCATCAATTACTCCAAACCAGATCCTGACTGTGATCTGGACTACGTTCCTAACACTGCTAGAGAAAGCAAATTAAATGTTGTATTGTCTAACTCATTTGGTTTCGGAGGGCATAACGTTTGCCTTGCCTTCCGGAAAATGAGCTAAGCAACTACTACTCAACCAGTCTGAATCTTTCAATTACCAATTAACAAAATGGTCGCTGCGCCCGCTTCACTTGAATCACTCTGCATCAATAGCATCAGAATGCTTGCAGTTGACGCTGTAAATAAATCTAATAGTGGTCACCCAGGTCTGCCAATGGGCTGCGCTCCTATGGGGTATACACTATGGGATCAATTTCTCCGTCATAATCCTAAAAATCCAAAATGGTTTAACCGAGATCGTTTTGTTCTATCAGCTGGACATGGGTGCATGTTGCTTTATGCACTTTTACACCTCACTGGCTATGACTCAGTATCTATAGAAGATATAAAACAGTTCAGACAATGGGGAGCTAAAACACCAGGTCATCCAGAAACATTTGAAACGCCTGGAGTTGAGGTAACAGCAGGACCACTAGGAGCTGGAATTTCTAATGCAGTAGGGCTTGCGATAGCCGAAGCTCATTTGGCGGCTAAATTTAACAAGCCAGATTCCAAAATTGTTGATCATTTTACTTATGTGATCATGGGGGATGGATGCAATCAAGAAGGTGTTGCTTCAGAAGCATGTTCACTAGCAGGACATCTGAAGTTAGGAAAATTGATTGCTCTATATGACGACAATCACATCACTATTGATGGAAGGACTGATGTTTCTTTCACTGAAGATGTTCTAAAAAGATATGAATCTTATGGTTGGCATGTTCAGCACGTCCCTGATGGAAATAAAGACGTAAATGCAATTGCAAATGCTATTCAAAAAGCAAAAGAAGTTACTGACAAACCTTCTATAATTAAAATCACTACAACTATTGGGTATGGATCGCCTAATAAAAGTGATACCGCAGGGGTTCATGGTGCTCCTCTTGGTGCAGAAGAAGCGGATTTAACCAGAAAATCATTAGATTGGTCTTATGGTCCTTTCGAAATTCCTCAAGAAGCCTACGGACAGTTTAGAAAAGCAATCGAAAAAGGAGCAGCCCTAGAAAGTGATTGGAATGAGCAATTAAACAATTATCGAAGAAAATATCCTTCAGAGGCCAAGCAGTTTGAACGCTCATTAAGAGGAGAACTCCCCGAGAACTGGGACAAAGACCTCCCTACTTATACAACTGCTGATCAAGGTTTAGCTACAAGAAAACATTCACAAATTTGCCTAGGTGCACTTGGGCCAAACCTTCCTGAACTCATTGGTGGCTCAGCAGACTTAACACATTCCAACTACACCGATATAAAAGGTGAAAGTGGTTCGTTCCAAGCAGAATCACCTGAAAAGCGCTATCTCCACTTTGGAGTTAGAGAGCATGCGATGGCAGCTATCCTTAATGGAATTGCTTACCATGACAGTGGTTTAATTCCTTATGGTGGCACGTTTCTTGTATTCGCTGACTATATGAGAGGTTCAATGCGACTATCAGCATTGAGCGAACTCGGAGTAATTTATGTCCTTACTCATGATTCCATTGGAGTTGGTGAGGATGGTCCTACTCATCAGCCGATTGAAACAATTCCATCGCTCCGTGCAATACCAAATATGTTGGTTTTCCGACCTGGAGATGGCAATGAAACTAGTGGGGCGTACAAAGTTGCAATTAGCAATCGCAAACGGCCAAGTTCTCTTTGCTTAAGTAGACAAGGAATGCCAAATCAAGCCAATTCATCAATAGAGAAAGTAGGTTTAGGTGGCTATATTCTTGAAGATTGCTCAGGAACACCTGAATTAATCTTTATCGGAACAGGTAGCGAGTTGCATTTATGTGTTGAAGCTGCCAAGGAGTTAACCAATCAAGGGAAAAAAATTAGAGTGGTATCCATGCCCTGCGTAGAGCTTTTTGAAGAGCAAAGTGACTCTTATAAAGAAGAAGTTTTACCATCCAATGTACGTAAACGCATTGTTGTAGAAGCCGCTGAAACCTTTGGATGGCATAAATATATTGGGCTTGATGGAGAGAGTGTCACTATGAGTAGCTTTGGTGCTTCTGCTCCAGGAGGAACTTGTATGGAAAAATTTGGTTTTACAGTTGAAAATGTATTAAATAAAGCAAAGACACTTCTTAGTTAAGATTAAAAAAAATTCAAAAGGGCTTAATTATTGAATTAAGCCCTTTTTTTGTCATGAAATAGATTTCACTTTAATTTCTTCTTGAGAAGAAAGAACATCTTCTAAAGCCTCTAAATCCTTATCTGTGATTTTAGTTTGCATCGGGCAATGCTTAGGTCCACACATCGAACAAAATTCTGCTTGCTTATAAATATCAGCCGGTAATGTCTCATCATGATATTCACGGGCGCGCTCTGGATCAAGTGACAATTCAAACTGCTTATTCCAATCAAAAGCATACCTAGCTTTGCTTAACTCATCATCTCTATCTCTAGCTCCAGATCGATGTCTGGCTATATCAGCTGCGTGAGCTGCAATCTTATAAGCAATTAATCCTTCACGAACATCATCTGGATTTGGCAAGCCTAAATGCTCCTTAGGGGTGACATAGCAAAGCATCGCTGTACCATGCCAACCTGCCATGGCAGCACCAATTGCACTAGTAATATGATCATACCCTGGAGCAATATCTGTAACCAAAGGTCCTAAAACATAAAACGGCGCCTCAGAACATTCCTCCATCTCCTTCTTAACATTGAACTCAATCTGATCCAAGGGAACATGGCCAGGTCCTTCCACCATTACCTGAACATCATGCTTCCAAGCACGTTTAGTAAGTTCTCCTAGAGTCTTTAACTCAGCTAATTGAGCTTCATCTGATGCATCATGAAGACAACCTGGTCTTAAAGAATCGCCTAAAGAAAAACTGCAATCATAACGTTTGAAAATTTCACAAATATCATCAAAACGAGTGAAGAGAGGGTTCTGCTTATGGTGATAAAGCATCCACTGAGCCAAGATTCCACCTCCTCGACTCACTATTCCAGTAATTCTTCCTTTAACTTTTGGTAAATGCTCAATGAGCAAACCAGCGTGAATAGTCTGATAATCCACACCTTGCTTACAGTGTTTTTCTATGATGTGCAGAAAATCCTCTTCAGATAATTTCTCAATGGAACCATGAACACTCTCCAAAGCTTGATAGACAGGAACAGTTCCAATTGGGACTGGTGAAGCATCAATTATTGCCATCCTTACATCATCAAGATTGACACCTCCGGTAGAAAGATCCATAACAGTATCAGCGCCATACTTAACAGCAAGATTAAGCTTTTTCAATTCTTCTTTAACATCACTTGCGTTAGGAGATGCTCCTATATTTGCATTCACTTTGCACCTAGAAGCAATACCTATAGCCATAGGCTCCAAATTTAGATGATTAATGTTTGCGGGTATTATCATTCTTCCTCTTGCTACTTCCTCCATAACTAAAGAGGCAGGAAGATTCTCTCTCTTTGCCACAAAAGCCATTTCCTCTGTGATAAGTTCCCGGCGAGCAAAATACATTTGAGAAACATTTTCCTGTCCTCTACGGGAAGCAACCCACGAAGTGCGCATAACCAAAAAAACTATAAAAAATACACAGAGGAATTAGAACCATGCCTTGATCACTCTCTTTCACTTTCCTTCGCCGGGCTTAACCGTATCAGGTTCAGAGGGTGTGATCTCAGCCAAAAGCAAAAGCTCGTATGGCACCCCTAGTGAGTATGTTCAAGCTAGCTATTTTTCAGCAATAAGTCCTTTTCTGTAAAATCAAATTATTAATTCAAAGTCTTTCGTCTATTCAGCATTTCATTTAACAATTTTTTCCGCCTTTTAGTTCTACCAAAAGCATTAGAACAAATAAGACCTATTCCAACAAGTAAAGCTGGTACTGCTTGAACCCGATCATTATCTTTACGATAAAAAAAACCCAATAGTGAAATAAAGATAAAGCATGGTGCAGCAAGAGATACAAACAAATTCTTAGAATTGTTCATTTTGAAAGCCCTCTAACCTGAAATTTTTGTTTATTCATCCAAGTCATTAAGGTTTGAAAAATTACACGGATTCCAACTTCAATACTTTTTTCATCAGGAGAAAAATAACCGTTATGTAGTGGAGCACATCCATTAGGAGGTGCTACTCCTAGACGAAACATTGTCCCAGGCACATCTTCTAAAAATTCTGCAAAATCCTCTGCACCCAAAGAAGGTAATTCTAAGTGCTTCACATTAACTGCTCCAAGCACAACTTTACCTGCTTCTTCAACGAAGGATGTTAGCCCAGGGTCATTCCAAACAGGAGGTGCAATAGATGTATATGTAACCAAAGCCTCTGCCCCTAAGCTATTAGCAATTCCTTTGACTGTATCTTCGATCCATTTCGGAAGAGTTTCATTTAAACTTGCATCTAAACAACGAACTGTACCCAAAAGCTTTACTTGATCTGCAATTACATTAAAAGCTTGGCCACCTTCAATTTTGCCAAAACTTACAACAACTGGCATTAATGCATCTAGTTGCCTTGCAATCGCTTCTTGAATTCCACTAATAACCTTTGATGCTATCCAAATTGAATCAATAGTTTGATGAGGCCTAGCACCATGTCCTCCATTACCAATAATTTTGATTTCCAACTTACCAGCTGCCGCAGTTAATGTTCCACTTCGAACACCAATGCTACCAATAGGAAGTTCTGGATAAACATGAACGCCAAAGAGAGCGTCTAAACCTTTAGTCGCTCCATCTTTCTTCATCCATCTTGCACCAGAAGCAATCTCCTCAGCAGGTTGAAATAAGAGTCTGATGCCAGTTACTTGGTCTTGATTTTCGGCAAGTAATCTTGCAACACCTAGGCCTATGCAAGTATGAATATCATGCCCACATGCATGCATAAGACCTTGTCTTAAAGAAGAATAGGGAAGCCCTGTCTTTTCTTCTACAGGCAAAGCATCCATATCTACTCTTAAACCAACTAAAGGAGTAGATATATTTCCCAACTCAGCAATCAACCCTGTTCTACCTATTGATTCTGTGACAGTCCATCCGTACTTTCTTAATTCGCCCGCCACAAGTGCAGCTGTTTGATGCTCTTCACCACTCAACTCAGGATGAGCATGAAAATGCCTCCTGAGGTCAATTAATTCAGGCAAAAAAGACTCTAAGGTCACAGATGACTTCTTCAAAACATTCATACTGGTTCCAAATCCAAAAATGCCATCAGATCATGGATTGGATCGGAAGGCCACCGTCTTACATTTACAAGCCATTTTTCTTCTCTGTATCTGCTGTCGAGTCCGATTGCTGCAGTCCAATGACTTTCAGCTTCTCCTAGTGATCCTTCTCTCCACAACAGAGCAGTCAATGCTGCCCTTGCATCTGCAAACATTGGATATTTACGAATAAGTGTCCTCAGCTCTTTTTCTGCCTGAGCAAAGTCATTTAATTGATAAGAAGCCAAAGCGTTACTAGATCGAGCCATAACATCTCCTGGATTAGCTATGGATGCTTTGTTAAATAACTCTTTTGCTTGTAACCAATCACCTCGAATAGACCCCACAACGTTTCCTAAATTATATAAAGCAGAAGCATTTTCTGGCTCTCTGGTAAGAACCCATTGATAATCAATAATAGCTTCATCCCATTGACCTAAGGTTTCCTCAGCAATACCTCGATTTAAATGTGGATCAGTTTCCGAAGGGAGAATCTTAATTGCACTGGTTTGATCAAGAATTGCACCTTCAGAATCACCCAACGCTAAACGTACATTTCCACGATTACTTAAAGCCGCAGCATCTGTTGGAGCAGACACTAAAAAACGATCCCAACTTTCTAATGCATCTACAAAATTACCTTCTTTGCTTTCATACAATGCCTTTGCAAACAAGGATGCATTAGCTTCATTCCCTGCTTCAACAGCAAACAATGGAAAACCGACCCAAACTAAACAAGATATAAGCAAAGGAAGGAAAATCTTCTGTCTCATTTAACTAGGCATCCTTGTGCTTTTATCAAAATGAAGGTGATCTATTGCTGCTGAAGTGACAATTCTTCCACGAGGTGTTCTTTTTAAAAAACCAATCTGTAAAAGAAATGGCTCCACCACAGTTTCCAATGTAGAGCTTTCTTCTCCTAATGCAGCAGCAAGAGTCTCTAATCCCACTGGACCATTATCATGCGCTTCAACAATAAATGACAAAAAACGTCTATCTGTCTGATCTAAACCACACTCATCTACTTGATGCAATTTTAAAGATTCATTCACAACATCTTTATCAACTATTTGAATGTTCTCTTGGACAGTGGCAAAATCTCTAACTCTACGAAGCAATCTATTAGCAATTCGTGGGGTACCTCTACAACGACGAGCAATTTCCATACTTCCTTCAGTAGATAACTTCAATTCCAAAAGATCTGCTGCTCTTTGGATGATCTTCTGTAGATCATCCAACTGATAAAAATTCAATCGATGCGTAATACCAAAACGATCTCTTAAAGGTGAACTAATTGAAGCGGGGCTAGTAGTTGCACCAATGAAAGTAAAGCGAGGAAGATCTATTTCCCGTGTTCGTGCTGTTGTACCTTTCCCAACAGTTAAGTCCAGTCGGAAATCTTCTAATGCAGGGTATAAAAGCTCTTGCGCAACCTTTGTAAGTCTATGAATTTCATCAACAAACAATAATTCATGAGATTTTAAGTTCAGCAATAAGCCAATTATGTCTCTTGGCCTTTCTAAAGCTGGGGCACTTGTAATACGACATTGAACTCCTAGCTCTCTGGCGAGAACCAAAGCCATAGTAGTTTTTCCCAAACCTGGAGGTCCATACAACAACACATGATCCAAGGCTTCTTTTCTGGATAAGGCTGCTTTGACAGAAATAGACAGTACTTCTTTTAAGTCAGATTGACCTACAAATTCATTCAAAGATTGAGGCCTTAATGAGTCGTCTTTACGTTTCTTTGTGTCCTCTTCAAGCCTCTTTGGATCCAACAACCTTGTCTTTCCATTAAGGTTATATGAAGAAGATTTCTTTGAGCCGGAAGACACAATTGCCATATTCGAAGGATAGGGACAGTTGTGTACTCACAAAAGAGTAATGTCGGAAAATGTCCAAAGCTAGTCATAAAAAAAAGTCAAAACAATCAAAAGCCAAGCTCAACAAAAACTTGGCTGAAAACCGTTTTGCTAGATATCAATATGAAATATTGGACACATTGGAAGCAGGCATTGAACTTTTGGGAACAGAAGTTAAATCAATTCGCGCAGGCAATGTTAATTTAAGAGATGGATTTTGTCTGATCCGTGATGGAAATCTTCAGTTGCATAATGTTCATATCTCAAAATTTAATAACGCAGGTAATTTTTTCAATCATGAGCCATTACGAGTACGTCAATTGTTAGCTCATCAAAAAGAAATAAGCAAATTAGAATCAAATCTCAACAAAAAAGGCCTGACATTAATCCCAATAAAACTTTATCTGAAAGGTTCCTGGATAAAAATAACAATCGGTCTTGGTAAAGGGAAAAAAATTCATGATAAAAGAGAGTCTGAAAAGAGAAAGCAAACTGCTAAAGAGACAAAAGAAGCTCTTTCCAGGTATTAGTCTATGGTAATAAAGAATGATGCTATTTAAGAATGGAAAGAGAACAAAAAAGAATTGCATTAAAATTGCAACGAGAAAAATTAATCAGCGCGCTAGATAAGGTATACAAAAATGCATTTAATGAACTTAGTACGTTAGATATTGAAGAAGGATCATTAGCAAAACTTTCACAAATATTTCTTTTATCTAGAGAAGCAGCAATTAGTTCATTACAGCAAGAAATAGAAAAACCAATCATCACTAAATCGCCTCAAAGAGAATAAATCTCATTAGAATTAAAAAATTTAATTTTGCCTGACATAGAAAAAAGTCGCGAATGTCAGCGAATCCTTGCAAATAAAACCGATTTTATTTCGAGCAGGCGCCGTTAAACGGCAAAAATATGATCAGGTTTTCTACAAAAAAGAAATTTTTTGACAGTTGAGGTAAAGAAATTATTTTGCTGATGAAGGGGGTTCAAGGCTCACATTGTCAGGAGGAGGGGTTGGGTCAGGATCTGCAATCAACATATGTTGCAAAACAATTTCAGGGCGCTCACTATCCCTCCATCTAATGCGATAGGCAGGCATTTTAGTTCCACGACTAGTTGTCTGCTCTACAGGTTCCATCACCCAACCTCGTCTAGAACGACCTTGAGGATTGCGCTTAACCACAGCATCAGTGTGCTTAAACCTGAAACCAACGCGCTCTCCGCTCATCCCTAGACGTCTTCATACTGGATCTATTATCCACTTTGATGGGTCCCTTTTGATTACTGAGAACCGGCCTCAGGGCGAAGCAATGGAAAAGCAATAACATCTCTTATAGATGAACTATCTGTTAAAAGCATTACTAAGCGATCAATCCCAATGCCAAGACCACCAGTAGGGGGCATCCCAACCTCTAAAGCATTAAGAAAATCTTCATCTATTGAATGAGCCTCTAGATCACCATCATTTTTACGATTCTGTTGCTCCTGAAGCCGCTCTCGTTGATCAATGGGATCAATTAATTCACTAAAAGCATTAGCAGTCTCTCGTCCAGCAATAAACAATTCAAATCTCTCAACCATCCCGTCTTTGTGACGGTGTTTTCTAGCTAATGGTGAAATTTCAATTGGATAATCAATGACAAAAGTAGGCTGAATTAATTTTGGTTCTACTGCTTGCTCAAAAACCTCATTCATTAGTCTGCCAGCAGAATTGGCGTCGTTAGAGACTTCTAAACCAGCATTAATCATTGCAGAAGCTGCCTTTTCCCTATCATTACCAAAAGCATCAAAATCTAATCCTGTTGCTTCTAAAACAAGATCCTGCATAGTTTCTCGACGCCAAGGGGGCGTAAAGTCCAGTTCTTTTCCTTGATAAGAAATTTTTGTAGATCCACAAACCTGCAAAGAAATTGATGAAAGCAGCTGTTCTGTTAAATCCATCATCTGGTTGTAATCAGCAAAAGCTTGATAAATCTCCACTGATGTGAACTCCGGGTTATGTCTTGTGCTAATACCTTCATTCCTAAAGATTCGACCTAGCTCATAAACACGTTCAAAGCCTCCTACTACTAACCTCTTTAAATGAAGTTCTGTCGCTATTCTGAGATACAAAGGCACATCAAACGTGTTGTGATGAGTAATAAATGGTCTTGCCTCAGCACCACCAGCTTCTGCCTGCAAAACAGGAGTTTCAATCTCCAAAAAACCACGATCATCCAACCATCTACGTATGGCACTAACAGCAAAGGCTCTTTTCTTAAAAGTCTTACGTGACTCTGGGTTTACAATTAAATCAAGGTAGCGCTGTCTATATCTCTTTTCTATATCTGAAAGACCATGCCATTTATCAGGTAATGGTTGGAGAGATTTAGATAACATCGTCCAAGATTGAACCTTTATGGACAATTCACCACGATCTGTTCGCCTCAACACTCCTTGAACTCCTAACCAATCTCCTGTATCAACAAAATCTGTAATTTGTTTAAATGCACCAGGCTCTTGTAACTCCGGACTAAATTCTTGAAGGGTGGCTTTTTCCAGAAATAGTTGAATCGAGCCACTTTCATCAGACAAAGTAAAAAAAGCCAGCTTCCCCATAACACGACGTGCAATAACACGTCCTGCAAGGCATACTTCAACATCCCTCTCTTGGCCATTAGCCAAATCCTTATGCTCTATCTGCAACTCCGCAGCTGTTGAAGTAGGTTTAAAACCAATGGCATAAGGTTCCCTGCCAACTTTTCGCAATGCAGAAGCCTTAGCTATACGAGTTTCTCTTAAGTCAGACAAAGGAAAATGAAAAGGAGCTATTTACATTGAGACTAGTTAGTCAAGGGAATAAAAAGAATAATTTTTTATATTTAAGAGTTAACAGGAGGGAACTCCCCCAATCTCTGAGAAGAATAGCCAATACCTCTCACAGTAAGTATTAATTCAGGATTGCGAGGATCAGGTTCTAGTTTCCCTCTTAAACGTGCAACATATACATCAACAACTCTGAGATCAGCAGCTCGTCGAGGAGGGTAGCCCCAAAGCTGTTCCAAGATCTCTGCTCGTGGGACAACCTTCCCTGGATCACGGAACAGTAATTCAAGCAAGCTAAATTCTGTATACGTTAGTCCAATCCTCTCTCCACCTCTACTTACCTGCCTACGGTTGGTATCAACAACTAATTCCCCTAGTTTCATTACTCCTTGCCCTGCAGGTATCTCTCTTGGCTCAGCAACAGATGCCCCGGGACCCATTCGGCGTAAAATCGTGGCTATGCGTGCTTCTAACTCTTTTGGGCTAAAAGGCTTAGACAAGTAATCATCAGCCCCTAAATCCAATCCTGCAACTCTCTCAGAGATAGCCTCAAGAGCACTAAGAAAAATTATGGGGACAATTGATTCGGCCCTTAATCTCCTACAAACTGCAAAGCCATCCAACTTTGGAAGCATTACATCTAAAACAACTAGGTCAGGGGATTCCTTATGAAATACATCTAAAGCCTCTTCTCCATCTTTAGCAGAAACAACTTTATACCCCGACAACTCAAGCCTTGTAACCAAGACTTTTAAAACTGCAGGTTCATCATCAACAACCAAAATAGTTGCATGATTGCGAGATGAAACCTTTAAGACAGGTCCATCATTGCTCTTCTCAAGCATGGATGAACCTTCTTCATACATGATGATGATCTCTCATTCAGCCCTCATAATAATCCTACACCCCCACCCCAACTCAATTGCTATAGCCATAAATATTCTATTTCCCAAATTTTTTAATATTTGCCAGGTATTGACCATCCATAGATCAATTGTTATGAATATTAGAATCTATATTGGATTGGTTTTTACTGTAACTGATTGATAAAGCATCTCCTGCGTTTCAATTGTTAGCCTTTTCCTCGAAAGAAACTATTTAATGATAGTGAACAAAGCAATGGGGCAATAAGTCCAGAAACAATTGATCCTGCAAGTACATTATGCAAAGCCCAAGCATTGAAAAAGCTTCCATGCACTTGAAAAATTTGTTGAAGCCATATGCTAAAACCACTAAGAAAAGATCCAGATAAAATTAGAATTCCAAGTACAAAACTCTTCTCCGAATATCTACTTTTACTGCCTAAACAACCCCACCAATAACCAAGAAAAATCAGAGCAGGTATCTGTGTTGAACCATCCAGATTAATTCCATCCAACACAAGACCTAAACAAAATCCAGCAAATATTCCTGCAACAGGTCCTTCTTCTAAAGCCCAAGGCAATAACCACAACTCAGCCCACCTTGGTCCAACTCCTGAAATAGAAAGCCAAGTTGGTGAGAGAAGTGTCATAAAAGGTACCAACAAAGCTAAGCACTGATAAAAAATTCTGTTTTTATCTCTTTTCATTACTCGTTTGAACTTGGACCCAATCAATAGCCTCTGGAGAAGCAATTAACTGAACAATGGCATATGGGGAGGGGAGGTTTTGATCATCAATTGACTGAATCACTCCCACTGGAAGATTTGGTGGCATTAAAGTGCTAACAGGAGAAGTACTAATAATGTCACCTAGTTTTGCATCAGGCATTTTCTCTAAAAAATTTAGCTGAGGACGGTTAGTGCCTACTCCTGTTAAAACCCCATGCACCTTTGAACGCTCAATCCATACTCCCAACTTAGTTGAAGGCGCAGTTAACAATCTCACCCTAGAAGTTGTATATGTCACAGTTTCAATTAGCCCAAGCAATCCTCCAGGACCAAGTACTGCATCTCCTTCATTGATCCCATCTTTCGCACCTTTGTTCAACTCCAATTGCTGCCAGAAATCTCTCGATCGTCTTGAAATCACAGCAGCAGAAACCTGACTCTTTGTACTGGAATTTTGCAACTTTAATATCTCTCTAAGTCGTTGATTATCTTTTTCTAATAAGTCAATCCTGATTTGTTGCTCCAAGTTAATACCATTTACAATCCATTCCTTCTGGGCTGTTCCAGGCCAGAAAGGTCTGGAAAAAATAGCAAAAACATCAAGGAGAAAAGCTCCTTTAGAAAAGCGAATAAATAGCAAAAATATACTTAGAAAAAATAAATACCAAAAACTTTTTCTAGACCACCAACGAAAAGCTACTTTTCGTCGAGTATTCAGCATAGATTCAGTCTCTTACGGCATTTCTAGCAAAATCAGGAGTATCCACTACTCTTTTCAGGCGTCTAAAATCATCTAAAACGTGTCCACATCCATTCACGACACATAACAAAGGATCTTCAGCAACATGAGTAAAAATACCTGTCTCATGACTAACTAGATCACTGATGCCTCTTACTAATGCTCCACCACCTGCAAGCATAATTCCTCTATCAACAATATCTGCAGCCAATTCGGGTGGAGTTCTCTCTAAAACTCTTTTAACAGCTTCAACAATCTTGTTGAGCGGCTCAGACATTGCTTCTCTCAACTCTCCAGCTTGCAAAGTAATCGAACGAGGTAACCCAGAAAGCAAATGGAGTCCGCGAACATCCATTGATTGCAAGTCAAATTCATTATTAGGAAAAGCAGAGCCAATCCGAATCTTGATTTCTTCTGCAGTTCGTTCTCCCACAACCAAATTGTGCACTTTCTTCAAATAAATTGCTATCGAATCATTTATCTCATCGCCAGCAACACGCACAGATTCGCTCAGTACTGTTCCACCTAAACTAAGAACTGCAACCTCTGTAGTTCCACCACCAATATCAACAATCATAGTGCCTATTGGTTCCGTAACAGGTAAATGTGCACCAATCGCAGCTGCTACAGGTTCATCAATTAAATGGACCTCCCTAGCTCCTGCTAGACCAGCCTCTCGAACTGCTCGACGCTCAACACTAGTTACCCCACTTGGTATGCCTACAACTAATCTTGGTGCAAGAATTCCCCGTCCTTCATTGCATTTTTGAATAAAAGACTTGAGCATTTGCTCTGCTGCATCAAAATCAGCAATCACTCCATCTCTTAAAGGCCTCACTGCTCGAATATTCCCTGGAGTACGGCCTAGCATCAATTTGGCATCGTCACCAACTGCTAATGGCTCTCCTTCCTCTAGATCCATTGCAACTACAGATGGTTCTTCTAAAACAATCCCTTTACCTTGAACGTATATCAAGGTATTTGCTGTTCCAAGATCTATACCAATATCACGCGATAAACGAAAACGTCTGAAAAACACGGTCTTATCAAAAAGTTATTAGTCACTAAGACTAGAAGAATCTTCAAAAAAAACAAAAAGTCGTTTCAGAAAAAACACTTTTACTTAGGAAGATTCCGGTTATACTTTGCAAGTCACTAGATATTTAAATAATGAGTATTAATGCCATTAATCTTGTAGGAAGAGCAGGACGAGATCCTGAAGTCAGGTATTTCGAATCAGGAAGCTTAGTTGCAAACTTTACTCTTGCTGTAAATAGACGCAGTAGGAATGAGGACCCTGATTGGTTTAATTTAGAAATATGGGGTAAACAAGCGCAAGTTGCTGCTGATTATGTAAAAAAAGGTTCTCTCTTAGGAATCAGTGGGAGTTTTAAATTAGATCAGTGGAGGGATAAAACAACTGGAGAAAATAAATCTAAGCCAGTTATTAGAGTAGATAGACTAGAACTTTTAAGCTCAAGAAGAGATTCTATGAATAATGAATCATCCAATAATCAAAACAATAACAATATTCCATTCTAATTTGACTTCTTAAGAAAAAAGAAGCGTATACATAGCCAAGCAAATGTAATAAATATTGAAAAGGCCAATATGAATTTAACTCCCTTAGAAAAAGGCTCAATCCAAATTTCAACTGCACTATAACTTTCACCTAAAAGTATACCTGCAACTGTTAAAAAAATAATCCACAGAAGACTCCCTGCAGTTGTCCAAAATACAAAAGGTGGGAGAGGCATTAATTGAATTCCAGCAGGCACAGAGATTAATGTGCGTATACCAGGAATTAACCTTCCCCAAAAAACCAAAGCTATTCCATACCTAGAAAACCAACTATGACTTTTATATAAGTCAGTAGGAGTAATACCTAACCATTTCCCATATTTAGCAATCCAAATCTCTATCTTTTCTTCATTGGCTAACCTGCCTAATCCATACCAAGGGAATGCCCCTAATACCGTGCCAATCAAACCCGCAATAATAACTGGAAAAAAACTTAATTGGCCTTGAGCAATATAAAAACCACCAAGGGGCATAATTAATTCAGAGGGTATAGGAGGAAATAAATTTTCTAAAAACATCGCAATTAAAATTGCCCCATAACCAAGCCACTGATTAGACTGAACTGCATTACCTATAAGATCAGGCAAGGAAAGCAAGGTATCAGCAATATTCATGAATGGATATTTAAATAGTTAGGCTGATTAATAACGATATTGCTCTGGTTTATAAGGTCCTTGAACAGGAACGTTAATATAATCAGCTTGTTCACTAGTAAGTTGTGTTAATTGAGCACCTATCTTTTCTAAATGAAGACGAGCAACCATCTCATCTAAATGTTTAGGTAATACATAAACATTGTCACTATATTCATTTCCTTTAGTAAACAATTCTATCTGAGCTAAAACTTGATTTGTAAATGAATTGCTCATTACAAAACTGGGGTGGCCAGTTGCACATCCCAAATTAACTAAACGGCCTTCAGCTAAAAGAATTATCTTATTGCCGCTAGGAAGAGTTATATGATCAACTTGAGGCTTAATATTCTCCCAGTGATAAGACTTTAACGAAGCAACATCAATTTCATTGTCAAAATGTCCAATGTTTGAAACTATAGCTTCATCTTTCATTCTAATTAAGTGCTCATGACAAATAACTTGATAATTGCCAGTCGCAGTAACAAAAATATCAATTTGTTCAACCACATCATCTAATCGAACGACCCTATATCCCTCCATTGCTGCTTGCAAAGCACAAATTGGGTCAATTTCTGCAATCATTACTGATGCACCAAGTCCTCGTAAAGATTGTGCGGAACCTTTACCAACATCACCATATCCAATAACTAAAGCCACTTTGCCAGCAACCATGACATCAGTTGCTCTCTTAATTCCATCCACTAGAGATTCACGGCAACCATAAAGATTGTCAAATTTACTCTTAGTAACTGAATCATTCACATTAATTGCAGGGAAAGGGAGTTCACCAGTCTTTTGCATTTGATATAGTCTTGCAACTCCAGTAGTTGTTTCTTCAGTAACGCCCTGAATCATCCCTTTAATGCGTGAATAGAATAATGCGTCTTCAGACAATTTTTTGCGAATAGAAGCAAAAAGCGCTATCTCTTCTTCGTTTGAAGGGTTGTCCAGCACTGAAGGATCCTGAGAAGCTTTATCTCCAAGAATTACTAAACCAGTTGCATCTCCACCATCATCCAAAATCATATTCGGCCCTTCCAAAGCACCCCACTCAAGAATTCGATGGGTATAAGACCAGTATTCAGTTAATGTTTCTCCTTTTTTTGCAAAAACTGGTATGCCATTTTTTGCAACCGCAGATGCTGCATGATCTTGTGTAGAAAAAATATTGCAAGAAGCCCATCTGACTTGAGCTCCTAAGGCCACTAAAGTCTCAATCAATACTCCTGTCTGAATTGTCATATGAAGGCTTCCCGCAATTCGAGCACCTTGCAAAGGCTTTTCCTTACTATATTTTTCCCGCAATGCCATTAACCCAGGCATCTCTTTCTCTGCTATAGCAAGCTCTTTACGGCCAAAATCAGCAAGCTCGATATCTGCGACTTCATAAGAGGAATCATTAACTAATTTTGAACTTGATACTCTAGAAGAAACCATAATTAACAAGAAGCAAGGTGTTTGGGAAAATAAAAATTCCAACCATGATCACTAACTACTCTAACGAATCAAAATGGATTCTTAAAAATCATGCCAGCACAATAAAATTTGGCGAATCCTTAGCGCAAGAACTTTCCAGTATAAAAGTGCTTTTATTAGAAGGTCCGCTAGGAGCAGGTAAAACGTCTTTAGTACAAGGAATAGGTAAAGGATTGAAAATAAGCGAGCAAATCACAAGTCCAACTTTTGCTTTATCCCATCATTATCTTCACGGCAAAAGGGCTCTATTTCATTTAGATCTTTATAGGTTAGAAGAACCAAGCGCAGCCAATGAATTGTTCCTTCAAGAAGAAGAAATATCTAGCCAATGCAATGGTCTACTAGTAATTGAATGGCCATCTCGATTAACTATCTCAATTGATAATGCTTGCAAAATTTTCATAATGTACCTAGCCAATGAAGGACGGGAGATTCAAATAATGTCGTCTTCTAACGAAGCTAAGAGTTTTTCCACTTCTGAAGAACTTGGTTGAGGGTCAATGGCTCCTTTCCCACCACAAACTAAAGCTCCACATGCAGCAGCAAAACGAATAATTTTTTCTGCTTGAAGCTTATTTCGTGGATAAAAAGAATGAGTTGAAAGTTGAGAAATAATGCCAGCAAAAAAAGAGTCGCCAGCACCTGTTGTATCAACTACTGATGCTGGTGATGATATTGCTTTGGTTTCACCTGAAAAAGCTCCTAAAAGCCATCGAATAGGTTGAGCGCCATCAGTGACAATTACACTTGGCCTATTTGGTAAAGATTCCGCTATATCTATCGGGTTATCATTGTTAAAAAAACAAAGAGCTTCTTCCTTAGCAAGCTTAAGCAAAGAAGCTTGCTCCAAAAAAGGTTTCAAGAGAGAGCAAGTTTCAAAATTCGGAGGACTATCTGGATCCAACGATGAATCCCAAAAAGTTGGGCGCCAATTCAAATCAATTGCAATATTAAGGTTATTTTTTCTAGCATTTTCTAGAACCCAAGTTACAGCTTGCCTCGATGACTCTGATGCAAATGGAATAGTGCCAAGTAACAACCAGCTTGCACCTTTAGATAGAGAAGGCCAAATCGATTTTATTTTCTGCAAGTTTAGTTTTTGATCGGCAAATGAATTATTAGCTCCTCCAACAAAACCTCCGAAAGAACGTTCTCCTTTAATATCGCGATGCACAAGGACGATACGAGTTGGCAATTCATCATTTAGCTGTATTCCAGAAGTATTTATATCTAAAGAAGTAAATAAATCACAAAACTCTTTTCCAATAGAATCATTTCCTAGGCTCCCAAGAAATGCTACATCTACACCCAACTTAGATAAACCACATGCAACATTGGCAGGAGCTCCACCTAACAAATCATCAAAATCCTTATTCAAAGAAGGGTTTCCACCAGGGGTTCCTAAACGATCAACCAAAGCTTCACCTATACAAATTACTTTAGAGTTACTCATTTTCTTCAGTAATAAGTATTAGATTTAAATGCAAAATACTGGAAAATACAAACCTTATGGGTTTTGATTAGAAACTAGATAATCTTTTATTGCGGAAATCATTTTTTGATTGGCGGCTGGAAAAGGGTAGTTGATTAATTCACTGGGGGGTACCCATTTAGTTTGAACACTTGCTAAGGGTTGTGGAACACCAGAAATCAACTGACAAATATAAACAACAAAATGAAGCTTCTGATGTGAGTAGGAATGATCAAATTCCACAAGTTTCTTCGCAACTTTGACCTTAATACCTAATTCTTCAGACAATTCTCGAATCACTGTAGATTCAACAGCCTCACCTTCCTCTTGCTTCCCTCCAGGGAATTCCCACATTCCAGCCATACTCTGACCATTTGTCCTTTGATCAATAAGCACTTCTCCTAAGTCATTGAACACTAAACCAATACCAATAACTGAATATGGCAAAACTTTTCTAGAACCCTTAATTGGGAAGTCAGATGGATTTCCTTCATGATAGGCAAAACAATATTTCTGCCATGGACAACAAAAACATTTCGGATTCTTAGAAGTACAAATTTTTGCACCTAGGTCCATCAGCGCCTGATTGAAGTCCCTAGGGTAATCAGGGTCCAAAAGCACATCACTCAACTTCCAAAGCCTTTTTAAGTCTTTGGACAAACTCTCTTGACTCCCAATTAATCTTGAAAGAATCCTTTTAACATTTCCATCCAATAAAGCTTCAGGAATATTAAATGCTGAAGAAATTATGCTTGCTGCAGTAGTACGCCCAATCCCAGGTAAAGCAATCCAACTTTCTTTATCATTAGGCCAAGACTCTGGATTCAAATGATCACTATCGCCCAAAACGTTTCGCAATACTTTGGATGTCTTATGAATCCTATGAGCTCGAGAGTAATAACCAAGTCCCTGCCAAGCAAGTAAAATCTCGTGATCTAAAGCGCTAGCTAAATCAAAAACAGTTGGGAAAGTCTTCATCCAGTTTTCCCAATAAGGCAATACGACATTGAGTTGTGTTTGCTGAAGCATTACTTCTGCAACCAAGATTGGATAAACAGGAAGTTTTTCTGACTTTTTGGGTACGCTACCATCTGGTTTAAGCTTCCAAGGAATCGAATGCCTTCCATGGCATGCATACCATTTCAATAGCTCAAATCTCATTTTTTCAATACTCTCAAAATTTTCCATGGGACTACAATTTTGACTAATACGAATACACATATTCTGAACTGGAATGGATTAGAAGTTGCTTGGAAAAAACAAGGAGGGTTGATGAACTTGCAATTAGCAACATTATTAATCCATGGTTTTGGTGCTAACAAAGATCATTGGCGACACAATCAAGCTGTCCTTGGAAGTATTAGCGAATGTTATGCAATAGATTTAATTGGATTTGGAGAAAGTAGTCAACCAAACTCTTGTGTTCAAGGGGAGAGAAAAAGCCCAGATCACTTCTGCTACAACTTCGATAACTGGGGTCAACAAATTGCAGACTTTACAAGATTAGTTATTAAAAAGCCAGTAATCCTAATTGGTAATTCAATTGGCGGAATTATTGCACTAAGAGCAGCCAAGATTCTTGGTCTTAACTGTAAAGGAATTATTTTAATAAATTGTGCTCAAAGATTAATGGATGATAAGAACCTTGCAAAGCAATCTTTCGTTCAAAAAGGCTTGAGACCGTTCCTAAAATTCTTCACTCGGCAAAGATGGCTTAGCAAAAACCTTTTTAGAAATGCTGCCAAGCCTGATTTCATCGAAAAAGTTCTTAAAAAAGCTTATCCAAGTGGCTCGAATATAGATGAAGACTTGATTAATCTGCTTTATCAACCAACAAAAGGTTTAGGCGCTCCTGAAGCTTTTCACGGTTTCATAAATATCTTCAATGATTACTTAGCTCCTGAGCTCATGAAACAACTTGATATACCAGTAAATATGATTTGTGGAGAAGAAGATCCTTGGGAGCCAATTTCAGAAGCAAAAGATTGGTTCTCGTATATTGAATGCATTCGATCGTTAGAGATAATACCTAAGTCAGGCCATTGTCCTCACGATGAAACCCCTGAACTAGTTAACCCTATTTTATTAAAACTAATTCAAGACGCCACATAAGCCTCTACAGCATTCCTAAATTTCCTAAGTCCTTTAAGTCCATCACGTTCGAGGTTCCTTACTCTATCTCTACTAATTCCCAAAATGCGGCCGATCCCAGTCAAAGTCATAGGGTCTTCACCGTTGATCCCATAACGCATTCTTAGAACTCTATTTTGTAGTTCAGGTAACTTTTGCAAAAGAACTTCTAAATCTCCTTTCATGCAATCTATTTCAATCTTTTGACTGGGCAAATCACTCTCTGAAGAAAGTAAATCTAATAGAACCGTATCTTCTCCATCGCCTACCCTTGATTCCAAACTCACAGGTTGACTAGCCCTAAACATTAATTCCTTAACTTCGTCAATTGGAATATCTAAATAATTTGCTAGTTCTTGCATAGATGGGGTTCTAGCTAACTGCTGGCTCAACTCTCTTTGCCCTTTCTTTAATTTATTGAGGACCTCTGTGACATGAATTGGCAAACGAATAATTCGGCTTTTTTCCGCAATAGCCCGTGTTATTCCCTGCCGAATCCACCAATAAGCATATGTTGAAAATTTATATCCTCTTGCTGGATCAAATTTTTCAACACCTCTAACAAGACCGATTGTGCCTTCTTGGATTAAATCAAGAAGTTCCATATTCCTCTTTGTATATTTTTTCGCAACGCTTACTACTAATCGTAAATTAGCTGCAACCATTCTCTCTTTGGCACGATTTCCTCTCCGAAATGTCTTCAGTAAATCATCAATCTTTGTTCCAGCATCTTTAGCCAATTCTTCCTTAGAAGGTTTTTTGCCATTGGCGCTTTCTATCTCCTTTTCCAACTTTTCAAGATGCATCAAATCTTGCACTTGGCGACCTAATGTAATTTCCTGCTCATTTGTTAAAAGTGGAACTCTCCCAATATCTCTGAGATAGGAACGAACTAAGTCAACCTCAGCTATGGATTTCTTTACTGGAGTAAGCACAGGTGATTGGGTGGGCGTACTTTGAGGACTTGTCACGGTGACAACTCTGTTGAGTTTTGTAAAGAATATCATTAAGAACTGTAAAGCACAAAAAAATGGCTTGGTTTTGCATCAATTTAGGTGTAAATACCTATCTCTCGAGCTAGCTTCCTATTCTTGCTAATAGCCAGGAAGCTGTTGCAAAATAAATCCAAACACCTGCAACATCAGTTGCGGTAGTAATAAAAGGAGCTGACATCAACGCTGGGTCTAAGCCCATTCTTTGAAACAATAATGGAAGCGTGGCTCCTGCAGTTGCAGCAAGGGTTGTTATAGCAAGAAGACTTATCCCCACAGCAGTCCCTACTAAAACACCTTCATCACCTTGCCCAAGCCAAAGTGCGCAAGGAACAACAAATAAAAGCATCAGCAACCCAAGCAAAGCGCCAGCGATAGCTTCCCGAAACACAGCTTTCATAAGGCCTAGCGTCTGAATTCTTTGAGTGCTTAAACCTCTAATAACAACAGTTGAACTCTGAGCGCCAACATTGCCCCCTGCTCCTATCAAAAGCGGAATAAAGGCTGCCAATAAAACAATTTGACTTGTAATATCATCATTAGTTGCAATAACTTTGGCAGTAAGTCCATTAGCAATAACCAAAACAAACAACCAAACGACTCTTCTACGAGCTACTGAAAACAAATTACTTTGAAAATAATCATCTTCATCTCCAGCCTGTACAGCACCTGCCGCATAAATATCACGAGTCGCTTCTTGCTCAATAACGTCAATCACATCATCAACCGTCACTATCCCAACTAAACGTTTTTCTCGATCAACTACTGGTAGAGCTAAGAAATCATACCTTTGGATTGCCCTTGCAACTTCTTCTTGATCAGTATCAGTTCGCACATTCACCACCTCTCTAGTCATGACATCACCAATTTTTGTCTCTGGCTCAGCAGTCACCAAATCTCTTAAAGAAAGAATCCCTGTCAAATGTCTCTCTCTATCAGTGACATAAAGGCTGTAAATAGTTTCTGTATAAGGGGCTTGCCGTCTAACAATGTTCAAAGCCTCAAAAGCAGTATGAAATTCCTTTAAATCAATGAACTCATTAGTCATCAACCTTCCAGCAGTTTCCGCTTCATATCCCAACATCTGAGCTGTAACACGCCTTTCATCAGGGCTGAGTTCTGCAAGTAATCTCCGAACCACTTTTGCAGGCAATTCATCAAATAAACTCACCCTGTCATCAGGGGACATCCTTTCAACCAATTCAAGAACTTCTCCCGATCGAAGTCTGTCAAGAAGGCTCTGCTGAACGGCTGGATCAAGATATTCATAAACTTCTATAGCTTCATTCTTGCTTAATAGCCTAAATGCTAATGCCTGCAATATTAAAGGCAAATTCCCTATTGCTTCAGCAATATCAACTGGCTGAACAGGCTCAAGCAACATTTTCACGCCGTCATAGTTGCCAGCAGACAGCATGGTTTCTAGTTGCTGAGTTACTAACTCAGCAACTAGAGGAACATTTACCGATGATTCAACATCAAGAGATGCACCTATCCCTTCATTCATTGGCGCACCAAAAGGGCTCAAACATCCTATGTCTATAGAGACGGAAATAATTGCTTAATTGTCTTTCCAAGCAAAAAACCTAACGTTAATGACAAAAATCCAGCAATCAAAGTTGAGCCAATGAAGACACTTGCTCGAAATAAGAAGCCTGAATTAATCAATGCAAAGGCATCCACCATCCAACTGCTAAATGTAGTGAAAGATCCACAAAAGCCTAAAATCCAAAAAAAATGAGAGCGAGAATTTAATTTCAGGCCACAAATTAGGCCCAAAAGAAAAACTCCTAAGATATTTGCAAGAAAAGAATTATCAAGTTGCGAACGCAATAAAGCTCCAGGAATTGCACCTGTGCAAACGAATAAGACTTGATTTCTTAACGATATATCCTTCAAAAGCTTTTAAAGGTTTCCAAAATACTGTCCTAAGAAGACAGAGAAGAGACCTAAAAAAATAGAGAAAAGAACCATACAAAAAAAATCAATCAATCTATGCTTAAGGGAAAAAGAATAAAGCTCAAATATGAAAGAAGAAAAGGTGCTAAAGCTACCTAAGAAACCAACACATAATAATAAATATAATGCTTGATTAGAAGAAATAAACTCTAGTTTTGGTTGAATAGCAAGAAAGAAACCTAGGAAAAATGTGGCAACAGTATTCAATATCACTAAACCAAGTAATTTAGATTGAGTATATAAGGCTAATTTCTTAGAAACTTGCATTCTAAGCAAAGCGCCTGGAATTGCCCCACTGATAATTAATAAAGAAGACTTATGATCCGCTAAAAAACCCAACATTAATCCATCCTCGACTTGGTTTCAATCCAGGAGCGTTAAAGAAACTATTCTGAGATAGTTGAACTTGAAGCCAATTTGAACCATCTGTATTTTGCCAAAGCCTAATGACCCTAAGACTAGTTCCTAAATCTACATTCTTATAAAACTCTGCTGATTCTGAGGGGAAGGGATATAGAAAACATGAGTCTCCTGCAACACAAATGTCTGCTTCGTTTCTATTGATTAATTTAAGTTGTGTTTTATTTGCTCCTCCTGCAGGCAATGCAACCGGTGCGATTAATGCAAAAGATAACAAACATCCCCAATGAAATAAAGTTCTCATACTTTCCTTTAAATATCCAAAGTAGCCATGTCAAGTTCAACACTATGAGTTTCGATAAATTCTCTTCTTGGAGCTACTTTATCGCCCATAAGTATCGTGAAAATACGATCAGCTTCTAAAGCATCTTCAATTTCTACTCGTTTCATCATCCTAGTAGAAGGATCCATAGTTGTTTCCCACAATTGTTTTGGCATCATTTCACCTAATCCTTTAAATCTTTGTATTGTATAGTTTGCTTTTTCTCCGAATTTATTAATTGCTTTTTGTAAATCAGATTCGTTATAGCAATAAACATGATTTTTACCCCGCTCTACTTTATATAGAGGAGGGCAAGCAATATATACATAGCCTCCTTCGACTAATTCCTTTTGATAGCGATAAAAGAAAGTTAAGAGAAGTGTACGTATATGTGCTCCATCAACATCAGCATCAGTCATAATTACCACCCTGTGATACCTCAAGTTTTTTAAAGAAAACTCTTCTCCTTTAATGCCTAAACCAAGCCCAGTAATTAATGCCTGTATTTCTGTATTTTTATAGATCTTTGCATCATCAGTTTTCTCAATATTTAAAATTTTGCCTCTTAGAGGAAGAATGGCTTGAAACTTTCTATCACGTCCTTGCTTTGCTGAACCACCAGCTGAATCTCCCTCAACAATGTATATCTCTGATTCAGAAGGATCTCTTGAACTACAGTCTGCCAACTTTCCTGGAAGTGTAGTGCTCTCAAGTACACTTTTCCTACGGACAAGTTCTCTGGCACGTCGAGCTGCTTCAGCTGCATTAAAAGCCTGAATTGCCTTTTCTAGAATTAAATCAATTACTGAAGGATTAAATTCTAAATATTGTCCAAGAGATTCACCTACAAGACTATCTACGATACCTCTTACTTCAGTATTCCCTAGTTTTGTTTTCGTCTGTCCTTCAAATTCAGGCTCAGGAACTTTAACTGAAAGGACTACAGTTAATCCCTCACGAATATTTTCTCCAGCCAAATTTGAATCACCTTCTTTACGCTTACCTCTCTTACGTGCAAAGGAGTTAAGTGTTCGAGTTAAAACTGTTTTTAAACCTTCAATATGAGTACCTCCATCAACCGTACGAATATTATTTGCAAAGCCCAAGATGCTATCTGAATAAGCATCAATGCACCATTGAAGAGCTGCTTCTACCTGAACACCATCTTTTTCAGAATTCACATAGATTATCTCAGAATGTAATGCATCTTTTTCCGAATTCATGTAAGAAACATATTCTTTAATCCCACCCTCATAAAAATAAATTTCTTCATAAGCTTTTTCATTACTATCAAGTGCAGCTTTTCTTTCATCACGGAAAATAATACTTACTCCGCCATTTAGATAAGCCAACTCTCTTAACCTTGAAGACAAAGTTCCATAATCAAACTCAATTCCATTCGTAAAGATCTCCATATCAGGTTTAAAATTAACTTTTGTTCCTGTAGTTTTTTTATCTTTTGCTAACTGTTTCTCAGAACGCAAGGTTCCTACAGGAGCTCCTCGCTCAAACCTCTGATAATGAGTTTGATCTTGCCTATTAACAGTAACTTCTACCCACTCACTCAAAGCATTGACTACAGAAACACCCACTCCATGTAAACCACCAGAAACTTTATAACCCCCACTGCCAAACTTTCCACCTGCATGCAAAACAGTGAGAACAGTCTCTAATGCACTTTTTCCAGTTTTGGGGTGAACATCAGTAGGAATTCCCCGCCCATTGTCAGTAATAGAAGCAGAGCCATCGCTACACAGTACAACAACTATTTCATTGCAATGTCCTGCAAGTGCTTCGTCCACAGCATTATCTACAACTTCATACACAAGGTGATGTAATCCCCTCGGTCCAGTAGAACCGATATACATCCCTGGTCTTTTCCTGACAGGTTCTAATCCTTCAAGGACTTGGATTTGCTCAGCGCCATAAGCAGCTTGAACTTTTTTAGCCGAGGAGTCTTCTATCATTCGCCTGAAAAAGAACCAGAAAAGATTGTGTTACAAAATTCATCTACCAGAAACCTTAACCTGGCAATTTAAATTTACCACTGGGAACCAAGAAAGACTTAAAAGAAATTGCTAACAAAACAAAAGTTCTTCCCAACCAAGATTTTTCCAGCCTTATCAAGAAAGTATTCATGCAAAAACCTAAACCAGTTGTAATTGTTTTACTTGGGCCAACAGCAAGTGGAAAAACTGATCTTGCTATCGAAATAGCTAAGAGAATTAACGTAGGAATTCACAATATTGACTCTCGACAATTATATAAAGGTATGAATATAGGCACAGCTAAGCCAACTTTCAAACAACAAGAACAAGTCAAGCATTACTTACTTGATCTGAAGGAGCCTAATGAGCAAATAACATTGCATGAATTCAAAACAGAAGCTGAATGTAGCTTAAAAAAAACAATAAAAGAGAAGAATCTTGGCTTCCTAGTTGGAGGGAGTGGTTTATATTTAAAAGCATTAACAAGCGGTCTTAACCCTCCAGAAGTACCCCCTCAAATACAATTGCGAGAAGAGCTCAAGAAAATTGGGCAAGTCGAGTGTTATCAAATACTTGAAAAATGCGACCCAATAACATACAAGAAAATAGGAAAGCGCGACTCTATTAGAACAATAAGAGCACTAGAAGTTTTTTATGCAACTGGGAAAAGCATGAGTTCCCTTCAATCATTTCAAACTCCTCAATGGAAGCTAATAGAACTTGGTCTAGATCCCATTGACCTAAGTCAGAGAATTGTAATAAGAACAAAAAAATTATTTGAGAATGGTCTCATTGAAGAAACACAACAACTAATTAAGAGATATGGGAAGGAACTTTCATTACTACAAACCATTGGATATAAAGAGTCCCTTGAAGTGATCCAAGGAAATTATTCTTTAGCAGAAGCGCTAGAATCCACAATCCAAAGAACTAATCAATTTGCCAAAAAACAAAGGACTTGGTTTAGAAGGCAACATAATCCAAAATGGCTAAATGAAAAAAACTCACTAGATGAAGCTCTCTCTTTGATCCAAAACGTTATAGGGTGAAGCAAGTAGATTTAGAATTGGTTCCTACCAATCTTGTTCTGCTTTATAACCTCAACACACTGAATGCCACCACGTCCCCGGTTTGATCGTCGCGCTCCTGTAAGAGAGCTTCCAAACATTAATGAACGTATCAAATATCCCAAACTAAGGGTAGTTGATTCTGATGGAGCACAACTTGGAGTAATTACCCGTGAAGAAGCATTAGAAGTAGCTCAAGATAGAGAGCTGGATCTAGTTTTAGTAAGTGAAAAGGCAGACCCTCCAGTTTGCAGAATAATGAATTATGGGAAATTCAAATTTGAACAAGAAAAGAAAGCAAAGGAAGCTAAGAAAAAATCTCACCAAACCGAAGTCAAAGAAGTGAAAATGCGATACAAGATTGACCAACATGATTATCAAGTTCGCATTGGACAAGCAACACGTTTTCTAAAAGCAGGGGATAAAGTTAAATGCACAGTTATTTTTAGAGGCAGAGAAATCCAACATACAAACCTTGCAGAATCATTGCTAGCTAGAATGGCTAAAGACTTAGAAGAGCAAGCTGAAATTCAACAAGCTGCAAAAAGAGAAGGGAGAAATATGATCATGTTCTTAACTCCTCGCAAGACGCCTTTATTAAAAAAAGAAATAGAAATAAAAACGATCTCAAAGGCAAAAAGAACTATTTAGAAAATTCAGAAAATCATCTTTCATTAAAATCTTTTTTTTCAGCAAGGGATTCGCCGACCTATCACATAAGCTTGGGACAAACAAACAATTGTCACTCCATCAAGTATTCACTATTGTGTTCACATTGAAACCTGACATAAAGGCGTGAAGTTCCATATTCAGCAGGAAAGCGATATCCCTGCCTCAACTCAACTTTATAACCAAATCTGTTTTGCTATTGCAGCAAGGCATTTTCCACCAAGCCACCGGCTACCAAGCACACGGCAACTAGCAATGCAGACCGGCTTACACAGAAACACAATAAGTAAGGTTTATCGCCAATTAGAAACTGATGGGGTAGTTGAAGCAATTGCAGGGTCAGGCATTTATGTTCGGAATCAACAAAAAAAGCGAGAGCCGCAAAGCCCTAACAACTTCAGAAAAACAGAAATCACAGATCTAGACCACGAAGTTAGAAAAAGCGTGGATGAACTATTGAATGCTGGATGTACTCTTCAACAAACAAGAGAATTATTTATTAAAGAAATTGACTGGAGACTTCGATGCGGAGCACGTGTATTAGTAAGTACTCCTAGAGAAGACTTAGGTGCCTCAATGTTAATCGCCGAAGAGCTTGAACCAAACCTTGACGTACCAATCGAAGTAGTTCCTATGGAAGAGCTTGAAGGCGTTTTAGAAAGCTCAAACATAGGGACTGTTGTAACTAGTAGATATTTCCTGCAACCACTAGAAGAAGTTGCGAAAAAGCATCGCGTTAGAGCCATTGCAGTGGACCTGAGTGATTTCAGTAAAGAGCTTGCAATGCTTAAGGAATTACGTCCTGGAAGTTGTGTAGGGATAGTTAGCATTAGCCCAGGTATCCTTCGAGCAGCTGAGGTGATATTGCACAGTATGAGGGGTAACGAGTTATTACTGATGACTGCCAATCCTGATATAGGTAGTCGCTTGCTAGCACTATTAAGAGCAGCTAATCATGTTTTATGTGATAGTCCAAGTCTTCCTTTGGTTGAGCACACCCTTCGTCAAAATCGGTCCCAACTTATTAGAATGCCTCAAGTACATTGTGCTGAAAAGTACCTGAGCGAATCTACGCTTGAGAGACTGCAAAAAGAAATCGGTCTACTTAAATAACTCATTCATTCCTTTGAGCAAATGCTTAAGGCTTTCTATTCAGACTTAGCAATCATTCGTGAAAGAGATCCAGCAGCAAGGGGTCTTTTAGAAATTCTTCTTTGCTATCCAGGTTTCCAAGCCTTAACCCTTCACCGGATCAGCCATAAACTCTGGAATATCGGATTACCTCTTTTCCCCCGAGTACTAAGCCAACTCAATCGATCATTAACTGGAATAGAAATTCATCCTGGTGCTCAAATAGGAAAAGGGGTTTTTATAGACCATGGAATGGGTGTAGTCATAGGAGAAACTACTGAAATTGGAAACCATTGCCTTCTATATCAAGGCGTTACCTTGGGCGGCACCGGGAAAAGTCATGGGAAAAGACATCCAACCTTATCGGAAAATGTTGTAGTAGGTGCTGGGGCCAAAGTATTAGGAGCAATTACAGTAGGAGCCAACACTAGAATTGGCGCTGGATCCGTTGTAGTGAGAGACGTAGAAGCAAATAGCACCGTAGTAGGAGTACCTGGGCGAATTATTCATCAAAGTGGTGCTCGCATAAACCCCTTGGCTCATTCAGCACTGCCAGATGCTGAAGCAACTATAATCCGAAATCTTATGGAAAGAATTGATTACTTAGAAAGCCAAGTACGTATTTTAAATAGCTCTCTTCAAGAAATTAGACAAGGAAATATTCCTAAAAAGATATTTCCTGGAGAAGCACAAAATCTTAAAGATAGAGAAATTATTGAATTTCTAGGCGATGATTTACAAGAAAATTAAGTCAAGTTTATTTTTCATCTGAAGCAGCTGCCGGTTGAAACATAAACATCGAGTAAATAACATTTCTTCTCATGTTGGTCATCATTTCAAGGAACATGTCATATCCTTCGTTCTTGTATTCAATAAGTGGATCTTTTTGACCATAGCCTCTTAAACCAACCGATTCTCTTAAAGCATCCATAGATTGCAAATGCTCACGCCATAAAGTATCAATTTGCTGAAGGATGAAGAATCTTTCTGCCTCTCTCATAAGTCCTGGACGCTGTTCTTCAATTTTCGATTCTTTAAGGTCATAAGCATTGCGTAATTGTTCTTGAAGAAATGCCTGAAGTTCATCTATATCTAACCCTTCCAGATCCTTAGGTTTTAAATCATTTAACAAGTAAACAAACTCCTGAACTTTACCAACCAATTGCTTAAGGTTCCACTCTTCAGAGGGTAAATCCGAATTCACATACGCATAAATAATTTCCTTCATAGTCCTTTCTCCATAGCCAATCACCTGCTTTTTCAGACCAATTCCTTCTAACACTCTCCGCCTTTCAGAATAAACAGCACGTCTTTGATTATTCATAACCTCATCATATTCAAAAACTTGTTTCCTTATATCAAAATAATAAGTCTCTACTTTCTTCTGAGCACTTTCCAGAGACCGGGTAAGCATTCCAGATTCAATTGGCATATCTTCATCAACTCTGAAAGCATTCATTAAAGCAGCAACTCTTTCTCCTCCAAATATACGCAACAAGTTATCTCCTAAAGATAAGAAAAAGCGAGTACTGCCTAAGTCTCCTTGGCGCCCAGCTCTTCCTCTTAGTTGATTATCAACCCTACGTGATTCATGTCGCTCAGTTCCAATAACATGCAATCCTCCCGCTTCTCGCACTTGAACTTCTTCCTGATTAACAACAACATCGTACTCATTCTTAACTAATGCAATAGCTGATCTCAATGATTGAATCAAAGAATCATTAGTTGGGGCTTTTTCAGCAGCTGTAGAAATTCGATCCTCTAATTCTATAGAGCTTAATGTCCTATCTCCCCATTCTCTTATTAACTCTCTCTCTAAAGAAATCAGAACTTCTTCAGTTTCATCTGTTAAAACACAAGGATAAAGAGTCTCATCAACACTTGTTTTCTGAGACCCATTTGATCTTTTAGATTTTGATTCATCAATTTCTTGACCAAAACCCGAAGATGATCCTTTAGTTCTTTGAAGAGGAACAGGAGGCTTATGGCCTTCTTCTGGTTTAACTAATTTTGGCAACAATACTTCTCTCAGCTTTAAACGAGCCATGTAATCACTATTGCCACCAAGAATAATGTCTGTTCCTCGACCAGCCATATTCGTTGCAATAGTAACTGCACCTGCTCGACCAGCTTGAGCAATAATCTCAGCTTCTCTTTCTACATTTTCTGGTTTTGCATTGAGAAGGTTATGAGGAACTTCTTGCTCAGAAAGCAAAGCACTTAAAACCTCACTCTTCTCAACACTAGTAGTCCCAACTAAAACAGGTCTGCCTTGCTTATGAATCTCTACAATTTCATTTGCAACAGCTCTCCATTTAGCAACTTCAGTTTTAAACACTTGATCTACCCAATCTTGTCTTGAACGTGGTCGATTCGTTGGAATTACAGTTGTTTCGAGCTTATAAGTTTTTTCAAATTCGACTTCTTCTGTTTTCGCAGTACCAGTCATTCCTGCAAGTCGTGGATATAAAAGAAAGAAATTCTGATAAGTAATTGACGCAAGTGTTTGTGTCTCAGGTTGAATTGATAGTTCTTCTTTTGCTTCTATTGCTTGATGCTGACCATCACTCCATCTTCTTCCCGGCATAACACGACCAGTAAATTCATCTACAATCACAGCTTCATCATTCCTCACAATATAATTGACATCCTTAACAAATAATTCTTTAGCCTTTAGAGCATTAGTTATATAATGAGCCCATGGATCTTGTGGATCAAATAGATCATTTACTTCTAATAAGTCCTCAGATTTAGCAAAGCCTTCATCAGTGAGAGTACATGTTCTTTGCTTTTCATCAACTTCATAGTCTCCCTCTGGATCTATACCATCTTTACCCATCTCTGCCGCTCTTGTTAAAGAAGAGACAACTTGTGCTGCTTTCTGATATTTCTCCTGCGGACGCTCAACTTGTCCAGAAATAATTAAAGGTGTCCTGGCTTCATCTATCAAAATAGAATCAACTTCATCAATAATGCAAAATTGAAAATTTCTTTGAACAATTTCATTCATATCACTAGCCATATTATCTCTTAAATAATCAAAACCAAGTTCAGAGTTCGTTGCATAAGTGATGTCACACTCATAGTTTTTACGTCTTGCTAAAGGACTCATGTCCTGTTGAATTAAGCCCACAGACAATCCTAAAAATCTATGGACTTGGCCCATCCATTCAGCATCTCGACGAGCCAAGTAATCATTGACAGTAACGACATGAACACCTCTACCGGTAAGAGCATTCAGATAGCTTGGCAATGTTGCTACTAACGTCTTACCTTCGCCAGTTTTCATTTCAGCAATTTGCCCCTCATGTAAAACCATTCCGCCAATCAACTGGACATCAAAATGGCGCATCCCCAAAACCCTCTTGCTCGCTTCTCTAACAACTGCAAAGGCTTCAGGGAGCAAATCATCCAAACAATCTTGTAGCAAATTCTCGGAAGTCTTTTCCAATTGGGATCGAAAATCTGCTGTTTTAGATCTCAATTCATCGTCAGTTAAAGAGGTTATGTCCTCTTCTAGAAGATTGATATCAGTCAGAATTGGCTGATAGCGCTTCAGCTTGCGAGCATTTGGATCTCCCAGCAAAAGCTTGAGCATAATAATTACAACAAATACAAAGACCTTGTCAGCCTAACGACCAATCCACCTAGACGTCACTAAAGGATTAAGCGCTATAAATGAAATATATAAATCTCTTCAAAACTAGATGCCTGAAATTAGTTCATGACGTTTTTAAAATGCAAGGTTTAAAGCTTATTCAGCACGCAACAGGAGCACCTGGGCTGCGCATGTTTGGCCTTGGGCCAAATTATTTGCCTTCTAAAGGATTATCAAAATTAAAGCTCTTATTTGATCAGCATGCTTTCTGGACAAAGAATAGAAACTACAAAAGTATTCGGCGATTATTAGCCGGAAGCACAGTTGCTATAACACTTTGGAGAAATGGTGAGATAATCGGATTTGGTCGTGCAACTAGCGATGGAATCTACAGAGCAGTTTTATGGGACATTATTGTTGCAGACGAATTGCAAAGACAAGGGTTAGGTAGAAAAGTTGTAGAAGCTCTTCTCGCAAGTCCAAAGATCAACAAAGTTGAGAGAGTGTATCTAATGACAACTAATAGTTCAGAATTTTATAGGCAACTTGGATTTGAAAAATGCACCAAGCAAAATTTGTTGATAAGATCATCAAAAGATTTTTAATAACGGGAATACAAACTTTACAAATAAAGAAATAGTGGATGTTTTTATCTTCTACCACCTCGATTGTTATAGGAAAAGTCAGTGGCTGTAACACATAGGTTGATTATTTCCTTAGCACAAGCCACAACTTCTACTGATTGATTATTCAAAAGAGCTTTTTACATTGCCTGCTAAAGATTCACAATTAGTTTTGCTGTCATTTGTGGCCTAGATAAGTCCACTTCTTCTAGGTCTTGAACGATCAATTCATATGAAGCAGCAGTAATACTTCTCCTGTCGTCTAGATCATTGATAGTTTTAGGCCGCTTGGGCCTTTACAACAGTTGAGCTATAACATTTAGTCAACATGTCAGCAGCTTCTCCTATCCGTAATTCCTGCTTAGCTTTATTGGAACGATTCATATTCTTGTTCCAAGTGATAAAGGAAGCTCTCTTTCATTCATATAAAGAGCCACTCCAAGCCACAGCAATCAAACTTGACAACAAAGCTTCTCAAACCCCATTACGCTCAACTTTTTGAGCTGCAGATGCAATAAATGCTGCAACAAAATTTATTTCTTGATGAATTAAAGGAATTGCTCAAGAAATTAAGCTAATAGTGCAATCTTTTCGTGATTCTGTCCTAAATCCTGCCCTAAATTTTAGATATTTTGTGTCACAAATAAACTAAGCAAAGAAAAAGCCCTGCTTTAACAGGGCTTTGAATAAGCGGATGAAGAGATTCGAACTCTCGACATTCTCCTTGGCAAGGAGATGCTCTACCACTGAGCTACATCCGCAAAAAGAAAAACTTTTCTTTTTACAAAAGCAGCATGCCTTAAAAAAGGGACCACGGTCAATAAATTCTTCTAATTGACATGGGTTGATTAATTCAAAGACTTCATCAAAGAGCCCATCTCAAGTGCTTGCAAAGCAAAGCTCCAGCCAAGATTGCTTTTCACGCCTGCTCTTTCCAAAGCTTGTTGCATGGTATCGGTTGTGAGAACTCCAAAAATAATTGGTACACCAGTTTCTCTAGATACCGCTGCTATTCCTTTACTAGATTCATTGATCACAACATCAAAATGAGGTGTATCTCCTCTGATCACAGCTCCAAGAGTAATTAAAACTTGGTATCGGCCGGTTCTGGCCAAAGATTGAGAAACCAATGGAAGCTCCATAGCGCCTGGGACCCAAGCCACATCTAATTGAGAGCTCGTTTCTGAAGTATCAATACCATGACGCTTTAAGCAATCAATACAGCCACTTAAAAGTTTATTAGTTACCAAATCGTTAAATCGAGCTATAACGATGGCTACTTTTAAATTAGACGCATTAGTAAAGCGTCCTTCAATGGAAACCATTTGTTAATCGCAAAATTCCCTATATACCCACCATCGCATGCAACGTGTTCAGTTTCAAACAAAAGAACTTAGAAGACCGTTGAGCAATACTAAATGGAACCACACTCCACCGATAATCTCAATTTTCTTAATCTCTGGATTACGGCGATCACTGCGATCAGACTGTGTCATATAAAGCACAGGAACACCTATCACTAATAATAATGAGCAAAACAGAAGTGCTTCAACAGCAACTGAATTAATTAAATGCATGGGAACCGGAGCAATGGAGCAACGAGAGCTCTCTTAAATCACATAATTGTCACATGAGAAACGACATTTTTTACAAAGATGACAAGGGTTGTCGCGAGGCTTCACATCCAAAAGTGAAAAATCCCTATACCATGCCAACAAACAACTGGGCAGAAAACTATCTATGACGCCCGAAAGTATGCCTTTACAAGGGAGTTTGTTTAAAGAAGCTGATGAAGAGTCAGTCAGCCCCAATTCGTTACAAAAGTCACAAAGCTTCGAAGATTCAGAACTAAATGACGAAGCTCTAACGAAAGACGCTGAACAAAGACCCAGAAAAAAGAAAACCAAAACAAAAGTAAATAGTCAGACCTTAGAAAAGCAAGAAACTATTTCAGATGACAATCAGCCTTCATGGTCTCATCACAGCTTGGTTAATAAAGATGAACTAACTCCTGTTCTAAGGCATTATGTATATCTCAAAGAAGAAAATCCAGGAAGGGTATTGCTCTATAGGCTTGGAGACTTTTTTGAGTGTTTTTTTGAAGATGCAATAAATTTATCGCAAATATTAGAATTAACTCTTACCGGAAAAGAAGCTGGTAAAAGCATAGGTAGGGTTCCAATGGCTGGAATACCTCATCATGCTGCAAATCGTTATTGTTCAATACTGGTACAAAAAGGAATTTCTATAGCTATCTGTGATCAACTTGAAAGTGTACAAAACAAAGAAGGAAAACTACTCAAAAGAGGTATTACTAGAATACTGACACCTGGAACAGTCCTTGAAGAAGGAATGCTTTCAGCCAAAAAAAATAACTGGTTGGCAGCAATATTAATTAATAGAGATGAAAACCAGTCCTCTTATAAATGGGGTTTAGCTAAAGCTGACATAAGTACTGGTGAATTTAAAATACAAGAAGGGAATGGAATTAATACTCTTGAACAAGAGTTATTAAACATTGAAGCCTCAGAAATAATCTGCGAGGAATTAGATAAGGATATCTATGATGGATGGAGATCTAAGCGAATCAATATAACAAAACATTCTAAGACTTCTTTTAGTCTTCCCGAAGCAAACGCCATTCTCAAAAAGCATTACCAACTTAAAACAATTAATGGCCTTGGTATAAGTGAATTTAAATTAGCTCTTAGAGCTTCAGGGGGTCTATTAAGCTACCTAAATGAAACTAATCCAATAGTAAGAATAGATTCTACTGAGAATAAGATTTCTATTTTAAAACTTGATTTTCCTAAAGTAGATTTTTCTAATGACTCATTAATCATTGATGCACAAACTAGGAGAAATCTTGAAATAACAAAGACACAACGAGACGGACAATTTCAGGGTTCTCTCTTATGGGCCATTGATAGAACCCTCACAGCCATGGGAGGGAGATGTTTGCGAAGATGGATAGAACAGCCTCTGGTTAATTCCAAACATATTGTTGAAAGACAAAATGTTGTGAGCTTTCTTGTTGAGAAAAGGTCTCTTCGGAAAAGATTGCGCAACTTATTAAGAGCAATGGGAGATCTTGAACGACTATCTAGCAGAGCAAGTGCAGGTCAAGCTGGAGCAAGAGAGCTTGTAGCAATTGCAGATAGCTTGCTAAGAATTCCTCAATTATCAGCAAATTTGCAGAATGTTCCAGTTGGACTTCCAAAATGGTTTGAAGAGCTTCAAACTATTGATCCAGATCTAATAAAACTAGCATCAAAAATCAAAGGTAGATTAATAGACAACCCTCCACTAAGCATTACTGAAGGGAATTTAATAAATGATGGAGTAGATCAAATTCTTGATGGGCTAAGAAATCAACTAGAAGATCAAGATCAATGGCTAAAAGAGCAAGAAGTAAAAGAAAGGAAAGCAAGTGGAAATAATAATCTTAGACTTCAAAAACATAGAACTTTTGGTTATTTTCTAGCAGTTAGCAAATCTAAGTCTCTTGAAGTACCGTCCCATTGGATAAGAAGGCAAACTTTAGCAAATGAAGAAAGGTTCATCACACCTGATTTAAAAGCAAGAGAAGGTAAAATCTTTCAACTAAAAGTAAGATCAGCAAGTCGTGAATATGAATTATTTTGTGATCTTAGAGAAATAGTTGGTACTTATGCAAGTATAATTCGAAAAACTGCTAGAGCAGTATCAGGCTTAGATGCACTTCTTGGACTAGGAGAATTAGCAGCTACCAATAACTATTGTGCACCAGTAATCATAGATAACGTTGATGGTAAAAGATCAAGAAAAATTAGACTGAAGGCTTCTAGACATCCTGTAGTTGAACAAATGCTAGTGGAAGAGAGTTTTGAGCCAAATGATATAAATCTGGGTGAAGAGAAAGATCTAATAATACTGACAGGTCCTAATGCTAGTGGTAAAAGTTGCTATTTACGTCAAATTGGATTAATTCAATTAATGGCACAGATTGGGAGTTGGGTACCAGCAGCAGAAGCTTCATTAAGTATAGCTGACAGAATATTTACTAGGGTAGGAGCAGTAGATGATTTAGCGGCAGGACAATCAACATTTATGGTAGAAATGGCTGAAACTGCTTATATATTAAATCAAGCGACTACGTACTCTGTCGTTCTTTTAGATGAAATTGGTAGAGGTACATCTACATTTGATGGACTATCAATAGCATGGTCAGTCAGTGAATTTCTTGCAAATACTATTAAAAGTCGGACAATTTTTGCAACTCATTATCACGAGTTAAATGAACTTTCTAAAGAAATTAAGAATGTAGTGAACTTTCAAGTCCTAGTAAAAGAAAATGGGAATACTATATCTTTCCTTCACAAAGTAGTTCCTGGGGGTGCAAATAAAAGTTATGGAATTGAAGCTGCTCGTCTAGCAGGAGTTCCAGAAAGCGTTATTCATAACGCAAAAAAAATACTTCAACGTCTTGAACAAAAAAATAAGTCTTAATTATTAATTGCCCAAAGAGATTTAAAACTATTGAATTATAGCAGCCCTTAATAACGCATTTACTGTTGCAGCTCCCATCGCCGCTCCACCTCTATGCCCATCAATTCTTATCTGTGGCAAATCAGTTTGCGCCAATAAATGCTTACTTTCAAGTACTCTGATAAAACCAACAGGCATACCAATAATCAAACTTGGTTCAATCGACCCTTGAGAAATTAAGTCCAACAAAACTTCTAATGCTTTTGGAGCACTTCCAAACAAAACCAAAGGTTTATTATCATTCGAGCACTTACCTGTTAGATCAATCCAAGCATTTTTTATACCTATAGCTGTACGAGCTAATCCTGATTGATCTCCAATTGGAGCCCAATCTAAAACACATTGCACAGATGATTGCAATGTACGAGCGGCCATTGGTGTAATGGCAGCAGCAGCCATATGCGTATCAGTCAATATCGTAGCGCCAGATTGCAATGCAGAAAGGCCTATATGGCATGCATTAGGAGAAAATCTCAAGTAATCTTGAATAGAGAAATCACCACTTGAATGAATTAATCTCTCAAGTACTTGTTGCTCCAAGTAATTCAATTCCGGACAATGAAGTCTCGCACGAATATATTGAAGACTTTCCAAAAAAATTGGGTGGTCAATTCCAGTCACTGTTTCTATATGCAATGGAATGATTTAAGGCATGATTTATAAAGAAACACCAATCTGCTAAGCATGCCAATTCATTTATTTTGGGGAGATGATATTGGTGCCATTGATAGATCATTGAATGCCTTTATTAATCAAGCTATAGATCCTAATTGGATAAGTATTAACCTTAGTCGCTTAGATGGTCAAAACCATGCCCAAGCTCTCCAGTCTCTTGAAGAAGTGCGTACTCCCCCATTTGGTAGTGGGCATCGTGTCATTATTCTGAACAAAAGTCCATTTTTCAATGGAGGTTCCTCAGAACTATCCAGTCAATTTGAAAGCGTCTTGAACTTAATTCCTCAGACAAGTCATCTGGTGCTAATTAGTCAAAATAAACCCGATGGCAGATTAAAAACAACCAAGTTAATCAATGAATTGATCAAGAATAAGAAAGCGTTTGAAAAGAAATTTTTACTCCCTGCTATATGGGATGAAATTGGCCAAAAACAACTAATCCAAAGAACTGCTAATGAAATGAATATAGAGATAGAAGAAAAGGCAATCTATTCTCTTATAGAAGCAATAGGCAGTGACAGCCAAAGGCTAGTGCGAGAATTAGAAAAACTATTTTTACTAGAAGAAGCAAAAAGCAAGAAGCAAAATGTTAAAAAACTAATAATTAGCCAAGAAACAGTAAATGAGCTCTGTCAAGGAATTACGAGTAACTCTCTAGAGATTTGTTCATACCTTCTTGCAAACCAATTGGGGGAAGCAATTACTAGGCTTGATTCACTTATCAATCAAGGAGAGCCTGCCCTAAGAATACTGGCTAGCTTAACTACTCAAATTAGAGGTTGGCTATGGGTCAGTCTTCTCGAACAAGACGGACAGAAAGAAGTTGGTTTCATTGCAAAGCAAGCAGGAATAGCCAACCCAAAAAGAATTTACGTGATTAGAAAGCAAATCCGAGGAAAAGCACCTTCATTTTTCATTGATCTTCTAAAAAAAGTACTAGAAGTCGAAATCCTATTAAAAAAAGGAATGGCACCTAAAAATGCATTTAGAGATTGTCTACTAACATGAGCAAGGCCTAATGGCATATTCACCAAATAATCCAATCAAGGAAACAATTTAAATGACTCTTTTGGTGCAAAAATTTGGCGGCACCTCTGTTGGCAACATTGAGCGAATTAAAGCAGTTGCAAAAAGAATTGCATTATGCAAAGAAGCAGGACACGAGCTTGTAGTGGTTGTCTCAGCTATGGGAAATAGCACAGATGAATTAACCAACCTTGCTTTATCAGTAAGCAAAACCCCCCCCTCAAGAGAGATGGATATGCTTCTTTCTACTGGGGAGCAAGTAACAATATCCTTACTTTCAATAGCCTTAAATGAACTGGGGATTTCGGCAACTTCAATGACAGGAAGTCAAGTTGGAATTATCACGGAGTCTGCACATGGAAAAGCACGCATTCTTGAAATCAAAACCGATAGAATTAAGGAACTTTTGAAAAACGGTCATGTTGTTGTCGTAGCAGGATTTCAAGGAACCACTCTTGGCACTAGTAAAACCGCCGAAATCACGACACTTGGAAGAGGGGGATCGGATACATCAGCCATAGCTCTTGCAACTGCATTAAAAGCAGACTCTTGTGAAATATATACTGACGTTCCTGGAGTTCTTACTACCGATCCTAGAAAAGTTGCAGATGCACAACTAATGACAACAGTGACTTGCGATGAAATGCTCGAGCTAGCAAGTCTTGGCGCTGCAGTATTACATCCAAGAGCAGTAGAAATAGCTAGAAACTATGGCATTCCACTCGTAGTTCGTTCTAGTTGGGATAACCAACCTGGCACAACATTGACTAGTAAAGAGAAACGCTCACTAGGCAAAGAAGGTCTGGAACTAAGTAAACCAGTCAACTCGATAGAACTACTAGAAAAACAATCTGTTATAGGGCTTTCGCACATTCCTGATCAACCAGGTATTGCAGCAGATTTATTTGAAACGCTATCCGAAGGAGGTATTAATGTAGATTTAATTATTCAATCAACTCATCAAGGAAATAGCAATGATATTACATTCACAATTGCAGAAGAAGATTTAAAGAGAACAAAGTTGTTATGTCAAAAACTTATCCAAAGGCTGGGGGGAAATCTGACAATACAAGAAAAAATGTCAAAACTAAGTATTCGCGGAGCTGGAATAATGGGGCGGCCAGGAATTGCAGCAAAGTTTTTTGACACACTATCAAAGTCTGGAATTAACCTTAGGTTAATAGCAACTAGTGAAGTGAAAGTTAGTTGCGTAATTAATGCTAAGTCAGGCAATAAAGGTCTGAGATATGTCAGCGAAGCATTTGATTTAAAAGATAAGCAAATTAAAATAAACCCAACAAATATTTGCAATGGTGAGCCAGAGGTAAGAGGCGTAGCCTTAGATCCAAATCAGGTCCAATTAAGTGTTATAAATATTCCAGATATACCAGGTTCTGCAGCTATTCTATGTCAATCTTTTGCTGATGAAGGAATATGTTTGCATACTATTGTCCAATCAGAACGGAAATATGAATCTAATGGAAAAATAATTAGCTTTACAATGAATAAAGATGATAGAAAGAATGCAGATGATATTTTAATTCCTCTCTTGAAGGTATGGCCCCAAGCTTATTTAGAGGATGGTAAGGCAATTGCTAGAATTAGTGCAGTTGGTGCAGGTATGCCAGTCAGCATAGGAACAGCAGGTCGTATGTTTAGAGCACTGGCAAATGCAAATATAAATATACTAATGATTGCAACTAGTGAAATTAGGACAACCTGTATTGTGGCCGAAAATGATGGTATTAAAGCATTAAAGGAAGTCCATAAATTCTTTAAGCTAGCCTCAAAGTAATAAACAAACAATCATTCATGGGCAAATAATTTATTTCAATAGTTTTTTCCTTAATTGATGTATCTGATCTCGTAATTTTGCAGCTTGTTCAAAGTCTAAATTAGAAGCTAATATTTTCATTTTTTTCTCTAGATCATCAATTAGTTGAGGTAAGCTCTCAATAGGAATATCAAGGCTATCCTTTGATTTTAATTTCTCGACTACATTAGCAGACATTTCGACCAAACTATTATCTACACCTTCTTTTTGAAGTCTTCTAGAAAGTTCTAAGAAAGAGAGTATTGAATTATTAGCTTTCTTGCCGGCTGGCATTGGAATTATATTATTTTTCTTGTTATATTCATGTTGAATTGATCTTCTTCTTTCTGTTTCATCAATTGCTCTCTTCATAGAATCTGTGAAGTTATCTGCATAAAGTAATGCCATACCTTCAATATGCCTTGCTGCTCGACCAATTGTTTGAATAAGTGATCTTTCTGATCTTAAAAAACCTTCCTTATCTGCATCAAGAATAACTACTAATGAAACTTCAGGTAAGTCTAAGCCTTCTCGCAATAAATTAACACCTACTAAAACATCATAATCACCAAGTCTTAAATCCTGAATAATTTCAATTCTCTCTATGGAATGTATTTCTGAGTGCAGATAACGAACACGGACTTTGTTGTCAGACAAATAATCTGTTAAATCTTCAGCCATCCTTTTCGTTAGTGTAGTAATTAAAACCCTCTGACATTTAACTGCTCTTGTTCTAATCTCTTCCAACAAATCCTCAACCTGACCTTTAGTGGGGCGAACTTCTACAAGAGGGTCTAAAACACCTGTTGGTCTAATCACTTGCTCAACAATATCATTCTTGCTAATTTCTAATTCCCAGTTTCCAGGCGTAGCGCTAATAAATACTGTTTGATTAGCCTTTTTCCAAAACTCATCTGCTTTCAATGGTCGATTATCTGCAGCACTAGGAAGACGAAAACCATGCTCAATTAACACTTTCTTTCTTGATTGATCTCCGTTATACATCGCGAGCAACTGAGAGCAAGTCACATGACTTTCATCAACAATTAACAACCAGTTTTCTGGGAAATAATCAATGAGGCATTCTGGGGGTGAGCCTGGCAACCTTCCAGATAGATGACGGGCATAATTCTCTACACCATTACAGTAACCAACCTCTCTTAGCATTTCCAAATCATACTTTGTTCTTTGTTCCAGTCTTTGAGCTTCAAGTACCTTACCCTCTTCATTAAAAAATTCTAATTGTTCATTTAATTCATTTTTAATATCTTTAACTGCATGTGCAAGTCTATCCTTAGGGGTAACAAAATGCTTAGCCGGATATATACTTATAGAGTCCAAACTTTCGAGAATTTCTCCAGTAGTGGGGTCAACATATCTTATTGATTCTATCTCATCACCAAAAAGTTCTATGCGAACTAATCTATCATCATAAGCTGGTCCAATCTCAATTACATCCCCTTTAACTCTAAACTTACCACGAGAAATACTGATATCATTTCGAAAATATTGATTATCCACTAAATCTCTCAAGATCTTGCGGATTTCTATATTTTCCCCTAACTGAAACTTAACAGCTGCCTTTAAATATTCACTTGGAATTCCCAGTCCATAAATGCAACTAATTGACGCAACTACAATGACATCTTCTCTTTCAAATAAAGAGCGTGTAGCAGAATGTCTTAACATATCTATTTCTTCATTAATAGAAGAAGTTTTTGCTATGTAAGTATCACTGACAGGAACATAAGCCTCAGGCTGGTAGTAATCATAATAAGAAATAAAATACTCAACAGCATTCCTTGGGAAAAATTCTCTTAACTCATTACAAAGTTGAGCTGCAAGTGTTTTATTATGAGCCAAGACAAGCGCCGGTCTTCCGGTTTGTGCAATTACATTGGCAATAGTAAATGTTTTACCAGTGCCTGTAGCTCCTAAGAGAGTTTGATATCCCTTGCCCAAATTAATACCTTGAACAAGTTTATCAATTGCTTTTGGTTGATCACCCTTAGGCATATAAGGAGCTTCTAAGTGATATTTAGGCATATTAATTATCGATATAATATTTGATTAGCTTTTGGCTACAAGTGAATAATCAAAAGCTATTATCAAGCAAGAAAAGTTGCTGTATCAAATTTACTGTATTGGTTGAGCAGCTCTTTTAACGAAAGACTCCGAATTAACAATTGCTTCGCGAAGGGTTCTAACCATTGCAATCATTTCTAGTTCATTACTAAGGCGATTTACAGCAGAACCAATGCCTACACCACTAGCTCCAGATATTAAAGCCATTGGAACAGTAATTTCTGACAAACCCGAAGCACATAGGATAGGAGCTTTGCATCCTACTTCTAAAAAGCTGCGTGAAATAGAATAGACAGAAGCAATAGTTGGAGCAGCTTTCTCAATCAGTCCCAATACGCCTGATTTAGCTGGGGTAGAACTTGTCCCTCCCTCTGTCTGAATCACATCAGCACCAACCTCTACTAAATCCAAGGCCAATTCTGACTGCTGATCAAAAGACAAAACATGAGGCACCGTAACTGACAAAACAACATCAGGTAATAATTTTCTTGCTTGGATAGTTAAAGAAAGAACCTCCTCTGCACTAAATAACCTTCCTTTAGGGTAAAAAGAATCAAAATTGCCTATTTCAATCATTGTTGCCCCCGCCTCTATTGCTTCTGGGAACTTCTCAGGCTGCACCGAACTAACACATACAGGAAGGTCGGAATTCTCAATGGCTACTTTCACAAGCTCAGGAGAACATGCGATATCAAGCAAATCTGCTCCTCCAACTGAGGCAGACCTTGCAACTTGCTCTACTAAATTGTACTCAAAGTTATTTAATCCAGTAATGACTTTCAAAACAGAATGGTTAGAAAAGCTCTTTTGAAGTTCAAAAGGAAGATTTTGAAGACGCGACATTAAAGTAAGAACGAATCACCTAATTTTGATATTAGGTCGAGATTTAGAACTAAACCAAATCAATCTGGTGACTTAACCCAAAAAATGTCACTACATACCAACAGCAAAAAACCCTGGAGCTTATGGCATAAAAGGCTTCATAAAGAATTGAAGTGCAAGAACAATCTTCTTCCGGCTGGATCATCTCTCTTGATATCAGTATCTGGAGGACAGGATTCTATTGCGCTTCTTCAACTAATTATTGACCTGCAAAGACTCTACAAATGGAAATTACATGTTTGGCATGGAGATCATGGATGGCATAAAAATTCAAAAACAATTGCAGATGAACTAGGACAATGGTGCAAAAATAAACAAATTGCATTTTCCATTGCATCAACTGAAAAAAATAAAGTCTCTACAGAAAAAGATGCTAGAGAGTGGCGTTACACAAACCTTATAGAACAAGCAAGAAAACTTTCCGAAGAGAATCCTGAAGTACCTTGCAAATATGTTTTAACAGGTCATACAGGAACTGATCGAGCAGAAACTTTTCTAATGAACCTTGCAAGAGGGTCTCACATAGCAGGACTAAGTAGTTTGAGAGAAAGAAGAATCCTTCAAGGTGAAATCGAATTAATTCGACCAATGTTGATTTTCGATAGACAAGAAACTCATCAAATATGTGAAGAAATGAACTTGCCAGTATGGATTGACCCCTCTAATTCCAATATTCAATTGACCCGAAACAGAATTAGAAAAGAAGTGTTACCTGTTTTAGAAATGTTAAACTTGGGCTGCACAATGAGAATCGCAAGCCTTGCAGATAGTTTGGCACATTTGCATAGTGATCAATATCAACTCACAAAACTAGCGATTCAAGCTATAAGTAATGAGCAAGGGATTGACAGAAAGGCAATGATCAAGCTTCCTTCAACCGTGCAAGCAATTATCTTCTATCAATGGTTTAAAGATAATGATGTAAAGCCACCATCATCTAAACAAATGTATGAACTAGGTCACAAAATTGAAAAGAATAAGCCGCCGAGCTCTATAGATCTATCAAACGGGTGGAAAGTCAAATGGGATAAAGAATTAATAACTCTCATTGGCCCGAGCAACCAAAATAAAAAAAGAATTTAACCAATAGCAGAACGTCGCCTTCTGGTTCGCCCTGCGGGTTCATCAACTTGATCATTATCTATATTTGTCTTGGATGAAGAGGAAGTTGAAGCTAAGCGTGATTGATCATTCTGATTAGATGTTATTCCTGAGTCTTTTCGAACAAAATCTGCTCGCTTAGAAATGGGTTGTTTTTTTGGTTCTTCATCAACTCGACCTTTATAGGCGGGTGTACCTCCTGGAGCAGGTTGAACTAAACAAAGAATCAGAGGTTCAACTTGAAACTCTCTACGCATTCTTCTTGCTAATCCAGATTCAACTTCTCTCTGAAATCCAATCCAATCAACCTCAACAGAATTTGCACTTACCTGCCTAGAAAGTTGCTTCCATCGATTCTGCAAAACCCAAATAATCTCCTTCTCAGTCCAAAGAGACATTTTCTTAGGTTCAGCAGTCGTTACAACACCGCGTAAATTCACTCTAGGAGGAGCAACCATTACTCCATCTGTACTTACTGCAACAAGAAGAGTAATAACACCATCTTCAGCAAGTTGTTGACGTTCTTTTAAAACTCGGGCATCTACAATCCCATTCCTAGAAGCATCTAAAAGCTCTATACCAGCTTTGACTGGTTGGCCTCTAGTAAGCGAATCAGGAGTAAGTTGGACAACATCTCCATTCTCAAGGATTAAAATATTATTTTCTGGCACTCCCATAGATTGAGCACTTTTGCTGTGGCAAATAAGCATCCTGTGCTCACCATGTACTGGAACAAAATACTTTGGTTTTGTTAAAGCCAACATTAATTTTTGGTCCTCTTGAAAACCGTGCCCTGAAACATGAATCCCTTCACCTTTTCCATAAATCACTTTTGCACCAAGTTGCATCAAACGATCAATAGTATTTACAACAGAAATAGTGTTACCAGGAATAGGACTGGCAGAAAAAATAATCGTATCAGTTGTTTTGACTTGAACATGTTGATGATCTCCTCTAGAAATGCGACTTAATGCTGCTAACGGTTCTCCTTGGCTACCAGTCATGAGAAGCAAAGTCTCACGATCAGGCATATCTCGAATTTGTTTAATTGGCACAAACAATTCATCAGGGGCCTTCATGTACCCAATTTCCCTTGCTTTTGCAATCACATTCAACATTGATCTACCAAGCAAGCCAACTTTCCTACCATGCTTTAAAGCAAGCTCTAGAATCATTGCTACTCGGTGAATTGAACTAGCAAAGGTTGTAATAATAACCCGTCCTTCAGCATCCGCTACATGACGTTCTAAAGATGGAAAAACAGTTCTTTCAGAAGGGCACCAGCCTGGTACTTCTGCATTCGTGGAATCACTAAAAAGGCATAACACTCCTTCTTTACCATGGTATGCCAATCGTTCTAAGTCAAAATGCTCACCATCAACAGGAGTATGGTCAAACTTAAAATCACCAGTAAAAATTATTGTTCCAACAGGGGTTTGAATAGCTAATGAAAAGCTATCAGCCATTGAATGAGTATTTCTAATAAACTCAACAGAAAAAGACTGGCCAATTTTCACAATATCTCTAGGGCCAACTGTTTGAATAGTGGTGCGATCTGTAACTCCAGCTTCCTCCATTTTTCCCTGTAACATTGACATAGCCAATCGGGGGCCATATATCACAGGAATATTGAAATGCTTTAAATGATGGGATATGCCACCGATATGATCTTCATGACCATGAGTAACAATCATGCCTCTTATTCTTGCCTGATTCTCTCTTAAATAACTCGTATCAGGCATAACAACATTGACTCCATGCATTCCATCACTTGGGAAAGCAAGGCCTGCATCAACAAGCATTAATTCATCGCCATATTCAAAGACACAAGTGTTCTTGCCAATTTCATGAAGCCCTCCTAACGGAATGACTCTTAAGGCTTGTTTTTGCGACCTAGGGTTTGTAGAAGTGATAGTCATGAGAAGGGCATGGATGAAATAACTTGATTGATCTATTGAGATAAGGCTCTCAAAAAAGCCTATTGCAGAAGAACCAGTTTAGGTTTGTCGCAAGGCTGAGATAATTGTCATAAGTTCTTCTTTCATTTGGTTATTCAAAGGAAGCAATGGTCTACGAGGTGCACCTACAGGCCATCCAATTAACTCAAGGGCTGCTTTAACGGGAATAGGATTGGTAGTCGCAAATAAAGCTTTAAAGAGAGGTTGTAATTGTTCGTGATGCCTAAGAGCCACACTACATTGCCCTGTGCAAAAAGCTTCAAGCATTGCTTTTAAGCGTGGACCTACAATATGACTAGCAACACTAACAACACCTACAGCCCCCACTGACAACATTGGGAGAAGAAGAGCATCATCACCACTATAAATCGCCAACTTTGAACCACACCTGATTCTTAACTCAGTAACTTCATTTGTAGTTCCACTAGCTGCCTTAAAACTAATAATATTTGAACAATTCATAAGACTTTGAACAGTAATTGGAGATATTGAGCAACCTGTTCTCCCAGGAATGTTGTAAATCATTAATGGTAAATTTGGAGCAGCATCAGCAACGGCACGGAAATGAGCCTCCAACCCTTCTTGTGGAGGTTTGTTGTAATAGGGGACAACCACTAAAGCTCCATCTGCCCCAGCAGCGGCGGCTTTAGAAGTTGCATCAATTGCTTCAGTGGTGCTGTTACTTCCAGTACCAGCTAAAACCTTGACTGAACTATTGACAGCCTCCCGAACTGTTTTTAATAACTGATACTGCTCATCCCAACTAAGAGTGGGCGATTCACCAGTAGTTCCGCAGACAACTATTCCATCAGAACCTTGATCTACCAGATATCTAGCCAATCTTGCAGCCAACTCAAAATCCACACCCCCTTCTCTATTAAATGGGGTAACCATTGCAGTTAATAAGCGACCAAAAGGAGCAGCAGATAATTCAGCAATAGCACTCATGATGGTTCTAGCAAAAGTTCTGCAATTTGAATTGCATTTAATGCAGCACCTTTTCTTATCTGATCACCACAAAGCCATAATTCCAAGCAATTTGCATTACTAAGATCTTGCCGAATCCTTCCAACAGCAACTGCATCTCGCCCAGTGACATCTATTGGCATTGGGAACCTATTAGAGCTGGGGTCCTCAAACAATTCAACTCCTGCCGCTTTTCTAATAATTTCTTTTGCAGAATCAACTGGAAATGGTTCATGGAATTCAATATTAACTGATTCAGAATGAGCTCTCAGTACTGGCACTCTTACACAAGTAGCAGTAAGAGCAAGGTCAGGTTGAGACATTATCTTTCTCATTTCATTCACCATTTTCATCTCCTCTTCACAATAGTTATTTGCTTGCAAAGGTGAGTTATGAAGAAAAAGATTAAACCCTAGTGAATATGGAAGAACCTTGCTCCTAGGAACATTACCATCCAAAACATCTTGGCTAAGAGTTTTTAATTCTTCCATAGCTCTAGAACCTGCTCCACTTGCTGACTGATAAGTCGAAACAACAACTCTTTTAATAGGTTTCTTAGCTGCAAGAGGAGCTAAAACCAAAGACAACAGGATAGTTGTGCAATTGGGATTCGCAATTAATCCACGATGATTAAATGCTTCTTGAGCATTGACCTCAGGAACTACCAAAGGTACTTCAGGATCCATTCTGAATGCACTTGAATTGTCAACTATCACAGCGCCTGCAGAATTTATCACTTCTCTCCATTTCGTGGATATAGATCCACCGGCTGACGCCAGAACTAAGTCAACATCTTCAAATTTATCTTCAGAAACACTTTGTATAACAAGGTCTTGACCCTTCCAAGATTGAACTTTTCCTGCGGATCTTTCCGAAGCTAATAAGCGTAGTTCTTTTACAGGAAAAGAACGTTCTTCAAGCAACTTAAGTATTTCCAAGCCAACTGCACCACTTGACCCAAGTACAGCAAGAGTGATAGGTCGATTAGAGAAAGATTGATTCAAAGTCAAACTGGCACAAAGCAGGAATTAGTTTTTATAAAGTAGTAATGCTATCCAAATTTGCGATATGGAAAAAAATAATGTCCAAAAATCGATAAAAGGATAATAGTTTTTGATAGATGGTATTAATCTTCTTTAGTGTAATAGGCAAATGAGCTTCGATCCTTAGAGAACCAATGAGTAATCCCAAATTACAAATAAAAACCAAGAAACTCCCAGAGAGTCGGCTTGCTATTGAATTTGAAGTTCCAGCTGAGCAATGCAAAAAAAGTTTTGAAGACGCACTTGCAACTTTGAGCAAATCTGCAGATCTTCCAGGTTTCCGAAAGGGGAAAGTACCTAAAGCAGTAATCCTTCAACAAGTCGGATCAAAAAGAATTCAAGCTTCTGGATTAGAAAAATTGTTAGAAGCAATTTGGAAGCAAGCTCTGAAGGAAGAATCACTTGAACCTCTTTGCGACCCAGAGTTGGCAGGAGGTTTTGATTCGCTTCTGGAAAGCTTTAGTACTGATAAAGCACTAAACCTTACTTTAGAAACAGATGTTGCTCCTACTCCAACCCTAAAAGCTACTAAAGGTCTCACCGCAGAAGCAGAGGTGATCAAATTTGAAACAAGCAAAGTCAATGAACTAATAGAACAATCTCGAAAACAACTTGCAACTGTGTTACCAGTAGAGAACAGATCCGCAGCTCATGGCGATATAGCAGTTGTTTCATTCAAGGGAAGATTTGCGGATGATAATAAAGATATAGAAGGTGGAAATGCTGAGTCAATGGACATCGAATTAGAAGAAGGCCAAATGATTCCAGGTTTTGTCGACGGTATTTGTGGAATGAAAATTAACGAGGAGAAAACTATCGACTGTAAATTCCCTGATGATTATCAAGATGAAAAAACACGTGGCAAAAAAGCTAAATTTGAAATTCAATTAAAAGACTTAAAAACAAGAGAGCTGCCTGAACTTAATGATGCTTTTGCAAAACAAGCAAGTGACAAAGAAACAATGAGTGAGCTTCGCACAGAGCTTACAAATCGTCTTAAAGACGATACAGAAAAACGCCAGAAAAAAAATCGAGAAGAATCTTTATTAAAAGTCCTTGTTTCTCAACTTGAAGTAGAGCTTCCAAAGACACTTATTGACCAAGAAGTACGCAATTTAATTGAGAAAACTGCACAAACTTTTGCTCAACAAGGAATGGATGTGAAGTCAACCTTTACTGCAGATTTAGTCAAATCTCTTATGGAATCTTCTCGACCAGAAGCAGAAGCTAATCTAAAAAATAGTTTTGCACTGCAAGCTTTAGCTGAAACAGAAAAGATAGAAGTTGATGAACCAACGCTTGAAACAAAGTTAAAAGAAGTCAAGAAAGAGCTATCAGGAGAAAAAAATATTGATCAACAAAAGTTACGTCAAGCGGTTCTGGATGATCTTCTTCAAGAAAAACTATTTGCTTGGTTGGAAGAACATAATACAGTTGTTGAAAAATCATTAGAAAAAAAATCAAAACCTAAAGAAAGCAGTTCAAGGAACAAGAAGATCCAAGAAAAAGCTCCAAAAACAAACTCAAAGACTGACAAAGTATCTAAAAAGTAACCCGAAAAATATATTCCCCTTCTAGATTGCCCATTACCGGAGTTCAAGAATCAAGTTGATTTACGCCAACCACATTCATCCCATTCAAAACCTATGGACAGGAGATCTCCCCATTTCTGGCCCTGGAATACTTCCGACAGTAATTGAACAATCAGGAAGAGGAGAAAGGTCGTTTGATATTTATTCTCGACTTCTAAGAGAAAGGATCATCTTTCTAGGAACTGAGGTCAATGATCAAGTATCCGATGCATTGGTTGCTCAAATGCTTTTTCTTGAAGCCGAGGATCCAGAAAAAGATATTCAACTCTATATCAACTCGCCTGGAGGGTCTGTAACGGCTGGTCTTGCTATCTATGACACCATGCAACAAGTCAATCCTGACGTTGTGACCATTTGCTACGGACTAGCAGCAAGCATGGGGGCGTTTCTTTTGGCTGGAGGAGCAAAAGAAAAAAGATTAGCCTTGCCAAACTCAAGAATAATGATCCACCAACCTTTAGGAGGTGCGCAAGGACAAGCAGTTGAGATTGAAATTCAAGCTAAAGAGATTCTTTTCCTAAAAGATACTTTGAATAAATTACTTTCAGAGCATACGGGGCAATCTCTTGAAAGGATTTCTGAAGATACCGACAGAGACCACTTCCTTTCTCCTAAAGAAGCGGTTGAATATGGCCTGATAGATAAAGTGGTGAACAGTATCAACTAAATAGTAATCGTTAAGGAAAGCTGACTAAACATCACTTTATAGCGATCCTATTAGTAAGAGCTGATCATTCTTAATTTGATCCTCTTTTAACCCTGGTATTCTTCAAAGGCGATGGCAAAATTTGAAGCCCATCTTAAATGCTCTTTCTGTGGAAAGTCACAAGAGCAAGTCCGAAAACTAATCGCTGGGCCAGGGGTTTATATCTGCGATGAATGTATAGATCTATGTAATGAAATTTTAGATGAAGAGCTTTTAGAAAGTCCTGGAAAAACAAAAACAGGGAATGACTCCAAAATTCCTTCTTCCCCCTCTCAGGTTTCCAAACCTGTTCCAACTCTTTCTTCAATTCCAAAACCTATTGAAATTAAAAACTTCTTAGATAAGCAAGTAGTCGGGCAGGAAGAAGCAAAAAAAATACTTTCAGTAGCTGTATACAATCACTACAAGAGACTTTCTTGGCAATCTGAAAAATCCATCGAACCCAATCTCCAAGAAACCAAGCTTCATAAATCAAACATTCTTCTCATTGGACCTACTGGAAGCGGCAAAACTCTTCTTGCTCAAACTCTTGCAGAAATGCTTGATGTGCCATTTGCAGTAGCAGATGCAACAACGCTCACAGAAGCAGGATATGTGGGAGAAGATGTAGAAAATATTCTCCTCAGACTTCTACAAAAATCTGATATGGATGTGGAGCTTGCTCAAAGAGGAATTATTTACATAGACGAAATAGATAAAATTGCTAGAAAAAGTGAGAACCCTTCAATTACGAGAGATGTTTCTGGAGAAGGAGTTCAACAAGCCTTACTAAAAATGCTGGAAGGGACAGTTGCAAATGTCCCACCTCAAGGTGGGAGGAAACACCCTTATCATGATTGCATCCAAATTGACACTAGTCAGATCTTGTTTATCTGTGGTGGTGCATTTGTTGGCTTAGAAGAAATTGTTGACAAAAGAATGGGAAAAAATTCAATTGGTTTTATGACTAATGAAAAATTAAATAAAAATCATGATTTAAAAATCAAGCAAGTACTTAAGAATCTTGAGCCAGATGATTTAGTTAGATATGGTTTGATACCAGAATTTATTGGAAGGATGCCAGTTACTGCAGTTCTTTCACCTCTTAATGCAGATGCTTTAGAGGCAATCCTTAAAGAACCTAGGGATGCAGTGGTCAAACAATTCATTACATTAATGAAGATGGATAATGTAAATCTAACTTTTGAAAAAGATGCAATCAAATCAATTGCTCAAGAAGCATTTAGAAGAAAAACAGGAGCTCGGGCATTACGAGGAATTGTTGAAGAATTAATGCTAGATTTGATGTATCAGTTACCTTCTCAAGAAGATATTGAAAATTGTACTGTTACTAAAGAAATGGTAGAAACTATAACTGGAGGTAAGGTTGTCCCACTCCCTCCATCTGATGAACGTGTAACAAAAGAATCTGCTTAGTCACATAATTTTTCAGATTTTATTTTATTTTGTTTTCCTAAGTAAATACTCAATTGGATTTAAAACTTCTCTCTCACCAAGCAAACTTTAATCATCATATTGATTCATACAGAAGCCTTATTGTTCTCAGTAAACTTGATTAAAGTGGATCATGAGCCCAGACTACCAACCGCTACACCATAAATATCGGCCACAACGTTTTGATGATTTAGTTGGCCAAGTATCAATTGTTAAAACACTAAAACAAGCTCTAATTACTAACAGAATTGCACCTGCTTACTTATTTAGTGGTCCACGAGGAACAGGTAAAACCTCCAGTGCAAGAATTCTCGCAAGATCATTAAATTGTCTAAAAAGCACAAAAGCAACTATTGAGCCATGCGGAATTTGTAACCTATGCAAAGAAATTAGTAAAGGAACTGCGCTAGATGTAATTGAAATTGATGCTGCTTCCAACACTGGTGTAGATAATATTAGAGAATTAATAGAAAAAGCTCAATTTGCTCCTGTTCAAGCGCGTTGGAAAGTATATGTAATTGATGAATGTCACATGCTATCTTCAGCTGCATTTAATGCATTGTTAAAGACTTTAGAAGAGCCACCATTAAGAACAGTTTTTGTGTTAGCTACAACTGATCCTCAGAAGTTATTACAAACAATTCTTAGCAGGTGTCAAAGGTTTGACTTTCGTCGTATACCAACCAACTTGCTCATTAATCACCTTGATATGATTGCAAAAGAAGAAAAAATAGAAATTGACAAAGAGTCAATCAAACTAATTGCAGAAAGATCGGAAGGTGGACTGAGGGATGCAGAAAGCTTATTAGATCAATTAAGTCTTCTCGAGCCTCCAATTAAATTATCATCAATCTATGAGCTTCTTGGAGAAGTTCCAGAAAATGAGTTGATTAATTTAGCTTCTTCTCTAGCAAATAATGACCCTACTAACCTTTTAAAAATATCCAGAAAACTCATTGATAATGGCAAAGAAGCTATCAACATACTACAAGGGTTAACATCTATATTAAGAGATTTAGTTATCATAAAAGCATTGCCAAATGAATCTAACCTATGCAATATTTCCGATAAATCATTCATAGCACTAAAAACAATAGTAGAAAATTTAAGCATGGATCATATTCTGAATTGGCAGCATTTCTTGAAAGGTTCTGAATCACAAATCAGACTTAGCCTCCAACCAAGATTATGGCTTGAGGTTATCCTACTAGGTCTTTTAAGTGTTAATAATAATGCAAAAATAGAATCAGATATTGTTCCAAAGTTTAAGAAAGTAGAATCCAGCAACAAAAGGATAAAAGATAATCCATTAGAGTCAAAGGAAAAGTCCAAAGATTCTGATAATACAGCTATAGACTCTAAAGAAAGAAACAATGAAGAACTAAGTCAGACTTGGGAAAAGATACTTTCTCAAATTGAATTGCCATCAACTCGTATGCTTTTATCTCAGCAGGCAAGTTTAAGCAAATTAACAAATCATAAAGCAGAAGTATCAATCTCAGAAAACTGGATTGGAATGATTCAAAGCCGTAAAAGTATTATCGAAAAGGCGATTACAAAGTCTCTTGGTTCAAATAGAGAATTATTGTTAGTTAAACAAACATTAATTCAACCTATACAAGAGAAATTAGAAAAAGAGAATCTGGGGAAAAAGCGTCAAGAGAAACTTGAAGATCATGGCTTAGAAGTAACTAAATTAGTAGATAATGATCTAAGCAATAAACAAGCAGAGAACTTTGCTAATTTTTTCAATGGTAAGATAGTAGATCTAGAAGATAAGACTTAGGCAAACATTTAATCCCCTGAATGCACTGTCTTAGCCCAAACTAGATTCTTAGACATAAAAGCCATTTTTATAGTTATTAAAGGTATAACAAAAAACCAATGAGATAAATATATTATTGACATAATCAGATTGAGTGGAGTTGGGTATGGTAATGCTGGGCCAAGAGCAATTCTTCGTCTACATCCTCTATAAAGGGCAAGTCCCGACATGCTAAAAGCAACAAAAGATAATGGCCAAAAGACTGGGAAGCTTTTTGTAAAAATAGAAGTAATTAAATCTATGAAAGAGACAACTGGCAGGGCATATTGAAGAAGAAAGAAAGATCCTAAATCAAAATGTTGGGCAGCATTTAATCTATTAGATACCAAGAAAGGCCAATAATCAAAGAAACGCTGCAAACCTCCCTCAGCCCAACGCTGTCGCTGGCGAAGCAAAGCACTGAAAGTTTCAACAGCCTCTTCATGTATTGGGGGATCCCAAAGAATTCCTATGGAACTACCAGCAATCAATAATCGGAAACTCAAATCCAAATCATCAGTAACTGTTTCCTCGTTAAAGCCTCCACAATTATCTAAAACCTTTCTATTCAACAAAGCTCCATTCCCTCTTAACTCAACAACACCTCCTAAAGATTGCCTCCCTTGTTGGATAAAAGCATCCATAGCCATCTCCATTGATTGACAACATGTAAGTAAATTTCGTTTGGAATTAACAACAGCTTTTCTCAATTGAACAGCGCCCCATTTTCCCTTTTGGGCGAAAGGTACAACTCGCAACAAAATATCCTCATGAAAATCAGCATCAGCATCCAAAATAAAAACCCATTCGCCATGTGCTTTCTCTAAGGCATGGTTTAAAGCTCCTGATTTTCCTCCTCTAGAAGCTTTTGAACGACAAATCACTTGTAAATTAGAACATTCATGCTTTAGACCTTCCAAAATATTTAACGTTCTATCTTGGCTTCCATCATCAATAATTAATATTTTCAGTTTATTTTTTGGGTATCTAATAGAAATAAGTCTCTTAACTAATCTTCCAATAACAGCTTCTTCGTCCTTAGCAGAAACCAAAACATCTACCGAAGGTAACTCTTCGTCTTCTGAAAAAGCTACTGGGGACTTTTCTACTTTTGAAACAGCCATCAGAACTACTTTCAATCCATATATTCCTAATAGGAGAGAAAGAGTAATTGCTGGGAATAAATTCTTTGGTGAATCAATCCCATGGGGCATAATTCCTGCCAAAGCACAACAAATCAAAAATAAAAATGACTTACCTTGACGTTTTTCTCCAGTAACACAAGCTATTGCCATTGAAATTGGAAGGTTCCAGCAAAGACTCTAAGAGGTCTTCTCAAAACTATTTAAAAGATTCATAAGTTGTTCCTGGGTAGTAATACTTGAGAATCTTTCGTGCAGTCCATCCTCGGAGCGCCAAATCAATTGCGCCGGCTTGAGACAAGCCAGCTCCATGACCAAATCCACCTCCCGAAAATTCCCACATACCTTCTTCAACTTTCCGAACTACAAAAAGAGTGCTAGGTAAAACATTCAAGTTTCTTCGAATAGCATCTAAACGAAAAACTAATGAAGAAGATTCTTTATTGCCCTTAATTTCTAAGGCTAAAACCCTGCCACTAGGACCTCTTTCAAGAACCTGAATAGATTTAGGGACATCATTTGCAGAAAATCCCAACTTATATTTTATTTTTTCAGCACTTAAAGTTCTTTTCCAACGAAAAAGTCGGTGGCCATTCCCATAAGCACCATCTCTTTTGGACAAAAGTCTTTTTACTAGAAGGTCTTTTTGAATCGGCAACGAAAACTGTTTATTCCATCTCGAAGATCCATCTAAAAATGTTCGCAAATATGGTACTGGCTTCATCGACCAAGCCTCATGACCTGCTGCACTAATGCCGCCATTAGTTGCATGATAAACAGCATTAATAGGTGTTCCTTTCCATTTAAGAACCTTCCCAGAGGTCTCAGAAATAGCAACCCCAACTCCTTTGTTTGCGATTGCAGGATTCTTATAAACCTGGCACTGAGTATCACTGCACAAATGATATCCATCAATCTCAAACCGTTTACTATTCGCTAGTGCCCATGTCCTAGCCAAAACAGCTTGAGCCTCTAAAGCCGATGGAGGCGAAGAAGCGCCAATTTCATGGGGAAGAACACCAAGTAAATATTCCTCGATAGGAACCTTTTCAAGAAATGTCCATGTTCCATATGCATCTGGTTTAATCAAAAAAGGTCCTTGATATTTCCCTCCTCGCCATAGCAATCCATCTGGAGCACTAATAAATACGTCATCTGATAGTTGATATTCTCCAAAACCCAATTTTAGAACTGGCTTTAATTCAAAAATAAATTTTTTTCTAACTGTTTTAAATTTTATCCCCTGAGGTAATTTTGAGGATTTCGAAACCCAAACTTCCCAATCTAAAGGGTGAGCAATGTGATTTTCTATCCCATCTTCTTCTAATAAAAGTGAAATTCTCTGAGCTGACTCAAAACTTGCAAATGGTCCTATTACATGTCGCCAAAAAATCTTTGGTGATTTCAAGCTGATTTTTCTCCAACTTATAGATATTTCAGGAGCTTTATGAACTAACCCACGTGAATCTTGTAAAACAAGTGATCTCCCTGCACTAATCAGCTTTAATTCCTTCGCCTGAGAATGCTCGGAATCTACTGTTCCCAAATATTGCTCTAAACTGACTAAAAGCTCTTTAGTTTCTTTGACATCATCAGGTTTTGGTATTTCTTGATGTGTAGACCAAGCAGCATCAGAATTAATAGAATCCTCTGCTATAGAGCTCAAATCAAACTCAGCAAGCACACATAAGAAGCAAGAAGCAATTAATTGGTGAAAAAATAGCTTTTGCATTGATACCTGAAACACTAGTCCGAAAAATAATTAATCAATAACCCAATTTGGCTGATGGGAGTCTTAGGAAGTAGGGTAGTAGATCGTGTTGGTGTGTTTGCCAAAAAATGCCTAAATTAAAAACTCGCAAATCTGCCGCAAAGCGATTTAAGGCAACAGTCACAGGGAAGTTTATGCGACGCAGAGCTTTCCGAAATCATCTGCTAGATCACAAAAGTTCTAAGCTCAAGAGACACCTTGCAACGAAAGCTGTTGTTGATGAGAGCGATGCAGACAATGTTCGACTAATGCTTCCCTATAGCTGATCATTTGAGCACTTCAAAGCACTCAACTTTATTAATCATCCACCTAATTTAATCCCTTAAGTCATGTCACGCGTTAAAAGAGGCAATGTCGCTAGAAAAAGAAGAAATAAGATACTCCGACTAGCTAAAGGGTTTAGAGGAAGCAATGGCTCGCTATTCCGAACAGCCAATCAACGTGTCATGAAAGCATTGTGTAATGCCTATAGAGATAGGAAAAGAAGGAAACGCGATTTCAGAAGACTTTGGATAGCTAGAATTAATGCTGCTTCAAGAATTAATGGAATAAGCTATAGCAAATTCATGGGCAGTCTTAAAAAAGAAGAAATTAGGATCAATAGAAAAATGTTGGCCCAACTAGCCGTTGCAGATCCTGGTACCTTTAAAAAAGTTGTTACAGAGGTGCAAAACTAAGAGAGTCAACCAAAGCTTTCAACATTAAAATATTTTTATATATTAGTACTAGAATCTAGTTTCTAGAATTATTGCTGATCCTTATAGTCCCTAATCTTACGAATGTCATCCTCTCTACCACAAACATACCTAATTATACTAGGTAGTATATTATTTATTCTTGCAATTGTAGTTGGAAGACAGGTTTTAAACGTAAGAAGAAGCGAAATCAATCTAGTTAAATTAGAAAAAAGTGGGGCAATTGATTCCAGTAATTCAGAAAAACTATATGAGCTAGGGTCGGCACAATTAAATAAAAGGCTTTACCCACAAGCCACTAATACATTAAAGAAAGCATTAAAACAAATCAAAGATGAACCAGATGAGGCAAAAGCAATAATTGCAAATGCACTAGGATTCTCTCTAGCAGCTCAAGATAATTTCAAAGAAGCTGTTAAGCATTACCAAGATGCAATTAAAGTTAAAAGCGATTACCCAGTTGCAATGAATAATCTGGCATACGCAAAACAAAAGCTTTTACTAGAAAGTGAGGCATATAAAATTTATCAAGATGTCTTAAAAATTGATCCAGGAAATAAAACTGCAAGAAAACAGGTGGCAAAGATAGATAAAATGAATGCAAATAAATCAAAGAATATTATTTACAAAAAAGGATTCTAATTTCCATAAATATTATAATTAAGTCTCAATGAAAAGCCATTCTTTATTATTAGAGATAGGAGAAAAAAGCTTCAAAAGTAGATTGTTAACTGGTACAGGTAAGTATCAGAATCTTACGCAAATGAATGAAAGTATACTTCAATCAGCATGCGAGATTGTAACTGTAGCTGTAAGACGAGTTGATAACACTCTTGATCCCTCCCATAAAGGACTGATGGAAGCAATTGACTGGACTAAAGTATGGATGCTTCCCAATACTGCTGGATGTGCGACTGCAGAAGAAGCCATTCGAATTGCACGATTAGGCCGAGAACTTGCAAAACTTTCGGGCCAAGAAGACAACAACTTTGTCAAATTAGAGGTAATCCCAGATAAACGCTATTTACTTCCTGATCCATTTGGAACATTACATGCTGCAGAACAACTGGTGAAAGAAGGTTTCAAAGTTTTGCCATATATAAATGCTGATCCACTTTTAGCAAAACGGCTAGAAGAAATTGGTTGTTCATCTGTAATGCCACTGGGATCAGCAATCGGATCAGCTCAAGGAATTCTCAATGAAAGTAATATTCGAATTATTATCGAAAACTCGAACGTACCTGTAATAGTCGATGCTGGAATTGGTGTCCCTAGTCATGCAGCAAAGGCAATGGAAATGGGTGCAGATGCAGTTTTAGTAAATAGTGCGATTGCGCTTTCAAAAGATCCTCCATCTATGGCAGAAGCCATGGGAAAAGCCGTTCAAGCTGGACGCAAAGCTTTCCTAGCAGGCCGCCTGCAAGAGCGTCCTGAAGCCATTCCAAGCTCACCAATCTCTGGGGTCTCTCAATCTTCAGCAAATTCTCAGAAGTAACGGTAAGTAACAGATGCAAAAAGAATAAAGTAGAAATTTATAACCTCCGTTCAGAAATATCGCTGAAATGACAGTTACAAATGAATCTGGCGGAAGATTAAATGCTTTTGCAAACGAGCCAGAGATGGAACTCATGGACTCAGTTCCTCGCAAATACAAGCCAGCTCAACTATTCCAGTTGATTGCTCTAATTGCATTAATTACTATTATTGGTGTTTATTTTTTGTTTAAGTGAGGCCTTATAGTAGTTTTTCCTATATTGGGTCTTTGGATCTTCACTCCTGGAGTTTTGGGTGAAAGTTTTAGTTCTTGGTGGTGACGGCTTCTGTGGTTGGCCTTGTTCAGTCAACTTGGCAGAACAAGGGCACGATGTGTTAATCGTGGACAATCTGAGCCGTCGAAAAATAGACATTGATCTTGAAGTCGAATCTCTGACTCCGATTTCTAGTATTGGAGATCGTTTAAAAGCTTGGGAAGAAATTGGTGGTAAGCCTATTGGTTTTACTAACCTTGATATTTCTAATCAGTATCAACGCTTGTTAGATCTTCTAATTGCGGAGCGTCCTGATGCAATTGTTCATTTTGCTGAACAACGTGCTGCTCCTTACTCTATGAAGAGTAGTGAGACTAAAAGATACACTGTAGACAATAATGTGAATGGTACTCATAACTTACTTGCTGCAATAGTTGAATCCGGTTTAGACATTCACGTAGTTCACTTGGGGACAATGGGAGTCTATGGATATGGATCTCATAGAGGTGCAACTATTCCAGAAGGTTATCTAAAAGTCGAGGTCCCTCAGCCTGATGGCACTCGTTTTGAAGAAGAAATTCTTCACCCAGCCAGTCCAGGAAGTGTTTACCATATGACTAAGACGCTGGATCAGTTAATTTTTCTGTATTACAACAAAAACGATAAGGTTAAGATTACCGATCTTCATCAAGGGATTGTTTGGGGAACTAATACTGAGGCAACATCTAGAGACCCTCGCTTAACAAATAGATTCGACTATGACGGCGACTATGGGACAGTCCTTAACAGATTTCTCATGCAGGCTGCTATAAAATATCCACTTACTGTTCATGGCACAGGAGGACAAACTAGGGCTTTTATTCATATACAAGATTCAGTAAAATGCGTTCAACTAGCTTTGGAAAATCCACCTGAAGAAGGAGAAAGAGTAAAAATCTTTAACCAAATGACTGAAAGTCACCAAGTTGGTGAATTAGCCAAAAAAGTAGCTGCTCTAACTGGAGCAGAGGTTAATTACTTACCCAATCCTAGGAATGAGGCTGTAGAGAATGATCTCATTGTAGATAATCGTTGTTTCATTGAGCTTGGACTAAAGCCAACAACTCTTGATGATGGTCTTTTAACAGAAGTTGTAGAAGTAGCGCGCCGCTGGTCGGATCGATGCAATCGAACACGTATACCATGTATATCTGCATGGACATCAACCCAAGCACAAGCAATAAAAAAGACTAAATAATTTAATCAAGTGAAAATTGCCTTTTTTACTGAAACCTTCTTACCGAAAGTAGATGGAATAGTAACGCGTCTAACCAAAACTATTGAAAGCCTTACTAAAACTGGCGACGAAGTTATTATTTTCTGCCCAGAAGGTTGTCCCGAAGAATTCATGGGAGCCAAAGTGATTGGCGTCCCCGCAATGCCATTACCTCTCTATCCAGAGTTGAAACTGGGCCTCCCAGGTACTGCCGTTTCTGATGCATTAGATAGTTTCACACCCGATCTCATACACGTTGTCAATCCAGCCGTCCTAGGTCTTGGAGGAATCTGGCTAGCCAAAACAAATGGGATTCCACTAGTTGCTAGCTATCACACACATCTTCCCAAATACCTTGAGCACTATGGGATGGGAATGCTCGAGCCATTATTATGGGAGTTACTCAAAGCAGCCCATAATCAAGCTCTTCTGAACCTTTGCACATCAACAGCAATGGTGAAAGAACTAAGCGAAAAAGGTATTCAAAATACTGCTCTTTGGCAAAGAGGTGTAGATACAGATACTTTCCGACCAGATCTCCGAAAGAATACAATGCGCAAAAAACTATTAGGGAAATTTAGTGATGAAGGAGCCCTTCTGATCTATGTGGGAAGATTATCCGCTGAAAAGCAAATAGAAAGAATAAAACCTGTACTGGATGCACTACCAAAAGCAAGACTTGCACTTGTTGGCGATGGACCATATAGAAATCAACTCGAGAAAATTTTTGCCGGTTCACCGACTACATTCGTGGGCTACCTTGCAGGAGAAGAATTAGCCAGTGCATATGCCTCTGGAGATGCTTTCTTGTTCCCCTCTAGCACAGAAACTTTAGGATTAGTGCTTCTAGAAGCAATGGCAGCCGGGTGTCCTGTAGTAGGAGCCAATAAAGGAGGAATACCAGATATAATTACCGACGGAATTAACGGGTGTCTCTACGATCCAGACGGAGACAATAATGGTACTGAAAGCCTTATTCTTGCTACAGAAAAACTTCTAGGAGATAAAAGTGAACGACAAGAAATGAGAAATGCTGCTAGAGCAGAAGCAGAACGCTGGGGTTGGCCAGCAGCTACTGAACAATTACGAAAGTTTTATCAACAAATACTCAATAAATCCGTCGGGAAAATTCCAGCCTAGGCTGCATGAGGTGGAGGATTGGGTGATCCACCTAAGCTTTGCAATGGTAAAACAAGTGTTGCCAACCTTTCGGGATTATTAGGCCTTTGTTTTCTAGGCTGCCTTACACCAAAAGGAACCCTTAAAACATTGGTCCCTGCAACAGGTAAAGACTTACCCTTACTTAAAGTTGACTCAAGAAAGCCTGATAAGGAAGGCAAGTTAATACCCTCCTTGTCATCGACTTTTGTTGATTGATCAGAAAAAATTTCTTTAACCAAGTTGCCCCCATGCAACGAGAAAACTACAAAAAAGAAAATTAACTTTTCCTAGATGCAGCATTTAAAGCCAAAAAATTGCTATTCGCTCAAACCTTAACTATTAAATTAGAAATAAGCTAGTACGATTAGAAAATTAATTTGTTTCAAGTTCTTCTAGCGGACTACAAGTACACACTAAATTTCTATCTCCAAAAGCATTATCTATTCTGGAAACAGAAGGCCAAAACTTATTTTGAAGCTGATGCGCCAATGGAAATGCAGCTTTTTGCCTGGAATATGGTCTAAGCCATTCCTTTGCAGTCACAGTTTCCATAGTATGTGGTGCTAATCGTAAAGGATTATTTGACATCTCCATTTCTCCCAATTCAATGGTCTCAATTTCAGACCGAATAGATATCATGGCTTCACAGAAACGATTAATCTCCTCAAAACTTTCACTTTCAGTAGGTTCAATCATCAAAGTTCCAGGAACAGGCCAGCTAACAGTTGGAGCATGGAAGCCATAATCCATTAGACGCTTAGCAATATCATCAACTTCCAATCCAATAGATCTTTTAAACATCCTCAGATCTAAGATACATTCATGGGCCACGTGGCCGTTAGGGGCTTTAAATAAAATTGGATAATAAGGCTCAAGTTTATTAGATATATAATTTGCAGAAAGAATTGCTAGAGAACTTGCTTGTCGTAATCCAAATCCGCCCATCATACGTATATACATCCAGCTAATTGGCAAAATACTTGCACTGCCAAATGGAGCGGCAGAAATTGCTCCTATTGAGGAATTCTCAGCATTTTTATGACTCTTTGTTGAAGGTAAAAATGAAACCAAATGCTTTGAAACAGCAATTGGGCCTACTCCTGGGCCACCACCGCCATGAGGAATGCAGAAAGTTTTATGAAGGTTTAAATGACATACATCCGCTCCAAAATCACCTGGCTTACACAAACCAACTTGCGCATTCAGGTTTGCTCCATCTAAATAAACTTGGCCCCCATGAGAATGAACTAACTGACAGATCTCCTTTATATTAGGTTCAAATACTCCATGTGTAGATGGATAAGTAATCATTAAAACTGCTAAGTTAGAAGAGTGCAGTTTTACTTTTAGTACAAGGTCTTTAAAATCAATATTTCCGTACTTATCACACTCAACTGAGACAACTTTCAAACCTGCCATAATTGCACTTGCTGGATTAGTTCCATGAGCACTTTTAGGTATTAAACAAATATTTCTATTCATTTGATTATTAGCTCTATGCCATGCACGGATAACTAAAAGCCCTGCAAATTCACCTTGGGAACCAGCATTAGGTTGCAAGGAGGCCCCTTGAAAACCTGTCAAAACACAAAGCCACTTCTCCAATTGATCAGTTATTTTTTTATATCCTTGCGATTGTTTTATAGGAGCAAAAGGGTGAATTGATGAAAACTCTTTCCAACTGACAGGCAAAAGTTCAGCTGTTGCATTTAACTTCATAGTACAACTTCCTAATGGGATCATTCCATTAATCAATGAAAAATCTCTACCCGCTAATTTATAGATATAACGTATTAACTCCATTTCACTTCTGTATTCATTAAAGACAGGTTGTGTTAACCAAGGCAAGTGTCTTAAAGGAAGAGATCTCAATGATTGCTGATAATCCCAATTATCATCAGAATTGATTTCAAATGTCTTTCCTTTAATATTAGCCAAGATCCTACATAGTTGATAAACTTCATCAGTAGTGCTCAATTCATCTAAAGAAATAGCAAAGCCTTTTGAATCTTCAATAGATGAACCAAAAGGTAATATGCGTAAATTAAATCCACTAGATTGAGTCAATTCATGAATCTTTGATGATTCCAAACAATAAATTTCTACGGTATCAAAACGAGTAATTTGCTCAACTTTAAATCCTAAGACTTCTAGATATTTCTCTAACTCCGATCTTAAAAAAAGTATCTTCTTTGCTATACCTTCTAATCCTTTAGGACCATGGTAAATTGCATAAAAAGAAGCAATAATTGCTAACAATGCTTGAGCGGTACATATATTACTAGTAGCTTTTTCTCTTCGAATATGTTGTTCTCTAGTTTGCAATGCCAATCTCAATGCTCGTTTGCCCGTCGCATCAACAGATTCGCCTATTAATCGTCCTGGAACTTGTCTCTTATAAATCTCTTTCGTCGCAAAAAAAGCAGCATGTGGACCACCAAAACCAATCGGGACTCCAAAGCGCTGAGAACTACCGACAGCAATATCTACACCTAAATGGCCGACAGGTTCAAGCAAAACCTGAGCCAAAGGATCGATAGCTACTGTAACTAAAGTGTTCGCTTGATGAATTTTCTCAATTACCTGGGTAGGGTCCCAAAAATGTCCATTTTGACCAGGTAACTGAAGAAGAACACCAAAAACGCTCTGATCAATATTGAAATCCTCAGGATCAAATTCCTCGATAATGAAATCTAAAGGTAGAGCTCTAGTTTTAAGAACTTCAAGTGTTTGCGGAAACACTTGTTTGTCTACAAGAAATGTTCTTGCGGAATGCCTTCTACACATTGCAAAGCTAAGATTCATTGCCTCAGCTGCAGCAGTGCCTTCATCTAACAATGAAGCATTTGCAATAGGTAGACCTGTTAACTCACTAATAAGAGTTTGGAAATTAAAAAGAGCTTCTAATCTTCCTTGTGAAATTTCTGCCTGATATGGCGTATAGGAAGTGTACCAAGAAGGATTCTCAAAAACATGCCGTTGAATAACAGAAGGTGTGGCAGTTCCGTAATATCCCAAACCAATTAAAGATCTTTTAATTTGATTAAGACTTGCAATTGAACGAAGGTCTTCCAAAGCTTCTTTTTCGTCACACGGTATTGGAAGCAAATTATTAGGTACGTAATTATCTAGTATTTCCTCTGGAACAACCGAAGCAATAAAACCCTCTAAATCATCATAGCCAAGGGATTTAAGAATCTCTTTTTGAGATTCCTCCGAAAGACCTAAATGTCTATCAGTAAATTGTCCAACCTTAGATTCATTCACAAACAAGAAATCCCAACTAATAAAAAGGTAAATATTTAAGAAATGGTAGGAAAATTAAAACTCAATTGAAAGAAGTGTACAAAAGAGAATCATTGAGAATCAACCTTTTGTGAGTAAGAAGCTGAAGACATCAATTCATTTAGCTCATTAGGGTCAGCTGGGCGTACCAATAACAACCATCCTTTGCCATGAGGATCATTTTGCAATGATTCAGGATTATCCAGAAGGGATG
>QCHT01000003.1 GCA_003279445.1 Prochlorococcus sp. AG-402-G10
GCTTGATCGAAATGAAACCTCATGTGAGGTCTCCTGCTCATCATTCAAATAATTTTGCAGAACTTGTATGCAGCAACAGTTTCGGGTCTCATAGCAGTGATCGCGCATCTGGCTTACTCAAAGAAGAGCTAAGACAGTTAGGTTCATTTATTATTAAGACTGCAGATAAATATGCTGTACCAGCTGGGGGAGCACTAGCTGTTGACAGAAGCAAGTTCAGCCAATTCATCACTGAAACAATATCCAAGCATCCATTAATAAATATTAAAAGGCAGGAAAGCAAGTTACTTCCACATGAAGATCAAATTGCTGTCATAGCATCTGGCCCTCTTACTAGTGATGACTTTGCGATCGATATTAGAGCTTTTACAGGCCTTGAAGAATGCCATTTCTTCGATGCTGCAAGTCCAATCGTTGAAGGTGAAAGTATTGATCTATCTTTAGCATTTAAAGCAAGTCGTTATGACAAAGGAGATGCTGATTACATAAATTGTCCAATGAATAAGGAGCAATATCTTGCTTTTAGAGCCGCATTGCTTAATGCTGAGCAAGCAGAAGTGAAAGGCTTTGATAAAGAATCTGCCACTTTTTTTGAAGGTTGTCTTCCAATAGAAGAATTAGCAAGAAGAGGCGAAGATACGATGAGGTACGGGCCCCTTAAACCTATTGGACTTTGGGACCCTAGGTGGGGTGATTTGAAAAACAAGGAACTAAGACAAGCAAAAAGAGCATATGCAATAGTCCAACTTAGGAAAGAAGATACCGATGGCAGGCTTTGGAACTTAGTTGGATTTCAGACAAACTTGAAATGGGGAGAACAAAAGAGGATTCTTCGATTAATTCCTGGGTTGCAGGATGCAAATTTCATACGTTTTGGTGTAATGCATCGAAACACATTTCTTGAGTCCCCAAAACTTTTAGCTCCAACTCTTCAATTTAGAACAAGATCTAAACTTCTTGCTGCAGGTCAAATTACTGGCACGGAAGGATATGCCGCTGCCGTAGCTGGAGGGTGGCTCGCTGGAACAAATGCAGCCTTATTAGCAATGAACCGTGAACCAATAACACTTCCGAAAACAACAATGATAGGTGCCTTAATTAATTTTATAAGTGAGCCTAAACAAGAAAAAAAGTCAAGCCACAAAAATGTTTTCCAACCCATGCCACCTAATTTTGCTCTTTTACCTGACCTGAATCGACGAATACGTGACAAACGTTGTCGCTATGGTGCTTATCGTGATAGAGCATTAGAAGAAATTAAAACTATTAAGAAAGAAATGGCAATTCCTAATCCTATTGATCCTATAGAGCAATGAACTTAGACAAAGATATTCTTGAAAATAACAATGAAAATTTTTGGGATGCAATAGTAATTGGCTCAGGAATTGGAGGGTTAGTTACTGCAACTCAACTAGCGGCAAAAGGAGCAAAAGTATTAGTTCTTGAGCGCTACACTATTCCAGGTGGAAGCAGCGGTGGCTTTCATCGAGAAGGTTATACTTTTGATGTTGGAGCCTCAATGATCTTTGGGTTTGGGAAAAAAGGCTACACAAATCTTTTAACAAGGGCACTCTCCGACGTAGGAGAGGAATGCGAAACTATTCCAGATCCAGTTCAACTTGCATATCATCTCCCAAATGGTGAAGAAGTTGTCGTAAGTAAAGATTTTGATCAATTCATATCAAACCTAACTACTCTCTTCCCTCATGAAGAGTTAGGAATTAAAGCTTTCTATGAAACATGTTGGAAAGTTTTTAAATGTCTTGATTCAATGCCTCTTCTATCAATTGAGGACCCTATGTACTTAGCCAAGGTCTTTTTCAAAGCACCCTTAGCATGCTTAGGGCTTGCACGATGGTTACCTTTTAACGTTGGAGATATAGCACGTCGATATATAAAAGATCAGGAACTTCTTAATTTTATAGACATTGAATGTTTTTGCTGGTCTGTAATGCCAGCTGAGAGAACTCCAATGATCAATGCTGGCATGGTTTTTTCAGATCGCCATGCTGGTGGTATTAACTATCCCAAAGGAGGTGTTGGAATTATAGCCGAGAAGTTAGTTAAAGGACTCAAAACAAATGGTGGAGCGATAGCCTATAGATCAAGGGTTACAAAGATCATTCTGAAGGACAAAAAAGCAGTTGGAGTAAAACTAGCAAATGGGAAAGAATTCTATGCAAGAACAATAGTTTCAAATGCTACTCGTTGGGATACGTTTGGAGGTGAAGGGGTGAAAGAACCACTAATAGGAGAAGAAAATACTCCAAGCACTGAAATCAAATGGAGAAACCGTTATCAACCCTCTCCATCCTTCTTATCAATTCATCTAGGGGTTAAACAAACTTGCATCCCAAAGGGGTCACACTGCCATCATTTAATCCTTAATGAATGGAAAGAAATGGAAACTGAACAAGGAGTAGCTTTCATTTCTATCCCAACATTATTGGATAAATCCCTGGCACCAGAAGATCGCCACATTGTCCATGCATTTACGCCATCTTCCCTTTCAGAATGGAAAGGGTTGGATCCATCGAGCTATGCAAAGAAGAAAGAACTTGACGGCAACCTTCTGATCTCAAAAATCCAGGGGGTCTTTCCTCAGTTGAAAAATAATATTGTTCATAAAGAAATTGGGACTCCCAAAAGTCATCGAAGGTTTCTAGGTCGACACAATGGTAGCTACGGTCCAATACCTAGAATGAGACTCCCAGGACTGCTGCCAATGCCCTTTAACAGTACAGCGATTGAAGGCCTCTACTGTGTAGGCGATTCATGCTTCCCAGGACAAGGTTTGAATGCAGTGGCCTTCAGCGGTTATGCATGTGCTCATAAAATAGGCGCCAAACTCGGAATTAACCCTTGGGCTCTTCCAAATTAATAAAAATAACGATTACAAGATGGAACTAATTGTGATAGTCACCCCTGCACCAAAAAGAGACCAAAGAATAACGTTCTTATTTTCCCAAAAGCGCTTAAGAGCAAACCTAGCAAGATAAATAATGAGCGTCTGGATAACTAAAAGTCCTAAGGAGTATGCAATTAAGGGTGTTGGTTCAGCTCCAATCATTGAGTTGCCTAAGACAAAACCATGGCTAAAAACAAATATCGGGATAAGTACGAGAGGGAGTCTTCCAAAAGCAACTAAGGAAGCACAAACAACGCTAACTCCCATTACTGTCTCTGCTCCTGGAAAAATAGGTATAAATTGAGAAAATGTTGTCCCCAATAAACCAACAAATAATAATAGTGGAACTCTTGCAAATAGAGAAACACCTCCAATCAAACCAACAGATATAAGAAAAAGTAAATGATCAAAGCCAAGTATCGGATGAGCTAAACCACTTGCAAATCCCTGGAGAAAATTAAAATTCCCCATTTGAGATTCCCATGGATGATGAGCTTCAGCAGACAAGGGAATAAAAGCAAAAGCAAGAAAGGTTAAACCAATAGTTGAAAAAATTTTTTTTAATATGGTTTCATTAACCATATTTTCTGAGCTTTGCATTAAGACATCCTCTTCAATAAGAATCTTATAAAGGATTGTCTTCAATAGAACTAAACCAATCAGGAATTGACTCAAAATAACCAGAATTGAAATTATTTTCGCTTGCTTTTGCCCGAGAACAACAAGTCCTTCCAGAGTGACTTATCAACAAGATGTTGTTTGCCCATTCCCAAACAAGTTTTGCGGTAGATTCCATCCCTACGTTCTCCATTATACGAAGATCCAAAGCCTTCTGAGCATGTAACTCCCTCCATTGAGGGATAAGAGGATCATCTTGATTAACTAAAAAAGTATGGTCAAATTGTTCTTTCAACTTTTGTCTTAACTGTTTAAAGCTGGAGAAATCAACAACAAACCCATGTTGGTCTAATGACTTAGCTTTAAACCAAAAAGTAAAGCTTCTACTGTATCCATGCACAAAGCTACAATGGCCAGAATGCTTCCATTGTCTATGGCAACATGGGTAGCCCTCGAAATGCTTACTACAGCTAAAACTAGTAATTTGATTAGACATCTAACTCATGCTTGAGGGAACTCAATAAAAAGATGATCGGAATCAAAGTTTTCTTTCTTTATTAAGAATATGACGGCACTGAACCAAGAATTCATAGAAAAACTTCGTTTTAATGAAAAAGGTCTGATCCCAGCAATTGCTCAGGATTGGTTAGATGGAGCTATTTTAATGATGGCTTGGGCTAACAAAGATTCATTAAAGAAAACCTTACAAACAGGCGAAGTGCACTATTGGAGCAGGTCAAGAGAACAGCTCTGGCACAAAGGCGAAACAAGCGGTCACACTCAACGACTTAAAGATATTAGATTCGATTGTGATTCAGATGCATTAATTCTTTCTATTGAACAAATTGGTTCAATAGCATGCCATAAAGGTGCAAGAAGCTGTTTCTTCAATGACATTTCAGAAAATCCTCCGGAAGCGAGGTCAACCTTCCTTCCTCCAATCGCAGACTCTTGTAGTGAACTCTTTGAAACAATAAAAGATAGATCAAAAAACCCAAAGACTAAAAGTTACACAAATAGTCTTTTAAAAGGAGGAGACAATACTATCCTCAAGAAAATCGGAGAGGAATCAGCTGAATTTGTAATGGCCTGCAAAGACAATGAACCTGAGTCCATTTCGAATGAAGCCGCTGATTTAATTTTCCACTTACAAGTAGCTCTTGAATATCATAATGTCGAATGGAGAGATGTATTAGAAGTTTTGAAAAAAAGGCGATCCTAAGAAAAAGACTTAAACCATTAATTCCCAATTCTTTTTAAATCTTAAGCACCTGGTAGGCCTATGCCACGTGACATAGAAGTAGCCATTAAAGGAATCAATGAGAACCCAATTAGCTCTACATTAATTATCATCCTAAACCTAGATACTAAATTTGATGTAAGACAAGGTAGCTTGTTTTTACTTATAGGTATAGCCCAAAGAATATATGTAATGGTTGGATAAAGCGAAAGTAGCCCAATAGAAATGTAAGAACCTACTTTAAACCAAAACAATGGATTTTGAGTATAGAACTCTGGCCCTTGTCCAAAATATCTAACTCTTAAAATTCCAGTAACTATTATGATTAGACCTGCTAAGCCATAAACAATATCTGCCAAGATTATCGCGATAGCATCATCTCTACTTAAATCGACTTTCAAACGTAATCTTTCAAAAAGTAGTGCCCCAAAACAAAGAACTATGCACAAGTAGTGTAAGTATGCAATGAATGCACTTTGGAAAACTGGCTGATCAAAGAAGGTGCCTAAGACCATCGGTAAAAAAACAATAAGCTATGAGCCTAGCCAAAAGATGTCATTTCCGTAATAACTTGGGCCAAAAAGTGGCTAGTTAGTGAGAAATATTCAGAATAAAAAAGACTAGATTATGAACCTAAGATGAATTTAAAACTCCCACCTGCATTACGCGAAAGTTAATACTTTTATCTTGATTTTACTTATAATAAAAGGAGTTTGAAATCGTGAGTTCTTTAAGTGACTTTCTTGGAGAAATAGGAAGACATCCACTACTGACACCTGAAGAAGAACTCACCATGGGGAGGAAGGTTCAGACTATGGTTGCCCTTCTAGAGCGATGTAACCCAACTGATAATAAAGATAAACAATGTAATTACTCAGATCTTGAAAAAAAAGCTATCAAAGTAGGAGAAAAAGCCAAAAATGAAATGATCACGGCAAACCTAAGGCTAGTGGTCAACTTGGCTAAAAAATATCAAGGGAAAGGGCTAGAGCTACTAGATTTAATTCAAGAAGGTACTATTGGATTAACTCGTGCAGTAGAAAAATATGATCCCAAAAGAGGTCATCGTTTCTCTACTTATGCATATTGGTGGATTAGGCAAGGTTTAAACCGAGCTTTGTCAACTCAAAGCAGGACCATAAGGATTCCAGTAAATATTAACGAGAAACTAACAAAACTCCGAGCTGCAAAGTCTCAATTGATGCAACAAAATGGTACTCATCCCACTGTAGTTCAGCTGGCTCAAAAGATGACTCTCTCTTCTGAAGATGTTGAGGAACTACTTGAGTGTGAGATGAGAAGTATCACAGTCAGCCTTCAAGGAGTTATTCAATCAAAATCAGAACCTTCTGAACTGGGTGATCTTTTACCAAGCGATGAGGTTCCGCCTATGGAACTTGCCGAATTAGCTGAAAGGAATGATTCCGCATGGTCCTTACTGAACAAAGCCAATCTCACATCTAAAGAAAGAACAATTGTTAGCCTTCGTTTTGGTCTTGATGGCACAAATGAATGGAGAACTCTAGCTAAAGTTGCAGAGCATATGAACTGCAGTAGAGAATATTGCAGACAAGTAGTGCAAAGAGCATTAAGAAAACTTAGAAAAACAGGTATTCAAAGTGGTTTGGTTGAATCAAGCCTACAGAATGAATAAAAACTTAGACATTCTCATTCCTCACTTTAAAAAACAATAATCACCTATCAACATGTCAGAAGAAACAAGCAATGAACAGGAGATTTTCGAAGCAGAAGTAATTGATAGTTCAGTTATTGATGAGAATATTTTCAAGAAGGTTTTACTAAAAGCTGGGAGAACTCTTGCTAAGCCAGCATTAGAAGCATTTGAAATGATTTTAGATCCTTCAACACCCCCTCAAGCAAGAGTTTCTTTAATTGCAGCCCTTACATATTTAATTATGCCTATTGATTTAATGCCAGATTTTATTCCCGTCGCAGGATTTAGCGATGATCTTGTTGCGCTTACCGCTGTAATAAGTCTATGGAACAAACATATGAGTCCTGCTATACGTAATAGAGCTCGTCAAAAACTTGACGAATGGTTTCCCCTTTAAAACAATGACTAAATGGAATAAGGAAATAGAAGAAGAAGTTACTCTTCTTGTCAAAGATTGGCTTAAACAAAAAAAGAAAACCCAAAAAGATCTTAAAAGGATTCTAAATGCAAGCTCAGAGAGAATGCCTGTATTAATAGAAATGCTGAAATTAGAATATTCTGCAGGAGGTTTAGCTCAACTTTTAAAAGTTCTCTGCGCAGCGGAAGAATACTGGGAACAAGGCAATCAAATCAAGCAAAGTGAAGAAATTTTTTCAGATCCATTTGGTCAACTTGATCTTCTTCTAGAAGAACTCAAAGAAGATTGCAATACCTAATCCAAGATAAATCATCTATGGTCAATTGAATGAAATTCAAATATGCATTTAAAAGTTGTTTGGATCAATTTTTAAATGCCATTAAGGTATTTATCCTAAGTACACTGATCATTGCGACATGTGCAAGTCATCCAAGCAAAGTCTTTGCTCTTAATGAGAACGTAGGGGAACATCTCTTCATCGAAAATTGCGCCGGATGTCACATAAATGGTGGGAATATCATAAGAAGAAATAAAACCTTAAAGGAGAAAGACTTAAAAAGAAATGGAGTAGATACAACAGAGAAAATTGCAAAGATCGCCAGAGAAGGGATAGGAATTATGGATGGTTATGAAGAAGTTTTAGGTGAAAAAGGAGATCAGCTAGTTGCAAATTGGATATTGAAACAAGCTCAGAAAGCCTGGGTCCAAGGATAAATATCTAATGAAGTCCATATTTGCTCTTTCCAGTAAACGTCATCCTCTAAAAGTTTCTTTACATCATCAATAGTTGAAGCTTCAAAAACTCCAAATACATATCTATTACATTTCGTAGGTCCCAAGGTTATGAGTATCCCTTCTTCCTTGAGTTTACTAAGCCTAGATAAATGCTCATCACGAAAAGGTGTTCGCTTTGCAATAGCATTTTGACAATAAGTACCGAAAAGAACAAATCTCTCCTTTGCCATCAGAGTTTAATTAATTGGATGAAAATTATAATTAAATGATTGCACAATTGGCAGACTAATTGCTATGTTATTTAAGTAGATCAATTTATTACTTAACTATGCTCACAGGTAGCGACCTGCTCACTAAAGTCAAAGAACTTGGTGATGTCAGTAAATCAGATCTTGTTCGTGCATGTGGATATGTATCCAACAAGAAGGATGGTGGCGAAAGACTAAACTTCACTGCCTTTTACGAAGCTCTACTAGAAGCGAAAGGCGTAAGCCTAGGTGCAACTGGTGTAGCAGGTATTGGAAAAGGTGGCAGGAAGCTTAGTTATGTTGCAACTGTTCAAGGCAACGGCAATCTATTAATTGGTAAAGCATATACAGCTTTACTAGACCTCAAAGCTGGAGATGAATTTGAAATCAAGCTAGGTCGTAAGCAAATCAGACTTGTTCCTGCTGGCGCAGAAGATTCTGACGATTAGGAAAATAAATATGTAACTTGATTTTTCAAGAATACATAATCTCAAAAACCTTTAAATCTAAGCCTCAGAATAAATCTGAGGCTTTTTTATTTGCCTATACCACTTTATCTTTATCATTTTTTATATCAATCTCTAACCAGCTGCTTTACGAAGTTCTCTACAGAAATCACCTGCTTCGTCTACTGCCTTCTTATCAGATGCATTGGAAATCCTCTTAACAAGAGCACTGCCAACTATCGCACCATCTGCTCCCCATTCTCTAACCTGACTTACATGTTTAGCATCAGAAATACCAAAACCGACAGCAATAGGATTAGAACTAAATTGCTTAATTTTTTGTACTAAGAAATTAACACGATCTTCCAGGTTTGAACGTTCACCAGTAACTCCAGTGACGCTTACAAGATAAGTAAAACCTTTGCTTCTTGAGCAAATCTTTTTCATACGTTCTAAAGGAGTTGTAGGTGCAACTAAAAGAACTAAATCAAGTTTACTCTCTGCTGCAATTGAGGATAATTTTTCCGCTTCTTCTAAGGGTAAGTCTGGAACAACTAAACCAGAGGCGCCTGCCTTAGCAGCCTGACAACAAAAGTTCTCCATGCCACAATTAAGCAATGGATTGCTATATGTAAAAAGTACTACCGGAATAGTTAGTTTTTCTTTCAAATTGAACAGCATTTCTAAAACTGCTTTTGGAGAAGTTCCAGAAGAAAGTGCACGAGAAGCCGCTAACTGTATTATCGGTCCATCTGCAAGTGGATCGCTGTATGGGATTCCCAATTCGATAATATCTGCGCCTTCAGCCTGAAGTCTTAATAATATTTGAGCTGATGTATTAAGGTCTGGGTCTCCTGCCATTATAAAAGGCATTAATGCAATTTTCTCTTCTTTTTTTATTCGAGCAAAACAGGTTTCTAGTTTTGAGGGTTGAATCGAATCACTACTAAGAATTTCTTGCTTAAAATTCATTAAGAAATAACTGAGAACGAATAAAGACTCTAATTAATTAGTTTCTTTATTCTTATTGTTATCTTTTTCTAGCTCTTTAAAAAATCGAATCTTATCTTCGTTAGACATTGAATCAAATTTTGCTTCTAGCTCTTTATCCGTAATCTGTTGATATTCGCTGCGGTAACGTTTACGTTGCTCCATAAAAGTCATCTTGCCAGTTATAACTCTAAGAAAGTAAGAAACAACCCATATCAACAAAAGTAGTACTAAAACCAATTCAGAAGCAATTCCAGCTTTAGTTAAGTCAAAGCCATAGAACAAAAAGACACTATAAGCTAATCCTCCTAACAGAAAAAGGAGCAGGCCTAATTGGATAACATTTGCCTTAGTCAAGCTTCATCTATCTCCTTGGCCATACATGCGCAGATTGAGGAAAGGAGCGAACAAGAGCATCCCAGGGAAGAAAAGGAAAACTAGACCGTAAATAAATAACCTCTCATATTTACCCATGAAATTCCACCTCGCATTCATCCAAAAGTAAAGGAAAAGTGGAATAATCACCAAATAAAGCCCCCCAAGGAATAAATACGTTCCTATTACAAAGAAAGAATTATTAATCACTTCGTTAGGTATCAAAAGGATGGCTCCTTAATCCGTCATTTCTCTCATTGTAATATCAGATTAATCTGATTGGCTAAAGATTTTAAAGTAAAGATTTTTCTTAAACTAAGCACTCTTATTTCAGAATCCTACCAATGAAAATAATTAAAGGCATGAGCCTTTGAAATGAAAGATTTTCATTATGATTTCTAATTCCTTAATATGAGAAAGCCTCACAGAAGAATTAATCTAAATTCAAAGGTTCTATTAATTTGAGCTCGCATTTGTTTCAATATTGTGTTTCTATGACAAGAACAAAAAGACTATCTATCAATTCCTTTGGTTGTCCAGAGAGAGTCCATCCAACATGAAACAAAAAACAATTTCCTTTCGAAGCTTAATTTAAATGACTTATGCGAGTGGAGGGACTTGAACCCTCACGACCATTGCTGGTCTCAGGATTTTAAGTCCTGTGTGTCTACCAATTCCACCACACTCGCACCTACTGACCCTAGCCATCCTAGGTATCTACAACTATCATAGATCCCCTCAAAACAAAATTCTGCGAATTAACAACTTTTTCTAACACGTTTTGCTTACGTTGATAAATTTTGAAGAAAGTCTGTAAGAGACCTGTCAAAGATTCTCCCTTCAATTAGAAAAAGCTTTGCTCCCTTTCATTTTTTAAAATCTTACCCTAAATAAAATTAGGATCAAAAGACCAATTCAAAGTTTCTCCTGCGTGAAAAGGAACTATATATTCAAAGGGATTATCGGATTTTACCAGTTCAAATCGTGAGGAAATAATATGAGGATTTTTAACCAAAGAAATTCTTTTTTCATTAATCGGCAATCCATAGAAATTAGGTCCAAAAACACTTGAGAAGGCTTCTAGCTGATCTAAAGCCCCTTCCTCTTCAAAAACTTGTGCATAACTTTCAATAGCATTTGGTGCATTGAATATGCCAGCGCAGCCACATGAACTTTCCTTAAATTCACGAAGATGAGGCGCCGAATCAGTGCCTAGAAAGAAACAAGGTTCCCCACTGGTAGCAGCCTGCCTAAGAGCAATTCGATGACGCTCTCTTTTTGCAACAGGGAGGCAAAAGAAATCACTCCTTAAGCCACCGTTAAAAAGAGCATTTCTATTTATATGCAAATGATGAGGAGTTATTGTTGCCGCCAATGATGCTGAACTGTTCTGAACATATTCAACAGCCTCCTCAGTTGTGATGTGTTCTAAAACCACTCTGAGAGCAGGAAATCTCTTTAGTAAAGGCTGAAGATGAGATTCAAGAAAGACGGCTTCTCTATCAAAAATATCAATAGAATGGTCTGCCACTTCTCCATGAATTAACAATGGCATTCCAACCTCTTCCATTGTCTCAACAACAGAGTAAATATTTTCAATAGTGGTAACGCCTGCCTCTGAATTAGTAGTTGAATTTGCAGGATATAGTTTTGCTGCAAAGAAAATGCCTCTTTGAAAGCCCTCTCTTAAAACTTCTACAGAAAGGTCATCTGTAAGATAGACAGTCATGAGAGGAGTGAACAAATCCCCTTCAGGAACAGCGTCCAAGATCCTTTCTCGGTAATCAATAGCAGATTGAATACTGGTAATTGGCGGCTGTAGATTGGGCATTACTATCGCACGTCGAAACACTCGCGAAGTAGGTGCAACAAAAGTTTTCAGGGCATCTCCGTCTCTGAGATGGAGATGCCAATCATCAGGTTGACGTATTATTATTCGCTCTTGGGTCAAATGCAAAGCAATCAGACGTAAATTAAGCTATGGACTAAATACCATTACCTTTAAAATACACTGAATTACTATGTAAGAGAACACTCAATCAAATTGGATTAAATATCTAGTCAAACTAAAGCAATTTTTTTCTAGTCTCTCTACAAATGTCAACACTGCTAATACAATCTTTACTAGAAATCATTATCGGAATCTTTACCCTTTTCGCAGGAGGTGAATTCTTTGTTCAAGGAGCCGCATCACTATCTCTTATTTTAGGAATACCACAACTTGTAATTGGCCTAACTGTTGTATCACTTGGTACTAGTGCGCCAGAACTATTTGTCAGTATAGGCTCTTTTCTTCGAGGGTCAGATGCACTTGCTGTTGGGAATATAGTTGGGAGCAATATCTTCAACGTCTTGGTTGTTTTAGGAAGCAGTGCTCTTGTTATGCCTTTGAGAGTAGAAAGTCGTCTAGTAAAAAGAGATGTCCCTTTATTACTAGCTGTTTCTGCAGCAGTCTGGGGGATGGCATCTTCAGGAAGCTTTAGCTGGCAATCAGGCTTTGCACTATTAATTGCTCTTGGAATTAATACAATCTGGGAGATTCGAACTGCAAGAGAAGAACCGCAAGGACTTCAAGATGCTGAGCCTGAAGTAAAGTTCAATTCATATTCTAAACAATGGATAAGAGCTTTCGGAAAAATCATCGCTGGGATATTGATCCTAGGATTTGGCTCTAATCTATTAATTAGTGGTGCTAAATCTTTAGCCAGTGCATACGGCTGGAGCGAAACTGTGATCGGACTCACAATTGTATCAGCAGGAACCTCAATGCCTGAATTGATCACTTCCTTAGTGGCATCTCTACGTGGAAAGACTGACTTAGCAATTGGCAATGTAATTGGGAGCAGTCTGCTTAACCAACTATTAGTACTTGGAAGCTGCGCTTTCTTTTCAGGAAACAAAGGACTTGCAGTTGAGGATATATTAATTCAAAGAGACATCCCAATTATGATTCTTTCAGTTTTAGCTTGCATGCCAATCTTCTGGACAAAAGGAATAATCAGTCGCATAGAAGGGGCAATCCTTTTACTTCTATATTTATTGTATTTAACTGATCAAATTATTCCATATACCATACCAACATTTCAAGATGAATTGCATATAATAGCTATATTTTTAATTTTACCAGTTGTACTACTATTCTTTTCTTTTAAGGCATTTCGTTACTGGCACAAATTAACTTAGCTAGCAATTAATTAACATGTTAATTTATTTTAAACCTTTGTTAATCATCACTTCATAGTAACAAATTCTTCTGCAATTGTTGGGTGTAAGGCCATTGTCTTATCAAAATCTGATTTCTTTGCACCCATTTGAATAGCAATAGATGCCATCTGAATAATCTCAGCAGAATCATCTCCTAGCATGTGGCAGCCAAGAACTAATCCTGATTTACTTTGAACAACTAATTTCAATAGACATTTTTCTTCTGAACTAGTCAGCATTTTCGACATAGGTCTAAATCTTGCTTTAGAGATAGAAATATTGCCCTCACCATACTTATCTAAAGCTTCTTCTTCTGAAAGCCCAACGCAAGCAATCTCTGGTTGAGAGAACACTGCTTTAGGGATAAATTCATAATCAACAGATCTATTCTTCTGATTAAAAAGATTATCAGCAAAAACTCTACCTTCTTCGATGGCTACAGGTGTCAGGTTCACCCTGTCAGTAACATCACCGACTGCAAAAATATGAGGAATATTTGTCTGATTTCTTGTATCTACTACGATCTTATTCTGAATAGTTTTCAGGCCAATTGATTCAAGATTGAGTCCCTGAAGGAATGGCTCTCTTCCAGTCGCAAAAACAACGGCTCCGCAATTATAGTGACAGCTATGGTTGTCAGTCAAAATCAGATCTCCAATTTGACCTTCTACAGAAACGATTTGTTTAGAAAATTGAATATCTATTCCCCTGGAAATCATAGATTCTTGTAATTCCGAGGAAAGCTCTTTATCAAACCCCTTTAATAATCTGCTACCTCTAACCAGTTGTGTTACAGCAATCCCTAAGCCATTCAATATACATGAAAATTCACAAGCAATAAATCCTGCCCCAATCACTACAACCTTTTCAGGAAAACTTTTTTGCAAAAAGACATCATCACTTACCCAACCTAAAGAAGCTCCTGGAATATTGGGTCTAAGAGGGCGCCCTCCAACAGCAATCAAAATATTTCTAGCCTCAAGCTTGATGGGTGAACTTAAGTCAGAAGTTTTAACTCCTACTGAATTTAAATCAGCAACGTATCCCCAACCTCTTATAAGTTCGACATTCGCTTTCTCAAGTAAGTCCATATGTAATTTATTTAATCGATCAACTTCCTTTCGAACATTCTCAAATAAAGTCCCTGGATTTATGCTTATCACATTTAGATCTATTCCAAACCTTGAAGCATTTCTAACATTTTCTACATGCTTAGATCCATACACCAACAATTTTTTAGGAACACAACCCCTAATAACACATGTACCTCCTACACGATCACCTTCTATAATGGCGACTCTAGCTCCATAGCTTGCGGCTCTTTTAGCTGCAGCAAGCCCCCCGGAGCCAGCACCTAATACAATCAAATCAAAAGAATGGTTCTTCAAAATAAAACTCCTACTAAGCCTTTTAATTATTCTCCTACTAATCCATGAAAGAAGCCACAGAAGCACTGAGCTGGGAAGAGCTTGAAAGTCTTACAGACAAAGATACAGACTTAATTAATGGTCCGAACAACTCATATTCACTATTAAGACTATTTGGTCAAGACAACTCTTCGACAAGGGTAACCTTTTATAGAGATAAACATGCTTGGTGTCCGTACTGTCAAAAGGTCTGGTTATGGCTTGAATGGAAGAGAATCCCTTATGAAGTAAAAAAAGTAACGATGAGATGCTATGGAAAAAAAGAACCTTGGTACTTACAAAAAGTGCCTTCTGGTATTTTTCCTGCAATAGAGCTAGACAACAAACTTATAACGGAGAGTGATCGAATTCTTTTAAACCTTGAAAAAGTTTTCGGGACCTTAGGAATGCCACTTGAAAAGCCAGAGATTCTTGACTTGCGTAATCTAGAGAGAAAGTTATTTAGAGCTTGGTGCATCTGGTTATGCAATCCATCTTTCAGTAAAGGACAGGCCGTAAGAAAAAAAGAACAATTCAAATTAATAGCACAAGATTTAGATGACCGGCTATCAAAAACAACTTGCCAATGGCTAGATCCTTCCATTGAAAATTCACCGAAATCATTTCCAGGTAGTGTCGATGTCGTTTTTATCCCATATTTAGAAAGGATGAATGCTTCTTTGTCATATTACAAAGGTTTTGAGTTAAGAAAAGAATTCTCAAATATTGACAACTGGTTTAAAGCACTTGAACTACTAGATGAATATAGAGGTACACAAGGAGATTTTCATACTCATGCTCATGACTTACCTCCTCAGATGGGAGGGTGCTGGTCAGATAATAATAAACATCAAAAATTACTATCGCATCAAATTGACATCGGGTATGGGCTCGGTGAAAAAGAAACAACCTATCAATCAAGCAAAGCTGATCGCCCCTGCAGAATTGCATTAAAGAGGGTTTTGAAACATCGTGATCAAATTAAAAAGGTTAACCCTTTAGATGATGAATTATTTGATCAACCCTTAAGAGCAGCTCTTAGCAAAATGATTTATAAGCAAGATTTTATTCCAATCAAAGGAAGTGCACTGGGGCTAAGATATCTGAGAGATAGAGTCTCAGTACCCAGAGACATGCCTCTACTTGCTGCAAGAGAATTGAGGAAAGCATTGGAAGAGACTGCACAAATTGATGGGCCTATTCAGGGACCAGCAATTCCCATTAAAAACCGTTTTGATCAAAACCCTCTAAATTTTTCAAGGCAAAGTCAATAAGGATGTCCAACTTAATCAAAGCTTGCTTCGGGAATCTATTTGCAATAAATCTCTAATTTTCTGAACCTGACTAGCCATCTGAGGATCACTCGACAACTTCTTCTCAACCTGCTCAATAGCATACATCACCGTCGTATGATCTTTTCCCCCAAAAGCATCGCCTATTCGAGGCAAGCTAAGATTAGTCCCTTGACGCATTAGATACATGCCTACCTGCCTTGCCTGGCTAACAGGCCTACGTCTACTTGCACTCTTCATCTCATCTGAAGTCACCTGAAAAACCTCTGAAACCTTCTCCAGTACTTGCCTGGGGGTAACCTCAACCCCTTGACCGTTCGGGTCTAACATTGGAGCTATGGACTCAACTGTCATAGGAAGCCCGGTAATAGAAGCAAAAGCTATAGCTCTAGTCAAGGCTCCTTCCAACTCACGAATATTCGAAGTGAATCGTCCTGCAATGAAATGTATTAGGTCTCGGGGTAGCCCCACTCGTTCTTGCTCAGCCTTCTTCTGTAAAATAGCCATTCTTGTTTCCAAATCAGGAGCTTGGATATCCGCAATCAATCCCATTGAAAATCTAGACATCAAACGTTCCTGAAGACGAGGTATTTGACTAGGCGGACGATCACTAGCAAGAACAATTTGACTCCCTGCATCATGCAAAGCATTAAAAGTATGAAAGAATTCTTCCTGGGTATACTCCTTACCTTCAAGGAACTGAATATCATCTACAAGTATTAAATCTGCAGCTCTGTATTTATCTCGAAAAGATTGCATGCGGTCTTGCCTAATAGCAAGAATCAAATCATTCGTAAAAGTTTCGGTTGATACATAAGAAACTTTCGCAGCAGGGTCAATCTCCATTCGGTAATGGCCTACTGCCTGCATTAAATGGGTTTTACCAAGCCCTACTCCGCCACATATAAACAAAGGATTAAATTCACGCCCTGGAGCTTCTGCCACAGCCATTGCAGCAGCATGGGCCATACGACTATTAGGACCAACAACAAATCTATTGAAAACATACCTCAGGTTCAGCAATGGGCTTGATTTCTTAGAAAGATTCGAAGATTCATCAGATGATCTCTTTACAGGAGAAGCTGAGGAACTTTTCGAACTAGAAGAAGTAAAAGAAGCATCAGAAGTCTCTGATGCTTCTTTTACTTTTACATTTACCGTTACAGGCTCTCCAAAAATCTCTTCAGCTGTTTCTTGAATTGTTTGTGAGTAATTATTTCTCAACCAAGCACTGGAAAAACTATTGGGGGCAATTAAAGTGAGCTCACCATTTTCGAAGCTACTGAATTGAGTGGGGCGTATCCATGTTTCATATGAAGGCTTGCTTAAATTCTTCTTTAACGAACTCTGAACTTTTCCCCAAGACTCTTCACGCATTAGTCCAGATTCTTCTGATTAGAGGCTGAATCTAAACGTGGTTATCAAATTAGGCATTCAAAAATCTGAAAACCAGGTTTTTCTTGACACAAAGAATGTCCTTAAGACTCGCTCTAACAAAGGGATGAGGCCAACCGAGCCAAAAAACCTATTTAAAAAGCTTATTAAAGCGATACAGGATGCAACCAAAAAACACTCAAAGTATCTAAATAATCACAAAACCAATCACAGTTTTTGCGACAGGTCCACTTCCAAAAAGCCAATCTCTAAACAAGATCAAGTAAAACTATTACATGAGCAAGCCTCTTCTAATCCTAATGACTCGTTGGCCAGCACCAACTAGATGCAAGAAACGACTTTCTCAAGACATAGGTGCGTCTAGGGCTGCTGCAATACAAAGAAAGTTAATTTTGCACACAATAACTGTAGCGAAAAGTCTTCAGGAGAAGGGCTACCTTGAAATTCGACTGGCTGTAGAAGGGATTGGGAGTAAAAAAATCTCACGGTGGGCAAGCTCTCATGGAATAACCCAAGCCGAATATCAAGGCAAAGGAAGTCTTGGATTAAAAATGAAACGACAGCTCGTTTTAGCTCAACGAAAAAGAAACTTAAACTCGAAAAATCATAGGGAAATTATTTTTATAGGGACAGATGTTCCAGACCTATGCAAAAACGACATTATCTCTGCCATAAGTTATTTAACTAGAAACGAAATAGTCATTGGTCCTGCAATAGATGGTGGATACTGGCTAATAGGCTTTTCAAAAAATATTCTCTGCCCAGTTATTTCTTGGCCTTTTTCAGGCATAAGATGGGGGTCAAGCTCGGTCTTAAAAGAGACTCTTAGAAAGGCTAAAATAGAAGGAGTTAAATATAAATTAATAGGCAAGAAATCTGATATTGATAAGTTATCAGATTTAGGATTCTGGTGCTAATAAAGCTAAATAAAAATGCTTAGTATTATTATACCTACAATAAACGAAGCGGAAAGGCTTCCTCTTCTATTAGCAGATATTAATTCCTACCCCCATCAACTCGAGTTAATAATTAGTGATTTCCACAGCTCAGACCTAACTGAATTAATTGCAAAAATAGGAGGTGCAAAAGTAATTCATAACGAGACAAAGGGTAGGGGGAATCAATTGCACAACGGGGCCACGAAGGCATTAGGGGAATGGCTCCTATTTTTACATGCAGACTCCAGGCTAGATGCAGATTGGGCTTGGAAGGTAGATCAAATAATCAAAGAGGATTGCAACAAATCATATGCATGGTTCTTTGATTTTAAAATTGACAAAAAAGGTGTCAGCTGGTTTTTACTTGAATTAGCTGTATTTATTAGAAGCTATATTTTTCAAAGACCTTATGGAGATCAGGGTCTCTTAATCAGTAAAAGTCTATATTTCAAAATAGGAGGCTATAAAAAAATTCCTATTATGGAAGACATTGATATAAGCATTCGCCTGAGTCAAAAAACAAAAATGAATAGAATAGGGTCAAACATGAAAACAAGTGGTCGAAGATATTCAAGAATCAATATAATTAAAAATGCCATCAAGAATAGCAATTTAATAACCAGCTGGAAGCAAGGGGAGAATCCAACTGCATTATTAGAAAGATATTATTCAGATCAAGAAAATTAGAACTAACTAAAACTAATTGGCATACCAAAATGCACACCTATAACCCTTCGGTTCAAGAACCCATCCCTGACTCTTATAAAAACTTACAACTCCTGGATCAGCAAAAAGAACTACTCTTTGAATATTCATTTCTTTAAGACTTTGAAGGACATAGGCCATCAATTCTTTACCTAAACCAAAACCTTGATAAACTGGATGAATAGCAACATCCCAGACTGTTGCATGAAGAACACCATCGCCTGTACATCTAGCAAAGCCTACTAAACGAGGAAATCTTGAATCATGTTGCCATAAACCAACTTTAAGCAAGCTATTATCCAAGGCTTTTTGCACTCTCTTCATTGGTCTTCTACTCCAACCCACAGATTGCAGCAATTGTTCAAGTTCAATCAAATCAAGAGGTTTAGACTGACTAAAGACAAACTTAAATTTGTCCGACTTAGAAAGACATTCACGGGCTTCTACTCCATAGATCTCTTTAAAATCATTAGAAGGTTGGCGCTGATTCGTCCAACCCATGAGGTTTATTTTCCCTTGCACTACTTTTCTAATCATTGATTAGTAGCCTCTCCAATCAAAATTTGGCAAGTCCTTGTTCCTGCAACTTTGCCAACTGGGCATACAATCCTCCTTGAGAAACAAGGTCTTGATGATTTCCTTGTTCAATAAGCTTTCCTTTCTTCATTACCAAAATACGATCTGATGATTCTATTGTCGCAAGGCGGTGAGCAATAACCAAAGCTGTTCTTTTCTCAAGTAACCTATCCAAATCTCGTTGCAAGGTTGCCTCAGTAGAAGGGTCCATAAATGCTGTTGCTTCATCCATTATCAAGATTTTCGGGCTACGAATAGCTACTCGAGCAACAGATAGCAACTGCCTCTCTCCAGAAGAAATATTGCTACCTCTTTCTCGTAATGTAGTTTCCAAACCATTCGGGAACCTATTCAACAATGCTCCTAAACCTAAATCCTTACATATTTGAGCCAATCGCTCATCAGTAATAGACGAATCCAATCTAAGATTATCTGCTACGTTTCCACTAAACAAAAAAGTATCTTGCAAAACTACGCCTATTTGTTTTCTTAACTCAGACAAAGGTATGTCCTTTATATCAACTCCATCAATAAGTATCCGTCCCTCTTGAGGCTCGTATAACCTACACAATAATCTTATTAATGTTGTTTTCCCAGAACCGGTTGGTCCGACAAGTGCTATATGTTCTCCCGGGGAAATCTTAAAACTAAGATCACTGATAATCTGATCATCAGGCCTATAGTGAAAGCTAACATTTTCAAAAACTACTTCACCAAGACAAGATTCTTTTGCACTTTTTAAGCTTATATTTTCCTTATCTCCCTTGAAATCTAGTATCTCTATATCTTCTTCTAATAATTCACCAATTCTTTCAACTGCAGTCAATCCACCTTGTATTTGAGTAAATCTTTCTGCCAACTGTCGCAAAGGCTCAAAAAGTCTCTGGGAATAAAGAATAAATGCTGTCAAAGTCCCCAGTCCCATAGAACCAGCTGTAACTAACCATCCACCCAAAGCAATTACTAATGCAACTACAGCCAAAGAAACCCATTCAATAAAAGCAGATATGCTGCTGTCATAGAAAATAATACTATTTACGGCATTTCGATAGGCAATACCAGTTTGATTAAAACTCCTGGCATTTGCGCCTTGTCTTCTAAACATTTGAACAACCTCAATGCCTTGTAGATTTTCCTGAAAATCAGCATTAAGTTCAGAGAGCTCTTCTCGGACTCGATAATTAGATCTTCTATACCTCTTCTGTAACCAAAGAATAAAAAGAGTTACCGGTACCTGTGTAGTTAAAAGTAATAATCCTAATTGCCAATCAATTAGGAGCATTGTAATTGAGATTACAATTAAAGTTACAACATCTGCGAGTACTCCAACGGCTCCACTTCCAAAGACCTCTGACAGTGCATCCACATCACTTGTTAGCCTTGTAAGCAATTTACCTACAGGCATTGAATCGTGATACCTCAATGAGAGATTGATCGCATGAGAAAATAAATCCTTCCTGATTCGAGCAGTTAAGCTTTGACCAACTGTTTGAATGTTATATGACTGAAATCCCTGGAGTGCTAGACGAACAAGTACAGAAATTAGCAAAAGGGTTATCAGAATCCTAATTGCAGATTGCATAGGGAGCGCACTCAGCCATGAAAAAGCAGCTTCACCTTTTAAAACGCTAATGGCTTGCCCAACTAACAAAGGTTGAATCGCGCCAGCAAAAGAAAGCGGAAGGAGTAAGAATAGAATTATTAATAGTCGTTTTCTGTCCTTCTGAAGGTAACGACCAAGACGTCTGACTCGTTGGAAATCCTGAAATGCCATTTATTTATAAGCAGGAACTAGCAGACTGAGATTGAATAGTATCAACAATTTGCTGAAGCTTTCCATTGTCTAATCTTAAAGAAAGGGGGTGAGCAATTAATCGAGCGGTTGAATAGAAAAGTTGATCAATCTCAACCAATCCATTTTCACGAAGTGTGCGTCCAGTGGCGACAAGGTCAACAATCGCCTCTGCAATTCCAGTTAATGGTCCAAGTTCAACTGAGCCTGTCAAATGAACTAATTCAACTGGAAGATCAATTCCTTCAAAAAAACGTCTTGCACAATTTGTAAACTTACTTGCTACTCGACAGTGAGGAGGTAATTCTACTGCACTCTTATAGCCACTTGTTGATTTTACTGCCACTGACATACGGCAACCCCCCAAAACCAAGGTCAACCAAGTTTGCTACTTGCATTTGCTTCTCTCTAAGGACATCGAAGCCTACAATTCCCAAGTGAGCCTGCCCATAAGCAACATAAACAGGTACATCTCCATTCCTTACTAGAAGGGCCTTAGCTCGACCACATACTGAAGGAACCATTAACAAACGATTAGAAGGTTCCAACACTGCTGAAAAATCTAACCCTGCTTTGGCAAATCTTGTAACAGAGTCTTTTAGTAAAGCCCCTTTTGCTAAGGCAACAGTAATCATGAGTCAATTAATCAACGTTTATTTTAACTATTCGAGCTACTTTTAAAGCTATGGAACTAGAAAAACAAGATTTCATAATTCATCCTATCCCTGTACTAACAGACAACATCATATGGATTTGGGTAAAAGGAGATCAAGCTGTAGTTGTGGATCCTGCAATTTCTCAACCTGTTATAAGTTGGTTGGAAGAAAATGAGCTAACACTTAGCTCAGTATTACAAACCCATCACCACCAAGATCATATAGGGGGGACAGAAGATCTTCTAAAGATCTGGCCATCTTCCTCAGTAATTGCTGCTAAAAGCGATCTCAATCGAATCCCATTTCAAACTATCTCTGTGTTAGATAATGATTCTTTTGTTCTCTTAGAAGAAGAAATCAAAGTTTTAGAAGTGCCTGGACATACAAAAAATCACGTTACTTACTATTTAGGAGGTTCCAAAATGAGCAGAATGCACCCTGTTCTTTTTTCAGGGGATACATTATTCGGGGGTGGATGTGGTCGGCTGTTCGAAGGGACTCCCAATCAAATGTTTAATTCATTAAATCGATTAAAGGCTTTACCGAGTGAAACCAAAATTTACTGTGCTCATGAATATACAGAAGACAACTTGAAATGGGCAAAGTCAATTTATCCGGATGATCCGAATATAAGCTCAAGGTTAAAGAAAGTTATGAAACAAAGGTCAAAAGGGTTACAAAGTCTACCCAGTACGATTCTAGAAGAAAAAAAAAGTAATTTATTTTTTCTTTCTAAAAACTCCACGGAATTTGCAAAATTACGTTTACATAAAGACAACTGGACTAATTAAGTAAGTAGAAGAGATAAATTCATTTTGTAATTTAATAGTTGCCCTTATGACTTCCTTGTCAATAAAAGCAATTGAATCAGGAGAAGCTCCCTCTCCTGTCGGCCCTTACAACCAAGCAATTCTTGCGGCAGGATGGCTCTATTGCTCTGGGCAGATCGCACTTAATCCATCTACTGGAGAGATGGTTGGGGATGGGGATGTTGAAAAAGAAACTCATCAAGTTCTTAAAAATCTTTTAGCAGTACTAAAGACTGCAAAAGCTGATGCTTCAAATATTGTTCGAACTACAATTTTTTTAGCAAATTTAAATGACTTCAATAAAGTAAACAAAATTTATTCTGAAATTTTCAAAGATAAAGTTAGTCCTGCCAGAGCCTGCGTTGAGGTCTCTGCACTACCAAAAGGGGGACTTGTAGAGATTGATTGTGTCGCTTGGCTTGGTTAAAAAGTCAGAAATCAATGGATATCTGACTTTTAATTTGCATGCCGGTCACATGATTGTCTAGATTAAGTCTTGACCTGCGACAAAATATGTCCGCAGCAAAGCTGACAATTGGCGAACTAGAGGCTGGCTATCCCCTCTATTGCAAAGCACTAAGGCGTCTCCTTCAATTAGGGCGAACTCGCCAAGAAATTGAGCGGACCGTCTGTTGGAGCCATCTAGAAACACTTAATAGGTGCCTGCCAGGAAGGTATAAGGCTCCAGCATATTTAATGGCTCTCATCAAAAGAGACCTTTCAGAAGGCAAATAATGGCCACTTAATCAAAGAGAAGGCCTCTTAATTCTCTGTTAAACCATCTATCTCTGAAGCAAACTTCATATCATCCTCTGACAAAGTGGCATCTTTTTCCTCACTTTCTGGTTGCAAAGTTAAATTCACATAAGTTTTCCCAAAACTGATATCTGGAAATCTCTTACGTTTTTCAGAAAGCTCGCCAAGGCGATCCAAGAAATCCCTAGTCAACTCATAGGTTGGGAATTCGAATCTTCTTTCTAGTCTTAAAGGTCTAGACCTTTCATTCCATTTATGCATATTTAAGAATTGCTATAGAAGAAGATTTAGTGATACAAAGTTAACTATGCATAGCAAATATTACCAACTCTCCCTCAAAGGCGACGTTTTGCTCCACTGACCTTGAGGACAGGCTCAACTTCCGAATGAGGTCTTGCAATAATATGGGCAGCGACCAACCCATCCCCAACTCGCTCACAGGCATCTGCTCCTGCACGTACAGAAGCATTCACAGCACCAGTCTCCCCACGCACTAAAACGGATACATAACCGCCTCCAACATATTCTCTTGCTACTAGGCTAACCTCTGCTGCTTTGGTCATTGCATCAGCTGCTTCGATTGCTGGAACCATTCCCCGTGTTTCTATCATTCCTAAAGCAATCCCATTTATTGATTCTGATGATGAAAAGTTAGAAGAATTAGGGGCACCTTTTTTTGAACCTCCTCCAACTCCAGAATTACTTTTAGAAGCTTTTGAGGGAGACACAACATTTTTAGATACTAAAGGTTCTGAAACCACATCAACTATTTGTTTAGAAGGGTCACCACTTTGTATATTTGCATTTGCTTTTGGACGAAGTGGAGGGTTAGAGGAAGTCATGTGATAGGAGAATGAAATTAGTAAGAGTTTTGTTCGTCTCTCCAGGGCTATCCATCTGGAGTCCAATAATCAATAATTCCACCAATAGTTAAATCAGTTTGAATAGATGGATTTGGGCATGCAAATCTTGCTGCGGAACCACTTGCAGTAAAGACCCAGTTACCTTCTCGAGCACCAACAGGATCTACAGCCACCAGATCCTTCCCTTTGTTATTACGAAGAATGCGTAAATGCATATGACCTAAGCCATCAACTCGTTGAGTACAAACTAGACGGCCCATAACCTGCATAATTTCCATTATTGTTTTCCACCAGGTACACCAGCTGAAGCCTCTGGATCCCAATGATCAATAATTCCAACTATGGTCAAATCGCTTGGATAAGACTTGCTCCCGGCTGCTTCTCTAGCCGCAGAGCTTCCAACACAAATGACCCAATCATCGGGCTTACATCCAACTGCGTCTACCGCAACTTTTTTAGAGCTGCCATCCAAAACAACCTGAAGATGCTTGTGCTCAAACCCAGGTATACGATTTGTAGAAACAAGTGGTTTAACCACTTTGCAAATCAACATGTCAATGTTCCTCCTGAAGAACAGGATCGAGTGAAGACCCTACAACTTCTGCAGGGGATTTTGTATCTCGATCTCGAATAGTAAGGCATGTATGCAAGAGTCCATCATCTACCAAATATCGATAACGTGAAAAGATAGCGCTGTTTACTCTCTTGCAATCTGACAATGCTCTTTGTCTTGCACCAGGAACTTTCCCTGAATAATCAAATCTAATAACAATAGGTATCGGTAAATCTCTAGAAACATTTAAACCCTTAAAAATCTTTATCCCTACATCTAAGTCGGGAGCACCTTCTTCAACAGTATCTAAATGAGCAAAGTAAGTAAGATTCCTTAAGTGAACTTCTTTAAATCCAATTCCTACACCTATAAAACGTTCGGCATGTCCTGCGTCTGGATACGAGCCATTGTGAAAGTGACGTACATAATCAATTTGAGAGATATTATTCACTATCAATTTGCGGATAAATTCAACCATTCCAGGTTTAGCTTGACCAGAAGCACCTAGATTTATTCTTTCAGAGATTTTAGACATCGCTTGATCAACAGAGAGGTGCTTTGTCTCTTCATAAATCTCAGAAGCACAAACCCAATCCTCAAGATTTACATTATTTTTTGAGTCTGGTACATGCACCCTAATTGCATCAGTATCTGTATCAAGGCCAATAAGTAAAAGATCGACAGAAGCTCCGCAACAAAAGCTATTTTCAATAGATTCTTGGAAATCAAGCAAACGTTGGTAGCCTGAGGCAGCGGCAAGCTTGTCATTACTACCATGAGCTGCACACCCTTGATGAGAAGGATCCAGTGAGCTGAAGTGATAAAGAACTACTTTTAAATAACAAGTTTGTTCATTAGGTGAATTTGGGGAACTTTCTCTATAACGCTTATGCTCTGTTTTCACCCATCTGTTAACAGTATTTTCAACATCAAACATTGCACCTGCATGAGATCTTCTGCGAACTGAACTAAATGGGATTCTTAATGCATAAGCAATTGAATGAGCCAAACGACCATCTGCACAAGGAGTTACATCTAACAAGTGAAAACCACATTCGTAAAGAAATGATTGAAATGATTTTGCTGACTGACTATCAGAAGAAGCATTTAAAGGGTCTGAATGGAAAAACTTTTCACTTGAATGTTCATGAGCTTTAAAAACACTTGCCGCAAACAAAGCTCGCATATCTAAAGGTTGCACCCAAGCTTTTTCAAGAATATGAACAGGAAGTTCTATTCCTAATTCTTCTTTTGCAAATAGTTGAGACTTTTCAACAAAATCTTCTTCATGCTGGAGAGCAGAGATTCTCTTAAGAAAAGGGACAATACGATCAAAACTTTCTTTAGTTTCAGATTCATAACACTGAAGTTTTTTATTTTCAACCAAATCAGTTAGAGGATGAGAGCTTGTAGAACTTAATCCATTTGGCCTATTAACAGACTTTTGCTCAATTTTATTTTCCGTGGCAGAAGGAAAATGTTTTCTAGGTGCAGTCGGTCCCAGAAAAGTCTTTCTATTATTGGCCAAACGTCTATAGGCCATTACTTAATCAACCTCTTGCTCCACCTGAGAAAGTAACCAATTGGCCTTCTCCGGTATTTCCACTTGAGCCAGTTATCAAAAGATCTGGTTTAGATAGTTCTTCATTTCTTTTCTTATCAAATGCAGGCATTGCACTTTGACCTCCAAGTCTAGAAGGATTACGTCTTCTTGCAGATGCACCCTCAGTGCCTGTAACGCTTTCACCTCTCGCCCAATCATCTCCGGTAATGTTTAAACCAGCAGATTGGCCTTCACCAGTAATTCTTGATATTGGGCGAGCAGATGATTCATTGGATTGAGATAAATCAACTTTAGATTGCTCATGAGAAGTTGCTATTAAAGGTTTTTTATTGCCAAACCTAAATTGCTCCGTGCCAGTAACCTTATTAGGAGCCATGTCAAAAGGACCAGTTATATTTGTAGATTTCTCATAACTAGTACCTGTTACACCTGAAGCAGGGTCACGATCTGATTGAGCAGATTTTGCCGGAGATGTAACTGTAAATCTATTACCAAAACTTGATGATCCAGCGTCTTGATAATCACTACTTCCAGCAGGAGCAGTTGCTCCACAAGCTTGAACAAGTTGATCTGCTCCAACATATGGAGTCCCAGTAAGAGTCTCACAAGCTCCTTTATCTGCTCCAGTCATTACACCACCAATGCCTGGCTGAAGTCCTGTCATAGGAGCTGCAGGGGTGCCAATTCTTCTAGGCGTTCTATGTTGGATTTCATCAAGTGCACGACTTTCACAAAGTTGAGCAGCTTCTTCCAATCCTGTATAAGGAGTTCCAGTAACTGACTTGCATGTTCCAGGCTCATCTCCAGTAACCAAAGATGATCTACCTGTCATTGTTCCACTCACTGACTGAGCTTTATTAGTCAAGCTTAATCCAACCTTTTGAGCTTCTGGCGAAGGAGTCCCTCCACAAAAGGAGTCATATTGTTGAGATCCTACATATTCATCTCCAGTGACATTCTTGCAACTACCAGCTTCATCTCCAGTGACACTAGAAGCTCTTCCTACTCCGGTACCTGTTACAGCTGTACCATTGAGTGTATTAAAAACACCTACTTTTCTTGCTGGTCTTCCATCTGGCAAAGGATCAGCTCCCAGATATTGATCGCCAGTAAGATTCTTACTGGAACCAGCTTCATCTCCAGTGACACTGCCTGAGCGGCCGACCATAACACCACTTACTTTTCGCCCATCTTGAGTAAGACTTTGCCCAACTTTTAAAGGAGAAGGATTTACTCCTCCACAATAAGAAGTTGATTGATTAGCTGATATGTATTCTGTACCTGTCAGATTCTTACAAGTCCCAGGCTCATCTCCTGTTACTTTCTCGGAGCGACCTACTTCATTTCCAGTAACCTGATTTCCATGTGAAGTATTTGTAACGGCAACTTTAAGCGGTTGAGGTGGTGAAGAGGGTGGCGACTGACAGAAAGTATTAATTGTATCTGCACCTAAATATTGTGTCCCAGTAACAGAACGACAGGTGCTTGCTTCATTACCAGTGGTTTTAATCGATCTATTAGCTTGTGTACCAGTAACAATCTGTCCAGAAGAAGTTTCACTAACTCCTACTTTCCAATGAGCATCTGCAGCTAATGCTGACTCCTTTGATCCATTCTTATTTGGACCACAAGGCCTTGTTCCACAAGAACGCTTTTTACCTGTAGCACCACTTTTACTTCTAAGTTCTCTAACACGCTGAGATATTTCACGACTGGACAAATCAGGATTACCTTGACGGGCTACTGCGGCAGGAGTTGTTGGTTGAACAGAAGCAGATTTGCCATGTTTAGATAATGCTTCTCTTCTTGCAAGAACGAGCGCCCTACTAGGATTTTCTATTGCTCTTCGTTTAGGAGTGGAATTGCGACGAGGCGTAGCTTTAGAAATATTAATAGCTAAATTATTAGATTTTTCAGAAGCTGACTGACGTGCTTTTTCTTGTGCACAAGGTTCACAGCAAGCTTCAACTTGAGTATTAACTGAAACTACTTTAGATGATTCTTTTGAAGCATTTTTTGCAACATCTACTCTTGTTCTGTCTTGACTTTTATCTGCTGACTTACCACGCTGAGAGAGAGCTTCACGACGAGCAAGAACCAACTCTCTACTAGGATTTGTTATTGGCCTAGGATTCCTTATTTTGGAATGACTATTTGTTGATGGCACAGAAATAGATGTTTGTGAATGCACTTTTTGGGCTGCACTTATCTGGTTTTCACTTGACTTTATAAAGGATTTATCAGTCCTAGTAACGCCTACATCTGATGCAGACCTAACGCGATTAGGACTTGATGAGCTTAGTCCAGAGGCCTTTTTACCTCCAGTACTAAGAGCCTTACGACGCTCAAGTGCAAGTTCTCTACTAGATTGTGATGCCATGTCCGCCCTTTGAAAACTTTGTAATTAGAGAAGATTAGATCTCCTCTTTAATAAAGAGATAGCCTCGAAGAATCGAGGCTATTTAAAATTGGTAGCTGAAAAATCAGCGACCTTGAAAAACTACGAATGCTGTACCTTGACTTTGAGTATAAGCGTCATAGCCAACCATTCGAACATGATGATCAGGGTATGCGCGATGGCAAGCTTCAAGCTCGTTAACGACCACATTTAGATCCTTTTCTCCGAAGAAAGGTAGTTTCCAATAAGACCAATAGGACTGCATGGAACCACTTGGATGAACATGCTCGATAACAGGGCTCCAACCCTGAGCAATGATGTAAGCAATTTGATCGTAAATTTCTTCCTGAGACATTGGAGGCAAGAAGCCGAAAGTCTCAAGGGTGGCAACTGTTTGATAGTCACCAACTGTACTCTGGAAAGGCATGGTGAACCTGTGAGTGAATGAATAAATGCCGGATTTATCGGCAAAGAGTTTTTATGGAAAGCGATGAAGGAGACTAAGTTGTCTCCTCCTATTCGCAGTTACTGAACGTCAAGTTTGTCTACAGTATCAAACTCAAACTTGATCTCCTTCCAAGTTTCTAGAGCAATAGCCAACTCTGGGCTGTGCTTAGCCGCTTCCATTAGAATGTCGCGACTTTCTTTTTCAATCTCTCTTCCTGCATTACGTGCTTTCACGCATGCTTCTAGAGCTACACGGTTAGCAGCTGCGCCAGCGGCAGACCCCCAAGGATGTCCATGAGTACCACCACCGAACTGCAGGCAAGAATCGTCACCGAAGATTGCTAGCAATGCTGGCATATGCCATACATGAATACCACCTGAAGCAACAGCGAAAACACCAGGCATAGAACCCCAGTCCTGATCGAAGAAATTACCGCGTGTACGATCTTCTGGAACGAAAGATTCGCGAAGATTGTCTATATATCCAAGGGTCGTTTGACGATCACCTTCTAACTTACCTACAACTGTTCCTGTATGCAGTTGGTCTCCACCTGAAAGACGTAAGCACTTAGCTAGAACACGGAAATGAATACCGTGCTTAGGATGACGATCAATAACCGCATGCATTGCTCTATGAATATGAAGCAACATGCCATTCTTACGGCACCAATTAGCCAATCCTGTGTTAGCAGTAAAGCCACCAGTTATGTAATCGTGCATGATGATAGGCATATCAAGTTCTTTAGCGAACTCTGCACGCTCATACATCTCTTCAGGTGTAGTAGCTGTGCAATTTAGATAATGCCCCTTAACTTCACCAGTCTCTTGCTGAGCAAGCTTTACAGCTTCAGCAACAAACTCAAAACGCTCTCTCCAGCGCTGGAAAGGTTGTGAGTTTATGTTCTCATCATCCTTAGTAAGGTCTAATCCGCCACGTAAGCATTCATAGACAACTCGTCCATAGTTTTTACCAGACAAACCAAGCTTTGGTTTAATGGTACAACCAAGAAGAGGACGGCCATACTTATTCAAGCGATCACGCTCTACAACAATTCCGTTAGGAGGTCCACCACATGTCTTAATAAAAGCCATAGGGAAGCGAATATCTTCTAAACGCAAATGGCGTAAAGCTTTGAATCCAAAAACATTACCGACTAAAGAAGTCAGAACGTTAGTAATAGAACCTTCTTCAAAGAGGTCTAGAGGATAAGCAATAAATGCATAAAAAGATTCCTTATCTCCAGGAACATCTTCTATTCGGTAGCAACGTCCCTTGTAAAATTCAAGGTCAGTTAACAATTCAGACCAAACAGTTGACCAAGTACCTGTAGATGATTCTGCAGCTACAGCAGCTGCAACTTCTTCTCTTGGGACTCCTTCTTGACCTGTGCATTTAAAGCAAGCCAAAAGGTCTGTGTCTAGGGGTACATAATCAGGAGTCCAGTAGGTGTCTCTGTACTCCTTAACCCCAGCGTCATACTTCTTACTCATGGAATAACTCCTTTAGATCGATTTATGGAAATGAAATCACGCTTTCTGTTAGACAAAGCGCTTTAGGATTCAGTCCTTTTGACCAAGGAAGTTGCCGTTACCCAAAGCAGGCTCAACTTCTCTATGAGGGCGAGCAATGATGTGAGCTGCAACAAGTCCGTCACCTACACGCTCACAAGCGTCAGCACCAGCACGAACAGCAGCATTAACTGCACCGGTTTCACCACGAACTAAAACTGTTACGTAACCACCACCAACAAATTCACGACCTATTAGGCGTACTTCAGCAGCCTTAGTCATTGCGTCAGCAGCTTCAATAGCTGGTACAAGGCCGCGTGTCTCGATCATGCCGAGTGCGATGCCCATAGTTTCGGTAGCCATATGCCTTACGAAAAATAAAGGATTGGAATGTTCATGCCAGACAATGGCCTGTTAAGTAGATCTAAGTCAAGAGTTTTTCATTAAAAAGGTGATCACCGTCTCTACTCTCATTGATAAGCTATCCTTATCACTGTTGATATCACTAATAAAATAGTCTTTAGCTTTGCATGTTAGGGAGGGGAAACAATTAATTGTTTTAGCGACTCTTTCTGGTTAGGTTCTTGCAGAGACAGGTGCCCAAGTTATTAACAAGGGATGGAATGTTCGATCCAATCCTGTCTTTAATTTATTGATCAGGTAATCTATATCTCAACATTAATAAAGCTTTCACAAGCTTAATTATCTTGAACAGACCACTACTAACTATTGCTAGTGGAAATCCTAGAAAAGTTGCTGAGATTGAAGCAATGCTAGGTCCTCTGCCTATTCAAATTCAACGCCAACCAGACAATTTTTCTATTGAAGAGACTGGCTTAACTTATATAGCTAACGCCATTCTTAAAGCTAGGGCAGTATCAGAATTAACCCACACATGGACAATTGCAGATGATTCGGGCCTGGAGGTGGATGCACTTAACGGTGCTCCAGGGATTTACTCAGCTAGATATGCGGAAAATAACGAGCAAAAGCTTAAGAAACTGCTTACCCAACTAGCTGACAATCCTTACCGCAGCGCTAGATTCTGTAGCGCAATGGTTTTGTTCGACCCTAATGGCAATAATATTTACGAAGCAGAAGGTACTTGTTGGGGCGAAGTTTTAAGAAAACCTGCATATCCTGAAGGAGAGTTTGAGTCACTCTTCTGGGTAAGAGAAGCAAATTGTACTTATGGAGAACTCACTCAAGAGCAATTATCAAGGCTAGGAAGCAGAGGTAAGGCAGCTAGAAAATTGGCCCCATACCTTCTGAAAGAATTAGACCTAAATTAAAAGCTAGTTAATTCTTATTGGCGATTAATTTGATCAATTGATCTCATTGCTGCTGCTGCTGCCTCTTCAACATCTCCTTCACGGCCCGCAAGAGTTAATCGTCCAAAAGCCCCAACGCCCTTTACGTCAACAACTGTGATATTAGAAGCCTTCTCGGCTTCATTCGCTGCCATTAATACATAACCCGCTGGCTCGGTTTCAAGAATAAACATGCTCATACCAGATTGAATCATTGACCCTCTTCGATTCTGACGATTAATTAAAACAGCATGATCTGGCGTAATTGCTCTAATCACTTCCGTCCAACTAACTTCGGGTTTTGTACGTCTACTTACGCTACTTCCGATAGCATCTAGCACAACATCGCCTGAATGAAGAACTGTACTTTGATCACGGTGGTATAACGCCAAAGAGCCGAAAGCTCTTTCTACAACCATTTGTCCAAGCCGAACATTACTGGCTTTTAGAGCAATATCAGTAACTCTGTGCACAGCCATACCTGGAGAGACTTCCATCCACAGACAAGCGTCTCCAGGAATAGGAAGAAAACCTTGGCTCACAGTGCCCATATATGCTGCCAATTGAGGCTGCAAAGAATCTAAAAAAACGTAACTTCTTAATTCAATTTGTTGGACATGACTGGCCTGACGGGATACGAGTGATTTTTCTGAATCAGTAGTAATAACGCAGCTTGCACCTGCCTGAGGACCAACCTCAGAACCTGTTACAAGCGACCCCCCAGAGAGTCGTCGCTCACCATTCTTATAGTTAGCAAGAGCGTTCATTCCGGAGATACTACCTGAAAGATTGTCTTTTTAGCTAATTAAAAGTCTTGCAAGCTCAAATTCAAACCGATATCTTCAAAGAAATATAGTCAAAAAAGATGCCTGCCTCCCAAAAAAAAATAATCGACTCTCATTCCATACCAAGCGACTTGAACCCTGAACAAGCTCTTGGTCTGGTTGGTCTCGGGATGATGCAAAAAATATCTCGCAATGGGACCTCAAGATTAAGATTAGTTGAAGATACTGAAGGAAAATGTGATCTACATTCTCTTCGTCAACGTCTCGAACTAGTCGCCTTAGCAATAGAATCTGGCGCCCCATTAAGTACTAACGAAGCAGCATATCTACTTGGCGCTCGTCCTGGCTCTTCAAAAACAACGCGAGGGGGACTAATAGCAAGAAGGGTAAGTAGAAATGTATGGAAACTTTCTAAAGCGGATGCAGAAGATTCTTCGTACTGGAGAAATTAATCCAAAGGCTCAAATCAAAGATAATAAATAAAAAGCAACAATATATATTGAATCCCAGAAATTCTATTGATCTTAATTACATTTTTTTATTAGTAGATAGAATTCATATATGTAAATGACACCTAAAATATGAGCGGCACAACGCTGCTAAAGGAAACAGGTCCTAGAGAAGTATTTTGCGGTCTTACTTCTATTGTTTGGCTGCATCGCCGCATGCCTGATGCCTTTTTCCTTGTAGTGGGATCAAGAACCTGTGCTCATCTTATTCAGAGTGCTGCAGGTGTAATGATTTTTGCTGAACCAAGATTTGGAACAGCCATTCTTGAAGAAAGAGATCTTGCTGGGCTCGCCGATGCTCATGAAGAACTGGACAGAGTAGTAAAGAACCTTTTAAAAAGACGTCCTGAGATTCGTACTCTTTTCCTCGTTGGTTCTTGCCCAAGCGAAGTTATAAAAATCGACCTCGCAAGAGCAGCAGAAAGACTAACAGCTCAATTCAATGGGCAAGTAACCATCTTGAATTATTCAGGAAGTGGCATTGAAACAACATTTACCCAAGGAGAAGATGGAGCATTAAAGGCATTAATTCCATTAATGCCATCAAGTAAAGAAGACAAGTTGCTTCTTGCAGGAACATTAGCTAATCCTGTTGAAGATCGATTAAAAACAATCTTCAACAGATTAGGGATAAAAAATATTGATAGTTTTCCTCCTAGGCAATCCACAGAGCTACCTTCTATTGGTCCAGGGACCAAAGTTCTATTAGCGCAGCCTTATTTGACAGATACTGCCAGAGAACTTAAGGACCGAGGTTGTGAAATACTTCAAGCTCCTTTTCCCCTCGGAGTAGAAGGCAGTAAACTATGGATAGAAGCTGCTGCCAATGCTTTCAATATCAAAAAGGAACTAGTTTCTTCGACATTGGAACCTCTGATATTGAGAGCCCAAAAGGCCTTAAAACCATATATAGAGCAACTGTCAGGAAAGAAACTATTTCTTTTGCCAGAATCACAACTAGAAATTCCACTTGCACGGTTTCTCAGCAATGAATGTGGGATGGAACTTGTAGAGGTTGGGATTCCTTACCTTAATAGAGAGATGATGAGAACTGAACTAGAGCTTCTCCCTGAAAAAACTAGAATCATTGAAGGTCAACATGTAGAAAAGCAGCTAGATCGTGTTCGTGAAAGTAATCCAGATCTAGTTGTATGTGGTATGGGACTTGCAAACCCCCTAGAAGCAGAAGGCATCTCAACAAAATGGTCGATTGAAATGGTGTTTAGCCCAATTCATGGAATTGACCAGGCATCAGACCTTGCTGAACTCTTCGCTAGACCATTACATCGCCACAACCTTCTCTCACACAAAGAACTAGAAACTGCTTAAACCTATGGAACTAACACTTTGGACATATGAAGGCCCCCCTCATATAGGTGCAATGAGGATCGCAACATCAATGAAAGGACTTCATTATGTTTTGCATGCTCCTCAAGGAGATACATATGCAGATCTTCTTTTCACAATGATTGAGAGGAGAGGTGCTAGGCCTCCTGTTACCTATACAACTTTTCAAGCCAGAGACCTAGGAGGAGATACAGCAGAGTTAGTCAAGGGTCATATTTCTGAAGCAGTAGAACGCTTTAAACCTGAGGCTTTGCTTGTTGGTGAAAGTTGCACAGCTGAATTAATTCAAGACCAACCAGGTTCTCTAGCAAAAGGGATGGGGTTAAACCTTCCTATAATCAGCCTAGAACTTCCGGCATATAGCAAAAAAGAAAACTGGGGTGCAGCTGAAACTTTTTACCAATTAGTTAGAGGTCTTTTGAAAGACATTGCAGAAGAAGATCCAAGCCAGCCTAAAACCTCTTGGAAAGAAGAAGGGAGACGGCCAAGGGTAAATTTACTAGGACCATCTTTACTAGGATTTAGGTGCAGAGATGACGTGTTAGAAATACAAAAGATCCTTGGCGAAAATGGTATTGATATAAATGTAATTGCGCCATTAGGAGCTGCCCCTAGCGATTTAATTAGACTCCCAAAAGCAGATGCAAATGTTTGCCTATATCCCGAGATTGCAGAATCAACATGCATTTGGCTTGAACGTAATTTCAAAACCCCATTCACAACAACTGTGCCTATAGGAGTTAAAGCAACACAAGACTTTCTTGAAGAACTTTGTTCCTTGCTAGATCTTGAGGTGTCAAACCTAATCAACAAAGCTGAACAATCAAAGCTGCCATGGTATTCAAAGTCAGTTGATTCCAACTACCTCACAGGAAAAAGGGTTTTCATTTTTGGCGATGGAACCCACGTAATAGCTGCCGCAAGAATTGCAAATGAGGAGCTTGGTTTTGAAGTAGTAGGAATGGGAACATATAGTCGAGAAATGGCTCGTAAAGTTAGAACTGCGGCAAAAGAACTAGGATTAGAAGCTTTGATTACAAACGACTATTTAGAAGTTGAAGAAGCCATGAAAGATTCAGCTCCAGAACTAGTTCTTGGAACTCAAATGGAAAGGCATAGCGCTAAAAGACTAGGCATCCCATGTGCAGTAATAAGTACACCTATGCATGTACAAGACGTTCCAGCACGATATAGCCCTCAAATGGGATGGGAAGGCGCAAATGTAATTTTTGACGATTGGGTTCACCCTCTAATGATGGGCTTGGAAGAGCACCTAATCGGAATGTTCCGTCATGATTTTGAATTCAAAGATGGACATCAAAGCCATTTAGGGCACCTAGGAGGACATACAAATCAATCAGCAGAAACATCAAGAGAAATTAATAAAGATGCAATCAATCAGACTTCTTCTAAGGAAGCCCTTCTTTGGACTCCAGAAGGGGAGTCAGAGTTATCTAAAATCCCTTTCTTTGTTAGAGGGAAAGTACGAAGAAATACTGAAAAATATGCCATTCAAGTTGGCTGTAAGGAAATTGATGGAGAAACCTTGCTAGACGCAAAAGCTCATTTTTCGAAGTAAATTATGCCAAAAGATGGCTCTTTAGTTATGAGTATTTACTCCTATTCTTTTGTTTTAGCTTTTGAAATGTGTAGGTATCAAAACTCTTTCGAAGACTAGTATGTATCTAATTAGTTAAACATTTACTAACTAATGATATTCCTGCTTAAATGTATAAGAACTGTTTGAATTAGTTCGAGGAATTAATGACTGCAACTTTAACTAATCGTCAGGACGGTGAAGGCAGCGTTCAAGTCAAGCTAGACCCCAAAGTAAATATAGAAGAAGGGGCGCTTGTTATTGCTGTATATGGCAAAGGTGGCATTGGTAAATCAACCACTTCATCTAATCTATCTGCTGCATTTTCGAAACTAGGCAAAAAGGTTTTACAAATTGGATGCGACCCAAAGCACGACAGCACCTTTACGCTAACTCATAAGATGGTGCCTACAGTTATCGATATACTAGAAGAAGTTGATTTTCATAGCGAAGAACTTCGTCCAACAGACTTTATGTTTGAGGGCTTTAATGGCGTTCAGTGTGTTGAAAGTGGTGGTCCGCCAGCAGGCACAGGTTGTGGAGGGTATGTAACCGGACAGACTGTAAAACTCTTAAAAGAGCACCATCTTCTAGAGGACACAGATGTAGTTATTTTTGATGTTCTTGGAGATGTTGTCTGCGGTGGTTTTGCAGCACCTTTGCAACATGCCAATTATTGTTTGATAGTTACAGCAAATGATTTTGATTCAATTTTTGCTATGAATCGAATCGTTGCAGCAATAAATGCTAAAGCCAAAAACTACAAAGTACGACTTGGTGGAGTAATTGCAAATCGTTCGGCTGAATTAGATCAAATAGAGAAATTTAATGAAAAGACAGGTTTAAAGACGATGGCTCATTTTAAAAATGTCGATGCAATTCGTCGCTCAAGACTTAAAAAGTGCACAATTTTTGAAATGGATCCTGAAGAAGAGGGAGTAATGGAAGTCCAGAACGAATACATTTCACTTGCACAAAAAATGATTAACAATGTTGAACCTTTGGAAGCAGAGCCTCTAAAGGACAGGGAGATATTTGACTTGTTAGGTTTTGATTAAATTTAAATCTTATTTGAGCTAGCTAATTAGCTTTAACAAGTTCTAGGGAAAAGTCCCAAACATTTTTAGCCGTTACAGGATCAGTAATACGTTCAGATAATTTCTGAGAGAACGGCTCTCCATCTTTTTTTTGTCTGTTTCCCCAGCTCCAGTGAACTCCAGATGCTCCGAATTCCGGGTTGGATACAACCTGTGCAACCCTCTTCCCAGCTAAAGATTGACTTACGAAACCACCTGTTATAAACCTTTGAAATAAAGGGAAAAGCCATTGGAAAAGCTTTGGCGTATTTCTAAAAAGCTTTGTATTTGCAACACAGCCAGGATAAAGAGAGCTAAAAACAACCGGCGAATCTTGAAATCTTCTGTGAAGTTCTTGAATAGTAATCATATTGCAAAGCTTGCTGTCTTTATAGGCTTTTCCAGGCTTAAAGCGTTTCCCACTAGCCATCGAAATTGGATCAGTAAAGCCTTGCTTAAACCCTGACAAATCACCTAAATCAGCTGGGGCAGGTATAGGAATCTTCCCCCCAAGTTCTTTGTAATTAGCAGTTACTGTTCCAAGCATCACTAATCTTGAGGATTCAACCCCCCATGATCTTCCTTGCCAAACAGGTCGCTTGGAATTACTTAGGCTTTCTAATAAAAGTTGAATCAACAGAAAATGGCCAAAATGATTTGTTGCCATAGATAATTCATAACCCTGAGATGATCGCTCGGGGGTTGACAGTCTTGGCTTATAAACTGCTGCATTGCACACCAATGCATCTAAAGGTCCTTCCAAAGAATCTAAAAGGTTCCTTACTCCCTGACGAACACTGTTTAAATCAGAAAGGTCTATATAAATATGTTCTAGTTGGTTGGGGGACCCAAAAGGTAGGCCTAATTTCACTGCTGCTTCTTCAGCTTTTAGAGGCGATCTATTTGCTGTAATAACTTTCCAGCCAAGATCAATCAAAGCTTTCACTGCATACAAACCAACACCGGATGTCGTTCCAGTTATGAGGACAGTGCCTGGCGCAGATTGAAATGGAGACATATCTAATTCGTTAACATCTCATTAGTTCACAGTCTAATACCTGCAAGATAAAAGATATTGCAACAAAATCCTTAACGCCAAATAATTCTTCTACTTTTAGGGGCTATCCATTGATCTTGCTCTTCCATTAAGCGGCCTTTTCCTCCTATCGAGAACAAGCTATCAAACCTTAGATGCAATCTTGTTAGTTTTTCTGTTTCTGCCTTAAGAACAGATGTAATTTCATTATTTCGATTGATTCTTTGATGTGAAGCAATTCCTAAATTTAGTAAACTTGCTATGGCAATGACAAATAATCCTGACTTTATAAAAAGTGATATTAGAGTATAAGTTAATTCTCGATGTTCTTCTTGAAGTTGGAATTCCGAAGCCCTAGTAGCCGCATCAACAGAAGCAATATTCTTCTGAGAAAGTTTCCTAAGCGACTTTCTCCCTATTGCAGATGGATTTAATTCGTCGGTAATTAGGACCTGAGGTAGCACAAATGGTAAAAGATAATCTTAACCTGCTTGTACCGTAAAAGAAAGAAGAATGCCAATAAGGTAGTTTCTTTATGCTCTGCTTAGGCTAATACCTAATCTCAAAGCTAAAATTCCTGCATGCATAACTACCACTAAACAAAGGCCAGCAAGATCAATAGTGGTTGAAGTCTCCATGAAAAGCATAATAACTTTATATATTCTCAGCTTAAATCATCAAAAATGGGGATATTCGCAAGACCCTGTCATGGATTAATGCACTTTCATATAAATCCCAACATAAAACCCAGCTTTTAAGTCAAGTACCAAAAGCCCTGCTCAATCAATATAAAGTAGAAACATGTCTCAAAACCTAGTCCAAACTGCTCAAATTATAAATTCAGCTCCTTTCAGTGGTCCTGCTCAGATGGCTTGTGATGCAATGATGCTTGAAAAGCTTAGAGGAAGTACTGAAATTTCATTGTCTGTACGTTTCTACAATTGGAAGGGAATATGGCTGTCTATTGGCCATCACCAAAAAAAATTACCTCAGAAATGGGTCGACCTAGCTAAAGAAAAAAAGCTGAATATCGTTCGCAGACCTAGTGGTGGAAGCGCAGTCCTTCATGCAGGGGGACTAACTTATTCTCTAGCCTGGCAATCACCTCCAAGAAAAAAACGCCAAGCTTATGAGGAAGCAAGTCAATGGCTAATTGAAAGTTTCGCTGCACTTAATTTCCCTTTGAAATTTGGAACAGAGAAATCTATTTCTCCCACTGGTAATTGTTTTTCAAGCTCAAGCATTGCGGATTTGATCGATGCTCAAGGCAACAAAAGAGTTGGTAGTGCTCAATACTGGCAAGGTGGGAATTTGCTTCAGCATGGTGAAATCCTTTTAGATCCTCCGATTGATCTTTGGAGAGAAGTCTTTAATACAGCCCCACCACAAGCTGCCCCAAGTAATGTTCCAAGGAATGGTCTTATCGATTATTTAACTAAACACTGTGTTTCCTATTGGTCAAGATTTAATTGGATACAAAATGAATTAGGGGAAAATGAATTGGAAAATATTTTCCGAAATTCAAAAAGTTACTTTATCAAGTTATCTGATAAGAAAAATGAATAATTGATTTTCTATTCAGGCAATAAGCCTGGAGAAGAGAACAAGACGTGTAACTCAAGCGCAACTATATTCATCACTAGCAATCATGATTCCGACCCCTTGTTCTCACTAGGTATTTCTACAAACCATTTATCTAATTCAGATTTCTGAATCAAGCTATTCTTCATCATTTGTTCTACAAGCTTAACTAAAGATATACCCAAGGGATAAGAATTATTTTTTCTAGCTTCTTCCAAAATAGTTTTTGGAAGTTTAAGTCCAAGTTCTTTTAAAACAATCTCTGAGAGATCGACCTTGTCAATAGTTCCAGATGGTAAACCTGCAAGATTAAAGACCAATAGTCTTTGATCTTTTTGTTTCTCTAAGGCTAATACTGCTACCCAAAGGGGACTCTTCTCACTAATTGAAGGTAAATCAGATAGAGGTTTTTTGTAATCAGCCAAGAGATACTGGTTCCAGTGTTCAAGTGGTACATCTTTAAAAAATTCGGGAGTAATATAACCAACCCATCTTCCAGAACTACATAAAAGAACCCATTCTTTTGAACAATTCTCAATAGAAGAAATCAAACCTAAGTCACTTAACCGTTTTAATGGTTGATCTTGTTCAAGAACACGAAAACGTCTTTTTGAGATTTCTTTGACAGAAGTATTAGATAAGGTTTTCTGAACAATTGTTATTTGGTCATGAGACCTTATTGAAGTAAGGCCAAACCAACCGAAGGTTATTAGACAGAGAGCTAAAAAAGCTGCTCCTGGAACAGTTAAAGTCAATACACCTAAAATAATTACTCCTAAAGAGAAAAAACGTCCAGAAGCAATTGCTACTCGATGACCTTTCCTTTCACTGCCAGTAAAATACCAAGCTAATGATTTAAGAATCACCCCACCATCCAATGGTAATGCTGGTAATAAATTAAAAACTGCCAAGAGTAAATTTATAACACCTATCTGTGTAAGGAGATTTTGTAGTATTGGGTTGATATTTGCTGACAAAGAGAAGCAAACTATCGAGATAGAGATGCTTGTAATTGGCCCAGCTGAAGCAACTCTAAGTTGACTCATAGCTGTTGAACTTGGGTTCCCTATACTTTTAATACCACTAAAAGAAAAGATAGTTATGCCATAGACTTTCACTCCTTCATTCAAAGCAGCGAAAGAATGAGCAATCTCACGCAAAACAACAGATAACAATAAAAATATCGAGGTTAAAAAGCCGATGCACCAACCTTGCCAGGCTGGGAATTGATCCGCAAATGTTCTCGAGAACTGGACTTGTGCTATCCGGGTGAAAATTATGAGCATCAGCATCCAACTTGGATGAACTTTTATTGAGATGCCCCTTAGTTTGATCAACTCAATACCGTCCAAGTTCCTTCTCCATATAAGTAAAAAATGATAAGAGGCTGTTTCAATCCTATAAAGGTAATAGTTAATTGAGTTTGATCATGAAAACTCAAACATCACCATCTGTAAAGATCTGTGGCATCACACAAATTGAACAAGCTCTAGAAATTGCTTCCTTAGGAGTTGATGCAATTGGCGTAATAGGTGTAGAAAGCTCTCCTCGATTCCTATGCGAGAAGAAAAGGCGAACGTTATTCAATGAATTAATTGAAAATGCACCCTCAATTAAGAGGGTCTGGGTTGTCGCCAACTTAGACATTAAAGAGATTAGAGAAGGGATAGAGGGGGAAGGCTCACCATCAACTGTGCAACTCCATGGGGGTGAATCAAGAAAGCTTTGCGAAGAGTTGAAAAAATCATACCCTGATATTCAATGGTGGAAAGCATTACAAATTCGCCATAAGGCTGACTTGCTTTTAGCAGAAACCTACCAAAACTCTGTCGATGCAATACTTCTTGATGCTTGGAGTGGAAACATTTTAGGTGGTACCGGCAAGAGACTACCGATAAAATGGCTTGAAAATCTCAATTACAAAATTCCCTGGTGGCTAGCTGGAGGAATTTCTGATTCTTCTATTGATGAGATTCTTTCAAAAGCTCAACCCTCAGGAATAGATGCTTCTAGTAAGTTAGAAATTGAGCCTGGCATTAAAGATATTAAAAAAGTAAAAGCTCTTTTGAACAAATTAAAAAGCCTAAGGAAAATAGATTAAGGGCAGTAGGAACTTACTGAAATTAAATATTAGCTCTCAAAATATAAAAAATATTTTCTTCCCTAAATTCAATCAACTATATCTTTCCAATAGATATAAGCAATGAAAACCGCGTCAAGGAATTGTAACCCTAATAATTCTTAGAAGCACTTGATTGTTGTCTAACAAGTTCAAAGAATTCCTGCTTTAAGCTTGAATCATGACGAAAATCACCTCTAACTACTGAGTTAATCATGCTAGTGTCAGGTTCTTTAACCCCTCGCCATTTCATACAGTAATGTTGCGCCTTTACAATAATCCCCAAACCTTTAGGTTCACATAGACGTTCTATTTCATCAGCAAGGATCATCACTGCTTCCTCTTGTATATGAGGCCTAGAAAAAACCCAATCAGCAACTCTTGCAAACTTTGAAAGACCAATCACTTTTTCACCTGGTTTAATTCCAATCCAACAATCACCTAAAATTGGCACTAAATGATGCGAGCAAGCAGATCTAACAGTAATAGGTCCAACAGTATATATTTCATCTAAGTTCTTATCATTTGGGAAACTGGTAACTTTTGGTTGTTCGTAAAACCTGCCTTTGAAAACTTCATTTATATACATTCTTGACACTCTTTCTGCGGTCTCTTGAGTATTATGATCATTATCAATATCAATCAATAGAGTCTTTAGTAAATCTCTTACTCGAGTAGCAACTTCCTTTTCAAGAGTAGTTAATTCACCTGGTAAAATGTAATCGGCAATATTATCATTTGCATGAAACCTAGCCCCTTCAGACTTAATACGCTCACGAATTATTTCTGATACTAATTTGCAGGAGAACTTTTCTTGTAGATCATCTTTAATATTCTCATTAGGTGCTGTAGAAGTCATAAATTCTAGGTTAAAAGAACTGAAACTAAATAACCTTTAATCAAAGAGCTATGACCCTAACATACTAAGTTCGCTTTTACCATAAGAAATCACTCATTTCAAAGGACACCAGAGGAAGGCATTAAAGTCAAATCATTAATTATTTGAGAATCAGGTTGCATAGCTAAATGAAGCAATTCTAAGGCTACTTCTTTGACTGAAAGCATTGCTTTACGGTCAAAATCACTTTGGACATATTCAGATTCCCAAAGATCACTATTAACTGCTCCAAGGGTAAGAGTACATGTCCTGACACCAAATTTCCTCTCTTCTTCAGCCAAGCATTTAGAGAAACTTTCTAAGGCAGCCTTGCTAACACAATAAGCTCCCCATTGTGGGAAAGAATTTCTTGCTGCATGACTACTCACATTAATGATCAACCCCCTGTTCTTTCTCATCAATGGAACCATTAAAGAACAAATTTGAAAGATGCTAGTCAAATTCATTTGCATCACCCAATTCCATTTCTCTAATGGCATAGAAACGAGATCCCCAGTCCATGCAACTCCAGCATTATTAATAAGAACTGAAGGGTCTAAGCCATTGCTAAGTAATTTCTTAAGTCCTTCCTGGATTTGATTGGGATCCGATAGATCTATGCATTCAAAAAAAACTTGCGTCCCTGAGGCTTTCAACTCTTCAGAAAGGAATTGAAGTTTTTCTTTCGAGCGAGCTACAAGTAGAAGGTCCCATCCAGCTTTTGCAAATGTCTCTGCAGCAGCTTTTCCAATCCCTTTAGAGGCACCTGTAATAAGAGCAGTTGCCAAATGCAGTCTCCATTAACTTATATAGATTCTATGAAATCAACTGGCCTTCTTGCGTGCTTGGCTCTAAGAAACTACCAATTCTCCGAAATTTCTCGTATCTTTTGTCTCTAAGTGTTTGAACAGGCAGTGCTGATAACTCCATTAAATATTTAAGCAATGCCTGCTTCAAGGCTTCTCCTGCCTGAAGAGGTGCCCAATTATTCCCACCTGAAGGTTCTTTAATAACTTCATCTACAATCCCTAAACTAAGTAAATCTGTTCCAGTGATTTTCAATGCTGACGCTGCTTCTGGCGCCTTACCAGCATCTCGCCAAAGAATAGAGGCACAGGCTTCGGGACTAGCAACTGTATAAACACTATGTTCAAACATTAGTAACTTATCTGCAACGCCAATTCCTAAAGCACCACCAGAACCGCCTTCACCAATTACTGTTGCTATGATTGGTACCTTCAATCGAAACATTTCACGCAAATTCACCGCTATAGCTTCTCCCTGTCCTTGCTCCTCGGCGAGGAGACCAGCATATGCTCCTGGGGTATCAATAAAACAAATAATTGGCAAATTAAATCGGTCGGCATGATTCATTAATCTCAATGCTTTGCGATAACCTCCTGGCTTAGCCATACCAAAGTTTCTAGCAACATTCTCCTTAGTATCTCTTCCTTTTTGCTGGCCAATCAACATAACAGCTTTGTCATCAATTCGGGCTATCCCTCCAACTAAGGCGCTGTCATCACTGCAACTCCTATCACCATGTAACTCTATCCAGTCTTCGCAAAACATTTGAATGAAGTCAAGAGTACTTGGTCTCTGAGGATGTCTCGCAACTTGTATTTTTTCAGCCGGTGTCAATGCTCTGAATATTTCGTCCCTTCTTCTTGCAGCAAGTGTTTCCAACTGAAGCAACTGCTGACTAACGTCAACTTCCGAGTCTCTCGCTAACTCTCGAATTTGTTCAATCTGCTTTTCAAGTTCAACTAATGGCTTTTCAAATTCCAGAAGATAACGGCGTGCCATAGATACAAATGCTAATGATCAGGCATAAACAGCCTGCAAATCAGGCTGAAGGCCAAGGACAGAGAAACCATGTTTTAAAGAGGCCTCACCTATGAAATCCATTTTTTCCAACGTAATGTTATTTCTTCCCCAACTAAAATTGGTGTGGCAGTTCTCAAATTCAAGCAGCATAGCCTCAGCGAAACAAGCAAACATTTGCCTCTGAGGAATCTCCATCTCTGCAATTGCCATCATATTCCAACCAATGTCAGTAAAGAATTCGACTATTCCCCCTTTAAGAACATGAATTCCTGAGCCAGCAAATTTCATATCAAGATTTTTTGGATAACCTCCATCAATCATTAAACAAGGTTTATGAAGATTACTTTTATCAATCTCAAGATTCTTAGGCAAACTAGCAACCCAAACAACAGCATCCGCCTCTGGCAGAGCTTCTTCTAAGGAGAGAACTCTTCCTCCTTGAAGACCTTGCTGAAGATCCTTTAATGGTTGCTGCTGGCGGGCTACTAACAACAATTCATGAACACCAGTTCGCTGAGACAACCATCTACAAACAGCACTGCCAATATCTCCCGTTGCTCCAACGACAGCAACTTTGGCTTTCTTAAGGTCTATACCAAGTCTAGGAGCATTCATCTCTAGCTGACGACATATAACCCAAGCTGTATGCGTATTCCCAGTAGTAAACCTTTCCCAGTTAAGGGTGGTATTTCTCACCTGACGATGTTGAAGTAGGTTGAAATTCTCAAAAATAATCGAAGTAAATCCGCCAAGTGCCGTAATACTTATGCCCTTCTTCTGAGCTAACTCCATTGCATTGAGAACTTTTCTCCTAGCTGTCTTAAACCTAGTGAGCATTTCCGGAACAAAGCATGAGTCTATATAAGCTCCCTCAATCCTTTTGCCTATGGCACTAACAATCTCAACATGTTCTACCAACTGAGGAGGGGCACTGCACCATACATCTAAATCACCCTCTGCAATATGGTTATACCCCAAATCCATTGCCTTTTGCCTGGCATCTTTAAAACTTGTTGAGTGTCCGATCAATCCAAACATCTTTTAACTAAAAACTTCATTAATGAAGCCAAGCCTTAATTGTTGTTTCACAGATTAAACCATTACGCTGCAGAAGAATCATTATTAGCAGTTTTTTAGTGCTAATAAACTAATCAATTAAAGATTTGTACTAATTTAAAGTCCAAGCTAGACCAGAGCAGCTAACGCCATTCGAGCTATCTCTCTAGAATCCAATCCAATCTCCAATAGTGAGTCCTGATAAGCAATCATAAACTCTTCCATTAATTCTTCTTTGTCCATATCAAGAGCTTCAGCATCATCAGCAACCTGATCAAGCATTGATTTAATAATCGGGAGATTTTCTTTATTTGCCTTCATCAACTCTTCTTTACATGTACTTAAGTTTGCTTTTAACCATTCTTGTCCGTAATTCAGATGAAGATATTCATCCTTGACAACATTTTCAGTAATTTTTTTTGCGAAAGGATCAGCAACTCTTATGTAAACGTGATAAGCAGATATTGCAAAAGCTTCGATAAGGATTGCTTGAATAAGGAAACACGTTGTCAACTTCTGCTCTTTAAAGGCTTTCTGGAAATTACCGTGCAAACGTGAAAAAAATTCCTCAGCAAAAGGCATGTCAGCCTTTACGCCAAGATTCCTGCCACAAGCGGTGAAACCTTTCATATGTTTTAGTTCCATAATCGCTAGCTTCTTCAACTCATCTGCCTTGTCAGGGATAAGGTTACCTATCGAAAGATAATTGTCATGCGCCTCCTTTTCTCCTTCTATAACAATTGCATTAATCCTGCTATAGGCGTCTTTGTATTCCTCGGATGTGAAATCTGGAAGGCAAGCCTCTAAGTCATTATTAACTGCAACCTCTGTAGATTCTAGGGTAGGCATGATTTTTGAAATTCACAATATGCGGCACTTTACAGAATTAAATGCAAAATAGCGATATTTTTCCTTATGAATTATTGGTATTTAATTTTCTCGGATTTTCAACAGGGGGCCATTTACTTTTCATAAGATTCGAAAACAATTCAAACCAATGCTCTACCAATACTTTTCTTAAAGCATCTCCCAACTTAGAGTTAGATCCGCGACTATCGCCAATCACACCTGACTGACTCAATTCCTTAGTCAGCCACGCACATGGAGCTGCTCCTTCAAGACTCCAACCCAAAGGGACTTTCATACTTGGATTACTAGACATTTTGTAATCACCATCACATGGTCTGAGTTCCCCAACAAGCTCGGGATCAAATGAAAGCATCAAACTTGTTTCAGCTAAAGCAGCATGCAATCCTTGTTCAACCTCTCTATTAGGAATTAAATCCTTTAGTTCCTCAACGCCGCTCCACAAAAAGCATGGCAAAACAGCCATAGAAGGGCATTGGATTCTTAATTCTCTTGCTATTGCTTGTAAAAGACCTATTTGGCCTCCATGCGCATTAAAAAGCACAAGCCTTTGGAATCCCATATTTGCCAACTGTTTACCAATTTCACTGACAATTTCCATCATCAAACTCCCTGACAAAGATAATGTCCCAGGAAAGTCCAAATGCTCGGGCGAGAAACCAATTGTTTGAGGTGGTAAAGACCAGATAGGCAATTCTGCAGGCAAGCGTTCAAAAACTTCAAACAAAACACTTTCAGCAAAATAAGTGTCTGTAATCAAAGGTAATTGTGGGCCATGTTGTTCACATGCACCAAACGGCCAAACAATGGTAGATCCCTCTTTCAACGCAGCCTTAGAAGCATCTGGCCAGCTAAGAAAAGCTAAATTTCGTAAATGAGAACTGATAGAAATAACCTCCAAACATGAAATAATTTAACTTTTCCTGCAAGAATGGCTTATTGATAAACCCCCATAAGGCCCAATGGCCGGATCAGGAAGCCCTCAACCTAAACGACCCAATCCTCCAAGGAAAGAGCAAAGTAATTTGCGGAAGCCTTTGCAGGTAATGCATATTAGTAGAAAAGAAGATGTTCAATCACAAGGAGATCTCGACTCTAATAATGCTCTTGAGAATACTGACCGCAAAGAAGCAAATACTACGAAAGAAGGTATTGATGCAACTCTTGTATCCCCAGCAAAGCCTTTGGAGATTGTAAATCAAGGTAAGGATAATCAAGTTGAAATTAAATCCCAAGGTTCGGCAGAACTGACAATGGGAGATCTTCTTGCTCAAGAAAACCTTTCCCAGCAAAACAAACCAGAATTGCCTAATTACAATTCAGACATTTTCTCAGAAAGGACAGTTGATGAATTTGACTTTGATGAAGGAGCTTTCCTTGCTGCGCTAGAAGAAAACGCGCCAATTGGGAATACAGGAGAAATCGCCAAAGGATCAGTTATTGGTGTTGAAAGTGACGGAGTTTATGTTGATATTGGCGGCAAAGCCCCTGGGTTTATGCCTAAAAGTGAATGTGGACTTGGGGTAATAACAAATCTAAAGGAACGCTTTCAAAAAGGTCTTGAAGTCGAAGTGTTAGTAACGAAGGAACAAAATGCTGATGGGATGGTGACGATTAGCTGCAGAGCATTAGCTCTTCGAAAAAGTTGGGACAATGCTCTGGAACTTGCAAAGGAAGGGAAAGTTGTAGAAGTGAAAATAAATGGCTTCAACCGTGGGGGAGTCACTTGTGATCTTGAAGGTCTAAGAGGTTTCATTCCTAGATCCCAACTAAACGAAGGAGAAAAACATGAATCACTTGTTGGGAAATTACTTACTGTTGCTTTTATTGAAGTCAGCCCGGACAATAGAAAACTAATACTCTCAGAAAAGAAAGCAGCCACTGCACAAAAATTCTCCAAACTTCAAATAGGACAACTTGTTGAAGGAAAAGTAATTTCAGTTAAGCCTTATGGTTTTTTTGTTGACCTTGGAGGGATCAGCGGGCTCCTGCATCAATCGATGATTACAAATGGTAGCCTTAGATCACTGAGAGAGGTTTTTGATCAAGGCGATGAAGTTAAAGCTCTAATTACTGATCTTGATCCTGGGAGAGGTCGAATTGGACTAAATACAGCAATGCTTGAAGGCCTCCCAGGTGAAATTCTCATTGAAAAAGACAAGGTTTTAAGAGAGGCTGAAGATCGTGCTAAGAAAGCCCAAACTATTCTGAAACCCAAAGAAGAAATAAAAGAAGAAGAAGAAATAAAATGAGTAATGCTTCGTTAATACCAGAAAATAAAAAGCTTAAAGTAGCTGATTGGGAAGTTGACTTCTATTCTCGTCCGATAATAGAAGTTGACGGAAAGAAACGGTGGGAATTACTAATTTCTAGCACTCAGGATTTCTCTGGCGATAAAACCTTTCGTTGGGAAAAAAAATGTCCTGCCAATGAAGTTAATTCAATCTGGCTAACCCAATCTCTTCAAGAAGCCTTAAACGAAGCCAAAAAACAAGGATGGGAGCTTCCAAAAAGGCTCCGATGCTGGCGAACATCAATGAAAACAATGATAAAAAAAGCCGCAGAGAAAGTTGGGCTAGAAGTTCTTGAAAGCAGAAGAACGTTCTCGCTTTTTGAATGGTTAGAACAAAGAGAGAAAGATTTATACCCAAATGAACCTGGTTACATTTCTAGTCCAATATTGCCCAATAAGATTGGAATCATTAATCAGCCAGAACCGCTACCAGATGCATTGCGAGGAGATGCTTGGAGTTTCTCTTCTATTTCATTGGGAAACTTACGTGAAGCCAAGGAATGGTCCATGGAATTCAATTCACTCATACCTATTAAAGACTCACTCGATGAAAGCATTCAAGTCCCTGGACTTCGTTTATTTAGTAAGACGAGAGCATTAGCAGTTTCTGCTTGGCTCAGTGGAGTTGAGCCGGTAAGGCTTTTAGTTGACAATAATCAACTACTTTTAGAAGCTGGGCAAGAAGATCGATGGCTTGTTACTGACATGAGCCAAGACTATGCTCACCAAGTCAATCTTCAATTAAATCAAGCAAAGAATAATGGGGACGGGATTCAATTTATTGCTATTCAAAGTTCACCAGAAGAACAGAAGTTTACTGGATTCTGGATGCTAAAGGATATTTGCAATTCAATAGTTTAATGATCCCTTCAGTTCATTGATTAATAATGAAGACCTTGCCAGAAGTAAAGAATGGAGAAAAGTCACTTTACAAGGGTCAGTATTTTTCCAATCGACTCTTCTTTTAGAGAATGGTTTTAAGCACGCTTTTTTTACAAAGAAAGTATCAAAAAATGAACCCCGAAAATTATTAAATTTAATAAGTGCTAACAGCAGCATTCACTTCCTAAAACAAGTTCACGGCAACAAAGTAATATTTGCTTCTAAGAACAATGCTGCAAAAAGAATAAAAGCAGACAGCATTATTAGTGATCAACATTCCCAAAGCTTATGGATCTATACAGCAGATTGTATTCCAATTTTACTTGGGGATTCAAAAACGGGTCATGTAGCTGCAATCCATTGTGGCTGGAAAGGTTTGGTTGAAAAAATCATAAAGAATACCATTGAAAAACTTAAACTGAATGGATCCAATAGAAAGAATATTTTAGTTGCAATTGGTCCAGCCATAAGCTTAGATAACTATCAAGTTGATGAAGAGATAGTGATGAAAATCTATGAAAGCATAAAAAAAATAAAGTGCTATCAGAACAAAGATATTCTGAACTATATGAGAAGTATCAACTCTATAGAGCTAGACTTAAAACGACATAAATACCTTCTAGATATTAGAAAAGTTGCAAAAGAACAGTTCCTCTTAGAAGGTTTTGACAAGAATCAAATTAGCGTAAATTCAAACTGCACTTTTCAAGAAGCTCATATGTTTGAGTCCTGGAGAAGAGAGCATTCCAAATCAAGACAATGGAGTTTTATACAGTCAAGGATGTTTAAATAATACTCTTTATCAATTCAACAATGTATTAACATGTAGGGTTTGCATGTCCTAATTCAATCATCTGAGAAGCAAGGTCTTTCCCTGAATCAAGATTAGTTACTCTTGCAAGTAGAGTTCCATCTTCAGATCCTTTTGGAAAGAAATTTACTTTTGCATGTCTTGGCAACTCATTCTTAAGCCAATTAATGGCATCTTTTCGATTAGATTCTTCAACATTTATACAAGCAATTCTTATTTTGTAGTTCCTATTGTTATCTCCAATTTGAATAACTGATGGACTTGAAACCTGAAGAACTTCCGCAGGCAATGCTCTAAATGGAAAGAAAAACAAGATCAGCAATGTACATAAAATAAATTTCACAGCAATATGTCAAGGAAAATCAGTATTCAGTTTTGATTAGGTAATCCAACCATTTCAGCATTACTTTTTCCAGGAGGCACCATCGGATAACAATTTTCATCTCTTCTAACATGAACATCTACTAACATTGGACCTGGGTGATTAAATGCCTCTTGCAACTTAACCCTTAATTCTTTTCTATCATTAATCAAAATCCCACCAACACCAAATGCTTTTGCTAAAGCAACAAAATCTGGCTCACCTTTTAACATATTTGTAGCGGAATAACGTTCATCATAGAAGCGCTCTTGCCACTGGCGAACCATCCCTTGCCAATGATTATTAATAATGATTATTTTTGTATTTAATTGATACTGTGAGATAGTTCCCAATTCTTGAATATTCATGAGGATACTTGCATCTCCTGCAATACAAATAACTTTGGCATTGGGCAGTGCAACTTGAACACCTAATGCTGCTGGCATCCCAAAGCCCATAGTACCTAGCCCTCCACTGCTAATCCATTGTCGTGGTCCATTCCTTAAATATTGTGCTGCCCACATTTGATGCTGTCCCACATCTGTCGTTATATATGCATCTGGCACTAGATCTCTAATCTCTATTAATATTTCCTGAGGATATAATTCACCTCCCTTAGTAGGTATTAAGAGAGGATACTTCTCCTTCCATGAGTTTATTTGCTGCAACCATTCACTCGTATTTTGTTTGACTTTTCTTTTCCTACTAACCTGAAGCAACTTCTCGAGACTCTCACTTAAGTCTCCTAAAACAGCTATATCAGCAATTCTATTTTTATTAATCTCAGCTGGATCCACCTCAAAATGAATAACTTTTGCTCCTGGTGCAAATGAATCTAGCTTACCCGTCACTCTGTCATCAAAACGTGCTCCAATAGCTATCAGCAAATCACATTCAGTAACTGCAAAATTTGCATAAGCCGTACCATGCATACCTAGCATCCCAACCGAGAGTGAATCTCGTTCGTCATATGCTCCTTTGCCCATTAATGTTGTTGTCACAGGCAATTGATAACGTTTTGCTAATTCGGCCAAATGTTCATGTGCACTTGAAGCAATAACTCCGCCTCCTACATAAAGCAATGGTCGCTTAGATTCCTGAATTAAATCAAGCGCACTATTAATAGAATGAAGATCTGCAGATACTGGGGGTTTAAATCCAGCCGGAATGACTGAGCCAGGTTCAACTGGGATATAATCAAAGAGTTCTTGTCCTACATCTTTAGGAATATCAACGAGTACAGGGCCAGGCCTACCAGACGAGGCAATAAGAAAAGCTTGTGCAATGACAGATGCAATTTCAGAAGGATCTCTTACTACCCAAGAATGTTTCACAATAGGCAGAGTAATTCCAAAAATATCGGTTTCTTGAAAAGCGTCTGTTCCGATAGCGGGCCTTGGGACCTGACCAGTAATAACTACTAAAGGGACTGAGTCCATTTGTGCAGTTGCTATGCCAGTCACCAAATTTGTTGCACCTGGGCCGGACGTACCAAAGCAAACCCCTACCTTCCCTGTTGCCCTAGAGAAACCATCTGCCGCATGCGAGCCACCTTGCTCATGTCTAATAAGAATATGCTTAAGCCATCCTTGTTTTTCTGCTTTATAAACAGCATCATATATAGGAAGAATCGCACCTCCTGGATAGCCAAAAATAGTATTTACACCATGTCTTCGTAAAGAGTCCATAAGGGCATCTGCCCCTAAGATCTGTTTTCGCTCCAGATTCGCAGAATCATCTAGACCTAAATGTAAAGACGATAGTGTCACGATAGAGAAACAGTTAATCCTAATGATGTTATATGGATAATGGTTGTTTTGACTAGAAAACAATCTAGAGATTTAAAAGATTAAACTCTTATAAACATTCCATTCTTTCAAAACTGATTTCATTAAAGAGCAAGTCTCAAAGTAATCCAATAAAATGTAATGGGCCATTTCCTATCACTAGCTCTAAGAAGCAAACAATAAAAACAAACATTGCAACCCTCCCATTCCAAACTTCTGCGCTATTGTTCCATCCCCATTGCCACTTCTCCTGAGGGTAAAGCTTAACTTTATCTGGCAACTTGGCAGCAGCATCAAGACTTATCTCAGGGCCTTCTAAACAAGAAGTTACTAAATCAGCAAGACCTTTAATAAAAACTGGATCCGTATCTAGAGCCTTAACTCTTCTAAAATTAACTATTCCATGCTTAAGGGCAATTTCTTTGTACTCAATATCTATTTCCTGAAGTGTCTCTATATGTTCACTAACAAAGCTTATAGGAACAACAATTAACTCTTTTACTCCTTTCAATCCAAGTTCTTCCAAAACATCTTCTGTATATGGCTTAAGCCACTCTTCTGGCCCAACCCTACTTTGATAAGAAAGAGTATAAGTATTACTAAAGCCTAAAGATCTTTCAACCTTATCGATAATCAATAAAGAGCAGTTTTCTATTTCATCCTTATAAGGGTCACCTGCTTCTTCTACATAGCTTCTAGGGACGCCATGCGCAGTAAAACAAATATGAGCATCTTCTGGGGATGAGCAAAAAGCTATTTCATTTTCTATTAGCTTTGCCATAGCCTTAACATATCCAGGATTATCAAACCAACTTCGAATACACCTGATAGATAATTTTTTAAAAGCATTATCAGATTCACTTAAGCGACGCAACTCTCGAAAACTTGACCCACTTGTACTAATTGAGAAGTGAGGATAAAGCGGAAGTACTACAACTTCACTGATTTTATCTGCTTTTATATCTTCTACAGCAGACTCTGTAAAAGGGTGCCAATAGCGCATGGCAACATAACTAGTAGCATCAATCCCTCTCTTTCGAAGTTCACTTTGTAACTCCCTAGCTTGTTGTTCAGTAATTCTTCTTAAAGGAGAACCTCCACCAATTGCCTGATAAGCTTTTTGAGACTTTGTACTTCGAAGACTACTAATAAACCAAGCTAAAGGCTTCTGAAATAGCTTAATAGGGATTCTAATTATCTCTGGATCTGAAAAGAGATTATAGAGAAATGGGCCAACATCTTTAATCCTCTCAGGACCCCCAAGATTCAGTAAAAGGACGCCTACACGAGTCATTAATAAAACTTCCTTAGGGGTTGAGCTTAACGCGGAACGACGTCAATGTATCTGTAACTATTTAAACCAATGAGTTTTAAAAGTGAACTTCTGAAAGTCAATGAAAAGCTTGCTCAAAAAGCTATAAAGCTTCGTATTGAGAAACGGGGCCATCGTCTTAGTATAAGGGGCCCGCTCCCATGCGAAGACAACCCTAAAAAAACAAAAGATCAACGAATCAGTTTAGGTCTAGAGCCAAATGCAATAAATCTAGCGCAGGCTGAAAAAACCCTTAATTTCCTTTATTTGCAAATTGAACATAATCAATTTAATTGGAGAAATTGGTCTCAAAGTAAATCTAATTTGAGCCCCAAAAAAGATCAATCCAATATCGAAGATGTAATTGATGAGTTCAAATCAGATTTTTTTAATCACCCAAAGAAAAGCAGCTCAAATTCGAGTAGTCGGTCAAATTGGGGATCTTCATATCTTCCATATCTCCAAAGACTTAAGATAATAGCTGCTAAGCAGAATAGAAAGCTAAATAAAGCTCTATTTATAGAAACTCTAAAAAGTTATTCAGAGAATAGTCGCAGCAGGCAACAATGTGGAAGTAGCTTAAAAGCATTTGGAGACTATTGCAAGATTGAACTGCCAAGTAATTGGAGATCTCTTGCTTATGGTTACGGTTTACATAAAGCACAGTTCAGGCAATTACCAAGCGATAAGCAAATAGAAAAAATATATGAAATGATACCTAATCCAAAATGGAAATTAGTGTATGGCTTAATGGCTACTTATGGACTAAGAAATCACGAGGTATTTTTTTGTGACTTATCATGCCTTAAAAAAGGTGGGGATAAAATTTTAAGGGTCTTCCCTAATACAAAAACTGGTGAACATCAGGTCTGGCCATTTCACCCTGAATGGATAGAAAAGTTTCAATTAAATGATATTTCTGATAAAGAGGATTTTCTTCCGGCAATCAAAACTGATCTAACAAAAACAACATTACAAAATGTAGGAAGAAGGGTGTCGGAGCAATTCAGGAGATATCAATTACCTCTTACTCCTTATAACCTGAGACATGCTTGGGCTATTCGCACAATTCATATTGGTCTTCCCGATACAGTTTCAGCAAGAATGATGGGCCACTCTGTCTCTATTCATACTCAAACCTATCATCATTGGATTACTAGGAGAGACCAACAGCAAGCTGTTGATAAAGCTTTGAGAGCCTAATAGATTATTATTAAGAAATTGAGCTATTAAAATTTAAAGATCAAATTATCAAACGGTAAAATTTTTAATGAGTACAAAAGTTCCAAAAAGCAAAGAATCGCTGCAAAATCTGGACAAAGAATCAGAAAGACTAGGAATTGGTGGTTTTTCTAATAATCATTCTAATGAAGATAAATACAAGCGAAGGATGCAACAACGCAAAGAAGTTCAAAGTAAAAGAGTATCCGAGAGAGGCATAGAAAAGGGCCTGAAAATTGTTTTCACAGGTCAAGGTAAAGGCAAAACCACGGCTGCGCTTGGAATGGCAATTAGGGCCTTAGGACATGGAGAGAATGTAGCAATCGTTCAATTTATCAAAGGTGGGTGGGAACCAGGAGAGTCAAAAGCTTTTGAAATCTATGGCGAACAAATTAAATGGCATGCATTAGGTGAAGGCTTTACTTGGGAAACACAAGACAGACAAAGAGACAAGGAGCTTGCGAACTTAGCTTGGAAGAAATCTCTAGAGTATCTATCAAGTTCAAAATACAAATTAGTCATCCTTGACGAAATAAATATAGCTATAAAACTTGGATACCTTTCAGTTAATGAAGTCATCCAAGGAATCAGGGGAAGGCCTAACTTAACTCATGTTGTTTTAACTGGAAGAGGTGCAAAAAATGAGCTAATAGAGATTGCAGACCTTGTAACTGAGATGAATCTAATTAAACATCCTTTCAAAGAGCAAGGCATAAAAGCCCAGAAAGGAGTTGAGTTTTAAAAATAGAATTCTTCTTAATTGTTTTTTTAACTTAAGAAAAAGCCAATTAGCCAAGTCACTTGTCTTATATCATCTAGCCAAAGGCCATTAGGGTTGATATAGATTCAAAGTGATTTTAATGTGTCTGATCTCACGAACAAATCTCTCTGAGATCAAGCGAAAGATAAATCCCTTGCTACCGTCATTTAGAACTTGACAGTTAATGGCTTACTCAAGAGTACTCTTAAAACTTAGTGGCGAGGCCCTAATGGGAACAAAGCCATATGGGATAGACCCCGAGATAGTGCAATCAATTGCGAAAGATGTTTCAAAAGTCGTTGAAAACGGAACACAGCTAGCAATTGTTGTTGGGGGTGGAAATATTTTCAGAGGTCTCAAAGGATCTTCTGCCGGAATGGATCGAGCGACAGCAGACTATGTTGGAATGTTAGCCACAGTTATGAATGCAATCACACTTCAAGATGGTTTAGAAAGAGCAGGCGTTCCAACAAGGGTTCAAACAGCTATTGAAATGCAACAAATAGCTGAGCCATATATTCGGCGAAGGGCAATACGGCATCTTGAAAAAGGAAGGGTCGTAGTATTTGGAGGTGGCTGTGGAAATCCATTCTTTACTACAGATACAACATCTGCACTAAGGGCTGCCGAAATAAATGCTGATGTTATTTTTAAAGCCACGAAAGTTGATGGGGTTTATAACAAGGATCCAAAAAAACATTCAGATGCTATTAAATATGATTCATTATCTTTTCAGGATGTCCTTAGTCAAGAGATAGCAGTGATGGACAGTACTGCTATTGCCCTCTGTAAAGATAATAAAATACCCATAGTAGTTTTCAACATTTTTGAACCTGGGAATATTAATAAAGCAGTAGCGGGAGAAGCAATCGGATCACGTATTGCAAATTCAAGCTAATCTTTCTTTACAAGTGATTTTCTCTTCATTAATTTTATATAAATCAAATGGTTACTCAAGAAGTCGAATTAAGCATGCAGAAATCTGTTGAGGCTTCTCAACGCAACTTCAATACAATAAGAACTGGACGAGCGAATACTTCTCTTTTAGATCGCCTAACAGTTGAATATTATGGAGCAGACACCCCTCTGAAATCATTATCAACTATTTCAACTCCAGACTCTCAAACTATTGCAATTCAACCTTTTGATTTAAGTTCATTATCACTAATAGAAAAAGCTATTTCTACAAGCGACCTTGGTTTTACACCAAACAATGATGGAAAGATAGTTCGTATCAATATTCCTCCCTTAACCGAAGAGAGAAGAAAGCAATTTTGCAAATTAGCTTCAAAATATGCTGAAGAAGCAAAAATAGCTCTTCGAAATATTAGAAGAGACGCAATTGAAAAGATTAAAGTCTCAGAGAAAGAAAGTGAATTATCGGAAGATCAAAGTCGAGATCAACAAGATTCGATCCAAAAGCTAACCGATAAATATATCAACGAAATTGAAAAGAATCTTTCAAAAAAAGAAGCAGAAATTCTAAAAGTGTGAACTCTGCTGATGTTGTAATTTTAGGAGGAGGGGCAGCTGGGTGTTCAACAGCCTTTCACTTAGCAAATACTGGAAATAAAGTAGTTCTTGTTGAGAAGAATTCAGGTTTTCCTTTACGTTCTTGTGGTGGGGGAATGGCTGCATCAGTACAAAGATTATATCCATTCTCACTTGAGGCCGCAGTTGAGGAAGTAATTAAAAGAGTCGAATTCAGCTGGTGCTTATCAGATAAAGTCATTGCTGAGCTTCCAGGAGATTCCCCTTTCTGGATAACAAGAAGGGAAAAACTTGATGAGCTTCTCCTAAAAAATGCAATTGATCAAGGTGCAGAATTTTTCAATTCATTTGAAGTAAACGATATTCAGAAAGACAACAGTCAATGGCACGTCACGTCCAGAGATGGACGCCAAGTTGAATGTAAATGCTTAGTAATTGCAGATGGCTCAAGCTCACCTTGGGCTGAAAAATTTAACCTTGGTCCAAGAAAACTTCATTATGCTTCTACAACTTCTGTCCGGTTGCAGGGCAGAGGCTTCTTAAAGTCAAACACTTCAAGATTTGAATTTGGATTAGTTCAGCATGGTTTTGCATGGGCTTTTCCTTTAAAAGATTCTGTGAATATTGGAGTAGGGACATTCATTGGCAATCAGTTTTCAGACAGCAAGCAAATACTCAACCAACTTCTCCCAAGCTTAGGTTTCGAACAAGATGCTGGTATAAGAAAAGATTCTCAATTAAGAGTGTGGAATGGCCATAGTAATCTTCATGGGGAAGGCATCGTAGTGGTTGGTGACGCAGCATCCCTTTGCGACCCATTCCTAGCTGAAGGATTGAGACCTTCTTTAATTAGTGGATGTGAAGCTGCAAAATGCATAGATCATTGGCTTAAAGGAGACACAAATGACCTAAGAAACTATACATTTTCAATGAAAGAAAAATGGGGAGACTCTATGGCTTGGGGAAGAAGGATATCGCAAGTTTTCTACCGATTTCCAAAGATTGGATACAAACTCGGTATCAAAAGACCAACAGCTCCTCAAAGAATTGCACAAATACTATCTGGAGATATGGGTTACGGGGATATTGCTCAAAGAGTTATAAAAAGATTACTCTTTCAAAGATAATCAAATGTTAATAAAAAAACTTTTAATCTAAATTACTTATTTATCTTGCACTTAATACAGCTTCTGTATCACTCTCAATAGAACAAAGTCTTTCTTTTAATTGTATTTCCAACTGTTCAATTGCCTTGCTAAAGTTAACAATACCCTCTTGAAGTTTCTCAGAAGCCATTCGATCTGCTTTTAGCATTATCTTAAAATCAACTTCATTTAAGTGAATCTTATCTGAAGAGCTTGATAGATCTAAGGGGTCCAGCTTCCTAGTTAAACTTGAATTATTATTTTCTAATTCCTTTAAAAACTTTGGGGAGATAGTTAGAAGGTCACATCCTGCTAGTTCCAATATCTCATCAACATTCCTAAAACTTGCTCCCATCACTTCAGTCTTATAATTATGGGTCTTATAATAATTATAAATCTTTGATACTGAAATCACGCCAGGATCTTCGTTACCTGAATAAGACTTCTTTCCAGTTTCTGACTTATACCAATCTAATATACGACCTACAAAAGGTGATATTAATGTCACACCTGCTTCTGCACAAGCTATAGCCTGGGAAAAGCCAAATAACAATGTCAAGTTACAGTGAATGCCCTCTTTTTCTAAAATCTCGGCAGCTTTAACACCTTCCCAAGTAGATGCAATTTTAATCAGGATTCTTTCCTTGCTGATTCCAGATTGCTTGTATAGATTAATGATTTTGCGGGCCTTATCAATAGTTTTACCCTTATCAAAACTCAAGCGAGCATCAACTTCAGTAGACACTCTACCAGGAATAATCTTAAGAATTTCTTTGCCAAAAATTACACATACCTCGTCGATTGCTTCGCTAACAACTTCATCAGCGGATGCGAGAGAGCCAATTCTCTCTCTAGAAGACTTAAGTGATTGGTCGATTAAATCTTGATAAGCAGGTATCTGAGCAGCCGCCAAGATCAACGATGGATTAGTTGTTGCATCTCTTGGTTGGAAGTCACGAATTGCCTCTAAGTCACCAGTATCAGCGACTACGACAGTCATTGATGAAAGCTGTTCAAGCAAACTTGCCATTTTTTGCACCCATTGCCTTTATTTCCCCTAAAATAGCGATTTTCTATGGTTTTTTCATCCTTATATATCCCTTTCAACAGCCTTAACTCTGAGCTGATAGAAAATCAGTCTGATTATTTATAGGGGGAATCTTTTCAACAACAATTAAACTTTCAATGATTTTTTTAGCCACTGGCACAGCAACAGTGGAACCATAAGCATATGATCTTTTTGGACTGTCTACCGCCACTACTACAACGAACCTCGGATGTTCTACTGGCAAAATTGCGACAAAGCTACATATTTTAGAATCATAATTAATTCCATCATTTGTTTGATCAGCAGTTCCTGTCTTTCCACCTATTCGATAATTGTCAATTTTTACACCTTTGCCACTTCCATTCTCTACAACTGATTCCATCCATTTTAAAACAATTTTAGTTACATCTTGACTTAAGAGTAAGTCATCCTTCTTAAATGTCTCCTTAGCAGTAGTGATTGTAGAAGGAAGGCCTTTTCTTATATGAGGTTCCACTAGTCTGCCACCGTTTGCAATTAAAGCGTGTAATTGGACTAGCTTCAATGGTGTTATAGAAAAGCCTTGCCCGTATGAAGCAACTGCTTGATGAATAGGTTGCTTAACAAAGAGCTCCTTTTGTTTAAGGTGACCTGGAACGGCACCCGGCAAATCTGTTATAAGTGCTCTACTTATTCCTAACTGATTTAATCGTTCCCAATAATTAGAGGGGTTAAGCTTTTGAATAATGTTCACCATCGCAACATTACTAGAAACCTGAAGAACTTTTGCAAAATCAAGAAGTCCATTGGGCTTCTTGTTCCAATTAGTTAAAGGCCAACCTCCTACATTTACAATTCCTGAATCATATACAGTTCCATTTTGTTCAATTGCTCCCTCCTCAAGCGCCAACGCAAGATTTATAGGTTTAAAAGTTGACCCTGGTTCAAACAATTCTTGAACAGACCACTCCTTATATAAAGTTGACTTATATTCCCAATATTTGTTGGGATCATAAGTTGGGGTTGATGCTAAAACCAGGAGCTCACCATTATCGACATCCATGACAATTGCCGCTCCTTTTCTAGCCTTCCATATATCTAATTGCTCTCTAAGAGCATTAACAGCAACCTCTTGCAATCGTGCATCAAGAGTTAAGTGAACGTGCTCCTTGTCAATAGCAAATACACCAGCTTCTATATCAGTCGGCAAAGGAGTTCCATCCCTACCGAACCTATAACTCCTAGATTTCTCTTTCTGTAATAGCTCATTATCTAGACTTAATTCAAGACCAGCTTGAGGGACACGGTCGTAATCTAAAAAACCAACAACATTTGAGAACAAGTCATCTTGCGGGTAGATCCTCTGCAAATAAGGTTCTAGATCTAATCCATCAATGCGAAGATTTTCTATCTTCGATGCAATGCTAGGCGTCAATCCCTCTATTAATTTCACACCTGTTTCTTCAGCATAAAAGGCCTCAATTAATTTCTTCTTAGTCAAAGGCAATACGCCCTCGAGTTTTGCTGCGACCTCTTCCGGTCTTCGGAATACACCTTGTAGATCCCCGACAAATTTAAACTTTGAAGGGTGTGCATATAATCTATACCTCTTCTCATCAAGTGCTATCAATCGTCCTCGGCGATCGACAATAGAACGCCTCCTACCTAATGGTTCAACCTTTCTAGTTTGATAGTCGCGAGCACGTGCCTCTAGTGCAAAACCCTGAACTAATTGCAACTGGGCAACTCTACCCATTAGTGCTAACAAAGCCAAACAAAGAAGCGAGAATGTGAGCTTTAACCTAAAAGGTGGGATAGGAGAAAGTGGAGCAACTTTCAGGCGTTTCTTTTTCAACGGTGAAGAGTGGCGAGAATTTTTAATTACCATTAATAACCATTTGAAATTGGGTGTACTAAAGAAGTGACATCTCGATACATATTTCCTAAAAAATCCTTAAATGGAGTTTGCCTTTCTTGAGGTTTATCAACATAAATTAGATGTGCAGACTTAGTTGAGACCATCGCATTTGGAGAAGAAGCACTTGCAAGAAAATATTTCTCTAATATCGCTGTTGACTCTTCAATTCGATGAATCAAGTCTTTTGTAAAATGAAGTCTAGAAAAATTAAGTGTCCAAAGATGCTGAGAGTGCAATGCTAAACCTGTCAGCACCGCGCCAGAAATAATAACTCCGGCAAGAGCTCCATCAATACCTCTATGCAAACTTAATAGGAGTGGATACTTTCTTGAGATATTAGTAGTAGCAAATGAAGCCTTAAATAAAGCAACTGCTTTTTTTGAGTAATTCTTTTGAAAGCTCAATTCTGATTTTGTATGCTTAAAAGGAACCACTAAAAGTATCAGCCATTAATCAAGTCAACCATTAGCATCAGGACCATGCAAGTCAATGCAAAATATCTGATTTAAAAAATTCCCTTTAACCACTGAGTATTAATAAATTTGCGAAAGTCACTCCGTTCCACAAAGAATGCATGAGAACGCATGGCAATAAACGTCCAGAGGTTAATCGCAAAATCGCAAGCCCCATTCCTAATACAAACAGCGGTGGCATCTCACCAACACTTAAATGTGCTAACGCAAAGATTAAGGCGCTAACAACTATCGCTAATATCTTTCCTTGTTTATTCAGTAAAACAGGTAACAGTACGCCTCTAAAGATTAATTCTTCAAAAAATGGTGCCATAAAAACAGTTGTAACAAAAAGAACTGATAAAGCCCCAAAATTTCGACTACTTAAAACCATTTCCAGCAAGGGATTACTCCCTCCAGGGTCTCCAAGAAAGAAGGTTGTTAACCAACTCACTAAAAGCACCAAAGGCATCACCATTAGCCATCCTTTTAAGGCCTCAAGGAATGATTTCCTGAAAGTTCCAAATCCCCATTGAATCCAACCTCCTTCCACAACCTCAAGATTAAGACTCTTTACCTGTTGCCTAAGAATTAGCAAAGGTGGAACAGTCATTGCAATGTATCCAATCAATACTTTCAAAGACTCTTTGAGAGGGCTAGGGACTTCTCTTATCAAAGATTCACTTAAGGGCAACGCAATCAGAGGAGTAAAGAGTTCTCCTAATACAACAAAGCCACCTGCAACTAGCAGCACCAGGTCAATGGTTGAGAGAGGGAGCGAATAGAGCTCTGGCCATGGGAGAGATGTTTTTCGAATAAAAATCCATCCTTGCCAAATTAATAAAAATATCCCAAGCAATATTGCCAAAAGAGGTAACAGTTGGCTGAGAGTTAACCTCAGAGCCATTTGCCTTGAAGCACTGACCTCATAACAGCTCTCAGGAACTCCACCTATAGAAAGGCAAGAAAGCCTATATAACAATGGGTCTGCTTTTACAACTTCAAGGTTCCCCAACAAATCATTAGGGTTCTTTTGGTTCTGAAGACTCTCTAATAAATTGACTCTAACTTTCTCTAGAGATGGTTCTGGAAATTTTTCATTCAGAAGGGAGCGACGTTCAGTATCCGATTCTTCAATCGAAGCAAGCAAAAGCCTTTCTCTGTCATCAAGCTGATTAACATCCAAATCAGTCAGGGTTTTTTTTAGTTCTATTTTTGGATCTTCTCCAACTAATAATGGTCTTAAAGCTCTCGGGAGCGAAGGTTCTGCCAAAAGAGCCATCTCTCTTTGATTAAGCACAAGCTTGGGACTAACAGAAGGTCTGTCAAAGCTTTCTTGCAAACCACGTTGCCAAACCAGAACTGTTAACAAAATAGAAAAAGTTGCCAGCAAGACTTTCCAGCCAGGGGTTTTTTTCTTCATGAAAAATAGGCTCAAAGAAACGAAATGAGCAAAAATCAACCCTCATTCCCAAATCAACATTAGGTTGGCAGAGTATCCATAGGATGAATTCGTAAAAAACCTCTGCCAATGACCTTACGCCTTCTACTAATACGTCATGGTTTAAGTAGTTACAACCTTGAAAATAGAATCCAAGGTCGTAACGATCTTTCAACACTTACTCCAGAAGGGATTTCACAAGCTTCAAAGATAGGAGAATCACTTCAAGGTTTACCAATTCACGCAATTTATAGCTCTCCTCTTAAAAGAGCTTCACACACTGCCTCCGAATTACTGCGGGTTCTCTCTAAAAGCAAAAAAATCATTCTTGACAATGACCTTCTAGAAGTTGACCTGGCTCCCTGGAGTGGACTTACTATTGAGGAAGTTAAAAAACAGTTTCCAAATGCATACCTAACTTGGAAGAAATCGCCAAGTGAGCTGACGCTTAAAAGAGAAGATGGAATTAATTATAATCCAATCCAAGAGTTAATGGATCAAGCTGAGAAATTTTTAGAGAAAATTTTCTTAACACATGAATCTGATAAGGACGAGAACATAATTCTTGTTGCTCATAATGCAATATTACGTTGTCTAATCTTGAAATTATTAGGAAACCCAAAGGATGGTTTGAGGCGAATCAGACTAGACAATGCATCATTATCAATTTTCAATATTGAAATTGATGATGGCACTCCAGTTGGTATTCAAATTGAATCACTGAATAGCACAGCTCATTTAAAGCCTAGATTTCCCTCAAAAGGTAGACATGGAAGAATGATTCTTGTGCGTCATGGAGAAACAGATTGGAATAAAGAAGGCAGGTTCCAAGGTCAAATAGATGTTCCTCTTAATACCAATGGAAAGAAACAAGCAATTGCAGCTGGTGAGTTTTTAAAAGAAGTAAATTTCGATAGAGTCTTTAGTAGCTGTATGTCCAGACCTACCGAAACAGCAAAAATTATTCTCGAAGCTCACCCAGCTTTGGCAATTCAAGCAAAAAGTGATTTAAAAGAAATAAGCCATGGGCTTTGGGAAGGGAAGCTTGAATCAGAGATCAAATCAGACTGGGGAGAATTACTACTTGCTTGGCAAACTGCTCCTGAGAATGTTCAAATGCCTGAGGGTGAAAGCATAAAAGACGTATCAGTTCGTGCGATTAAATGCTGGCAAAATATTCGCGACAGTCTTTTACCCCATGAAACAGTACTAATAGTTGCTCATGATGCAGTAAATAAAACTATTCTTTGCAACCTTCTTGGCCTATCTAACTCGGACATCTGGAAAATCAAGCAAGGCAATGGAGCTATTTCAATCGTAGACATAACTGAAGACAGTGGCCTACCAGATATCGTCTCCTCCCTAAATATTACCTCACATTTAGGAGGCGTAATTGATACAACAGCTCAAGGAGCACTATAAGCCCATGAACAAATCATACCTATTAGATCCTATTCAAATTCTTCATGGTCCTGACAAAAAAGTTACTTCCGATGCCGTTCTATTTATTAACAAACAAATTCAAGCTTTTGGAGAGGAAGCGAGGATCCAAGCAAAGAAGTTGAAAATAGCAGCGAAATCTGCAAAGCATCTCCTCCTAGCTCCTTGTTTAGTAGACCCACATTCAGTCCTAGAGAATCATCTCAATAGCAGAGTAGAAACAATCTCTACTTTACTTCTCAAAGCAGCAAATGCTGGCTACGGGCAAATAGCTCTACTGCCAAGAAGTTCGATTTGGAGAGACAAGCCAGAACATCTACAGCCACTAAGTGATTATAAAAAAGATGTATTAATTCACCTCTGGGGAAGCTTTAGTCAAAAAGGGAAAGGGGAAGAACTCACTCCGCACAAGGAGTTGCTTGACTGTGAAGCTATTGGATTGGCTGACGATGATTCAATAATTCCTACTGAATTACTCAGAAAGGGAATCATGTTAAACGAACTTCAAGGAAGACCTCTTCTCGTCGCACCAAGAGACCCGGCAATTCAAGGACATGGAATTGCCCGGGAAGCTGTGGAAGCACTTCGATCAGGATGGTCGTTAGATCCAGTTGAAAGCGAGACCATCCCACTAGCAATTTTGCTCGAGCTACAAAAACAATATCCGAAAGTAAACCTTAGGCTTATGAATTTATCTACTGCAGACGGGGTATCTATGTTAGCCAGTAATACTAGAAGACCCCTTGCGACTGTATCTTGGTGGCACTTGGTAGCAGATCAATCATCACTAGCCTCTACAGACATAGGTGTAAGGGTAGTCCCATCTCTCGGTAACGAAAAAGACAGGCTTGCTCTAAAAGAAGGGCTCCGGAGTGGAATACTCACTGGTGTTTCTGTAAGTGGGGTTGCACTTGATGATGCAGAGACTAAGAAACCAATTTCTGAGAGGGCTCCAGGTCTAAATGGCTATCACCTGGTTCTCCCATTTCTATGGCAGGAATTAATTGAAAAATCGCAATGGTCCATTGAAGAATTGTGGGAAGCTATTAGCTTTGGTCCTTCTAAGATTTTAAACCTGCCTAAAGAAGAGTTAAATCTTTTTAGTAACCGATGGATCCTATTTGACCCAAAAAAACAATGGGTTCAAAATAATGTTCATTCTAGCCAGAGATTAGGAACAGCCTCAAACCAACCTTGGAAAGATGCAAAAATAACTGGCCAAATAATCGATTGTGGTTTAACAGCTGAGTTTAAAGCCCCCCCATTCGACTAAGAGGCCAGAACCTCCAAACGGCTCTACCAAGGATCTCACTTTCTGGAAGATATCCCCAAGATCTGCCATCTAAACTATTAGGACGATTATCACCCAAAACAAAAACATGTCTTGGTGGAACAGTTATTTCCTGCGATCTACATAGATTAAATCCATCTTGTGAAGTAGAGCAAAAATTACTCACATATGGTTCTTCTATTAATTCACTATTAACAACAGTTCTGCCTTCTGAATTGATGAACACATTATCTCCGCCAATAGCTATTACTCGCTTAATATATGCATGACATGCTGGATCAACTAAACCTGAAAAAGAATTGATCAAAGGGAAGTTAAGCACTGCACATTTAAAACCAGAGGGGAGGGGAGATCTACGCATTGCAATCAATGCCTTGTTAAAAGAATATGGAGAGTTAAAAACAACAACTTCTCCGCGTCGTGGAGATCTGCGAAGGTAAGAAAGTTTTTCTATGACAAGTCGATCATTTATCTGAAGAGTTGGCAACATAGACCCTGAGGGGATATACCTTGCTTCTCCAATAAAGCATTTGATTCCAGCGTAGAGAGAAAAAGTTACAAAGATTGGTCCCCAGAAATCCCAGAGTTTTGCAAAATCAAAGGTAAGGTTGGCATTAGTAGGAAGACTATTTTTTACTTGTTGACTTTTTTGTTTCGTAAATTTAATCACAAAACCTCTTCCATGAACATAATTACTTACCATAGTCACATAGCACATTAAATCACTGAAAATAGTGAAGACTAAATAATCATGGCCATTCCTCGTTGGCAAGAGGGTAAAAAAATATCGGGTCACACTTTCTTATCCTACTGGGAAAAGCTGATCGCCTTTCTTGCGATAATAAACTTAAGCTGGATATTTTTTGATATTAGCTATTTGCCACTAAGAAACTTTTGGGCAAATCGAGTTATTTTTCTATTCAATTCACCATCCATAAGCCTTTCACTAAGATGGTTACCAGATATCACACGATATTATGATCATTTCAAAGGTATCGAAGCTTACTCATCAGGTAAAGAGATTGAATCCCTCCTTAAAAAGATAGACAAACAGATTATTACTAAAGGTGTTGATGCTCGATCAACCAAAAAAATTCTTGAAGCTTACAGTATAAAAATTAACAATATTCTAGATAAGAATAAGACACAAAATACACAAAAAAATTATAGCAGGGTAATGCTAATGAGAAATCTAATTGACAATAGATCTGTTAATTTAGATTTAGAAAATACCACCAAAAAACTTTTAAGTGTAGATCACATTAAAGCTTTGGGTTGGGAAAATGAAAAGATCTTTTGGAAGAATCAAATTTTACCTATTATCAAATCAAGCTACTCAAGAGATATTAATAGAAATGGTTATTTCATTGACCGTACATGGAAAATAGATCTTGCTTTTCAACTTATCTTTTTATTAGATATCTTTATTAAAGTAAATATCATTCAGACTCGTTTCAAAGGCATAGGTCTACATAGAGCATTCCTAAAAAGATGGTTTGATTTGCCTCTTTTATTACCTTACGGTCGATTACTTAGAATTATTCCAGCATCTGAAAGGATTCTGCAAACCAAGCTAATTCCAATTGAACCTATTCGTTCTGCAGTAAGTCAATGGGTAGTAGCATTTTTAGCAATTGAAATATTTGAAGTTCTAACTATAAGAGCTATTGACTCCATGCAAACTATTATAAGATCACCTATTCTTCCAAAAAAGATAAGAGGTCTTTGTAGCTACGAGTCAATTAATAACAAAGAAAGCTCAGAAGTCTCAGAATTTTTTCGCATATGGGTGCCCCTAATACTTAGAAGGATTGGACCAAACATGAGGAATCAACTTATCGAACTTTGTGAGTATGCACTTCAGAAAAACATTCAAGTCAATCCCTTACCAAAGATACTTAAAGATAATTTAGCCATTGAAAAAGCAGAGTCTGCAATAAGTTTTCAGTTGGCTTCTAGCATGATAGATACACTTCTAGGCCTGTCTAAAAATGCTGGCAATAAAATTGCTGAAAAAGATTTAGAACTTAAAAAGCTAAGATCAAATACTATTGACAAGTTTTGGGAAGAGTTAGCATCAGCATTAGAAAGCGACACAAGGCTTAAAGAAAGCCAATTACTTTTGATTTCGATACTTGAAAGTTTAAAGCTATCAAGCCTTAATGAATTTAAGAATCAAGCAGGGGTAAGTGAAATCATTGCCGAATTAGATAATTTAAATTTCAATTCAGAAAAAAATCCTCCCAGGCAATCTTCTTAAAACCAACCAGAATATCCCCATTAGGATGTAAAAGAAGAGGGCGTTTAATTAATTTACTATCTGATAGTAATAACTTTACAACATCATTGTCGTTCATATTTTTTATAACACTTGGGCCTATATTTCGATAGCTTTTGCCACTTGTATTAAGGAGATACTTCCTATCCCCAAGTTGCTTAATAGCATCTAAAAAAAATTGTTTTGAAGGAGGATATTTTATTATGTCTATCAATTGATAGTTAATTTTATTATCATTCAACCAATCAATTGCTTTTTTACAAGTGCCGCAACGGGTATAACTGAAGATTTTGACCGAAGATTCCATGAATTTAAAGTAGCAATGTCTAATATAATTGTTAACTATAAACATAGTAAGTAATTACACTAGCTTGCTTGCCTTAATACAGTTTAAAAGCAATTCATCAACAGCATCAAAATCACGCCATCCGTCAATAACAACGACCCTGCCCTCTAGGCTTTTATATGTTCTAAAAAATTCCGCTACATCTTCTAATTGATTAGGCGCAATTTGCCGAATACTTGTAATTCCCTTTTGTCTAGGGTCTGCTACAGGCACACATAACAATTTTCCATCATATGCACCAAAATCATGCATATCTAAAACACCTATAGGCCTTGCTTTAATTAAACATCCTGCAAACGTAGGCTCCTGCATAATGACCATTGCATCTAGAGGGGCACCATCCTCTGCAAGAGTATTTGGGACAAAACCATAGTCAAAAGGATAGCGAACTGATGAATGAAGGACTCTATCAAGAGCCATTATTCCGGCCTCTGCACAATATTCATACTTATTTCTACTTCCAGCTGGTATTTCAACTACTAGATTGACTAGGCCAAGAGATGGTGATGGTGAGATAGAGCCTAAATCCATTAGTTATAAAGATAGAAAGATCAATTGACTGTCAAATCATCCTTTTATTAATGAAAGGGGAAAAGGGCCATGAATTCATTTACATTTATAATTCTATACCTACCATCGTTCAAATGAAAGTTATGAAGTTTTAGGAAAGCAACCAAGTTAGTTACTCTAGCCAAATTTGATCAACGCCTAAATAGAAAGATGTTTTTTATCATCAAGAATTTATTGGAATAAATCTCATCATTGTTTTTTAAAATAAGAGCTGAGATTTTTCCTTCTAGATATCACATTATACCTTTTAATTCAAAATATCTATTTGAGGTTAAATCAGGCAATCGAGCTATTATTAACTTCTGAACTAGAAGTTTTCTTTTCTTCTTTCTTATTCATTTGATCAAGATGTAATCTTATAAGCTTCAACTCTTCATGAATAGAAAATAAGATATTTTGTGTTGCAGTTGATGGTGAATTAAGTACTTCAACGGTCACCTCTTTAATTCTTAGAATATCTTTTGCAAACCTGGCAACTTCATTAGTGTGAAAAAGCAAGGGGTCCTTCTGATCACTTCTAAACTCAGGGTTTAGCTTCCTTGGATTAAAAGGGGGATTTAGATTCCTAGAATCAGTATTTGTATACCTATATACCGAAGCTCTAGACCTATTCAAAGATTTCTGAACATCATCAATTCCAACTAACGAATCCTGCGCAGCACTGGAACTTATAGCTTGATCTCCTACTTTGGCTTGTGCAGAAGATAATTCATAGATTGAAGAATCTAGCCCCGGCACATTAAACATCTTTTTACTGCAGGGTCAAACTTGTCAGAAATTAGCAGATGAAAGAAGACAGTATCTATATACAAATAGCTTGCTAGGACACTTTTGTAATTGGCATTTTCAAGAGGCTATTATTGTTAGTAATGAATCCAAGGAGAAAGTTTCATGCGCGTCTCCCGCTTAATGCTGGTGACGCTGCGAGACGCACCAGCCGACGCAGAGATAATTTCGCACCAGTTGCTCCTTAGAGGAGGGTTTATAAAGCGTGTCACGTCTGGGATATATGCATACATGCCTTTGCTGTTAAAGGTCATAAAAAAAATTACTTCTATTGTTCAAGAAGAACTAGAGGCAAAAGGTTGCTTAGAAACCTTGTTGCCACAACTTCACCCAGCAGAGATCTGGAAACAAAGTGGTAGATGGGATGGTTATACAGCAGGTGAAGGAATAATGTTCCATTTAACTGACAGGCAAGACAGAGAACTTGGACTAGGGCCAACTCACGAAGAAGTAATAACAAGAATAGCTGGTGATATTTTGCAATCCTATAAACAATTGCCAATAAATTTATATCAAATCCAGACCAAGTTTAGAGATGAGATAAGACCAAGGTTTGGATTGATGAGAAGCAGAGAATTCATCATGAAGGATGCTTATTCATTTCATGCAAACGAACAAAGTCTGAAATCAACATACTTAGAAATGAATGAAGCATATGAAAGGATTTTTAAACGCTGTGGATTAGAAATAGTTGCTGTAGATGCTGATAGCGGTGCCATAGGTGGAGCTGAGTCAAGAGAATTTATGGTTACGGCAGAAGCAGGGGAAGACTTAATTCTATTAACTCCTGATAAAAAATATGCTGCTAATCAAGAGAAGGCTTCCTCTTTTCCATCTAAAGCAGGTGCATTAGAAAAAGGTGAAGAAAAGTTAATAAAGACAAAAGGTCAAACAACAATAGAAGATCTGTGCCTTAATCAAAATTTTTCACCCGATCAAGTAGTTAAAGTAATTATTTTGCTAGCTATATTAGATAACAATATTCATCAGCCAGTTTTAATCAGCATAAGAGGGGACCAAGAGTTAAATGAGGTTAAACTTATAAATATAATTAGCAAACATCTCAATACAAGTGTAATCAGTCTATCTACAGTATCTATAAAAGATTTAAGGAAAGAAGGTCTTACTGATATACCATTTGGATATATTGGCCCAGATCTTAAGGATTCTTCTTTAGATAAATCTCCAAAATGGAAGCACAGTTTTATTAGATTTGTAGATCATACTGCAGCGGATTTAGAATCATTTATATGCGGAGCAAATGTTATTGACTATCATAAGATCTTTGTGACTTGGTCTTCATTAGGAGAAGTAGCAAAAGTTGTTGATATAAGAAAAGCAATTCCTGGAGATATATCTCTACATGATAAAACTCAAAAACTTTTTGCCAAACGAGGTATTGAGATAGGGCATATTTTTCAATTAGGACGAAAATACTCCTCGTCACTTGATGCAAGCTTTACTAACGAGTCAGGAAGGCAAGAGCCTTTTTGGATGGGTTGCTATGGAATTGGAATATCAAGACTAGCGCAGGCTGCCGTAGAGCAAAACCATGATGAAAATGGAATAATTTGGCCATTATCAATTGCACCCTTTGAGGTGATTATTGTTATCGCAAATGTGAAAGACGAAGCTCAATTCAAGCTTGCTTATGAAATCTATTTTGAGCTTAAAGAACATGGTGTTGATGTGCTCATAGATGATCGAGAGGAAAGAGCTGGTGTGAAATTCAAAGATGCAGATTTAATAGGTATTCCTTGGAAAGTAATTGCTGGGAGGGACTCTTCTTCACGAAAAGTAGAACTTGCTCATCGGACAACAAAAACTTCAAAATCACTAGGTTCAAAAGAAGCGATAAAAGAGCTTGTTTCCGAAATATCTAAGTACAAAAAATCACTTTTGCCTTAATTCTTATAGAGTCAAATCAATCACGAATCCAAAATGACCTGGGATTTCAATCAATTCTTCAAAAAATTCATTACGACTTCTTTGTCAATCTTCCTTGGAATACTTCTAATTTTTCACCCTTTTGGTGAAGACCTCTTAGCAGCCAAGCCAACAATGTCAGGGGATTTTGCTAGAGACACAGTATCAGTTGCTCAGGCCCTCAAGGCAACTATTGCTTTAGCGGATGACGACGAAAGGATCTCTGATTCTAAAGACGAGGCTCTAGGGCTTATTACAGCCTATATATCTAGATATAGAAATCGTCCTCAAGTAAATGGCACGTCTTCTTTTACTACTATGCAAACTGCCCTTAACTCAATGGCAGGGCACTATAAAACCTTTGCAAATAGGCCTTTGCCAGAGAAATTAAAGGAACGTTTGAACAAAGAACTTACTAGAGCAGAGAAAGTCGTTGTAAAAGAAATCTAAATATAACTTTTGATTGATTTGTTTGACTTAGCCAAGGAAATCTGAGAGTGTTGTAAACTCTGAATTTAAGCGGTTTCGTACCGCAGTAGCATTGGCAAACGTTGTAGTCATAGGTGCTCAGTGGGGTGACGAAGGGAAGGGTAAGATTACCGATCTGCTAAGTCGCTCTGCTGATGTAGTCGTCAGGTATCAAGGCGGTGTAAATGCTGGTCACACAATTGTTGTAGATCAAAAAGTACTGAAGCTCCACCTGATTCCATCAGGGATACTTTATCCAGAAACTATTTGTCTCATTGGTTCAGGAACAGTCGTAGACCCAAAAGTAATGCTAGAAGAAATAGCAATGTTAAAGGAAAATTCTATTGATATTTCAGGCCTTCAGCTTTCTTCAACCGCTCATGTGACTATGCCATACCACCGCCTGATCGATAAAGCGATGGAAGAACGAAGAGGGCTTAACAAGATTGGGACAACAGGAAGGGGTATCGGCCCTACTTATGCAGATAAATCACAAAGAAGTGGAATAAGAGTAATAGATTTATTAGATGAAAAAAAACTTAGACAATGCCTAGAAGTACCTCTTGCGGAAAAGAATGAAGTGCTCTGCAAAATTTATGGGAAAGAGGCTCTTAATGAAGAAAGCATTATTCAAGAATATCTTAACTACGGGAAGCAACTTGCACCTCATGTTGTTGACTGCACGAGAATTATTCACCAAGCATCAAGAAACAAAAAAAACATCCTATTTGAAGGAGCTCAAGGAACTCTTCTAGACCTTGACCACGGAACCTACCCATTTGTAACCTCATCAAACCCTGTTTCAGGCGGTGCTTGTATCGGAGCTGGAGTAGGACCAACTCTCATAGATAGAGTGATTGGAGTAGCAAAGGCCTATACAACACGTGTGGGCGAAGGTCCTTTCCCCACTGAGCTCCAAGGAACTGTAAATGATCAGTTGTGTTCTAGAGGTGGTGAATATGGAACTACCACTGGTCGCAGAAGAAGATGCGGATGGTTTGATGGTGTTATTGGGAAATATGCTGTACAAGTAAATGGTCTTGATTGTTTAGCAATAACAAAATTAGATGTGCTTGATGAATTAGAAGAAATCAAGATTTGCACTGCTTACGAATTAAACGGAGAAACAATTGATTTTTTTCCTAGTAATGCAGACGATTTTAGTAAATGCTCTCCAATTTTTAAAACCATACCTGGATGGCAGTCTTCCACAGCACACTGCAGAAAACTAGAAGACCTGCCTAAAGCAGCAATGGCATATCTAAGGCTCCTTGCAGAATTGATGGAAGTCCCAATAGCAATTGTTTCTTTAGGCGCGAGTAGAGATCAGACTATTGTTGTAGAAGATCCTATTCATGGACCTAAAAGAGCTCTCCTAAGTTCTTAAATAGCTAGCTTAAATTTTCTAAATAATTAAAATGGATGAAAAGGTTTTCGATATAATAGCTATTGGGAATGCAATAGTTGATGTACTTATAAATGTTGATGAAAGCTTCTTAATTAAAAATTCACTTCAAAAGGGAAGCATGACTTTAATTGATGAGGATAAAGCAAAAGAACTTTACCTAGATAGCACAGCTGCCTTAGAAACATCCGGTGGATCAGCAGCAAATACTGCGGCAGGACTATTAAACCTAGGTAGCTCTGCGAATTTCATAGGACGAGTAAAAGAAGATAAACTTGGTAAAGTTTTTAGAGATGATATTTGTCAAACAGGGGCTGGATTCAATACATCTCTACTTAAAGAAGGTCCTGCTACAGGAAGATGTCTTATTTACGTGACACCAGATGCAGAAAGGACCATGTGCACATACCTAGGTTGTTCTAGTTTACTTAATGAAAAGGACATTGACTTTTCTATATTGACAAGGGCAAAATTATTGTATTTAGAAGGTTATCTATGGGACCTTGATGAAGCGAAGAATGCATTTAAGACTGCCGCAATAGAATGTAGAAAGAATGGAGTCAAGGTGGCACTTTCTTTGTCGGATATCTTTTGTATTGAAAGGAATAGAGAAAGTTTTCAAGCCTTATTAGAAGAGCATGTAGATATTTTATTTGCAAATGAAAATGAAATAATTGCACTTTATCAATCCTCAAGTTTTGACTCTGCAGTTACTAACATTAAAGAAAAATGTCAGCTTGCAGTTCTCACTAGAGGATCAAAGGGCTCACTGATACTTTCAAATGGAAGAGAGTATTCAATCAAGTCTTATAACTTTGGCAAGGCAATTGATACAACTGGGGCAGGAGATTTATATGCAAGTGGGTTTCTTCATGGCTATATAAACAACAAGGATCTGTTAACCTGTGGCAAGCTTGGTTCAATTTGTGCTGGGCATATTGTTACGCAGTTAGGTTCAAGATCTAAGGCTTCTCTAAAGAAACTAATAAATGAGAATTAAGAACTTCTCCAAAGCCTAAAAAGGCTGCGTAAGCCATTCCTTGTATTCTGCACTTGATGAAGCACGTAAACAAATAATCTGCGGAATCTCATAAGTATGTTTTTTCTTTAGAGTTATAATCAAATGATCTAACAATTCTGGTTTTGCTTTTATAGTTATTTGGACTTCCTGAGCCTCCTCAATAGAGCCCTCCCAACAATAAATAGAGTCGATCTTACTAAGGCTCACACATTTTGATAACTGCATTTTTAAAATATAATTAGCTAGATTCCGAGCGTTATTATAGTCACTCTCTGTTGTAATTACCAAAGCGAGACTATCATTATATAAGTCTAAAGGCATAATAGTATAACAAGTAAAATTAGATTAATTTTACTCCATAATAAAATAAGAGTTGCGTTAAAGCTTATCAATTAACTCCTGATAACTATTCGCTGAGCAAACATCATCAGACAAATTGGGACGGGCGATTAAAAATAAATCAATCCCATTCTTTCGAGCAATATTCTGCCAAAGCTTTTGAGTAACGCCGCCAGACTGCCTTGCGACAACAGTTGTTATGTCCCATTGTCTGCAAAGAGCCTCTTCAATCTGTCCCAAAGAGTTAGAACACGAAGGTGTCACTACTGCTAAATGCTCAGATGGCAAATGACAACATAAAGCTTTTCTTATTCCTTCCACTGTTGGCATAACTCTTGCAAAAACAATTGCACCTGATCTACGACCACAATCCAACGCTTCTGACAAAACCCTTGAACCAATAGCAAAAAGAATCTTTTTCCCAGCCAAATCAAAATTCAAAAGATCTAGGTGACTTTTAATCAAGAATGCTTCTGAAAAAGTTTCTGCGCAGCGATCAAAACGCATTAGGGGTTGATCTAGTTCATTACAAACTGTCTTGAGATTAGAACTTATTATCTCTGCAAAAGGATGCGTAGCATCAATTATCCATTCAAATCCATCATGCAAAAGACGCGCATTTTCTAAAACAGCCTTGATTTCCTCCACGCCTGACAAAGCTCCTACCCGTAGTGATTCCAAGGGAAGATGACAGTACTTCAATGAAGCTTGGGAAGAAACAACACTTACGCTAACTTTCCAACCTCTATGGATTAACGCCTCAGAAAGCGGCGCTCCATCTCCAGTTCCGGATAACAACCATAAATGACGGTGGCAATTTCTTCTCATGTGCATCAAGATAGCTCTCACTGCTTGAAAGGAAATGAATCACTGCTTACTTGAAGTCACCGTCAAGGTAGCACCCACCATTCGCTACACCCAAGACAATCAAACTGCTATAGCAGAAATGGATGTAGCGTTTGATGGCCTTCGCTCAGATGACCCCCCAGGCTTAATAAAAGTAGTGGGATGGGGCAATCTGGCTCAGGAGCTCCAGGATAGAGTTCAAGTTGGTCAAAGGCTTGTCTTAGAAGGACGCATGAGGATGAACACAAACACAAGGCAAGATGGCAGCAAAGAAAAAAAGGCAGAGTTCACTCTCTCTAAAATTCACGCTAGTGCTGAAAACAATCTTGACCAAAGCAACTTGGAAAGCAATTCTCAAATCCAACCTTCCACTTCATCAAAAATTCTTCAGGATAAAGGCCCTGATAACATTAAGAAAAACGAGGATGCTGTGACTTGGGATAGTTCACCCCTAATCCCAGATACTGACGACATACCTTTCTAAGTCCTGTTTAATGGCTTATTAGTCTGCAAATTTTTCAGACGCTAATGTCAAAAACCTTCCGAGTTCCCTTTCTAATGAAGCCAAGTCGTTCCTGAGCTCTGGCCAAGAACCTTGGTCAATCTTCTCTAGGATCAAAGCCCTGTCTTCATTTAATAGAGCAATTAGCTTTTGAAGATCAATAGATTTTTTATCTAATGAAGCCATGAAAGTTTCTCGATACACAAAATTTAAGGCCTAGAAAGCTAAATTGGAAACATGAAAAAACAATTTTCACCAGCCAGTCTAATTTCTATAGCAGGAGGGACTCTTGCAATAACAGGTCTTATCTCTTATTTCAATGACGCCACAAACTTAAGTGTTCCGACATTTTTTTATGGCGTTCCAATTCTGCTAATCGGTCTAGCCTTGAAAAATTCAGAGTTGGATCCTGCCAATAATTCAATCTCAGCATCTGATATAAGCAAACTTAAAAGCAAAGGGCCGAAGGAACTTTCAGACCTCATAGGTGATGTAACTAGATACAGGTATGGGCAAAGAACTCATTTGGAAACATCTCTTCAAGCATTAAAACTTTGGAACGATTCTAATCCGCCAAAGCTTAGAGAGATTGAATTGATAGAAATTGCTGAGGATTATGGTGTAAGAATGAAATTTGAATTTTGCGGCGTCCCATTAGAAAAATGGGAGTCACAAAAAGACCGATTAGGTCGATTCTTTGCCAAGAATTTAACGGCAGAAATAACTTCGATTAGCACCACAGAACTTAAACTAGAACTCCTTCCTAAGCAAAACATTTCAGAAACCACAAAAGATGCTATCGAATAATTCCCAGTCAGAGAAAATTAATTCCGACTCAATTCATCATGACAAAACTGATGCTATTAGGGTTTCTGTTCTAAGCGAGGCTCTCCCCTACATTCAAAAATTTGCAGGACGTCGAATTGTTATTAAATATGGTGGCTCAGCAATGTCAGAAGAGAGTCTAAAAGAAGCGGTGTTTCGTGATATAGCATTACTTTCATCCGTAGGCGCACAGCCTGTTGTTGTTCATGGTGGTGGGCCAGAAATTAATCGTTGGTTATCTAAACTTCAAATTACTAGTAAATTTAGGGATGGATTGAGGATCACAGACTCTGCAACCATGGATGTAGTGCAAATGGTTCTTATCGGAAGAGTTAACAAACAAATAGTTAATGGTATTAACAAACTCGGAGCATCTTCTGTGGGGCTATGTGGAATTGATGGAGGTTTGATAGAAGCCCGACCTTGGGGCGATGGGAGTCATGGTCTAGTTGGCGAAGTTAGTCGAGTAAATCCAGACGTAATATATCCTCTGCTTAGCAAAGGATATATTCCAGTAATATCAAGCGTTGCAGCTTCAACTGATGGAACAACCTATAACATCAATGCAGATACTGTAGCTGGAGAGATTGCAGCAGCTATTGATGCAGAAAAATTAATTCTCTTAACGGATACACTGGGCATTCTTAAAGACCAACAAGATCCTTCTTCACTTGTTCAAAAAATAAAACTGCAGGAAGCTCGGAGCCTTATTGAAGAAGGAATAGTTCAAGGTGGAATGAAGCCAAAAGCAGAGTGCTGTATTAGAGCATTAGCTCAAGGTGTTACTGCTGCACATATTGTCGATGGTCGGATCTCACATGCACTACTTTTGGAAGTATTTACTGACAGAGGTATCGGCACAATGATTGTGAGTAGGGGGTAAACAATGAGTCGGGAAGCGACTCTAAAATTAGCCGAGATTGCCTTAGACAAAGGTGCCTACAAAGAATGTCTATCCGCTCTAGAATCTCTTTTAGAAGGAACAACTTTATTAAAGAGCAATGATGGTTACATAGGAACTTTAATGGTTACCGCCCTTATAGGACAAGGCAAGAATCAACAAGCGATTTCTATATGTGAAACACTTTTAAAGCATAAAAATGATGGAATCCGACAACAGGCCAAACAATTCCTATCAATTCTAAAATCACCAGAGCTAGAAAGGCCAGAAGATTGGTCCATCAAGATACCCTCTTTATCTATTGAAGACCCCTTAAGTAGTTTTAAAGTTCTGAAGAAAAAGAACTCTGAAGAAATTACAAAGTACATCCCTACAGGCCAAACAAGGTCTTTTAAAGCAGGCTTTACTCTCTCTAGTCTTTTAGTAATTATTCTATTAACTATTCTTCTGAGTGGCTGCGTTCAATTCACAACCAAGGTAGAGCTAATAGGTGCAGATCGTATAAAAATGGGATGGGATATTAAAAGTAATTCCAAGAAGAAATTGCCTTGGCAAGAAGAGTTTGAGGCATCCATAGAAAGAATAGAACCAAAAGTAGCTTTACAGACTCATCACGACGGTCAACAAATCATAGAGTCAAGATCAATTAGCTCAAAAGATGCAAACATTCTACTAAATGAGACTATTAGTATTGCTGCTGGAATTGCTGGTATTGAGACTCCGTCAGTAAATATAGAGTTAGTTGAGAAAAACTGGATAGTTGGAATAAAACAGACTCTTAATCTCCATGTTGACCTTACGAGTCTCCCTGAGATCCCAAAATTAAAGCTCGCGGTATCGATAGCTCCTCAATCAAAATTACAAGGAGTTCCTAATAGCTATCCCAAAAAGACAACTCTAATCAAGAATCAATTTAATTGGGAGCTTCAGGAGGGAACAGTAAACACTCTCTCTCTTCAAAAATGGCACTGGAGCAAGCTAGGGATAGGGAGTGTTGTGGTTTTTATTTTAATGGCGCTGAGTATGATTTTACAAAGGATTAAACTCCAGATGGGATTTGGATTCCCTGAATTACCCCCTTGAAAAGTCAAGGGAGCGAAACCCCTTAAAATTGAATTGGGTCAGGATCAATAGACAAGCTAACTCCTTTTGCAAGACATCCCCAGATCCCCTCCCCCAATGGCAAAGGCAATGGACTTAACGCAGGGCCATGAAGCAAAATTTGCCAACGACTCTTCCCTGCTACTCGCTCTACCAAGGCAGGGGAAGGTCCTAGGAGCATCCAACCTTCAGAATTGCATTCAGGTCTTATATATTCAGCCACAGCAGTTGCTGAAGTCGCAGTCAATGAAGCAGAATGCCCGGACAAACGAAGCAAGCAGGCTCTGCTATAAGGTAGCAATCCTGAAGATCGGCGAAGCTTAGATTCTTTCTTGAGAAAGTCCTCATAGCTTCCATCTACAAGGTGAACAATTACGGGATGGGAGGGAGAATAAGTTTGCACAAGCACTTTCCCAGGTCTTTCACCTCGCCCAGCACGACCAGCCAATTGCATAAAAAGCTGCAAGGCTTGCTCTTCTGCAAAGAAGTCAGGCCGATGTAGCAACCCATCTGCAGCAAGAACGACAGCAAGAGTAACTTTTGGTAAATCCATTCCCTTCGCAAGCATTTGCGTACCTATCAGTACATCCGCCTCTCCTGCGGCAAATTGTGCAAGTAGCCGTCGATGTCCATCACGGCCCCTGGTTGTGTCTCTATCAAAGCGCAGCAACCTCAACCCTTTAAGTTCTGCCTCTAGGTGCTCTAAAACACGTTGAGTTCCAGCTCCAAAAGGTTTAAAAGCATTTGAACCACATTGAATACATCTAAATCCAATATTTGTACGATAATCACACCAATGGCACCGCAACCATTGATAACCTTTAGCAAATTGATGAACAGTTAAAGAAACATCGCAATTCGGACATTGGACGACATCCCCACAGCTACGACAACTTAAGAAACTACTATACCCCCTTCTAGGCACCAAGATAACTGCCTGCTCATTTGATTCTTTCAATACAGAAAGCTTGTCAAGCAATGGTCTACTTAGCAATCGTCTATGTCCGTCCGATAATTCCTGACGCATATCTACTACAACAACATCTGGCAATGGCTTATCCGCAATCCGACGCGTAAGCCTAGCTAAAGCAATCGCCCCTTCGGGAGCAAGATTACTCCAAGTCACCATTGAAGGGGTCGCACTACCTAAAACAACTCTTGCGCCTGTTCTTTTCGCACGATCCAAGGCCAACTCTCTTGCATGGTAACAAGGCATTGGAGATTCCTGCTTATAAGAGCTGTCATGCTCTTCATCAAGGACTATTAGACCCAATGGAAGCAATGGGAGAAAAATTGACGAGCGTGTGCCAACAACAACAAGAGGCTCCTTAGTCGCTAGAATCTGACGCCAAGTACTAATCCTTTGTCTCTCCAAGCAACCACTATGATACTCAAGGACTTTCTCTCCAAAGCGTCTTACACAACGGTCAACTAATTGAGGAATCAGTCCAATCTCTGGTGTAAGGATCAAGCAATGTCGGCCTTTAGAGAGTTCTTTCGCTACCATCTGTAGATATACTTCCGTTTTACCTGAACCAGTTATTCCCCAGAGAAGAAGAGCTGACCCAGGAGGTTGTTTCTCGAATATCTGCAATGCATCTCTTTGCTCATTTGTAAGACAACATCTTGATTTATCATTAGAAGAAGGCTCAACAACACTTAGCGAGGCCTTTTTGTTTTTTTGAAACTCAAGGCGTTTTTCCCGATCAACAAGAGAAGTCTTAAGGCAATTTTTTAAAAATGCAGACGAGAATCCATTTAATAGAAGGTTTTTTTGCCAAGTTCCACCACCTTCCTTTAAAAGAAACTTACGCAATTCTTCTTGCCGAACAGATAATTTTCGTGAAGAAGTATTCGAATCATTCACAAAAACCCACCAAAAACTCTTTTGATCAATTGTTCTTTTCTTTGCCTGCCCTAACCAACCAGGTGGCAAAGCAGCTTTAAGCATCTTATAGGGGCTCACATGACACTTAGCAGCTATTGATTCTATCCATTCTCTCCAAATATGATCAACGGCTGCTTTTTGTATAAGCCCTTCAACATTGGTCAAAGTAAACCTACTTTTACAATTCTCGGAAGAAAGGATTGGATCTTTAACTTTAACCACAAGTCCATGCATCGGTCTCCCCTTTAAGGTCACAAGAACAATGTCACCTACATCTATTCCAAATTCCTTCCCATCACCATAGGTAAAACAACGGCCTTCCCTGCCTACATCAAGCCATACATCTATTTCTTTAATACCCATAGAAAAACAGTTGCCTACTTCAGAAAATTTTCATAAACTTAAGGAGTGCAGCATTTTGCTGCTATCTGAACAATACAGAATTCTGTTCAGAGGGAAGGTAAGAAGCTTGACCAGAGGGGAAGTCCTCAAAAAAGGTTAGGCCTGCCTAAGAAAACCCCTAACAATTCTGTAGACACCAGAAAGACCTTTTTCAATTTCACAATTTCATACTGGGTTTTTCCTTTTTCAATAGAGACATTTACCAATTAGAGGTTATTTGATTTTTATTTTTGAAATTAGGAATCGTCAATCTTCGATAAATTGTGATTGAAACTAAGGAGCAGTTTAGTCAATAACCAATTTTAACGAGATTTTTGTCCTTTTTTGAATCTTTCAAATGACCCCTGTCACCTCTTCAACAGCTGTTGCTAAGGAAAAATCCAAAGCAACTAAATCAAAGAAAAAAATTACAAGTGAAGTTAGTAAAAAAAATACTAAGACGAAGAGCTCTTCTCCCAAGAAAGCAAAGGGAAAAGCTATTTCAACTTCATTTAACACCTCTAAAGTTGAGCAACATCTAGAACTTGCTGCTGATCAACTTTTAAGTGCAAATGAAGGAGAAAATCCAAGCAATTCGTCCCTAGACATACAAACCGATCCACTCCTTGGCGACATAACTGATCCAGAAGCAAGAGAGAAAGCACTTGCGAGTATCAAGCTAGGACCTAAAGGAGTATATACAGAAGACTCTATAAGGGTTTATTTGCAAGAAATTGGCAGAATCAGGTTGCTTAGACCTGATGAAGAAATTGAACTTGCAAGAAAAATAGCCGATCTTCTCCACTTGGAAGAACTAGCTATTCAGTTTGAAAGTGAGCATGGTCATGAGCCTTCAAAGAAAGAATGGGCTGCCTTAGTCAATATGCCAATGGCAAGATTCCGACGAAGATTAATGCTTGCTAGGCGTGCAAAAGAAAAAATGGTCCAATCAAATCTCAGATTAGTTGTTTCAATCGCAAAGAAATATATGAACAGAGGGCTTTCATTTCAAGATCTAATACAAGAAGGAAGTCTTGGTTTAATTCGTGCTGCAGAAAAGTTTGATCATGAAAAAGGTTATAAGTTTTCAACTTATGCAACCTGGTGGATTCGTCAAGCAATAACAAGAGCAATTGCAGATCAAAGTCGCACAATTAGATTGCCAGTTCATCTCTACGAAACTATTTCAAGAATCAAAAAAACAACCAAAGTTCTTAGCCAGGAGTTTGGAAGAAAACCAAGTGAAGAAGAAATTGCAGAAAGCATGGAAATGACCATTGAAAAACTGCGTTTTATAGCTAAAAGTGCACAGCTCCCAATTTCATTAGAGACTCCTATAGGAAAAGAAGAGGATTCGCGTTTAGGGGATTTCATTGAATCTGATTCTGAGAACCCAGAACTAGATGTTGCAAAAACGCTCCTCAGAGAAGATTTAGAAGGTGTTCTCGCCACTCTTAGTCCTAGAGAAAGAGATGTATTAAGGTTGCGGTATGGCCTTGATGATGGCCGAATGAAAACTCTTGAAGAGATTGGGCAAATCTTTGATGTAACAAGAGAACGCATCAGACAAATTGAAGCAAAAGCATTACGCAAGCTTCGCCACCCAAACCGCAATGGTGTTCTCAAGGAATACATCAAATAAATTCCAAGCTTCAAAAGGGTAGAAGCAAGCATCAGACTAATAAAGTATGACGAAGAGCTTTCCATAAGGTCAGGTCACATGAGTAAGGTAAGAAAGTAATAGAAATTCCTAATGGCTCTAGACCAATTGCGTATTGCCTCACGACGCAGCCAATTAGCCATGGTCCAAACTAATTGGGTAAAGGGAGAGCTTGAGAAGGCCTGCCCCAACATTGATATTTCAGTAGAAGCTATGGCCACCCAAGGCGATAAGATTCTTGATGTAGCCCTAGCAAAAATCGGTGACAAAGGGCTTTTTACAAAAGAACTTGAAGCTCAAATGCTTGTTGGCCGTGCTGATATAGCAGTGCATTCCTTAAAAGATCTACCTACCAATCTTCCTGAAGGATTAATCCTTGGCTGCATTACTAAGAGAGAGGATCCTGCTGATGCATTAGTTGTAAATGAAAAATTCAAAGAACATCAATTAAATAGTCTCCCTGAAGGCTCAATTGTAGGGACAAGCTCTTTACGCCGCTTAGCGCAACTTAGGTATCACTATCCTCACTTGATTTTCAAAGACGTTCGTGGCAATGTGATTACAAGATTAGAGAAACTAGACGCTGGTAATTACGATTGCTTGATCCTTGCTGCGGCAGGTTTATCAAGACTAGGTTTTGGGGATCGCATACACCAATTAATTCCTAGTGATATATCACTTCATGCAGTAGGTCAGGGAGCATTAGGAATAGAATGCGTAAAAGGGAAAGAAGATGTACTAGACATTATTAAAATGCTGGAACATCAGGAAACATCTCAACGATGCCTTGCCGAGAGGTCCTTCCTTAGAGAACTTGAAGGAGGGTGTCAAGTTCCTATTGGTGTAAATAGCAAACTAGAAGATGAAAAATTAATACTTACCGGTATGGTTGCAAGCCTCGATGGGAAAAAGTTAATACGAGATAAAGCAATCGGAGCAAGATCTAGCCCAGAGAAGATTGGAATAGATCTTGCAAATGCTCTTAAAGCACAAGGTGCAATGGAGATATTAGAAGCTATTTTCAAAGAAGCGAGAACATAGAAGGTAACTTAATCAACTAAATTTGGATCTATTTCAGAAAGGTATCTACTCTCACAAGATTTAATTATCTCGACTGCTTTTTCTATTCCAAAAAATCCATTAACATTACAAGTCCCTGGCTTCTTAAGATCTTTGTAATGCTCCCAATAATAAGTAGTTTCTTTAATCCAGTGCTCACCAAGCATTTCAAAACTAATTATATGATCAAGACGTTTGTCATCAGCAATTACTGCGATTACTTTATCATCAACCTCTCCACCATCATCGAAAGTCATAATTCCAATAATTCTTGCCTCAACGATTGATCCAGGTACCAATGGCTCTGTGACACCAACAATCTCTATGTCCAAAGGATCACCATCTTCATCCCATGTTCTAGGAATACATCCATATGCAAATGGATAAGCCAAAGAGGAGTAACCTACTCGATCAAGCTTTAAGTGCCCAGTTTCAGTAATTAATTCGTATTTATTGATTGTATTAGAGTTGAGTTCAACAATCGTATTAACTCTTAAGGCACCTTCATCAGCAAATGCAGGTAATACATGCAGCAAATTTGGCATACTGCGACTAGGAGCCTGATCAAGATTAGCCATAGCTATCAATAATTATGAGTTTTATCCTAAGAGGTACAAGTAAGCATGTTTACCTTCTTCTCCAAATAATTGAGGAATGCATGACTTGAAAGAGCTTTTCCAGTAACTTCTTTAACCAATTTCTCAGCATTAACCTTCCGACCAAAAATATGCACTTCTTCCCTTAACCATTTGAGCAACTTTGACTCTTTGCCATCTCTAATGCATTGTCCAAGAGGGTCTTCACTTTTGATTCCTTCAAAATTAAGTGCGCTAGCCATAGCTTCAGAAAGTTGAGCACTAATGAGATGACCAAGCAAATAAGAAGGGAAATAACCAAAGGCCCCTTCACTCCAGTGAACATCTTGCAAACATCCTTCTGCATCATTAGAAGGAGTCACTCCAAGAAGCTCTGTATATCTCTTGTTCCACTCATTAGGTAGATCCCAAACATCAAGTCCCTGCTCAAGTAAAGCAATCTCAAGGTCAGTCCTAATTAGAATATGCATTCCATAACTGAGCTCATCAGCTTCTACTCGATTCAAACCTGGTGCTAATGGGTTCATCAATTTCCATAGATCTAAACCATTACTTACTGGAGCCCCTTCATTAGCAAAATACTTCCAGAATCTATTTGAGAAATCTCTACTGCGTGCAACTCTATTTTCCCAGAACAATGATTGACTTTCATGAACAGCCATAGAAGTTGCTTGCCCTAAAGGCCATCCAAACCATTGATGACTCTGAGAAGGGAGACCTTGTTCATAAAGAGAATGCCCCCATTCATGAGCTGTAGCAAGGAAACAAGAGAATGGCTGGCCTTTAACAACCCTAGACGTTAATCGGAAATCTTTAGGGCCAAGGGTAATTGAAAAGGGGTGCGGAGATCGTCCTAAAGAAATAATGTTTTCATCTCGCCCCCATTCATTCAATAAACGTTCACAAAGGATGTGCTGAGATTTCACATCTAAGTCCCAGCCGCAGAGTTTCAACTTTGAACTTGGCTTCAAGTCATTTATTAAAGAAGGCAACCGATCCCTTAAAGGATTAAATAATTCATTCAAACGCTTAATTGTCAAATCAGGTTCAAAAGGTTGAGCAAGTGTTTCCCAGCAACTACGTGGTTCATCAAGCTGCCTTGCTTGTTCCTGTCTAAGCTCAATTAATTTTTTAAGTGCAGGAGCAAATTTCTTGTAATCGTTATCTGATTTAGCTGCTTGCCAAAGTGCATAGCCATCAGTCTGTGCAGTAGCCAAATGAACAACCAGTTGAGAATCAAGCCTCTTTTGGCGATTAAATTCCAAACTTAAAAGATCTAAATTTCGTTTCCTTTCATTAATCTCCTTTATATCCAGAGACGTTTCTTTTTGTAATTCAGCTGATGCTTCTAAAATCAAATCTTCAAATTCATGACTACTTTGTCTTGAATGCAAAAGCTTTGCCAAAAGACTTAATTGCTCTCCTCTCCAAGGTGCAGCCGCAGAAGGCATCACAGTGTTTTGGTCCCAATAAAGGGTGCTATGGATTGATCCAAGAAGTTGCGTATCTCGAAGGTATTGACCCAATCTGAGCCAAATAGTACTAGTCAATGATTTACAAAGTCATTTAGATCAGCCTAATATCCTCTTCATTAAAAAAGTTACAAGCTTGAGTGTTTATAAGTTATTGATATCCAGCGAACATGCTTCAGAAGAGATTTATAATGAATCCAAGGTTTAACTGATTGGAAAATTTGTAGACATAATGAGCTTTGTCAGTTCACAAAGATCACTTTCGCAAACATTTATTAACACCCTCACTCCTTAAATTTTGACAGCTCTTCTAATTCGAAAGACTTGTTCATTACAAGTAATTGCTATGCCAAGAAGATTAATTATTAATATAAGCAAGACTTGCTTATATTTTGAGAATATATAGATTAGAAAAGTGGAACAACTTACCGCTGAGTTATCGATCAGAACCAAAGGAGAAGGTTTTACTGATATCACGAAAACATTAAATAAATGGATAAAAGAAAATAAAATAAAGCAAGGCATTTTAGTTTTAACATCAAAACATACAAGTTGTAGCCTTATAATCAATGAGAATGCAGATCCAAGAGTCTTAAAAGATCTTTCTGCTTATATGAAAGCAATTGTTCCAGAATTATCCTTTAAAAGTATCTCAGGAGAAAGTAAAGCACAAAGATACCTTCATGCTGAGGAAGGTGTTGATGATATGCCTGCACATATACGAACAACACTGACATGTACATCTTTAACTATTAGTATTAAAGATACCTGCCTTGATCTTGGTACTTGGCAGGCTATTTATCTTTGGGAGCATAGATACACAAAGAAAGATAGGGTAATTGGTCTTCATTCAATTGCAGAGAAAATAAAGGCTAAGGAAGCGTATTGAACTAATAGTTTCTAATCAATCATGGTAAGAAAGACCCTAAGCTCTTTAGAATAGTCAGCTATAACGACCTAAACTCAAGTGCCTCTAAAAACAGTAGCTTAGAAGCCAAAAATGACTTACTTATTGATCATATCCATGACATAACTAGTCAAGCCTAGAAAAACCCCTTAGATTATTGCTATGGAAACTAAACTTTTGACACTGAAAGAACTCCAAGATTCATCCCATCTAATACCCGACTGGGAGATACTTAATTCTAGGATTAGAAAAACTTTTCAATTCCGAAATTTCATTGATGCTTTTGGCTTTATGACAAAAGTAGCCATAATCTCTGAATCACTTTGCCATCACCCCGAATGGAAAAATGTTTACTCTGAAGTGACTATTGACTTGACCACACATGAGTTAAATGGGATAAGTAATCTTGATTTAAAACTTGCTAAATCCATTGATGAAATAATAAAAAATAAACCTTAAAATTACTCCAATTTCTTAGATCTACTAAACATAAAAATGAAAGATTTATCAAGGTCAAGTGAAATTTCAAAAGAGCAAGCGCAGATCCCAGTTACTATATTAACTGGCTTTCTAGGGTCAGGAAAGACAACCTTGCTCAACCATATTCTTAAAAATCAAAAAGGAATAAGAACAGCTGTTTTGGTTAATGAATTTGGTGAAATAGGTATTGATAATGATTTAATTGTTACTACCAGCGAAGATATGGTTGAATTAAATAATGGCTGTATATGCTGTTCAATAAATGGGGAATTACTTGAAGCAGTAGAAAGTATAATCGAGAAAAAAAAAGAAATTGATTATATTATTATAGAGACAACAGGCTTAGCAGACCCTCTACCAATTGCTATGACATTTATTGGTAGCGAATTAAAAGAGCGAACTCGACTTGACTCAATTATTACGGTTATTGATGCAGAAAACTTTAGTAATACTTTCCTCGAAAGTGAAGTTTGTAAATCTCAACTAATAAATGGTGACATTCTAGTAATAAATAAATGTGATCTTATCTCAGAGGGGAAAGTTAAGGACTTGGAAGATAAGATCTCAATGATAAAAATAGATCCGAGAATATTAAAAAGTAAGCATGGAGAAGTCCCCCTTCCTCTTTTGTTAAGTGTTGGTCTATTTGAATCTGACAATCTTCAGACTCAAAAATATTCTCAAAAGGTATCTGAGAATATCTCAAAGGAAGATGCCGATCAGGGCAATTGCGATCATGAGCATCATCACGATCATGAGCATCATCACGACATAGAAGGGTATACATCACTTTCTTTCAAATCTGATGGTCCTTTTTCACTTAGAAAGTTTCAGAGCTTCCTGGACAATCAATTACCTTCTTCTGTTTTCAGAGCTAAGGGAATAATTTGGTTCAAGGAAAGTGAGAAAAAGTATATTTTTCATCTTGCTGGGAAGCGATTTTCGATTGATGACAGCGAATGGCTTGATGAAAGGAAAAATCAACTTGTTTTAATTGGCAAAGACCTTAATCACGAATTAATAATGAAACAACTTGAATCTTGTGTCGCTATAAACAAAGGGGAAGGGTTTGCTTAAGAAAATATTAATTAAGAACAAATTAAATAGCAGCCGGATATTTTTAAATGGAATTGCTATCTTTATATGCCTAATCATACTTTTACCTTTTGTTAATCTTTTATTTGAAGCAATAAATGGTCTTAAAGATGGAGGCATAAGCCTTGGGCCTGATGGCTTTAAGCAAGTGAAAGGAACAATTACTCTTGTTATTTTAAGCACAGCAAGTGGGGCTCTATTAGGCACAGCAAATGGGTGGCTACTAGCAAACTGTAGGTTCAAAGGAAGGAAATACCTTAGGCTTGCTCAACTATTGCCTTTAGCTACACCTGCTTACCTTTTATCAGCAATACTAATAGATCTTGGGAGTATTTATGGGATAAGGATTCACGGAATGGGATGGGGAGCTTTAATTATGGCCTTAACAACATACCCTTATGTATTTCTTCTAAGCTCAGAAAGCTTCGCAAAAGTTGGCCAGCGTCAAATCGAAGCATGCAGAAGCCTTGGGATCAATCCATGGGATAGCTTCAGAAGAATAGCTCTACCAATGACAGTTCCAGCCATCGGAGCCGGAGTCGCTCTTATGGCAATGGAAATAATAAATGAGCTTGGAGCTGTAGAACTCCTAAACATTCCAAGTATTTCAGCGGGAATTGTAGAGAATTGGATTATAAAAGGCAATCCTTCAGGTGCAATTGCACTCGCCTTTATAGCGTTAATAATTGTTCTTCTTCTTGTTACATACGAAAAAAGGTTAAGAAGAAAGAGCCGAAGATGGAGCGAAGGTATTTCAGGAATGGAAGCAACTAAATGGGATCTATATGGTTCAAGAGCTATTCTTGCTCAAGCTATTTCTATATTTCCCCCATTATTTACTCTTGGGATACCTATTTACTGGGCAATAATAAATTTTGAACAAATAAAGCAGGGCTTTGATATAGAACTACTTCAACTAACTATGAGAAGTGTATTACTTGGGCTAATTGCATCAGGATTAACAATTTTAATGGCAATTTTTACAAGTGTTTGTAAAAGGTGGGCAAAAAACAAATGGATGAAGGTGCTTTTATTTCTATCAGGGATTGGATATGCAATACCAGGTGCAGTAATAGCCCTTGCACTTCTTTCAACCTCAGGATTAGCATGGTTTGCACCGCCATTATTTCTACTATTATGGGGCTACTCGGACAGATTCCTAGCTGTAGCTAAAGGTGGTCTTGATGCTGGATTTGAAAGAATTAATCCTAATATAGATGAAGCCGCAATGAATCTGGGAGAGAAGTGGATAGGCCTACTAAGAAGAGTACATTTACCCCTTTTAAAAGGCCCCTTAATTGTGGGCTCTCTATTAGTATTTGTAGACACTTTAAAAGAACTTCCTCTTACTTTTATCTTAAGACCTTTTGACTTTGATACTCTTTCAGTAAGAATTTTTCAATATGCTGGCGATGAAAGAATGGCAGAATCGATCATACCTGGCCTAATAGTGCTATTAATAGGTCTACTAGCATCTATTGCATTAATGCCAAGTCTTGAAATAAAAAGAAAGCCATACTAATTGAGACTATAAAGATATCTATTCCCAGAATTAATTAGAAGTATTTTATCTTAATAGGTCTACTTATTGTCAATATTAAAATGAAATATGACAAAGCAAGTGCATGGAAGGCCAACTACTAAACAGTATAATAAGGTACATTTTCTAGGGAACTATTAGGGTTAAAGTTAAAAGCTATTTTAAAAGAGTTCATGTAAACCTTTATTTATACTATTTAAGATGTAGTTGTTTTAGGTTGCTTTTTTTTTGAAAAATATCTTATTTAAATTTACCCAGAATTTTTATCATCAAGTTCAACAAAAGTGTCTGAAGATAATATTATTTCCTTGCGAACCTCTTCTAATGAGATTCCATTTGAAATACTAATTCGACACAATTCATCGTGTTCGGCCTTTAACGACAATTTCCCATCTGGTCTTTGAACTTGCTTAACAAACACTTTCCCATACGAAGTTAAACAAGTTCCAGCTCTTCGTAACAGAACCCAACGACCTTCAATTTTCTCCCTCACACCAATACTTGTGCCAAATTCAAACCAAGCTAAACGTAGTTTTGTTAAATCATTTGGCTTGGCCAATACTTTTATGGAGACTCCTAAGCGACCTTTCTTCATCTGTATTGGTTGTGTAATTACATCAATTGCGCCTAAAGCCCTAAGTCGGCCAACAAGGAAAGAGACATCTTCAGGAGATGCGTCATCTATCCAGGATTCTTGAAGTCCTATCTCTTCCCATTTCAAGAAATCCTCCGATCTATATTCATGGGATTTCAATAAGCAGGCTCTAAGGAGATTTGGTCTATTCAGTTCTCTATGACCTAAGCCAATGCCAATAGAATCAATTTGAAAAGAATCTGGTTTCCCATAAGTATTAGCCAAACCAATCATCAGAGCTATGCCAGTGGGAGTTGTCAACTCACCGTATGTTTTTTTATCTGATATAAGCTTTACATCAAATTTATTTGCTAGTTGCAAAACAGCCGGCACAGGAACTGGCAAAAGACCATGAGAAGTCTCAACAAAACCTGAACCTGCTGGGGGATAATCCCAAAAGACAATTTCAGGGGAAAGGTATTCTAATGAAGAACAGACTCCAACAATATCTACTAAGGAATCTATGCAGCTAAGCTCATGAAAATGAACTTCATCAACATTTACCCCATGAACATAAGATTCTGCTTCAGCAAGCAATTTAAAGATCCTTAATACTTTCTCTTTCAGGTTTTTTGGTAACGCAGAATTTCCTATTAAGGATCTAATATCAAGCCAAGTACTATATTTTTTATTAGAATTTTTTTCTTTGACTGAAACCTTTATACCTCTAAGGGAAAAGCTTTTCGACTCTTCAACTATTAAAGAATAAGCTTCCTCCAATTCCAGTATCTTCAGAGGTCTATGAATTACATCAAGAGGAACTCCTAAATCAATAAAAGCAGCCAAAAGCATATCTCCAGAAACTCCAAGGGAGCAATCAATAAAAAGGTTGTTCATTTATTCATTAAAATCAAGTTGATATATTTGTAACTAAAATATATCATTACAACATTACTTTTTTTTTTAAATATTCCTTTTGTCTTACGAATACCATCTCTAATAAGCTAGTTTGTTAATGACTTTAAATTAGATTTATTTTTTGCTTTAATTGGCCCAAGAATTTGGTTATCTTCTACATAAAGGATTTGTCCTTTTCTTCTAACATTAAGGCTTACAAAGTTTCTCAAAAACTCCATTGGAATCTCTCCTTTTAATTTTAACTTAAAAGGGAAATTATTATTAGAATTCCTCCTAGGCTTTTGTCTAATCTTAACCACTAAATCTTTAGTTTCAGGTTTAGTATAAATCAACTCGCCTCGGATAGAGAAATAGTCGTCTCCTTCGTCTACTTTATCTAAAGATTGAGCAAACGCATTGTCAGTATTTTCATGAAGAGTCGAACCCTCCGATAAGGTTTTATCTAATGTACTTGGCTCCCAAATTCCACTAATTTGCAAATGCAGCTGTTCGGAATCACGGCATCTTGGATAAACAACCCATAGATGAGGAACATCAATAGACAAACATCGCTTTATTAAGCCAAGAGCTTTACCAAGCACTACTGATTTTATTTTTTCATTATTTTCATCAACTATAGAGCCTCTAGAAAAATGGTCTAGATCGTCAGGAAAATATATACCCCTGATAAGACCGATTGCACGGTATTGCAATCGTTCAGTCACTGATGGAATTGGGTGATGACGCATTAGAGAAAGGATGCCCCTTGCAAGATCAATCTAGCCACTTTTTCAGGGAAGCTCAATTATCTATCTCCTAAATTAAAAGGAGAATCGGATTGATCTTGATTTTCAAATGCTTCTATAGCAGCATCAATTGCATCTGAAGGTGAAGTAGCATCATTTGATGATTCAAAGCTTCTTATAACATTCATCAACTCCATAGGATTTGAAGGGAAAAAAGAATCATTAGATTCATCAAAAGAAGAGTGAATATCTCTCTCGTTATCAAGTTCATCTAAGTCTGCCAGCAGAAATAAGCCATTACTTTTCCAGGGATTATCTTTTAGCAAGAAAGTAAAAATGGGAATTAGTAGGATTGCACAAAATATATATCTTAAGAAGCAAAAGGCTTGATTCTTCATCTAAGCTATTGGTTAAAGTAAGCTGATCTTAAGCTAACTAGAACCTAAAAAAGCTGAACTGTGTTAATTGCTACTTGGAATGTCAACTCAATTCGCACAAGGATAAACCAGGTTGAAGAGTTCATCGATGAAGTTCAACCTGATTTAATTTGCTTGCAAGAAACTAAAGTCGAGGATAAATTATTCCCAAAAACTACTTTTGAAGACAAAGGTTACTATGTAAACATCTACGGGCAAAAAGCTTATAATGGCGTCGCATTAATTAGCCGATCACCATTAGAAGATGTCCGCAAAGGCATGAAAGGAGAATTAGAAGAAGATAACGATTCAAATTTTTTTGACCAGCAAAAAAGGGTGATAAGCGGATTGATTGATGGAATTAGAGTTATAAACTTGTATGTACCTAATGGGGCCGCTCTAAATTCAGAAAAGTATAATTACAAGCTTAAATGGTTAGCTTTTCTAAGAAAATACATTCAGTCTCAATTAAAAAGAGAAGAGCCTTTATGCCTATTAGGTGATTTTAATATTGCACTTGAAGCAAAAGATATTTACAAGAAAGATCGTTTTGACAATGGAATTATGGCTAGCAAATCAGAAAGAAAAGCTTTAGAAAGTGTATTAGATGAAAGTAACTTGGAAGATGTATTCAGGATTTTCGAACAAAATAGCGGTCATTGGAGTTGGTGGGATTACCGAAGTGGCTCCTGGCAAAGAGATGAAGGATGGCGCATTGACCATATTTATCTAAGCACTGAACTAATTGCAAATTCAAGAAGCTGCATGATTCACAAAAAAACTCGCGCTAATTTGCAGCCTAGTGACCATGCACCAGTATTAGTAGACATTAACTGGCCTCCTCTAGAATTGGAAGATCCCTATTTTCTTGAATAATCTAAAAAGGTCTTATGAGTTTTTCATCGTTGCTTATAAGAAAGAAAAAATCGACATTTTCGAGAATTACTCTAAAAAAAATTTAAATTTGCTGATTTCTCATGATGTTTTGTCAAATTATCACAGTATTAAACTTTGCTTCTTAAGAGGTTTTCTACATCACTTCAAGCAAATCCTCAGGCCTAAAAAGCTTTGTTGGCAATGGATCTAGAGATTAACCCATTTTGAAAAAATCAACGGGCCGACTATGTTGAGTTCAAATGAAGTAAAGAAAATATCAGAACTTTTAGACGTATTCGACAGTTTTACGCCATTATGACCAACTGTGTTATCAGTCCACTTAATTAGGTGCCGTGACAAACGTCTTCAATACAACTAATTCCCAGGACGTCTTTGATGCTGCGAAAGAACTTATGCCTGGTGGCGTAAGTTCTCCTGTGCGTGCATTCAAATCGGTTAATGGTGATCCCATCGTTTTTGACCGAGTCAAGGGTGCCTATTCTTGGGACATAGATGGGAACCGCTTTATTGACTATGTAGGAAGCTGGGGCCCAGCTATCTGTGGTCATTCTCACCCTGAGGTAACTTCAGCTCTTCAAGAAGCATTGGAAAAAGGAACAAGCTTTGGAGCGCCTTGTGAACTGGAGAACAAATTAGCCGAGATGGTTATAGAGGCAGTGCCAAGCGTTGAGATGGTTCGTTTTGTGAATAGCGGCACAGAAGCCTGTATGGCTGTACTTCGCTTAATGAGGGCTTTCACTGGCAGAGACAAACTAATAAAATTTGAAGGTTGTTATCACGGCCATGCAGACATGTTCCTGGTCAAGGCAGGGTCAGGTGTGGCAACACTGGGATTACCCGATTCTCCTGGCGTACCGAGAAGCACTACCTCAAACACTCTTACGGCCCCATATAATGACTTAGAAGCAGTAAAAGAACTTTTTGCAGAAAACCCTGATGCAATATCAGGGGTAATTCTTGAACCTATTGTTGGGAATGCAGGTTTTATACCTCCTGAACCTGGTTTTTTAGAGGGATTAAGAGAATTAACTAAAGAGAATGGAGCCTTATTGGTCTTTGATGAAGTTATGACAGGTTTTAGAATTAGCTATGGAGGAGCCCAAGAACGCTTTGGGGTCACTCCCGATCTAACAACCCTAGGGAAAGTAATAGGAGGTGGTCTACCAGTAGGTGCTTATGGTGGGAGAAAAGACATTATGTCTATGGTTGCTCCAGCTGGACCTGTTTACCAAGCAGGGACATTAAGTGGAAACCCTCTTGCGATGACTGCAGGGATAAAGACTCTTGAAATCCTGAAGCAAGAAGGTAGCTATGAACGATTAGAGAGCATGACAAAAAGACTAATCAATGGGATCTGTGAATCTGCTAAGGCTGCTGGATTAGCAATTAACGGCAAAAGCATTAGTGGTATGTTTGGTTTTTACCTATGTGATGGCCCAGTAAGGAATTTCGAAGAAGCAAAAAAAACCAATTCTGAATATTTCGCGAAGCTTCACAGGTCAATGCTCCAAAAAGGGGTTTACCTAGCACCAAGTGCATTTGAAGCAGGTTTTATGTCCCTAGCACACTCAGAAGATGATATTGACGCTACTTTAAAAGCTTTTAACGAAAGCTTTAATGAACTAAGTTAAAATTACTTTAATATCAATCTAAATCAAAAGAAAGATCAAAAAGTAATTTTTAGATCGATTCATTTAGTTAATTTTAATTTCTTCTTCCCCCAACAATCACAGGTGTACCCGAGCTATTTGCTCCAGGCAATGAAGGTACAACCTGTGTTTGACCATCCCACTTGTCTAGAAATAACTTATACAAAACCTGATCATCTAAGCTTCTATTTAGAGTGTCATATCTCTTAGCTTCCTGTTCTGCAATTTTAACTTCGGTTTGTGCCCTAAGCAATTTTTGTTCAGCAATCTGCTTTTCTTCAATAGCTGCTCTATATTCCTCTGCAATCTCCAAACCTGTTAGATCAAGACCCTGTATATCAACATAGTCAAATTGGCTTATTTCTTCTGCCACTGTCTTCTCAACTATCGTTGAGATATCACTCCAGGAGCTAGCAATTGTAACTAATTCGTATTTAGAAAAAACTGACTTCAAAGCCTTAAGCAATGAAGGTTTGATTATACGATTATAAATTTCACGATCGTTATAAGAAATAGTTCTAAAAACTCGTCCTGCTTCACTAGGCTTTAGTGCATATTTGACTGTTGCAGTCGCTGCAATCACCTGAAGATCCTTAGTTAAAGACTCAAATTCCTCAGGCCTAACTTGAGTTTGAACATTAAAAGGATATGTAGACTGAACAAATGGAACCTTAAAATTAAGGCCAGGGCGACGAGCCCCACCACTTACTTTGCCCAAAGTTGTTACAACCGAAACCTGGCCAGCAGGAACAATAAATAAAGCTTGGGTAAGTAATAATATGCCTGTAAATGAAACTATAAGAGCAAGGGTTGCAGCTCCACCTCCACCCCCAGAGCCTCCAGGGGTCACGTTACGCATTGGGTTCGTCATAAAAATTCCCTTCGTCTTTTAGAGCATATCTATATATAGGCGTTTTTGTGATCAATTCAATTCACTTGATTATGTAATCAAAATAAAATCATTTCTTTAGCCTTTCTTTAATTTCATTTAAGACTGAGAGATAAAGAGTTTCATCAATCTCTCTAACATCATATTCAAAAGGCATCAAGCCATGATGGTGTTCATGCAAAACCATCCAACATGTTCTTTCAATATCATTATTTGATTTGTCCAAGGACTCAATTGTCTTTAAAGCAAGTTGATTTATTAAATCCAAGTCTCTAGGTTTCATCTACTTTGATTGAATTCGCAAAGAAGCCATGCAAGGAGTCTATAGAGGATTGATGCTTAAAAATATGATTTAACGATAATTCTCAAATTGCAAAGGTATTTCAAGATTTTCTTCTTGTTCCTTAAGTATTCCTATTGCCAATTGTAATTCATCTCTACTCTTTCCTGTAACTCTTAAACTATCTCCTTGAATTGAAACAGAAATTTTCTTAAATTGATCCCTAATAACTTTTCCTAACTTCTTTGCCATTTCTTGAGTTAAACCTTTTTTTAGAACGATATTCTGTTTCAACCTATTGCCAGCAGAAGTGATTGGATCCTGGAAATCAAAAATCTTTAAAGAAAGATTTCTCTTAGTAGCCTTTTGCAAAAGAATATCGCCAACTGCTTTTAAAGTCATATCACTAGCAGTAACAATAATAAGTTCCTCTGCCTCAAGTGTGATTTCTGTTTTTGAGTCTTTCAAATCGTAACGCTGAGATACTTCTCTTTGAATTTGATCAATAACGTTTACCAACTCTTGGCGGTCAAAATCAGAAACAACATCAAAGGAATAAGATGCTGGCATAAATTTCTTATGAAAACCCCAATATATTATATAAAAAGTATTCAAATATTCTATTTCGCAATTTTCAAAACCCTCAAGCCTTTTTAATCTGAGAAAGTCTCTTCTTCTCCTATATAGGTCCTAATCAAAAAACAATAAACTTACAACCTTGCCCATATCTTCTGCGCTATGACAACTGCTTAGCAAAGTCTCACTATCATGAAATGCAAAGCAAATAAGCTGATCACATCTACTTATTATTTCTTGATTGCATAAACTACTTGCCATTGGCAATGAGAGGTCGTCATGATCTGGTTTTTCTATGAGATGAAGAACTTTATCGAGCAAATTGCAAATTTCAGGAGACTGTCGATCAATACTTTGTGGCAATAAGACGGTTAGTAATGAAGGATCAACATCTAAAACTGCTCGAATCACCGCAGCATTGACCCCCTGAGATCCAGATGTAACTAAAGAATGACCTTCTTGGGCTAATGAACGAGCAATTAATTCCACAAGGTGAATTGTTACCACAGGAACATGTCTGCTTCCTAAGAAAGCAATTCTCCTTTTCCCCTTGTCCTGCAAAAGGGCAAGCTCCTGGGCCAAAGTATCAATACGACCTATTTGAAGTAGATCTAGGGATTGACTACGACTCAAAGAGATTCTCTAATCATTAATTTGAAATTAGCAATGATCATGAAGTTTGGGAGAGATGCCTAGAAAACTAAATAATCTGTGCAAGTCGCAATGTTCTTGAACTAATCGGAAGGCATAGGTTGCCTTCACGGATTCATGCAAACGAACATGACCAAAAGCTTGTTCTATCACCTCAACAGTTGAAAGGGTATCTGCATCAACTTTCAACAAAGGAACCTCAAGCTCTTCAGCTCTATTAATAAGCTGAGGTAACGGTTCTCCAGCACCTGTAAGGATTAGACACTGAGTAGAAGCCTCTAAAGCAGCTAATTGAATATCAGTTCTATCAGCTCCTGTTACTACAGCCATATTGCGTCGTTTTCTAAAAAACTCCATTGCTGAATTTACGCTCATTGCTCCAATACTTAAAGTTTCAACCATTAGCTCCAATTTTTCATCACAGCAAACAACTCTCGCTTTAAGCCTTCTAACTAATTCTTCAACAGTGACACTTCTCAAAAGAGGTGATCTTGGCATAACTCCAAAAACATTAATCCCAAGTTTTTGCAAAGATGGTACAACTTTCTCTTCAAGATCACTTACCTCATCTGGTGTTACTGCATTCAGGACAACTCCCAACAAATTCCCTCCTAACTTCTCCTTAGCAGCCAACAAAGAGTCGACGCTTCGACTATCCTGCCACAAATGAACCAATAACACTTTTGCATCAAGGTTCTTAGCCAATTGGCCAAGACTTAAACCATAAAGAAGTCCTTCATTAATGCTTCCTGCAGCCTCAAGAAGATTCACTCCACTAAAAGTATCATCAAGCTTTTCTTTCATTACCTTGAAGCCTTCGCCAGGTTCCAGGCGAGACTGAAGGATGCGTTGTTCAGCAGTATCTGACGCCAAAAGATCAATAGAAGGAATCAACTGATCTTCTGTTAATCCAATAATCGAGGCAATAAAGCGAACATCATCATCAATCAATACCTGATTGATGTCGATCTTTTTACCTTCTAATTCTAAACTTGTAGCTAATGGCTTTCCAAAGCGTACGGGTATATCAAGAGACCTTAAGTGCCTTGATATACCTAAAACTAAAGCTGACTTGCCGCTAAAAGGCTCGCAAGAACCGATCATTAAGGTCTTACCCATGACCGACTCCATTAATCATATTTGGCTAATATTAATCATCTATAGAGGACTTATGAAAGTATTTGGCAAAAATCAGCTTGGATCGTAAGAGTTAAAGTTCCTGAAATCGAAGTTTTTAAAAACTCCTCATATAAAAATTTTCCACAAAATGTCTTTGATTGATAAAGAAGATTTCACACAAGGAAAAACAAACCAGGTCTGGGCAGGGCGCAGGGTTGGGATCACAGGCGCATCAGGAAGCCTTGGTCTAGCTCTTTCAAAAATGCTTCGCCAAAAAGGGTCTCATGTAATAGGACTTACTCATAAAGCAATATCAGAGAATCAGAGCTCCAAGGAAGGACCTCATCAGTGGATAAAATGGGATTGTGGAGAAGAAGAAAAACTAAAGAAGGTCTTAAAGTCTTTAGATGTGCTAGTCCTGAACCATGGAATTAATCCAGGCGCAAATTTAGATATAGATGGGCTCACTAAAGCGATTGAAGTAAATGCATTGAGCAATTGGCGTTTAATTAAATATTTTGAAGAAATTACTTATCTCCTAAAAGATACTTCGTATCCAAAAGAAGTTTGGGTTAACACATCAGAAGCTGAGATTCAGCCTGCATTTAGCCCATCTTATGAAATCAGCAAAAGATTGATTGGCCAATTAGTTAGTTTTAAGCAATCTTCTTTAAAGAATGAAAGAAAGCCAAAGTTAAAGATAAAAAAATTGATATTAGGACCATTTAAATCCAAATTAAATCCGATTGGGATTATGAATCCAGATTCAGTTGCAATTAAAATAATTAATAAATCTCTATCTAACTCTACGCTAATAATTGTAACTCCCAATCCCATAACTTATTTATTAATGCCTCTAACTGAATTCTCAAGAGGGTTATACTTTCAACTTTTTAAAAATAAATAGAGGCAATCTTCAACTAAATCCTTATCCTCTGTCAGTCAAAATTTCACACCCATCATTAGTCACAAGAATTGTATGCTCCCATTGAGCTGAAAGGCTGCCATCTTTAGTAATTACTGTCCATCTATCACGAAGGGTTCTACATGCTTTACTTCCTGCATTCAAGATTGGTTCAACGGCCAATGTCATGCCTGATCTCAAAGTTACATTTGGAAGATCATTAGTTCGGAAATTAAATACTGAGGGTTCTTCATGAAGATTCCTACCTACACCATGACCTGTGTAGTCTTCAACAACGCTAAAATGATTTTTCTTCACATGATCTTCTATCGCGCCAGCTATATCCAAAAGTGTATTGTTAGACTTTACCTTTGATAAGCCTGCCATTAAAGACTCTTGAGCAACTTTACTTAATTTTTTTGCCTCATCTGAGACCGCCCCAACACATATTGTTATGCAACTGTCGCCATGGTAACCATCAAAAAAAGCACCTGTATCTACCTTCAATAAATCACCAGATTTAATAACTCTTTTTGAATTAGGGATACCATGAACGACCTCATTATTAATACTTGCGCAGATAGTACCTGGGAAACCATGGTATCCCTTAAAGCTTGGCAAAGCCCCCAAATCTTTTATTCTTTTCTCAGCATATTTATCCAGATCGCCAGTAGTAAGACCTGGCTCAACCATATCATTTATTTCGCGAAGAACAGTAGCAACGATCTGACTTGATTTACGCATTATCTTAATTTCTCTTGCAGACTTAATTTCTACTCCCCTACGTTGCTGAATGCGAGGGCCAACATTTTCTTCAGGAAGGGATGTAGAAGCAAGTAAGTCGGCGAAAAGTTTGTTCATGCCGAGAAAAAATAAAAAGGCTTAGTCTCAAGCAAGCTCTAAAAGGAGCTTGCTTGAGACTCTAATTCCACAGTATCAATATTTATATGTTCATCAACTTTTCAAGATGAGTTAATTAATGAATGCGCTCTGGTTCGCTCGTAAAGCCGCTAAAAAATTGGCCTATTTAGAAATGCCCAATTTTTTGTTGCTTATCACTACGTAAATCATACAAATCATTTGATTAGAAGATGACAGGTCACTAAAGAAGTTCTTTTAGCGTGTTTTTGATTGAAGTATTTGGAAAGTTTTTCCCATTCTATTAAGGATTGGCACCTTAGGTTTAGCGAACAATAAGCTCATTTCTTAGATTTTTACTTTCAAGAAAACTCTTTTTCCTAAGAAAAAAATAGAAAATGATATAAAATCGATTTATGAACAGTTACAATGATTGTTCGGCAAATAAAATTGAACCTGGGATGACGGAAGATTTAAAAAATAACTCTCCCAACGAGGAAGAGGTCAAAGCCCCGACTGATGACTCTCCAGTAATCAGTCAAGAAAAATCAAATGCCAAAGAAGCATCTGATTCGATCTCAAATAAAGAATTAACACCTCAAGGGTTAATTGAACTATTTGAAAAATCACAGCAAAAGAAAAAAGTTCCTGAGGTTTATGTTGGAGATACAGTACGTGTGGGAGTTCGCATTAGTGAAGGGAATAAAGAACGTGTTCAGCCATATGAAGGAGTCATAATTGCTAAGCGTCATGGAGGTGTAAATCAAACAATTACTGTTCGTCGCATTTTTCAAGGAATTGGCGTAGAGAGAGTTTTTATGGTTCATAGCCCCCAAGTTGCTTCTATAAAAGTTGAGCGTCGCGGTAAAGTAAGAAGGTCGAAGCTCTTTTACCTGCGTGATCGCGTTGGTAAAGCGACCCGAGTCAAGCAGCGCTTCGATCGCTGAGGTTTCGACCTCGTTCATTCCAAATACCAATGTGCAAAATTGGTAGTAGGGCATCTACAATGCGCCGTTAGTTCAGTTGGTAGAACGCAGGTCTCCAAAACCTGATGTCGGGGGTTCAAGTCCTCCACGGCGCGTTAGTCACCCTTTTAGTAGTTTCTTTTTTTACGAATGGAGTTAGACCTTCAACCTGGTGATGTCGTAAAGGTCCTTGAGTCTGCAGCTCTAGGCTGGGTTAGGGCACGTGTAATACGAGTCAAATCTGGTGGTCGAGTTGTAGTACAAAGCGATCAGGGACGAGAGTTCACTGCTAGAGGTAATCAAGTTAGGCTCATTGAACCGGCGGGATTCCGTCCATGAGATCTAACAACTTTCTGCATTGTTGTAAGCTATTTTTAAAGAGAAATAACAACCTTCTAAAACAAGGCTGTTTGAAAGGTTGACTGAAGAGAGGTTATAGGTTGATACTTCTTTTGCCGGGCTTAAGGCATTAGGGAATCCCTAGAATCTTCCAATAAGTCCTCTTCAAAACTGGGACCGTAGTTCAACTGGTTAGAGCACCGCCCTGTCACGGCGGAAGTTGCGGGTTCGAATCCCGTCGGTCCCGTATCCAAATTGACTAAAACTCTTGACAGTTAGAGTAAGACTCGCACCAAGTCCCACAGGTTATTTACATATAGGGACAGCAAGAACAGCCTTATTCAATTGGTTATATGCCCGTAAAAAAAATGGGGTGTTTTTACTTCGCATAGAAGATACTGATAAAGAAAGGTCCAAAGTAGAGTTCACAAAAAATATCCTTGAAGGACTTCAATGGCTTGGCTTGAGTTGGGATGAACAACCAATTCTTCAATCTGAGCGCATTGATGAACATCGAAAAGCAATTATATCTTTGCTCGAAAAAGGCCTTGCTTATAGATGCTATTCAACTGAAGCAGAGCTTGAAGTTATGAGAGATGCCCAAGCCAAAGCAGGAGAAGCGCCTCATTATGACAATCGCCATAGAAATCTGACATCAGAAGAAGAAGCTAAATTCATTCAAGAAGGAAGGACTTCAGTCATTCGTTTTCGAATTGATGAAAAATCCACAATTAGTTGGAATGACATTATTAGAGGTCCAATGCAATGGAATAGCAAAGACCTAGGAGGGGACATGGTTATTTCGAGGAGGGCTCCAGCCAATGAGATCGGGGATCCTCTATACAACTTAGTCGTAGTCCTAGATGATGCCGAAATGAAGATCTCTCATGTAATTCGTGGTGAAGACCATATATCAAATACGGCGAAGCAAATCCTTCTTTATCAAGCCCTAGATCTTCCGCAACCAGTCTTTGCCCATACTCCCCTGATTTTGAGCCCTGAAGGCAAAAAACTTTCAAAAAGAGATGGAGTTACTTCAATTACTGATTTTAGAAAAATGGGCTATACCTCAAATGCTTTAACTAACTACATGACACTCTTAGGCTGGTCACCACCTGATGGAATGGAAGAAAGATTTAATTTAAAAGAATCATCTTTAGTTTTTGACTTTGATAGAGTAAACAAAGCAGGTGCAAAATTTGACTGGGATAAACTCAACTGGCTTAACGCACAAGAAATTCACGGCTGGGCTCCTGAAAAACTTCTTGAAGAGTTAAAAACTATCTGGATTTCAGAAGGCTGGATCTTACCTAACAAAGAGTGGGGTTTAAAATTAGCTAAACTTATAGGTCCATCCCTGACTCTAGTTAATGATGGACTTGAAGAAAGTCGAATTTTCTTTGATGAGCCTTCTCTACAAAGCGATGGTATTAAGCAATTGGAAATGGAAGGAGCTAAAGAAGTTTTGAGTCATATCTCAAAAAAGATTGAGCAAGATAAATGGGATGGACTGAATGATGATATTGCAAAAACCTTAATATCTGATTGTGCTAAGTCCTTAGGAGTCAAGAAAGGATTGATTATGAAAAGTCTAAGAGCAGCTCTAATGGGCACTCTTAAAGGTCCAGATCTAATCTCGTCATGGGGTTTACTTGCAATGCAGTCTAAAGACCTTCCTAGGTTAAAGAAAGTAATTTACTAATCTGAACTAACTCCTTAGTCCTCTGCAAGTAATCCTAATTTTTCAGCTAATGGTTTTGCTGTTAAGCCTTGGATCCCTACAGTCATAAGAATAGTTAGAAAAACTAACCCTTGCAGTCTGCCTGCTCCTAGGACTCCAGCTTGTTCTAGACGAATTGCAAAAAGAGATGCAACTGCAGCCGTAACTATACCTCTAGGTGCAAGCCACCCAAGAAACAATCTTTGCTTGAAATCTAAAGGAAGTCCAATCGTTGCAAGACTTACAGCGAGAGGTCTTACTACAACCATTAAAACAAGTACGCAACTTATCCCTCCCCAACCAAGAGGGCTTAATTCACTCCAAGAAACATCAGCAGCCAGAAGAGGGAAAAGCATTGTGATGGCAAGTTGTGCCAACTCTCTTATTAATTCATCTAATTTATCAACTTCAATCGAAGGACTTCTACCAACAATGAAACCAGCAGCAACTGAGGCAGGTAAGCCTGATTCAGGCAATATCCATTCACAAATCCCATAAAGAAGAAAAAGAACCCCAAGAGTTACTTGCAATCTAATTCCTATTGCAGAATCAGTTTTTATCCTTTTTAAAGCTTCTGAAAGGATCCACCCTGCAAATAAACCAATAATGACTCCGCCCCCCAATCTAGCTAACAAGCCAAAGATCAATTCTCGCCATCCATGTAAATCCCCAACCAACAGTTCAAGCAAAAGCAAAGCCAAGACAGCTCCCACTGGTTCTAAGACAAGGCCCTCTGCCTCAAGAACATCACCCAAAGGCGAAGCAAGTTTTATTTGCTGCACGAGTGGAGTCACAACAGTAGGGCCAGTTGCTAAAACAATGGCACTGTATACAGCTGCAACATTCCAAGCTAATCCAGCAAGAAGATGCGCAATGAGCCAAACAGCTCCTAAAGAGATAAAGAGCCTTATAACTAAAATACGAAAAACAGTAGATTTGATGGTTTCGCCTGGAAGTCTAAGATTCAAGCCTCCATCAAAAAGGACAAGGCTAACAAGTAGTCCAACTATAATTTCAAGTCCTTGCCCCAAATCAAGAGGTTCAACAAGACCTAATCCAGACCTCCCTATTAGAAGTCCAGAAAGAAGAAGCAATACAACGCCAGGAAAGCCAGTGAGCACTGACAACAGTCTTGCTCCAGCACCAGCAAAAACCGTAACCCCCCAAAGCAGTCCAAGCCTCTCAGGAGTCATAGAAAATAGAAAGCTGAGTAATCAGAATCAATCCGAGTAAATATCCTTGAATAATAGAAATCATATCTATGACTAGTCCCATAGAACTTACATTTTCTTTTCTTTTCAACTCCTTTAAATCTGTTGCGGAGATTAAACAAAACAACTGATTCAAAAAAAAAGAAAGGCATTATGAAAGATTAGATTTAGAAAGGGTTGTTATAGACTCTAATTTAGATCTGTAGCTAAATTATTTCCCTCCAAAAAGATTATTGGCCAAGATTAAAACAAACAATCCAAGAATCAACCCTACGGAAGCCATTCTCCCATTCCAAATTTCTGCTTGAGGAGTAAAGCCTCTTTTCCACGCATTTAGTTCTGTTTTAGTAACAGGTGGAGCATCTTTTTTCTTATTGGCATCAGTAGAAGAAAGATTCATAACTTAAAATCCTAGAAAAAAGAAAGTTATAAATGGCATTTCAGAATGGCGGATTAATTTGATAAAGAAGATTTGACTTATCTAAGGGATGGCGTGCTGAAACACCAAGTTCTAAAGAACTAGTCCTTGATTCTGATATTAAGCGTAATAAGCCAGCGGTGCCTATCATTGCTGCATTATCTGTACAAAAGCTTTTCGGTGCCATATATATTTTAATTAACTTCTCAGAAGCCTTTTGAAACATCATCTCTCTTAATCGGTGATTGGCTGCCACACCTCCAACCAATACTAAGGAATCAAGTTGATTATCAGTAGCACATTTGATACTTCTCTCGACCAATACTTCAGCAACCACATTTTCAAAGCTAGCAGCAAGATTAGCTAAAGGAAGTTCTAGGTCTGATGAATTAAGACGTTCAACTTGGCGTAAAACTGCTGTTTTTAAACCACTAAATGAAAAGTCATAAGGGTAAAAGCCCCCTTCGGGCCTAGAAACTCTACCTTTTGGAAAAGAGAAAGACTTAGGGTCACCCTTCTCTGCTATCTTCTCAATCTCTGGCCCCCCCGGATAAGATAGTCCTAACAATCTGGCAACCTTATCAAAAGCCTCCCCAGCTGCATCATCATGACTTCGGCCAAGCCTGGTATAAGTCAAATCTCTATCAACCTTAATTAATTCTGTGTGTCCTCCGCTAACCAATAACACCAAGTAAGGAGGAGAAGGTGCACAGTCAGAAAGGAAAACTGATGAAAGATGCCCCTCCAAGTGATGAATACCTAAAAAAGGGCGCTTATGAAGGCACGACAATGTACGAGCTGTTATCGATCCAACCAAAAGAGCACCTGTCAATCCAGGGGTTACTGTTGCAGCTATTGCATTGACCTTAGAAATACTTATTCCTGATTGATCTATTGCTTTTTCTAGAAGAAAAGGCATTTTTTCAAGATGTCTTCTTGAGGCTATTTCTGGAACAACCCCTCCCCATTGGGCATGTTCATTAGCTTGCGAAGCAATACAATTCGCCAAAATTTGAAACTTTCCCTCATGAAATTGGACAACTGCTACGGCTGTCTCGTCACAACTTGTTTCGAGGGCAAGTACTGTTTGCGTCATTTAGGCGTATCTCATTTAACTTAGTGGTAGTGAATCCTGTTCTTATAAGACAGGTTAAATAAGGATTCGAACTAATGCGTCGTCTCTTCTCAATTATTCTTTCTGCTTTCCTTCTTTTAGGCTTAGCGCCTATTGCCAAGGCAGCAGCAGGTCCAGCTCTAAATGAAGACAGAGCTTCTACTGAATTCAATGCTTCTGGGTTAACTCTTTGCTCAGAAAATTCCCGTTTCCAAGAACGCGCCGGCGGTGCATCTACTCCAAAGGACATCGCCAGATTTGAGCGCTATAGCAAAGCAAAATGTGGAGATGATGGTTTACCTCATTTAATTATTGGGGCAACGATTGAACCTTGGGGTGCTTGGGCTAACCGGGGCCAAGAGGGAAACATATTAATTCCCGCTCATATCTTTATTTATGTAGCTGGAATCATTGGTTGGTCTGGGAGGGAATATCTCAGAGCTACCAAACAACTTAAGAATCCTGCTGACAATGAAATTTTCATTGATTTTGCCTTAGCTAGAAAATGCCTAATAAAAGGCGCAGCATGGCCAGTTGAAGCAAACAAGCAGGGAAGAAGTGGTGATCTTCGCGAAAAAGATGAAAACATTACGTTAAATGGTCCTCGTTAAAAGAAAGGTCCTTTGACCTTTCTTAGATCTCGTTGTTCATCTACTAATTAATCATGTTCAAAATTTTCCAAACAAAGTTGTTCAGATCAGCTCCTGTAGTTGGTTCCCTTTGGGTTCTCCTAACAGCAGGCATCCTTGTTGAATGGCAAAGATTCTTTCCAGATCTACTTTTCCACCCCATGTAAGTCCACGTTTAGATAATGAAAAATAGACTAAGTTTTAATCAGTGTTCTTATTTCATATAAAGCAGTATCTATATCGTCGTTAATTACTATTGCGTCAAATTCTGACTGAGCATCTATCTCGTATTTAGCCCTTTCTAGACGACGATTAATATCATCTTCAGTGTCTGTTGCTCTTTCTCTAATTCTTTTTTCAAGCTCTTTAAAGCTTGGGGGGGGCTATAAATATTTGGAAGGCATCTTTAAATGTTTTGCGAATCTGCCTAGCTCCATCCAATTCAATCTCAAGTAAAACTTTTTTACCAATTGATAATTGTTTCTGAACTTCAGCTCTAGGAGTCCCATATAAATTACCAGCAAATTCGGCCCATTCTAAAAAACCATCTTCTTGAATTAAATTCTTAAAATCTTTTTGCTTTAAAAAGAAATAGTGATTACCATCGACCTCCCCCTCTCTAGGAGAACGAGTGGTTGCAGAAATAGAAAGCCAAATGTTTTTATCTTCTTCAAGTAGTTTCTTCACCAGTGTCCCTTTCCCAACTCCACTAGGTCCAGTAATCACTTTTAAGCCATATTTGTACATAGTCATAGCATTGATCCAATTACAGTCTCAGGCTAGCTAAAGATGGCTAATAGCAATCTTCAATCTAAAGATCAGACTAAGCCAAGACTTCAAACGATGGATATCACATCGCTAAAAGCTGTTCTTGCAGATCTACGCAAAAAAATAGTTCCTGGTCGATTCGAGAAAGTCCAACAATTAGACAACTCCACACTACAAATTGCATTTCGGGTTTTAAAGGGCTTAGTTTGGATTGAGCTTAGTTGGAATTCAGAATCAGCAAGAATTGTAGAGGTAAAGGCTCCTAAAAAGATTGAGGGGGAGAGTACTTTAAGCAAACAGATCAGATATGGTCTGCGTGGAATGGCTCTAATAGAGTTAAAACAAGAAGGTTTTGACCGTATAGTTGAATTTGGATTTTCCTTTAGACCAAATGAAGTCATCAAGAAGCAATTAATCTTAGAAATAATGGGTAGGCATAGCAATATCCTGTTTTTAGATGAGAAAAGACAAGTAATAACTTTAGGGAAACAAATACGGAACAATAAATCTCGTTTAAGGCCTATCAGTACTGGTGACCCCTATATCTCCCCTCCCTCTTTACAAGGGGTAAAGCCCAAAAAAGATGAAGTCTTGGAGAAATGGCGTAATAGTCTTTCAATTCTTCCAGTAACACTAAAGCAAGCTTTAAAGACAACCTTCCAAGGAATTAGTCCAGCATTTATTCTTCAATTAGCCAGTGAAGAAAAAGATGCTGCCAATAGACTTGTGAATCTACCAGTCCAACAATTATCAGAAACTGACTGGGAGAAACTATTCTTTCGTTGGAACATCTGGTTAAAAACTCTAGAAAAAGAAAACTTCTTTCTAGCCTTCAGCGGCCCGACCGCTTATAGGGTATGGGGAGCAAATCCATCATCCAACCAGGAGAACAAAGAAAGCATTAGTCTTCGTCTAGGCACTTACTACAAGTCATGTTTAGCTGAAAAACATCTGACTTTTGCATTCATAGCACTATGCAAAGAACTAGAAAAAAAAAGAGACAATGAAGAAAAAGAATTAAAAAAACAAGAACTTTTGTACTCAAAAATATCAGAGATAAATTCTATGAAAGAACTCGCTGATACTATTCTCTCATCAGAGAAGCCCAGCAAGGAAGATATAAAGAAAGCTCAGAAATTATATACACAAGTAAAGAAACTTCGCAGATCAAAAAGAATTTTAATAGAGAGAATTGAATTACATACGAGTAGAATTAATTTCATAAACGAAACAGATTTATTTCTAAACTATATAATTAATAATCAAAATGATCTTGATAGCGATAAGCTGGAAAGCATCCGTGAGCTACAACAAGATTTAGAAGGATTCATTTTAGGAAAGAAGCAAACCAGATCCAATAAACAAAGCAGTAAGCATAAGTCAGAAAACATCCTAAGATTGAACAGTCCAAATGGATTAGAGATCCAAATAGGGAGGAATCATCAGCAAAACGAATCTATTAGCATTAAAAATGCTAAAAAAGGGGATATATGGTTTCATGTTCAAGAGTGTCCTGGCAGTCACATAGTCATAAAGGATGCCCATGGAAAAGTAGAAGACCTAGACATAGAGGTTGCTGCTAATTTGGCTGCTTTTTTTAGCAAAGCCAAGCACAATAATAAAGTTTCAGTTTTAATGGTCCCAACAAATAAACTTCAGAAACTCAAAGGTGCTGCCCCAGGAATGGTGACACCTAAGGAAATCAAAGTTTTGTGGGGACACCCTTCAGATGGTCAACACTATCTGCTGGAATCAACTAAAGATGCATAGAATGCCTTATCATTTGTACCCAAGTGATTTGTTCTAAATGTTTGAATTTCTTCTTGGATCACATGCATTCCTTGGGAATCATAGTTTCGCGGAGTTTTTGGTAGGTTACATTTTTGGAGCTGCTTTAATAGTTGGGGCACCAACTGTATTCCTGCTATTGGTATTTATTAGTGCCCTAATGAAAACCAATGGAAAAATGGGAGGTTATAAAGAATATGCAAATTACGGAAAATCTTCTTTAAATGATTGTCCCCCATTCATTCTTCCAGACCCAACAAACCCCCAAACAAAACTAAGCAAGAGTTAAGAAATAGAATTTTTCAGCATTTTACAAATATGTTTGGTGGGATTACTTTTAAATAAATTATTTAAAAGTAAATTAGCTTAGATATAATAAATCAATTGCTCCTAATTTGGATTTAAAAGAATGGTTGTTAGATCTATATCTTTAAGTCTTAATGGTTATTCATTAATTTTATAAAGTGCTCAACGAAATTAAAAATGAGCCTGAACAGTCCAAGCAAATGACATTACTTGGGCACCTTGAGGAACTCCGTGAAAGAGTTCTTAAAAGCCTAATTTCAATATTAGTTGGAGCATTCCTTTGCCTCCTTCTTGTTAAGCCTCTTATAAGGATGCTAGAAGCACCTGCGGGGTCAATTCGATTTCTCCAACTGGCTCCAGGGGAATTCCTTTTTGTATCAATAAAAGTTGCTGGTTATGCAGGCTTAATAGTTGCCTTGCCATATATAGTTTTTCAAATTCTTTCTTTTATTCTTCCAGGTCTTACAGAGCGTGAGAAAAAACTGATTGCTCCTGCTGTTTCTGGTTCAGCAATTCTCTTCATAATAGGGATATTCTTCGCATGGTGGACTCTTGTTCCAGCTGCCTTAGGCTTTCTCGTAAGTTATGGCTCCGATGTTGTTGAGCCACTTTGGTCAATTGAAAAATATCTAGATTTTGTCCTTTTATTGATGCTAAGTACTGGTTTATCTTTTCAAATACCAATCCTACAATTAATTCTTGGCTTTCTAGGTCTTATCAAATGGAAGCAAATGCTATCAGGATGGAGATGGATCCTAATGGCATCTGCTATTGCAGGAGCTGTAATTACTCCGTCTACAGACCCAGTCACAATGTTGTTACTTGCTGGTTCAATATCTTTTTTATTTCTAATTGGAATTGTACTTGTTGCATTAGTTGAGCAATTTAAAGAAGAAATTCCTCCAAACCCTCATCCGCCCTCAAAGGCAAGCTAAGGGCCCTTCCCAACCTAGGCTTACTTTCTTGACGCAACAACCAAACTCTAACTTCTGAAGCTTGATCCAGCCTATTAATAACATCAATTATTTTTGCAAGTTCTTCTCGGTACTTTTCTTCACTCAAAGGGAAAGATTGTTGTTCAAGGAAGCCCCACATCATTTGCAGAAAAAGACTTTTCCCTTTAACTAAAAGTTTTAATTCATATGTAACCCCCCAACGTTTCTTAAGAAACCTGATCACCTCCTCAACTTCTAAGGGCTGAGAGGGTTTTCTAGGAATAGGGTTATCCATAAAATCAACCAATCTTATTTAAATCCCTGTTTTTTAAAGCAGGAGAGGACCTTTAAGGGTCATAATGGAATTAATTATGAGCTGTGTGAACATCTGGCATGACACAAATGAGTCCTAGCGATGTGCCCTCTATGGGCCGACGTCAGTTCATGAACTTTCTAACATTTGGCACTGCAACTGGAGTTGCATTAGGAGCACTCTACCCAGTTGCGAATTTCTTCATGCCCCTTAGAGCAGGCGGAGGGACAGGAGGATCAACAGCAAAAGATGAACTTGGAAACGATGTTACTGCAAGTGGATGGTTATCAAACCATCCCGCTGGAGACAGAAGTCTCGTACAAGGTCTTAAAGGTGACCCCACTTACTTAATTGTTGATGGAGATGCAGCAATTGGAAATTTTGGTATAAATGCAATATGTACCCATCTTGGATGTGTAGTTCCATGGAATAGTGGGGCAAATAAATACATATGCCCATGCCACGGAAGTCAATATGATGCAAATGGAAAGGTTGTAAGAGGTCCTGCGCCTCTCTCACTAGCTTTAACTCACATAGATGTAGAAGATGACAATGTATTAGTCAGTCAATGGACTGAAACAGATTTTCGAACTGGTGAGAAACCTTGGTGGGCATAACCTTGGTCCCAATTCATCACTTGTTTTTTTTCTAGCAATCATTCAATCAAAATCATGCGTCGCATACTTACTTTTTTCCTAGGCTCATTACTTCTTGGTCTTTCTTTAATAATCTCACCATCTACAACCTGGGCCTACCCTTTTTGGGCGCAACAAAATTACGAAAACCCTAGAGAAGCAACTGGGAAATTAGTTTGTGCAAACTGTCATCTTGCAAAAATGACTACGCAAGTTGAAGTGCCGCAATCGGTAGGTGCAGATAGTGTCTTTACAGCTAACGTTAAGATTCCCTATAAGCCTGGCACTGAAGAAATAGGTGCTGATGGAAGCAAGGTACCTTTACAGGTAGGAGCTGTAGTTATGCTCCCAGATGGATTTAAGCTTGCGCCTCAAGATAGATGGAGTGAGAAAATAAAAGAAGAAACCCAAGGTGTATATTTCACTCAATACAGTGAAGAGAAAGACAATATTATTCTCGTAGGGCCTCTCCCTGGCGATCAAAATAAAGAAATAGTATTCCCAATTCTTTCACCTGACCCAGCTACGAACAAAGATATCCATTTCGGAAAGTATTCAATCAATGTTGGAGGCAACAGGGGTAGGGGACAAGTTTATCCAACTGGTGAGAAAAGCAATAATTCTCTTTTTACAGCACAAAAATCAGGAACAATTTCTTTAATTGAACCTGGAGAAGATGGCTCAACTAATATCACAATTGAAACAAAAGAAGAAGGTCAGATAATAGAAACGATTCCTGTAGGCCCAGCTTTAATAGTTAAAGAGGGCGATCAAATAGAAGCTGGTGCTCCATTGACAAATGATCCTAACGTAGGAGGTTTCGGGCAATTAGATACAGAAGTTGTGCTTCAAAGTCCTGCTAGAGTGCTTGGCCTAATAGCATTTTTTGCTGGTGTTGCTTTAACTCAGATACTCCTTGTTCTGAAGAAGAAGCAAGTTGAGAAAGTGCAAGCAGCTAACGGTATCTAAGGCATAGAAGAGTATAAATTAATCAAGATAGATGGTAGAGGTAATTGCTTACTTAGTGTCACCAGGTTCTAAGTTAATTAGTATTGGACCGTTAATTTTCAGATGGTATGGAGTCTTAATTGCAACAGCTGTATTTGTTGGTCTAAATCTTTCAAATTACTTGGCAAAGTTTAAGGGTATAAACAAAGACTTTTTCAACGACCTAACCCCATGGCTAGTTTTCAGTTCAATTTTTGGTGCTAGAGTTTATTATGTTTTATTTGAATGGCGAAACTTCAATGGGATTAATTTTTGGAGTTCAATAAATCTATTTAACCTTGAAATACCAATTCCAAGATTTGCAGAGATATGGGGGGGAGGAATTGCTATTCATGGTGCCTTAATAATGGGAACAATCTCTGTTTTATTTCTTTGCCGCAGAAAAAAAGAAAGTTTTTGGGATGTTTTAGATACTCTCTTACCTTCTGTAGCACTTGGCCAAGCAATAGGGCGATGGGGCAATTTCTTTAACAATGAAGCTTTTGGTTTGCCAACTGATCTTCCCTGGAAATTATTTATTCCTCCAATTTATAGGCCTGAGATTTTTAATAACCAAATTTTTTTCCATCCCACATTCCTTTATGAATCGATTTGGAATCTATGTGTTTTCTCTTTACTGATTATATTGTTTAGGTTAAATGTCAAAGGTTTTATCAAGCTTCCATCTGGAGTATTAAGTTGTATTTATCTTATTAGTTATAGCATTGGCAGATTCTTTATTGAAGGATTAAGAACAGACCCACTTTGCTTAGGTTCAATCCCTCCTTTTTGCGAAGGGGGTTTCCGAATTGCACAAATTATCAGCTTTCTTATGATTTGCATAGGTAGTTTTGGACTTTATTGGATTTATCAGAAAAAGAGAAAAATGCCAACCCTAGGTGTTATTAACAAATGGAAAAAGTGAACCCTATCTCAATAGTTGGAGCCGGTCCAGGAGCCATAGACTTATTAACTATTAGAGCATTAGATAGAATCAAAAATGCTGATGTACTCATTTGGACTAATTCATTAATATCGCCTGAGATTGCAGATCTAACAACAAAAAATTGTGAAAAGTTTAGAACAAGTTCTTTAACGCTCGAACAAATCCTAGAGCTACTTATAACAAAGGCAAAACAAGGTCGCAAAGTAGTTCGTTTACACGATGGTGATCCATGCCTATATGGTGCGCTATCAGAGCAAATATGTGGTCTTGCAGACGAGGGGCTAGAAGTCGAAGTGATTCCAGGAATCAGCGCATACCAAGCAACTGCTGCTGAGTTACAAAAAGAACTAACTATTCCTGGTGTTGTTCAGACAATAGTGCTGAGCAGAGCTAATGGAAGGACACGAGTCCCTGAATCGGAAAATCTTGAAAACCTTGCGAAGATAGGAGCTTCTTTATGCCTTTATTTAAGTGCAAGGCATATCGAAGATGTCCAGGAGCAGTTATTACGGCATTATCAAGAAGACACACCTGTTGCAATTGCACATAGGATTACGTGGCCAGACCAATGGTTAAAGATGGTTCCCTTAAAGAACCTAGCTTTAGAGTCTAGAGAAAAAGGACTTTTTAGAACTACCCTTTATATCATCAGCCCTGCATTAAAATCGCATAATCAACGTTCAAACCTCTATCATGAGTCCCACAAGCATTTATTTAGAAGCAAATAAATGGTAGATTATGCTAATGAAAAAAGATCGTTTAGACGTGCTATCTGATATCCACAAGAATTTTAAAGCCATCGGACTTGCAATAAAAAAGGCTAGAGAAGAGCAAAATATTTCGATCGTTTTTTTATCCGATGCCTTGAAAATAAATGAAGATTACTTATTGGCTATAGAAAAAGGAGATAAAAGTTCTTTGCCAGAGCTAGTTTATGTCAAAGCAATGTTAAGAAAAATATTTGAAAGGCTTAATATTGAAATAGTGGATACAGAAGCTCACCATGCTAGTAATGAGAAAGGGAATATTCCTAAGGATGAAAGCAAGAGAGTTACAGGTAAAAGTTTCTATCTGATGATTTCATTATTATCATTGACTGCAATCATACTTGGCGCATATTCAACTAGATTTATACTTCTATTTAACTCAGGATTAGATAACAAGTATGAGACTATTTCCGCACCTTAAAATAAGAGTGACTCTCTCAAACTAATAGAAGTATTATAAAATTCTAAGCTAAGGTTGTATTAACTAGGACTTTCAAATCCACTCCGGTCAATTCCTTTACTATAGGGATACAATTACTCAAACTCCAATGTTCAAGTCTTAAGTTCTCAATATGTTTTTCTGGAATCAAGTCAATAGTGAGCTCAGAGGGTTTCAATGAAAATTTCAGCGATGCAATAGAAGAGTCAGGTCTTCGATCAAGTGAAGTTGACAACCTCAATATTAAGGACATTTCTGAGACAATTCGTCGAAATTCCTTGTTATCCAATGCCTGCCAGGCCTCGTGTCTCTTTTTAGGAAGACTCTTCCTGTGATATCTGGCAATAGCTGCAATCATGAGATGTTCTGAATGGGAATATCCTAATAACTCTCCATGTCGTATTAAATACCAAGAATGCTTGTGATAAGAGCCTAAATTAATGTGTTGTCCACATGAATGCAGCATCGCTGCAGCCCATAGAAGATCCCTCCCAGGACCTTTATCATGGTGTAGAAGGCCAGCTGTATTGTTATAGATAGACAAAGCGAAGTTTGCTACTCGTTCAGATCGGCTTCTATTAACAGAAAACCGTTCAACTTGATGAATCACTGTTCTCTGGCGAATACTTCCTTGAAGACTGAACCGATCTTTCAATAACCCTTCACGAAACATCCAATTAACTACCAAGCCTTCTCGCAATGCTCGTTCGCTAAGAACAACTTCTTTGATTTTGAGCATTTTCATTATTGTTTGCATTATCAAGGCGCCTGGAACAATAATCTCTGCACGACGCTCACTTAACGGAGCAAGCTTACGTCTCTGCTGTGGAGTTAATATAAGAAGCTTGTCTACTAGTCTCGTTAACTTCTCTTCGGAAAATGTATACCCATGCTTTTTCAATAAAGATTCTTGATCTTCAGAAGCTACCAAGCCCCCAATAGCAAGTGCAGTTCCACTAGTTGCAACTAATTTTGCAGTTTCCTGAGATTTAATACGGGAAAGGACCTTCTTAACAGCTGGTTCCAAAGACCCTTGAATAAAAGTTCTTAGGAAATTCAACCTTGCAGTAGAGATAGGAGTATCCTTTATAAAATCTCTTTGCAGACTCACTGCGCCCAATCGAGTACTTGTTAAGGCTCTTGCATCTTGTTCATCAGCAAGAACTAGCTCTGTAGACCCACCACCAATATCAAGCAATATATGAGGTTGCTGACCAAAAGGCATTCCAGAGAGGATGCCCAAATAAATAAGCCTGGCCTCTTCTGATCCACTAATAAGTTCTACATCTAGATCCAACTCATCTTTAATTTGACTTAGAAAAGCCCTGCCATTTGGCGCCTCTCTAACCGCACTGGTCGCAGCCAAGAGAGTCTCTTCAACATTTTGACTAATTGCAAGATCTTTAAAGCGCCTCAAAGTCTGAAGCACTCTGGTCTTTGACGACTCAGTAAGGTCACCAGTATCGAAGTCTCTATTACCAAGCCTAGTGGAGGACTTCTCAGCCAAGTCAATACTAAAAGTGTTCAAGACAGGATCAACTGATGCAATAACCAAATGGGTAGAATTAGTGCCCATATCAATAGCTGCTACACGGCGGATCTTCTCATTATTTCTAAATCTAGAATCTTTACTTTGAAAAGTTTCTGCTTTCTTATCTGAAAGAAATTCAAAACCTGCAATTTCAACAGGGCTCTTTGACACAGCTAGTCTCAAAGCATTTCAAAGAATCTAGCAGCTCTTGTTTAATATTTCTAAAAACAACCTAACAAGTGAAGAATTATCTATTTACAAACAAACTACGAACTTTATTGAGCTTGCTCCGCTGGAACAAACCTACTGGGAGGCTAATTCTTCTAATACCTGCAGGATGGTCTCTATGGCTAACTCCCTCCTCTCCCCCAACTGTGAACCTAGTTTCCTTAATAATGCTCGGGGGGATACTAGTCAGTGCGTCAGGTTGCATCGCAAATGACCTTTGGGATAGAAGAATAGACTCTCAAGTTCATCGCACGAAAGACAGACCCCTTGCCAAAGGCAGTGTCAGAGTATCAACAGCTGTAATAATCCTTATCTTCTTACTTTTTCTAAGCTTGCGAATAATTTTTCTACTCCCTATTTCCAGTCAAAGCATCTGTTTAAAACTTGCTGTTATAGCTTTATTCCCAATCTTTTTATATCCATCTTCTAAGCGATGGTTTCATTACCCTCAGGCGCTTCTTTCTATCTGCTGGGGCTTCTCAGTCCTAATTCCTTGGGCTGCAAGCGAGTCTTCCTTAAATGGTGGAACAACCCTGCTGACATGCTGGCTAGCATCAATGATATGGACTTTTGGGTTTGATACTGTTTATGCAATGGCCGATAAGGCTGACGACAAAAAGCTAGGCTTAAATAGCAGCGCTCTAGCACTTGGTGGCAATGCTTGCAGAGTAGTGTCTACTTGCTACGCCTTAACATCAATACTCATAGCAATAAGTGCCTTCAGCAAAGGAATTGGGCCCATCTTTTGGCCTCTCTGGCTACTAGCAAGCATAAGCATGCAGAAAGAAGTTTTATCCTTGAATGATTTGCAATCAGAGATATCGGCATCGAGTAGACATTTTCGCAATCAGGTCTTGCTTGGAGGCTTGATTTTATCAGCATTAATACTTGGTAATTTATAAAAGTGGGCCTAATTAAATCAGAAACCACAACAAAGCCTTTAAGACAAGGAGATAAAGTTCTGGCCATCACCGTTAGTTCACCTCTTAATGATGAAGATTGTCTACTCCAAGGGATCAAAGTCTTTGAAGATTGGGGACTAACATGTCAAAACGAAGTAACTGTTGGGAGGCATTGGGGTTACCTTGCAGAAAAAGATCCATTCAGATACAAACAACTCCACTCAAAAAATCATTCCGACTTAATTGCATTTGCAAAAGGAGGATGGGGTGCAGCACGATTACTTGAGAACCCTCAGCCATGGCAAAAAGGTTGGCTTGTTGGCTACTCAGACTTATCATCACTTCTACTTGCCAGACTTGCAGCAGGATATGATGGCGCCATTCACGGTCCTTTAGTTAGTTCTATTTCAAAAGAACCTACTTGGAGTAAAGATAGATTGAGGTCACTTCTATTTAACAAGTCTGTTCCTGATCTTTTAGGTAGTTCATGGAATAACGGAATAGCCACAGGTCCTTTAGTAGCAGCAAACTTAACAGTTGCCTCCCATTTGCTAGGCAGCGAGCATATGCCTAATCTAAAAGGTGCAATTTTAGTCTTGGAAGATATTGGGGAAGAGCCTTACCGAATTGATCGAATGTTGACGCATTGGCGAATCAATGGCGTACTTCAGAATCTAGCTGGTTTAGCTTTTGGAAACTTCTTAAACTGTGAAGACCAAGAAAAAGATAAATCCCAAAGTTTCTCTGTCGAGGAGATTCTTAAAGAGCGTTCTAACGATCTAAACATCCCTGTTATTGCAGATCTCCCAGTTGGGCATTGTTGTGGAAATGCAGCATTACCTCTCGGCTGGGAAGCTACCCTTAATGGGAATGAGGGAGTACTGAGCATCAAGCCCTTTTAAAGAGCAATGCTTCAGCAATAATAAGATCAAATGGTGTAGTGACTTTTATATTCGATGAAGGTGACTCCAAAATTTTCACAGCCCTCCCCAGTTTTTCAAATAAAGCTGCATCATCGGTAACGCTCCAATTGTGTTTGAGGGCTTGATCATGCGCGTCTTTCAGCTCAGCAACGTTAAAACCTTGAGGAGTTTGTGCGGCCCATAGTTCAGAACGATCAGGTGTACCAGTGATAAATCCACCCTTAGATACCTGCTTAATGGTGTCAACAACTGGCGTAGCAGCAACAACAGCAGTCCCTTCCTTTACCAAATCAGCGCACTGGTTCAATAATTTAGGCTCTACTAAACACCTTGCAGCATCATGAATAAGTACATATTTCGCATCAGAAGGCAATCCATTCAATCCTCGTTGAACAGACTCTTGTCGTGTGCTACCACCATCTATCCAGTGAATCTGTAATTCACATTCCTCAACTACCGAAAGGATTGCAGCCTTATCTAAAGGTTGACCAACAATCCCAATCCAATCAATAGAATTCGAGGCCTTAACCGAATTCAAGGTCCATGACAAAACTGATTGACCAGCAACATCCAAAAGCAATTTATTGCAGTGAGCTCCCATACGTGATCCGCTACCAGCTGCGGCAATTAATAAATGCAAAGCTTGCTCCTTTTAAGAAAGACTTGTAAGCCTTCCCAGTTAATAAATGCTGCTCTAATTTATTAGGCTTAGTACAATCTGCTTTGATCTTATTGATCAAGGAAACAAAACATCGCATGACTTCATCATCACTTCTCAACGGCCAAACAGCACTAGTTACAGGTGCTAGCAGAGGAATAGGAAAAGCAATTGCTATTGGACTCGGTAATTTAGGAGCTGAAGTTGTGGTTAATTATGCAAGTTCAGAGCAACAAGCAGAGGAAGTCGTATCTTTGATCAAAAGCTCTGGGGGCAAATCCTATTCTCTTAAGGCAAATGTGGCTGATGAAGACTCTGCAAATCAATTAATCAATTCTGTCCTTGGGAAGAGTAATCAAATAGATATTTTGGTAAATAATGCTGGGATAACAAAAGATGGACTTCTAATGAGAATGAAAACCGAAGACTGGCAATCAGTAATCAATCTAAATTTGACTGGGGTTTTCTTTTGCACTAAGGCAGTTTCACGAGCAATGCTGAAAAGGAAGCAAGGCAGGATTATTAACATCACATCCGTTGTAGGAATAATGGGTAATGGTGGACAAGCAAATTATGCGTCAGCAAAAGCAGGTGTTATTGGCCTTACTAGAAGTTCTGCTAAAGAGTTTGCAAGTAGAGGTATCACAGTTAATGCGGTTGCTCCTGGCTTTATAGAAACAGATATGACAAAAGGCTTAGATTCAGAACCAATACTCGCAGCTATCCCTTTAGGCCAATTCGGTACTCCTGAGCATGTAGCAGGAACAGTTTGTTTTCTTGCTTCTGATCCTGCAGCAAGCTATATAACTGGACAAGTTTTACAAGTAGATGGGGGAATGGTGATGAGCTAAAAGCGATCAAATCAACATTAATCAATAGGTTGTCCCAGTTCATCACGCAACTTACGAATACGCTGCAAAAGCTTCAGCCTTCTACTTCTTGCAGTGGCGGTTAGAAAAAGTCGTAAGGGGAAGTAAATCACTGTCATCGTGCCGGCAAGACCAGCCATCAATATAAAAAATAAAGTTCCTGAATCATTCATACTTTGAACATAATCGTCCAAGTGGCATTAAGCACTATTTTGAACCTCAAAAATCAAAGGATTCGGCTTTCCCCACTTCTTAACATCTAACTTTTCGTAAGAGTGTAAAGGGAAATTGTGAATAGCCTCCAACTAAAAAAATGGCAAAAATCATCAGATCTTCAGATGAATCCAGAGGTGCTCTAGAAAATGGTGTAAACGCTCTAGCAGATGCTGTAAAAGTAACTATTGGGCCAAAAGGCAGAAATGTAGTACTCGAAAAAAAATTTGGAGCTCCAGATATAGTCAATGACGGAGTCACTATTGCTAAAGATATTGAACTTGAGAATCCTTTTGAGAATCTAGGGGCAAAGCTTATTGAACAAGTTGCTTCCAAGACTAAAGATAAGGCTGGTGATGGTACAACAACAGCTACAGTCCTAGCCCAAGTAATGGTGCATGAAGGTTTAAAGAATACTGCTGCTGGTGCAAGTCCTATAGAGATTCGTCGCGGAATGGAAAAAGCCGTCTCAAATATTGTTGAAAACCTTCAAAAACAAAGCAAAAGCATAAGTGGCGACAAAATTCTCCAAGTTGCAACAGTTAGTGCCGGTGGCGACGAAGAGATCGGGAGAATGGTCGCTGAGGCCATGGAGAAAGTCAGCGTAGATGGGGTTATTACGGTTGAAGAGTCGAAATCACTAAATACAGAGCTAGAAATAACTGAAGGGATGGCATTTGATCGAGGCTACTCCTCTCCTTACTTCGTTACAGATGCAGAAAGACAAATCTGTGAATTTGAGAATCCTTTACTCTTAATTACAGATAGAAAGATAAGCTCTATTAACGACCTAGTACCTGTACTAGAAGCTGTCCAAAAGAGCTCTTGTCCTCTTATTATTTTGGCGGAAGAAGTAGATGGAGAGGCCTTAGCAACTCTGGTGGTAAATAAGAATCGTGGTGTTCTTCAAGTAGCTGCTGTCCGAGCACCCTCTTTTGGAGAAAGAAGAAAAGCAGCTTTAGCAGATATAGCTGTTCTTACTAATGGGACTCTTATAAGTGAAGACAAAGCAATGACATTAGATAAGGTTTCATTGTCTGACTTAGGAAAGGCAAGGAAAGTAACTATTACCAAGGACAGTACAACAATAGTTGCAAGCGATGATACTAATAAAGAAGTGGCCTCTAGAGTGGCATCAATTAAGAGAGAACTAGATCAAACAGATTCAGATTATGACAAAGAAAAGCTAAATGAACGCATTGCTAAGCTCGCTGGTGGAGTAGCAGTTATCAAAGTAGGAGCCCCAACAGAAACGGAATTAAAAAATCGAAAATTACGCATCGAAGATGCATTAAACGCCACAAGGGCTGCAGTAGAAGAAGGAATTGTTTCTGGAGGTGGCACGACTCTTATCAAGCTAGGGAAAGATCTTGGCAACCTTTCTAAGGAACTAGGAGGAGATCAGGCTACTGGGGTAGAAATTATTAAGAAAGCTCTCTCTGCTCCAGCCAAGCAAATTGCTATCAATGCAGGAGAAAATGGTGATGTTGTTGTATCAGAGATCGAAAGACTAGGGAAAGGGTTTAATGCAGCGACCGGGAAATATGAGGACCTAATGTCTGCTGGAATTATTGATGCTGTAAAAGTAATTCGACTAGCTCTTCAAGATGCAGTTTCAATTGCATCACTTCTTATAACAACTGAAGTAATAATAGCCGACAAACCTGAGCCACCTGCTCCAGCTGGTGATGGTGGAGGAGACCCCATGGGTGGTATGGGTGGTATGGGTGGTATGGGTGGTATGGGTGGTATGGGAATGCCTGGAATGGGCGGGATGGGAATGCCTGGAATGATGTAATCATTTTTTAAGTAAATTAGGCAAAAGAAATTTCTTTTTAGAAATTACATAAGTTTTCACGAAGCCTTAGGCATCTGCTCTTCGGAATGAGGCAACCATCTTCTTAAGCTACTTAACCTTGGGGTAGGAGGTGCTGGGGCCAACGGAAGGTTAGGCGCATTTAGTGGTATTTTTTCTATATTTTCAACTACCTTGGCAGCGACAGAGTTGTCATTATCAGATAATTCACTAACATTCTTCTGATCTGGATTTTTGAGATTCTCTTCATCCTTAATAGACTCTTGTGGCATCTCTAGGCTATTAATGAAACTTGATTCTATCTGCAGTTCAGTTTGGTCAATTTCTAAAGATGGCGAACTGTGAGATGTTTCCCTAGGCTTGGGCTCTAAGAAATCTTTACTTTCAATCTCTGAATCGTCCAAAGCTTCAATACCGTAACGATGCACCAACTTAGACCTTAAACAAAGGAGATGACCTTGATCACCAAGTTGGATTGCTTCAGAAATCTTGTTTTGAAGCTGAGTTTTTCGCAAAGAAATCAATTTCATCGGGATTAGTGAAGGCAAGGGGTTTAGATAAGTTTTCGATTTAATAATGGGCGAATAGCAAGGAATAGGCCAATTGTTAAAACGATCAAAATCAACAAGCATTCATATCCGGTTAGATCTCCATAAGGAGCCTGAATAAGAACACTCCCTAATCCAATTGAACTGCTATAAGCAGCACGAATAGGTTCTATAGCAAAGGTAAGCGGATTTAATGCTGCTAGCCAGCCCAACCACGCCGGCATGAAAGAAATTGGAACCAAAGCTGTGCTTGCAAACAACAGTGGGAGGTTGGCGACAAATATAACCGCAATCAATTCAATGTGACCAGGCAAAATAAATGCAAGGCCTAGGCTCAAGGCTGTAACAGCAAACACCAATATTAAAAGGGTTAGAAAAACCAACAAGACACCACCTTCGCCTGGCCAGCCATAACCAAGGAAGAAAGTAGCAGACATAATTGCAAAGCATTGCAACAGACTGATAGTAGATATATAGACAACAGAAGACACCACAATTGAACTACGGCTCTGCAACGGAGCTACTAACAGTCTATTTAAAAATCCAAATTCACGGTCAAACATTACTGGCAATCCTGCATTAAGTGCTCCACTAAATGCAGTAAATACGATTATGCCGGCTCCAAGAAATCTTCCATACTCCATACCTCCAGGGAGAAAGTCTTCAGGTGCATTTGCAAACAGAGCTCCGAACAATACAAGCCATATCAAAGGTTGGAGCACTCCTGCTATCAAAGTAGAAGGTCTTCTAATTAACTGTATAAAAAGCCTTTTAGTTAATGCAAGAACTTCCTGAAGGAATTGATTAATCGGCGTCTCTTGTTTATTTAGAGAGCTTGATGAAGAGAAAGTAGTGTTCATAGAATTAGAAGTGGCTAAGTTTTCAAGTATTTATTCATTAAGAGGTTAAAAGCTTTTATCTCATAGACTGTTTTGCCTCTTTTTTAAAGTCCCTCTTAGTAGAAACCTCCAGTTCTGCATCCATAAGTGTTTTACCAGTTGCTTTTAAATAAACGTCATCCAAACTTGGACGACTTTCAGATAATGAAAAGATTCCATAACCAGCTTCATTTAACTGCAAACGTAATGTTGACAAAGATTCAGAGTCATCTGAAAAAAAGTTTATAGAAAACCCTTGAGCCCTATTAAAAAAAACATCATGTAACCCTTTAACGCCCTGAATTAATTTTTGAACATTTTCAGCCTCCAGTTGATTGCTAAATTCTCGTACTTTTAGAGTCACTCTATTACTCCCCAACTCTTTTTTTAGTTCACTTGGCGATCCGTTTGCAATCACTTTTCCCGAATCAATTATTGCCATTTGATCAGAAAGTGCATCAACCTCCTCAAGATAATGACTGCTTAATAAAATCGTAGTACCTTCAGCATGAAGTTCCCTTAATAAAGACCAAACTTTAGAACGGCTTTCTATATCTAACCCAACAGTTGGTTCATCTAAAACCAACAATTCAGGTTCATGCAATAAACCACATGCAAGATCAAGGCGTCTCTTCATACCGCCAGAGTAAGAACCAGATCGTCTGTCAATCCATTCAGTCATATCAAGTCGATCAATCATCTCCTGAATTCGCTTATCACGGTAATTTCTACGCAAATGGTAAAGCTCACCATGAAGCTGAAGTAATTCCCTACCAGTGAGAATTTTATCTATTGCTACTTCTTGAGCTACATAACCGATCTTATCTCTGATATTTCTCGGATTTGTTAAAGCATTCTCTCCTCCTACAATAACTTTCCCAGAATCAGGTTCCAAAAGAGTGCAAAGAATTCTCAGAGTTGTACTCTTACCCGAACCATTAGGCCCTAGAAGACCAAAAAGAGCCCCTTTTGGAATTGCAAGAGTCAATTTCCTGAGAGCAAGCACAGATCCGTAAGACTTCTCTAGGTCATGAAGTTCAACCAAAAGCATTAAAGAATGAATCAGTTAAGTAACTAATAGAAATCTAGAGAAGAAATTGCAATTAGGTGCGCAAAATTTCCATCAAAAAAAATTTCAAATTATTTCAGGAAGATTTATCAGATTTGAAAGAAGGTAAATAGCTTGATGATGAAATTGATCAGCTAATGATAAGCGACTAATGACAAGCAAAAAGCAAATGCCAAACATATATAAAATGGACCACCGAAACAATCCTTTCGCCCGAATTAGATCTTCTGGATCAAGTGCCAATCTTCGAACCATTTGAAATAACCTAACGTTAAACGGAACTAACAGAACACCATACAAGAGTCCTCCTTCAGGAAGAGCAAAAACGCCCAACCAACTCAGAAGAATAGTTGCCCAACCATATTGATAAATTGCCTTCGCGGTAAAGACTGAACCTTTTACAACTGGCAACATAGGTATTCCTACAGATTCATAGTCATCTTTAAGAAGAATCGCCAAAGCCCAAAAATGTGCAGGAGTCCAAACCATTACTAAAGCAAACAGCCACCAACCACTTAGACCAATATGACCAGTAGCTGCTGCTGCTCCTACTAACGGAGGAATTGCTCCAGCTACCCCTCCAATGACAATATTCTGAGAAGTCCGTGGCTTTAAGAATGCTGTATACAGGAGCACATAACTGCACAATCCAAGCAAAGAGAGTCCTGCTGCTAAACAATTGACACCACTAACTAACAAAGCAGCAGCAGCCAAGGTACAAGAAATTGCTCCAGCAAAAACACTAGAAGGGGACAATCGTCCTGAAGGCAATGCTCTTGAGCTTGTTCGCTGCATTCGACCATCAAGATCCTGCTCCCAAAGACAATTCAGAGCACCTGCTGCAGCTGCGGCAAGTGCTCCGCCTCCAAGAGTGCATGCAAGTCTTGGCGAAGGCAATGGCCACCCTTCACTTAAGGCCATACCCCCAAGAGTTGTTGCTAAAAGCAATGGAATCAGACGAGGTTTCGCAACTTCTAGCCAAGGAGGAAGCTTTACTTTTTTCCTAGAAGGAACAACTTGGTCACGACTAGGAGAAGAAGAAAGTATCTGTGACGAAGTGGAACTAACCATGACAAACCTCCAAAGAAGAATCTTCAAAGGCAAAACGAGTACTGGAAGAAGACAAAGTTGGAGTTCTACAACTAAGAGCTGCCAAGAAAGCAACTAACAAGGAGGCAAAGAGTTGGTGGAATACTCTTACAAAAGGTTCACTTAAAGAAAGTTGAACTGAGAGTACTCCAAGGGCAATTTGCATTATCAAAAGAAACAAAAGGGACAAAAGAAATGGCCATTGAGATCGAAACCAACCACCCAAGAGAAGGGAGATAACTACAAAAGTAACGATGCTCAAGGCAACAGGGATTGCGGAAACCTTGTGCAAAGCAAGCCAATAGCAATCAGTTCCATTAGAAATACATTTTTGTGCGGCCCAAGTAGTTGCCATGCGACTTCCCAATAAGCTCTGAGAAAGAATTAAAAAAAGAGTCCCTCCGCTACAAAGCTTCCACCAGAAAGGAGAATTTGTTCCATTTGATAAAAGTAACCTTTGAGATAAACCACTCATTAGAGCTACAAGAGTTAACGCCAAAAACAAATGTCCAATGACAACCGTTGAGGGTAAAAGATTAATCACAGTTAAGGCCCCAAGAGCACCTTGGGAAACAACTAATAAAAGAATGATCAAGTTCATCCATGGCAACCATCGAGGCAAAACTGAGCTGTAAATTAAAGAAAAAAGTAATTGAAGAATAATGGCTATCCCAATAAAAAAAGCATCTAATCGGTGAAACCACTCAAGAAAAACCTTTGCATTCATTTCCCCTAACGGAAGAAATGATCCAAAACAAAGGGGCCAATCAGGGCAAGCCAGACCAGCCTCCATAACTCGAGTAGCACCCCCAATAACAACCAAGGCTATAAGAGCTACAACAATATGAGCAGCCAACTTCCCAAGACGTCTCCTAATCAAATTTGGCGAAAAACTAGCAGGAGTAACAACCAATTGAAGGGAGGCAATTCATTTATAGCAAGCTAGCTGTTCAGAAAATAACGGCACGTTAATGTTTTCATACTTCAACTAAAACATACTCTTAAAATCTCTCATTCCTGACAGAACATACTTTCCCTAACCTTCTCAAGAATCAAAACCCCTTAAAAAGGAAGAAATTCTATCGAATTCATCTTGAACAGATAATTCGTTCATGCGAGAAAGAGTGATTCTAGATAGGTTAGATAAAGATTAAATAGGGAGTTTCATATTGCTGCAAAAAACAGCTATATATACGATTTCAATAAGCCTCCTAATAATTGTTGGGGGAGTATGGGCTGTAGACAACTTAAATCTATTACCTGTTGTTGCAAGCTCAAATGCACCTATCTATGACGAATTATTCAAGGTACTTTTTGTTATTGGAATAATACTATTTGTAGGGATAACAGGACTTGTCATTTATAGTTTGATTCGTTTTAGAAAAAAGCCAGGTCAATTCGGAGATGGTATAGCTATAGAGGACAACCTCCCTCTTGAGATTTTTTGGACAGCTGTACCAGCAATAGTTGTTCTATTTGTTGGACTTTATAGCTATGACATATATGAACGAATGGGTGGCATGCAATCGCTGTCTACCAGCTCACATGATCATCATTCAATTAATTCAGAGGAGAAAGTCTGGGGGGGCATTGGATTGACATCTCAAAAGCTCATTGGGGAAAGCTCCTTACCAAAAATTAATGTTGATGTAACAGCTTTGCAATTTGCGTTCCTTTTTAATTATCCAGAAGGAGAGATTGTTTCTGGTGAGCTCCATGTACCTCGCGGTCACCCTGTCACTCTCAAAATGGAATCAAAAGATGTTATTCATGCTTTTTGGGTCCCAGAGTTTCGATTAAAACAAGATGTCATCCCAGGGCAACCAACTGTGATTAACTTCACTCCTACTAAAAATGGTAGGTATCCAATAATATGTGCAGAACTCTGCGGTCCATACCATGGTGGAATGCGTTCAACTGTTGTTGTCGAAGAGCCCGAAGAATATCAGGAATGGTTCAAACAAAATTCTAAACAACCAGGAATGGAACTATGAGTATTTCTTTACCCCCAGCCAATGAGAACACTTCCAATAGTCTTCAACCTACTGGTTGGTTACGCTTTATAAGTTTTAGCCTCGACCATAAAGTCATTGGGCTTCAATATTTGGTCTGTGGTTTTCTCTTTTACCTTATTGGAGGAGTGCTTGCAGGAGCCATAAGAATTGAGTTGCTAAGCCCTATTTCTGACTTTCTAGCAAGAGATGTATACAACCAAGTCCTTACTCTTCATGGAACTATAATGATTTTCTTATGGATTGTCCCAGTAGTAAATGGAGCTTTTGGCAACTATCTAATACCTTTTTATGTAGGAGCTCGTGACATGGCATTCCCACGTTTGAATGCCGTTGCATTTTGGATGATTCCCCCGGCAGGGTTAATGCTAATTACTAGTTATTTTATTAATGGTGCAGCACAATCAGGATGGACAGCCTATCCACCTCTAAGCATTACAACACCTGCAGCAGGTCAAATTGTTTGGATAGTTAGTGTACTTCTATTAGGGGGCAGCTCTATATTTGGAGGTATTAATTTCATAGCTACGATTCTCAAACTTCGTAGACCTGGCCTGAAATTAATGCAATTACCAATGTATTGCTGGGCAATGCTTGGAACAAGCATTCTAGTGGTTTTATCAACTCCAGTTTTAGCTGGAACACTTATACTTTTAAGTTTTGACATTGTTGCCCATACGGGATTTTTCAATCCTGCTCTTGGCGGCAATGTAATTGTTTATCAACACCTTTTCTGGTTCTATTCTCACCCGGCTGTTTACATAATGGTCTTACCAGCCTTTGGTTTAGTAAGCGAAATACTTCCTGTTCATTGTCGCAAGCCACTTTTTGGTTATACAACAATGGTCTATTCAATAATGGGGATTGTGGTTTTGGGTCTTGTTGTATGGGCGCATCATATGTTTACGAGTGGGACACCCCCATGGATGCGACTCTTCTTCACTATTGCTACTTCATTCATTGCTGTACCAACAGGTATAAAATTTTTTAACTGGGTTGCAACTCTTTGGGGAGGGCGTATCTCCCTAAATAGTGCAATTCTATTCTCTTGTGGGTTTATCGTTAATTTTGTGTTAGGAGGGATTACAGGGGTAGCTCTAGCTCAAGTACCTTTTGATATTCATGTGCATGACACCTACTTTGTAGTGGCTCACTTCCATTATATAGTCTACGGAGGATCTGTTTTTGTAATATTCTCTTCTATCTATCATTGGTATCCAAAGTTCACAGGCAAGATGCTTGATGAAAAGCTTGGCATAATTCATTTTGCGCTTACCTTTATTGGTTTTAATCTCTGTTTTGCACCTCAGCATTGGTTGGGACTTAATGGAATGCCAAGACGCGTCGCCGAATATGACCCTCAGTTTACTTTAGTCAATCAAATAAGTAGCGTCGGAGCTCTCCTAATGGCTATCAGCACTCTTCCCTTTCTTTGGAACATTCTCTATAGCTTTATAAAAGGTGAGAAAGCTGGAAACAATCCATGGCAAGCTCTTACACCCGAATGGTTAACGACTTCTCCTCCGCCAGTAGAAAACTGGCCTGGAGAAGCTCCTCTTGTAACTAAGCCTTATGGATATGGAGCTAATCACTCAAATGAAAATAATCCTCCCATCACTCAAGCTTAAAAGTTCATGACAACACTTCCCTCAACAAAAGAAAAGTCTGAAGAGTTAACTTCGAGTGATCATCAACACTCTGATCACAGATTATTTGGGCTAATAACTTTTCTAGTCGCAGATGGAATGACCTTTGCTGGATTCTTTGCTGCTTACCTCACTTACAAATCCGTAAACCCTTTACTTCCAGACGCTATATACGAACTGGAGCTACCTCTCCCTACTCTAAATACCATTTTACTTCTTGTTAGCAGTGCAACTTTTCACAAAGCAGGAAAATCATTAGAAGCAGCCAACTCGAAACAATGCCAAAGATGGCTACTTATCACGGCTGGTCTGGGAATTGCATTTCTTATCAGTCAAATGGTTGAATATTTTACGTTACCCTTTGGGCTTACAGATAATCTTTACGCAAGCACTTTTTATGCCTTAACAGGCTTTCATGGCCTTCATGTAACTTTAGGGTCCATAATGATATTAATTGTCTGGTGGCAAGCTCGTTCACCAGGTGGTCGGATAACCAATGTAAATAACTTCCCTTTAGAAGCAGCAGAGATCTATTGGCACTTTGTTGATGGCATTTGGGTGATTTTATTCATCATCCTTTATTTACTTTAATCTTGAATTCTTGATACCAAAGAAAGAAAATTTGAAGTGTTTCTTGCCACATTTGCAGTTATTCGTCAGAATTAATAGAAATTAATAGATCTATTAAATGCTGGTAGGCCAAGAACTACTCAACAAAGCCAGATCATTAAGCAAATGCTCTGAGGATGAGATCGCTAAGGGATGTGGATATGTAGGGCCCAGTGGGAGGGTCTTACGTAAAAGCTTTTACAGAGCACTAGTACAAGCAAAAGGGATCAAGCTGCGTTCCAACGGTCCCGGGAGGCCAGGGAACAGGTCTTCAAGAGGCCGACAAGCTGAATTCAGAACAAAGGTCCATGGCAATGGCAATCTTCTAATTGGACATGCCTACACAAAGAAACTTGGTCTCGAGCCAGGGCAAGAATTTAGAATCGATGTTCGAAAAGATTCTGGAGCAATATGCTTGCTGCCCTTAGGTGGAAAGAGTCTTGAACTAAAGCAGTAAATAGTCCTTAGAAATTAAAAAAGCTAGGGATTTTTCTTCTATTTGCGATACCTAAGAAAAGCCATTATTTGCAAGCCATTCTAAGGATAAATCTGCTACTTTTTTCCCCTTAGGCTCATTAACCATTTTTCTCAAAAGATTCTCCGCATACTTAGCCATTAGGTCAGCTTCTAGATTAATTCTTTCCCCTATTTTTAGATATCTTAAAGAGGTATTTAACCACGTATGGGGTATAACAGCTATCGAAAAGATATCTCCCTCTTGAGTACTTTCTGAAATTGTAAGACTGATGCCATTTAGAGCAATGCTCGCTTTTTCACAAGTGTATTTAGCAAATGCAATATCCTCCCAAGAGATTTTTAAATTCCAGGACTTATTTAAAGTTTCAATTGAATGCACTTTCCCTAAACCATCAACATGGCCACTCACTAGATGCCCCCCAAGACGGTCAGAAAGTCTTAAAGCAGGCTCCAAATTAACAAATCCCTTTTCGTAAGCCTTTGCACCCAAGGAAGTCCTGCCTAAGGTCTCTTCGCTTACATCAGCTAAGAATGCATTATTTCTTATCGCTGATACTGTTAAACAAACCCCATCAACCGAAATACTTTCGCCAAGCATCAAAGGGGAAAAAGAAGTTGGTGGCTCAACTAAGACACCCTCACCATGAAGATGAATAGTTCCGACACCTTGAATAA